>CAZKPB010000003.1:0-116561 GCA_964554535.1 uncultured Muribaculaceae bacterium | reverse complement strand
GCGCCAACCCGTCGGCGAATGACAATTCACAACGACCTCCGGTGCCGCCGGTGCTGCGCGGGGGCTGCTGCCGCCGGCGCAGGCGTAACCCACTGAGAATTCCACGCACTCTTACAATGACTGTCGAGTGCAGGTAGCAATTACAGGAAACACACCTATAGATAAAAATGATAGGGACCCGCCTAAAAGGAGCGGTTCGAGCGCCAACCCGTCGGCGAATGACAATTCACAACGACCTCCGGTGCCGCCGGTGCTGCGCGGGGGCTGCTGCCGCCGGCGCGGGCGTAACCCACTGAAATTAGCACAGATAGCTTACATATGTTAATATATATGACACTTCAACAAAAGGGAGTGAAACGGAGGAGAGTCCCCGATTCAGCCCCTTTCGTTTGTAAGATGCCGATATACAGAATGAGAAGTGGAGAATATGGGACTCGAACCCACCACCTTTAGATTGCGAACCTAACGCTCTACCAGATGAGCTAATTCCCCATTAAAGTTGGACTGCAAAGGTAAAAAATATTTTGTTGCGACCAATTATTCTTGGTAGCCGCAGAGCGTTTGCGCAATCTGCACCGCATTGGTGGCGGCCCCTTTGCGCAAATTATCAGACACAATCCACATGTTCAGGGTATTGGGGGCGGTTGGGTCCAGACGCAGGCGTCCCACAAACACCTCATCTTTCCCTGCGGCATACAGCGGCATGGGGTACACGCTTTCCTGCGGATTGTCCAGCAACACATTTCCCGGGAAACCAGCAATCAGTTGACGCACCCTTTCCAAGGTAAACGGTTTCTCAAACTGCACGTTGACAGACTCGCTATGGCCTCCGGTCACGGGTACCCGCACGGTGGTGGAGCTAACTCCTATGGAGTAATCGTCCAGAATCTTGTGCGTCTCGTTGACCATTTTCATTTCTTCTTTGGTATACCCGCTGTCTTCAAACGAATCAATCTGCGGCAACACATTGCGGTCAATGGGATGCGGGTACACATCCAATGAGGGGGCGGGTTTCCCTTCCTGGAATGCTTTTCTCTCCAGATTCATCTGCCGTACGGCTTTCTGCCCCGTACCGCTGACCGACTGGTAGGTGGACACCACAATGCGCTTGATGACAAAGGCTTTGTGCAGTGGGGCCAGCGCCATCACCATCTGTATGGTGGAACAGTTGGGGTTGGCAATAATGCCCAGGGGAATGTGGGCGGGGTCGGCGAGCACCGCCCCGTTGATTTCCGGCACAATGAGCGGCACCCTGGGGTCCATGCGCCAGCACGAAGAATTGTCCACCACCGTGCCCCCGGCCTCGGCAAACTTGGGGGCCCAGTCGCGCGACACTCCGGCACCGGCCGAGAAAAGGGCGATTTGCGGTTTTTGGGCTATGGCCTCCTGCGGGGTCGTCACGGTATACGGCCGTCCGTTGAAGGTCACCGTGCTTCCCACCGATTTGGCCGAGGCCACCGGCAGGAGGGTCTCCACGGGGAATTGCCTTTCTTCCAATATTTTGAGCATAGTGCCGCCCACCAATCCGGTGGCGCCCACTACGGCTACTTTTACAGGTTTCATAAAGACTATACAGTTTGTAAAATATCATTCAATAATCCCTCGGCTGTCTGGACGGCTCCGGCGCCGGCCCCTTCTATGCGCAGGCCGTTGGGATAGTGGCGGCTGTATATAAGCAGGGCGCTGTCCGTGCCGCGCAAGGCGTAGAACGGATGGTCCGCGGAAAGGGCCTGCAAACCTACGGATACCTTATTGTGCTCTATCTGCACCAAGTAGCGCAACCTTTGCTGCTTGCCGGCCGCCTGGTTGTACAAGGCTTGGAAATGCGTTTCACAGGGCCACGTATCCGGCAGAAACGAAGTGGCTTCAATGTCGCTTTCCTGCAAAGGCAGCCCAATCTCCCGGCCCAGAATAAGGGCCTTGCGCAATACGTCGACCCCGCGCAGGTCGGTGAGCGGGTCGGGTTCGGTGTAACCCAGGGCGGCGGCCTGTGCCACAATTTCTTCAAAGGGTGTGGTCCCGTCGTAGTTTCCCCATACGTAATTGAGGGTGCCCGAGAGGCTGGCGCAGATGCGCTCAATGGTGTCCCCGCTCTGGATCAGCTGGCGGATAAGCGAAATGACGGGCAGGGCGGCTCCCACGTTGGTCTCGTACATAAAGGGTACCTGATTGAGGCGGGCGCAGCAGTGCAGGGCCACGTACGACTCCCAGTCGGCCGCGTTGGCTATTTTATTGCAGCAAACCACGCCTATCTTGTTTTCCATAATCTGCGGGTAGCAAGCGGCAATGTACTGGTTGGCGGTGCAGTCCACAAACAAGCTACCGCTCAGGTTGGCGTGGCACATGCGGTCCACGAATCCCTCGGCATTTTCAGTGAGGCCTTTGGGAAGCATGGCGGCCGATATGCCGTCTTTGCAGATGAGGCTCCGCCGGCTGTTGCTGATGCCGGCCAGCACCAGTTCAATGCCCCTGCTTTCCAGAATTTGCGCCTTGCCGGCATCAATCATCTGTACCAGTGCCTTGCCCACGTTGCCGAAACCGGCAATGAACAGGTTGATCCGGCGGTGCGGTGACCCAAAGAATTCCTTGTGGGTGGCCCGGATGGCCTGTTCAATGTCCTTGGTGCAGACCACGGCCGACACGTTCTTCTCTGACGAGCCCTGCGCAATGGCTCGGATGGTGATGCCCGACCGGCCGATGGCCTCGAACATGCGTCCGCTGGCACCGGACTGGTTCTTCATGTCGTCTCCAATGAGGCTGATGATGGAAAAACCGCTTTCCACGCGCAACGGGTCTACCTTGTGCAGTGAAATCTCATAGGCAAAGGTATGGTCGGCGGCTTTTTTGGCCTTGACGGCATCCTTTTCTTCAATGGCTACCAGCATGGTGTGTACCGACGAGGCCTGGGTGATGAGGATGATGTTGATCTCGTTCTGGGCCAGGGCATCAAACAGGCGGCTGGAGTAACCGGGAATGCCCACCATACCGCTGCCTTCCATAGAAAGCAGGGCTATGCGGTTGCTGCCCGATATGCCTTTGATCTTGTCGGTGCCCTCGGGCGGGTTCTTCTCAATGAGAGTCCCGGCGGCACGGGGACGGAAGGTGTTCTTTACCAGGATGGGAATGCCTTTGGTGATGACAGGTTGGATGGTGGGCGGGTAAATCACTTTGGCTCCAAAGTGGGACAGTTCAAGGGCCTCTTTGTAGGAAATATGTTCAATGGTGCGGGCCTGCGGCACAATGTGCGGGTCGGCGGTCATCATACCGTCCACATCGGTCCATATTTCCAGGCGGCGCGCCTCGGCCCCCACGGCCAACAGCGAGGCGGTGTAGTCGGACCCGCCCCGGCCCAGGGTGGTGGTGCGGCCGGCCGCGTCACTGGCAATGAAGCCGGGAATTATGGCTATCTTGGCCTGCAGTGCGGAGAGGGTGCGGTAGATGTTTTTGTACGAGGTTTCGGTATCCACCACGTTGTGGGAGAACACTTTCTCGGTTTTTATCATATCCCGGGCGTCTATCCATTTGCAATTCATTCCCAGCGAGATGCATTTGGTGATCAGAATTTGGGTGGAGAGCAGTTCTCCAAAACTCATAATGAGGTCGGCTGTGTTGGGACTGAGTTCCTTGATGAGGAACACGCCTTTGCAGATGCCGCGCAGGGCCTCAAAGAGCCGGCCGCATTGACTGTTGATGTCGGGTTGGAACGCTTTGGGTATCAGCTCTTTTATTAATGTCTTGTGGCGTTCTTCCAGGGAATCTATACGTTCTTGGTAAGACGGGTCGGCACTTCCGGCCAGGTGCCCGGTCTCTACCAGCTGGTCGGTGACTCCGCTCAGGGCCGAGGCCACCACCACGGTCTTGTCACCTTCTGACGCTTCCTTGACTATTTCTATCACTTTGAGCATAGTAGCCGCATTGGCTACAGAGCTTCCTCCAAATTTAAGTACTTGCATAATTGTGAGGCAATTTGTTTGTATTCCAATAAAAAACCATCGTGTCCAAAGGCCGAGGAAATCACTGCCAGACGGGAGTGGGGAATGTGTGCGGCGGCAAATTCCAGTTCGGAGAGGGGAAACAGCAGGTCGCTGTCAATGCCTATACACAGGCTGCGGGCCGTGATGCGCTGCAGGGCGGCTTCCACGCCGCCGCGCTGCCGGCCCACGTTATAGGTGTCCAGACTTTGGGTGAGTGTGTAGTAACTGTAGGCGTTAAAGCGGTCCACCAGTTTCTGTCCCTGATGTTGCTGATAGGTGCAGGCTTTGCGGGCCAGGAAGGTGTCGGGGTCCGACTCGGCCTGTGTTTGCGCGTATCCCTCATACGAGCGGTAAGACAGCAGGGCGCAGGCGCGGGCGGCGGCCAGGCCGGAGAGCCCGCCGTGGAGGTCTTGACCGGAGGTAAACGTAGGGTCAGCCTCCAGCGCCATACGCTGCGTTTCATTAAGTGCCGTGGCCCAGGGACTTACGCGTGCGCCGCTGGCTATCAGACAGAGGCGGCGGATGAGGGACGGATTGGAAATGCTCCATTCCAGGGCCTGAAAGCCGCCGCTGGAGCCTCCGGTGACGAGGTCAATCCGGGTGATTCCCAAATGACGGCGCAACAGTTCGTGTGCCCGGACCATATCGCGGATGCTGATGATGGGGAAATCTCTCAAATAGGGCTTTCCGGTGAGGGGGTTGATGCTTTGGGGACCGGTGCTTCCGTAGCACGATCCTAACATATTGGCGCAGACAATGAAGTATTTGCCGGTGTCAAAGTGTTTGCCCTCTCCCACCAGGGTGTCCCACCATTCTTCGGGGTTGGAGTTGGCCGTGAGGGCGTGGCAGATCCATACCACCGGCCGTCCCTGTACGCTGTCTGCGCTGGTATGGTAGCAGATGTCTATGCGGGGCAGGACGCCGCCGCCTTCCAGCTCAAAGGGCTGATTGTATGTAAACGTGTGTTCGGTCATACGTTAAGGGCTTGGGCAAAATCATCCTTGAGGTCGTCAAGGTGTTCTATACCCACGGCAATGCGCAGCGTGGCGGGAGTAAGACCGCAGGCGGCCAGGGCTTTGGCGTCCAGTTGTCCGTGGGTGGTGGAGGCCGGGTGCACTATCAGGGTTTTGTTATCCCCCACGTTGGCCAGGTGACTTACCAGCTGCAGCCGTTCCACAAAGGCCGCGGTTTCTTCCTTGCTGCCCTTGAGTACCACGCTCAACACGGCCCCGGGACCGTGGGGAAAGTACTTGCAGGCCCGGTCGTAATTGGGGTTGTCCGGAAGGCCGGGGTAGTTTACCGAGGCCACCTGAGGCAGGGTGCCAAACCAGCGGGCCAGTTCCTGCGTGTTGTCCACCGCGCGCTGCACCCGCAGCGAGAGGGTTTCCATTCCCTGCAGGATGAGCAGGGCGTTGAACGGGCTCAGGCAGGCACCGGTGTCCCGCAGGCCCAGACAGCGGGCGCTTTGAGCAAAGGCGGTGTTGGGTTTCCCTTGGCGGCCGCCAAAGGTTTCCCAGAAGTTGAGGCCGTGATAGGACTCGTTTGGGGTACTCAGTTGTGCGAATTTGCCGTTGCCCCAGTCAAAGTTGCCGCCGTCCACCACTACACCGGCAATACTGTTGCCGTGGCCGCCAATCCATTTGGTGGCCGAGTGGATGATGACGTTGGCGCCGTGTTCAAAGGGACGGAACAGGTACCCTCCGGCGCCAAACGTATTGTCCACTACCAAAGGAATACCGTGGCGGCGGCAGATGGCGGCCAGGGCGTCAAAGTCCGGAATGAAAAAGTCAGAGTTGCCAACGGTCTCTACGTAGAGGGCCTTGGTGCGGTCATCAATTTGTGATTCATAATCTGTGGCGGCGGTGCTCCGGGCAAACCGGGCCTCAATGCCAAAGCGGGGCAGGCGGCTGCCAAACAGGGCAATGGTGCCTCCATAGAGCGAGGGACTGCAGACTATGTTGTCACCCTGTGCGGCCAGGTTTTGCACGGCAAGGAACTCGGCCGCCTGTCCGGATGCGGTGGCCACGGCCGCGGTACCGCCTTCCAGCGAGGCGATTCTTTTTTCAAATACGTCTACCGTGGGGTTGGACAGACGGGTATAGATGTAGCCTTCTTTCTCCAAGGAAAAAAGAAGGGCGGCGTCTTCAATAGAAGGAAATGTGTACGAGGCGGTCTGGTACAGCGGTGTGGCGCAGGCACCGGTTACAGGGTCTGCTTTTGAACCGGCGTGGACTTGCCGGGTCTCAAAATGAATAGTTGACATAGTTATATCAAGAATTAATTTAATGTATGTAATGGGAATGGGATGGGCTGATGGCCTTGCGGCCTGCCTGCCCGGGGCGCTGAAAATGCATCTCTACAGATGCCTGCGCATTACCATAAGACGCCCTCCCGACTGAGTGCCGGCTTTAACGGTGAGAAATGAGGTGTATTTGTTCATACGGTCTTTTTGGTATTACAAAGATAAGAAGTTGTTTTTGTTTTGGCACAAAAAAAAAGTTTTCTTACAAATTGTAAGAAAACGCTGGGGTGTCACGGCAATTTGTTAGAGAGAACGACTTGCAATTAACTGAGCCAAAGTTTCCAGACATTCCCGGCGGGTGAGCAAACTCTGCCGCGCCAGGCAGTCAATGTCGTATCCACCGGAATTGTCGTAGGTCTCCAGCACGGTCAGCAGGCGACGGTGATGCGGCCCCAGTTCCAGGGTAAGGGGCGTGCGCTGGTGCGTCAGACACAATACCCTGTATTCCAGTTCCGATGCAATTTTGTTTTGGTCCGCCTTGCGCAGATAACATACTTCCTTGCCTTTTTCATCGGGGGCGGTGTGTGGGGCCAGACTGCTTTTGGAAATCTGCACTTCCAGCACGGTCTTGCCCTCATAGTTCCAAGTACGGGTCTCAAAGGCCACTGCCGGGTGGCAAAACACCTGTGCGGCGGCCTCCACCACGTAGGCTTCCTCTTCTTTGTGCTTGAGGCCCACCACGTGTCCGTTGTCCTTGACACCCACCAACAGCCGGCCGCCTTCGGTATTGGCAAAAGCGGCCAGGGAGCGGGCAATTTTGCGTGCGTCGCTGAGGAAATACTTGAAATCCTGCTGCATGTGCTCGCCTTGAGCTATCAATGTGTCCAAAGGATGCATCGCGTGGCGACTGGTGTTAGAACGCGTGACGGAAGCCTTGTACCTTGTTCCAATTTCCGCGGGTGAAGTCCGGAACGGCCACCGGGGCCGACCCGTTTTCAATGGAAAGGGCCGAGAGTGGGCCCACACAGCACCATTCGGCCAGATCATACACGTCCATGTCCAGGGGCAGTCCGTGGTGCAGGCAGTAGATGAGCCGGTAGTCCATGATAAAGTCCATTCCGCCGTGGCCGCCCACTTCCTTTGCGGTCTCTTCCAATGCTACCTGGATGGGGTGTTTGTAGCGGGCTATAAGGGTATCCCTTACGTCGGCAGGCAGAAAACTGTGGGCCGAGAAGTTCTGGTAATCCAGGGCGTATCCTTCCACGGGGTATTTGTTGGCATAGCCCTTTGTCCCGGTCAACTGGTACATACGGCTGTAGGGGCGCACATTGGCCACGTCGTGCTGGATGTGGATGGTTTTGCCTTTTTGGGTTCGGATCATGCTCATGGTGTGGTCACCGTTGCGGAAACCGGTAGTGTCCCGGCCGCGTTCCAGCAGCCAGGCGGGAATGCTTACCGGGTCGGTATCCATGGACACAAGGGTGGTCATGCGGTCGCCTCGGTGCATATCCAGCAACTGACAGGCGGGGCCCATACCGTGGGTGGCGTATACGTCACCGCGGTGCGCTTTGTTGTAGGCCATACGCCAATTGCCTTCATACGCGTCCCAGAATTCTTCCAGGTTGTGAATGTACGACCCTTCCACGTGAAGAATGTCCCCAAAGAGACCCTGCTGGGCCATGTTGAGGGTGGTCAGTTCAAAAAAGTCGTAGACGCAGTATTCCAGTTGGATGCAGTGCTTGCGGGTACGCTCGGCCGTGTTGATGATTTGCCAGATCTCGTCCATACTCAGGGCCGAGGGAACTTCACAGGCCACGTGCTTGCCCTGTTCCATGGAATAGAGGATCATGGGGGCGTGGTGCACCCAGTCGGTGGCAATGTAGACCAGGTCCAGGTCGTTGCGCTCGCAAAGTTGTTTCCAAGCGTCTTCACTGCCGCTGTAAGCGGCGGCGCGGGGCAGACCGGCCTTTGTAAGAATGTCCTGGCATTTTTCCACACGGTCCGCGTGCAGGTCACACAGTGCCACAATCTGCACGCCGTCCAGATGGGTAAAGCGTTCCACGGCCTCCGGGCCGCGCATGCCCAATCCAATGAACCCCACTCTTACCGTTTCAATTTTTGGAGCCGTAAGTTGTATGACATCATTTTGACCGGCTGGGCGGGGGGGCGTGGCCACTGTAATCACGGAAGTTCTGGGGCCCTGGCAGGCGCATAGCAATGCGGCCAAAAAAAGGGTTGAAATCTTTTTCATATGCGTAGGTTTGGTACACAAAGGTAAAGAAAAACTTATCGCATTTTTATTACCTTTGTCACTTTGCAATAGTTCAAGATGGACAAGAAATTACCCGCTGTCTCCCCGAAGTCTTCTGAAGATGAGGCCTTGCAAGATTATTCCCTGACCACGCCCACCTGCCTCCATTGCGGCTGTGAGCACCACGGCGTGTATTGTCTACGTTGCGGTCAGCGCTATGACGTGAAGCGACTTGGCTGGAAAGAGGTGCTATCGACACGGTCGGGTGATCGGAGAATACATAATCAATTTTAAATAGACACACTATGGCGGATTCAACCATCATTTTTTCTATGAACGGGGTCAACAAGATTCTCCCCAACTCCAACAAAGTCATTTTGAAGGGCATCTACCTTTCCTTCTTTTACGGGGCCAAGATAGGGGTGATAGGTCTGAATGGCAGCGGAAAGTCTACCCTGCTGAAAATCATTGCCGGCATTGAAAAGGGAACGGAGGGGGAAGTGGTGTGGGCTCCCGGATACAGTGTGGGCTACCTGGAACAGGAACCCAAGCTGGATCCGGCCAAGACGGTGAGGGAAGTGGTGGAAGAAGGCGTGCAGGAAGTGGTGGACCTGCTGAAAGAATATGAAAAAATAAATGAGCAGTTTGCCGAGCCTATGGACGACGATGCCATGAACCGCCTGATTGCGCGTCAGGGGGAACTGACAGACCAGATAGAGCACGCCGGGGCCTGGGACCTGGATTCCAAGTTGCAGCGCGCCATGGATGCCTTGCAGTGTCCTCCCGGCGATTGGAATGTTAAGACGCTCAGCGGGGGCGAACGCCGCCGCGTGGCCCTGTGTCGTCTGCTGTTGCAGGAGCCCGACGTACTGCTGCTGGACGAGCCCACAAACCATTTGGATACCGAGAGCGTACAGTGGCTGGAAGCCCATTTGAACCAGTACAAGGGAACCGTCATTGCCGTGACGCACGACCGTTATTTTCTGGACAATGTGGCCGGGTGGATTCTGGAACTGGACCGCGGGGAAGGCATTCCCTGGAAAGGCAACTATTCTTCCTGGCTGGAACAAAAGACCCAGCGTCTGGCCACAGAAGAAAAGCAGGAAAGCAAGCGCCGCAAAACCCTGGAGCGGGAACTGGAATGGGTGCGTATGGCTCCCAAGGCCCGTCAGGCCAAATCCAAGGCCCGTCTGGGTGCCTATGAAAAGATGCTGAGCCAGGACGGCAAGCAGAAAGAAGAAAAACTGGAAATATACATTCCCGACGGACCGCGTCTGGGGGACAATGTCATCCGTGCCGAGGGCGTGTCCAAGGCTTACGGGGACAAACTGCTATTTGAAAATATGAACTTTACCCTGCCGCCGGCGGGCATTGTGGGTGTCATTGGCCCCAACGGGGCTGGAAAGACCACCTTGTTCCGGTTGATTATGGGTTTGGAAACTCCGGACAGTGGTTCTTTCAAGGTGGGCGAGACGGTGAAGCTGGCGTACGTGGACCAGCAGCACAAACAGATAGACCCGGACAAAACCGTCTACCAGACCATTGCGCAGGATTCCGAATTTGTCAAACTGGGCAACAAGGAGGTGAATGCCAGGGCGTATGTGTCACGCTTTAATTTTTCGGGTGCGGATCAGGAAAAAATGTGCGGCATACTCAGCGGGGGCGAGCGCAACCGCCTGCATCTGGCCCTTACCCTTAAGGAAAATGCCAATGTGCTTTTGTTGGACGAGCCTACCAATGATGTGGATGTAAACACCATACGCGCCCTGGAAGAAGGGCTCGAGAATTTTGCGGGATGCGCCGTGGTGGTATCCCACGACCGTTGGTTTCTGGACCGTATTGCCACGCACATTCTGGCCTTTGAAGGTGACTCAAAAGTTTATTTCTTTGAAGGGTCCTATTCCGAATACGAAGAAAACAAAAAACGTCGTCTGGGCAATGTGGAACCCAAGCCGTTCAAATACAAGAAACTTACCGATTGATTATGACAGCTCTTATAACGGGTGCCGGTTCGGGTATAGGCGAGGCCATTGCCCTGCAATATGCCCGTAAAGGTACGGATGTGGTGTTGGCCGGATTGGGTCAGGCGCAACTGGAGGCGGTCAGGGACCGCTGTGCGGCGCTGGGCGTGGGTGCCTGGGCGTTTGAAACGGACCTGGCACAAACCGCTTCCATAGATGCCCTTACCGATTACGTCCGCTCTCTGGGCATTTCACCGGATATCTTTATTTTGAATGCCGGCGTATCCCAGCGGGCCCTGACGCTTGACAGTGATTTCTCGGTGGATAAAAAACTGATGGACATCAACTATTTCGGGTCGGTGTATCTGGTCAAAAGATGGAAGGACCACCTGCGTCAGGCTCCGGTGCACATAGGGGTGACCACTTCCATATCGGGGCTGTTCGGTTTCCCGTTGCGATCGGCCTATTGTGCCTCCAAACACGCCTTGTTCGGCTTTTTTGAATCGCTGGCACTGGAAAACCGCAACCTCAAGGTGACCTTTCTGATTCCCGGCCGGGTACGTACACAAATAAGCAAAAGCGCGTTGCTGGCCGACGGAACCGCTTATGCCCGGATGGACCCCGGACAGGCCGGCGGGATTGAAGTTGCCAAATGCGCCCGTCAGGCGGTACGGGCCATTGAAAGAGGGAAACACAAAAAATTACTGGGAGGCAAAGAACTGCTAATGGTGTATATCTACAAATATACTCCTTGGCTGTATTATATACTGGCCTCCAGAATATCTGCAATATAATATTATAATATAATGAAAGAAAAGGTTATCTGTGGTATCCAGCAGGTGGGCATTGGGGTGGAAAGCGTGTCCGAATCCTGGAAGTGGTACATCAAATATTTTGGAGTCGATATCAAAATATTTGCCGATGAAGGCACCGCTTCGCTGATGCTGCCCTACACCGGAGGCAAACCCCAGCCCCGTTATGCCGTGCTGGCTTACAACCTGCGCGGCGGCGCCGGTTTTGAAATCTGGGAGCCTCGGGGAAGAAACGTGAATTATCCCAAAAAGCACCCCGTGTTGGGCGATTTGGGCATATTTGTCTGCAAAATCAAAGCGCCCGACGTGCAGGCCGCCTACCTTAAAATGAAGGAAGACGGGGTGAATCTGTTGAGTCAGCCTCACTCTTCCCCCACCGACGTGCTGCATTTTTTTCTTCAGGACCCGTGGGGCAATCTGTTTGAGGTGGAGCAGGACTCCTATACTTTTGTGTCGGGGAAATCCCTCACCGGAGGGGGTAACGGCGTAATCCTGGGTGTGAGTGACATGGATAAATCGATTGAATTTTACGGCAAAATATTGGATTATGATACGGTGCGTCTGGATGTGACCGGTGTATTTACTGACTTTAAGGGCCTTCCCGGCGCCGCCACCAAGGTGCGCCGTGTGGTGCTGCAACGTTCCAAACCTTTACAGGGCCCCATGAGTGCCATTATGGGCACATCCCAATTGGAACTGGTGCAGAATCTGGAAGAGGTTCCTTCCAAAATCTACGAAGGACGCTTTTGGGGAGATCCCGGCTTCATCCACCTGTGTTTTGACGTCCGGAATATGGACAAAGTACGCGAAGCCTGTGAAGCGTTGGGTCATCCGTTTGTATGCGACAGCGACAGCAGCCTCAAGGAAAACCGGCAGGGATTTGATATGGGAGATGCCAATGGCCATTTTACTTATGTGGAAGACCCCTCAGGGACTCTCATAGAGTTTGTGGAGACACTGAAAGTGCCTATCTACAAAAAATGGAACCTGGCATTGAATCTGGCCGCAAAAGATGACAAAAAGCAGTTGCCCAAAATGGTGACAAGAGCTTTGCGTTTCTTGCGCGTGAAGGCGTCTGACGTGTAAATGAGACTGTTATGGCATGACGAGATGAATTACCTTTTTTTTTCTTACATTCGCATACTATGGCGAAAGTGATTGATAAAATCAATTGGTACTATAAAACAGCCAATCAGTTTATTACCCACGACCTCTGGCGTCTGGATTTTTCCCAGCTCAGCGGGCTTAGAGCTCGCGTGGTTCGTCATTTGAAGGTGCTGGTTCTTGCCGTGCGCAACTTCTTTGAGTTGCGTGTGGGCAGGGAGGCCGTGTCACTGAGTTTCTTCAGTACCTTGGCCATAGTGCCGCTGGTTGCCGCCATATTGTTCATTACCGGTGGTCTGGGACTGGACCAGAAGCTTTCCGACGCGTTGCATACTGCTTTTCCCACTTCGGTACAAATGATTGATTATGTTCTTAACGCAGCCGGGAGTATTGTGGATTCCCTGGAAAACGGCCTCTTTGGCGTAATAAGTTTTATCAGTTTCATCTGGTTGGTTTTTTGGCTGATGCTTAATGTGGAGCTTTCTTTCAACCGCATTTGGAGGGTGGAAAAGGCCCGCCTCATCTGGAAGCGTTTCCTGGTGTATATTCTCATTCTCATTATGGCGCCCCTGTTGTTGTTTCTTTTCTCTTACGGGACGTTTTACTTCACTACATTCAGCAACGCCCTGCAGAGCAGGCTGGGGCTTTTTAACTTTTTGACATCCTGGCTGTACTGGCTGGTGTTTTATGCCATATCGGTGGGTATATTGTCGTTGATATATAAATTCATTCCGCACGCTGCCGTAAAATATATGCCTTGCCTGAAAGCGGCCGTGGTGGCGGCTTTAGCCTTTGTGGCGGTGCAGTATCTCTATATTGAAACCCAGATGATGGTTACGCGTTTGGGCACGGTCTACGGCGTGTTTGCCGCCATTCCGCTATTCATGGTCTGGATGAATATTTGCTGGCAGATCATTCTGTTCGGGTCGGAATTGTCGTATGGTTTTCAAAAAGTATACGATTACGACCTGGAAAAAGAAACCTGGTTGTTGCAAGTGTTATGAAAAAGGTATTTTCAACAAGGCACAGTGCTTGGCTGATTCACCTTCCACATAGTCTACATACGTAAGGGCCGAGGCCAGAAACAGGTCTTCATTGCGGGTGGCGTTGTCGGTGCACAGGTGCGCCATAATCAACCCTCCGGCCATTTCTACCAGACGGCGGGCCTGTGCGTCTAAAAAGGCGGTGTCGTTGTGTGAAAGAACCTGTTCCACGGCCCGGGCATAACGCTCGCGTAGGGTTACCAGACGCGCCTTGAGGGGAGCTGTATCTTCCGTGGCCAGGGACTCTTCATTGCGTTTGATCTGCTCCAGGTAGGTGCCGTTGGTCACGTAGCGGATGGCGGCCACCACTTGCAATTGGGTGGTGCCCTCATAGATTGAGGTAATGCGCGCGTCGCGGTACAGTCTCTCGCAGAGGTATTCTTTCATGAATCCGCTGCCCCCGTGAATCTGAATGCAGTCGTAAGCGTTCCGGTTGGCGTATTCGCTGCCCAGACCTTTTGCCAGCGGGGTGAGTGAGTCGGCCAGACGGGCGTAGTGCTTTTGCTCCTGACGTTCTTCTGCGGTCAGGGGACGTTCGCGGGCTATGTCATCCAAGGCTTTGTACAGGTCTACAAAACGGGCGGTTTCATAAAGGATGGCGCGTGAGGCGTCCAGTTTGGCCTTTATGCCGTCAATCATTTGGGCGACTGCCGGGAAATTGCAGATGGCGGTTCCAAATTGTTTGCGGTCTTTGGCGTAGGCAAGGGCTTCATAATACGCGGCCTGTGAAATGCCCACGCTTTGGGCGGCAATGCCCAGCCGTGCACCGTTCATAAGAGCCATCACATATTTGATAAGTCCCATCTTGCGGCTTCCGCATAACTCGGCCGGGGCGTCTTTGTATACCAGTTCGCAGGTGGGCGAGCCCTTGATGCCCATTTTGTTTTCTATGCGGCGTACCGTTACACCGCCGTTGGCTTTGTCGTATATGAACATGGACAGTCCCCGGCCGTCCCGGGTTCCTTCTTCGGTCCGGGCCAGTACCAGGTGGATGTCGGCATCCCCGTTGGTGATAAAGCGTTTGACGCCGTTCAGACGCCAGGTGTTGTCTTCCGGGCAGTAGGTTGCCTTGAGCATCACGTGCTGCAGGTCGCTACCGGCATCGGGCTCTGTCAGGTCCATGGACATAGTCTGACCCTGGCATACACGGGGCAGATACCGTTGGCGCTGGTCTTCGCTGCCGAATTCGTACAGCGTCTCGGCACAGTCCTGCAACCCCCACAGGTTTCCAAAACCGGCGTCGGCACGGCTGACCATGTCGGCCGCCATAATATAGGGTACAATGGGGAAGTTCAGTCCGCCGTAGCGTCTGGGCATGGCCATGCCCATAAGTCCGGCCAGACGCGTGGCCTTAAGGTTTTCCTGCGTGCCCGGGGCGTAAATTACCCGGCCGTTTTCCAGGGTGGGGCCGCAATGGTCCACTTCCTCGGCATGGGGGGCTATGACCTCGGCGCACAGTTGCCCCACCATCTCCAGCACCTTGTCGTAGGAATCCATGGCGTCTTCAAAGTCCTGCGGCGCGTAGTCGCAGGTTTCCTTTTCCGTATAGTTATGTTCTCTCAAGGCGCAGATGCGTTCCATCAGCGGGTGGTTGAGGTGAAATTTCAGTTGAGGGGTATCTGTATAGAAATTGTCCATATATTAATCTTCTAAGTAAAATATCAGATGCTTTTTTGTTTATAATAGGTAATCATTTTGGGGATGACCTCTTCTACGGTGCCTGTCACCACGTAGTCGGCAATGGCGTTGATGGGGGCGTCGGGGTCACAGTTGACGGATATGATCACGCTGCTTTCCTGCATTCCGGCCAAATGCTGAATCTGGCCCGATATGCCGCAGGCTATGTAAAGTTTGGGACGCACGCTCAGCCCGGTCTGGCCAATCTGGCGGTCGGCGTCGCAGAAACCGGCGTCAATGGCGGCGCGGCTGGCTCCCACCTCGGCATGTAATACGTCGGCCAGTTCAAAGAGGGTGTCAAAGCCGGCCCTGGAACCCATGCCGTATCCTCCGGCCACTACAATGGAGGCGTTGTTCAAGTGGTGGCGGGCTTGTTCTATATGGCGGTCAACGACCTTGACCACGCAGTCGGCCGGGTTCAGGTACTGGTCCACGTCGTGACGGACCAGTCGGCCTGCGTAGTCGGGGTCCGCAATTTCCTGTTTGAGCACGCCTTCGCGCACGGTGGCCATCTGAGGCCGATTGCGTGGGTTGACAATGGTGGCAATGATGTTGCCGCCGAACGCGGGACGGATTTGGTATAACAAATTGCTGTAATGCACGTTGTTGAGCTTATCATCATAGTCGCCGATTTCAAGCCGGGTACAGTCTGCCGTGAGACCGCTGTGCAGTGAGGAAGACACGCGCGGTCCCAGGTCACGGCCTATCACCGTGGCGCCCATGAGACAGATTTGCGGCTGTTCTTCCTTAAGCAGTTTGACCATAATGGCGGTGTGGGGCAGGGTGGTGTAGGGCGCCAGGCTGGGGGCGTCAAACACGTGCAGTACGTCCGCTCCGTAAGGGAATATTTGTTTTTCAATACCTTCCAGTTGATTGCCAATGGCAACGGCTTCCAGACGGCATCCCAGCGTATGGGCCAGCCGGCGGCCCCGGGTGAGCAGCTGCAGGCTTACCGCAGCCACTTGACGGTCTTCTATCTGACAGTATACAAAAATGTTGTTCATAGCAGTTTATCCAATGGTATGGTTTGAAATAAGTTCCACAATCAGTTGTTCTATATCCGCGTTGCTTGCGCTCAGCGTCTTGCATTCCTTCACAGAAAAAACAATGTTTTCCACGGCTTTCACCTTGGTGGGCGATCCGCTGAGGCCGCACCGGCTTACGTCGGCGTCAATATCGGCTGCAGACCAGGTGTCCGGTTCATAACGTTTGTAAGTGAGGAGCCGCCGGGCGTTGCGCGGGCGACAGGCGG
This sequence comes from uncultured Muribaculaceae bacterium, assembly GCA_964554535.1. Taxonomy (GTDB): domain Bacteria; phylum Bacteroidota; class Bacteroidia; order Bacteroidales; family UBA932; genus DMER64. The sequence goes on along the minus strand of CAZKPB010000003.1, from coordinate 100,245 downwards.
CGGCGCTACCATCTACCGTGAGCAATGCGGGCACCGGGGTCTCTACGGTTTCCACGCCACGGTCAATGCGGCGCTTGACGGTAATCCGTGAGGGGGTGAGGCCCAAAATTTCCGTGGCATAGGTGATTTGGGGAATGCCCAGCAGGCGGGCCACCTGAGGCCCCACTTGTGCGGTGTCCCCGTCAATGGCCTGACGGCCGCATAGAATAAGGTCAAAATCTCCGATTTTACGGATGGCGGTGGCCAGCGCATAAGAGGTGGCCAAAGTGTCGGCCCCGGCAAATGCTCTGTCGCTTAATAAATATCCGTTGTCTGCCCCGCGAAAAAGCCCTTCGCGTACAATTTCGGCGGCGCGGGCGGGTCCCATGGTCAGGACGGTGAGGGTGGATTGCGGATACTGGTCTTTTATTCTGAGCGCCTGTTCCAGCGCATTCAAGTCATCCGGATTAAAAATGGCCGGCAATGCGGCGCGGTTGACCGTTCCCTCTGCCGTCATAGCATCCTTGCCCACATTGCGGGTGTCGGGAACTTGTTTGGCCAATACTACCATTTTAAATTGTTGCATAACGTGTAATCTTTTTAGTAAATGATTGGCGGCAAAGATAACAAACCCTGTTTTGAGGGGGGTGAGGGTGAAAATGTTTCTGCCCCCGTATGCCGATTTTCACCACAAAGAGTGGTCCATACTATTGTTTTTCGGTCAAAAACCGCCAGTAGCGCACCGGCATATCCTGGCGGTGCTTGCGCGGGTTGAGCCGCTCCTTAATGCAGATGGCCTTAAAGTAGGTCTTCCAGAGTTGTTGGAAAAGCGGCTCGTCGGCCGCCATTTTTTCCGGGTCCAGCAGGCCGCTTTCAAGAAATTTTTCTTGTTGTGAAAAGGTGATTTCCCGGACCGAGTGCAGGTCGTAATAATAGCCGTAGGCGCGGCGCACGTCGTACAACAACCATTTCTGGTCCCTGAAGCGGTCCTTGAAGTGGGCCAGCGCCAGCGGAAGTACGTTGTGCTGGGGTTCAAACGGGGCGAAATAGGTTCCGTCGGCCGCTTTCTGGAAGCGGGCAAACTGCATCACGCGCATTCTTTCATAACTCACCTGTTTGTACAGACGGGACAAATCCAGCACGTCCGGGTCGGCAAAATTGACCTCAATGCTTTGAGGGGCGTCAATGGTTTTTCGCATGTAGCGCATCATCAGTTCGTCCGCCTTGGGAACGCGGTCCGCCATCCACACTACGGTCAGCTGGTACAGCGCTTCTTTGGACAGTTTCTTTTGCAGTCCCTTCCATACGCGTTCGGCTTTGGTACTGTCCGTAACCACGGTCCATACGGCTTCGCAGAACATAGGCAGCGGGTCGCCTTCCGTAATCAGTGCTTCCGGAAAAGATTTGTGCAGGTAGGCGTCAAAGACGCAGGTGAGCAGCCCTTCAAATGTTTTATCGTAGCAGAAAACCATGACGTTATACGGTAAAGGGTAATTCCGGCTGGTAAAGGAATTTGGACGGCTTTTTGACCATCAGCAGCTGCTTGACATTCTCGGGCTTGATTTCGTGGATGGTGTGGGCGGCCAGCTGGTTGCTGTAAATGAAGTACCTGGCCTTTTTCAGCACCACGCCTATCTTTTTGAGGTGCGGCTCTTGCAGGTGTGTATAGCGGCGTGAAGACACAATCAGCTGGGCCGAGTGGACTCCAATACCCGGTACGCGAAGCAGCATCTCGTAAGGCGCCTTGTTGACGTCCACCGGAAATTCCTGCGGATGGCGTAACGCCCAGGCCAGTTTGGGGTCCACTTCCAGGTCCAGGTCGGGAAAGGAATCGTCCACAATCTCTTCTACCTTGAACTGATAGAAACGCATGAGCCAATCCGCCTGGTACAGCCGGTTTTCCCGCACCAGCGGAGGCTGTTTGGGCGCCGGTAGCCGGTGGTCGTAAGTGTTGAGCGGAATGTAGCCCGAGTAGTATACCCTCCGGATGGAAGGACGTTTGTATAATGCCGAGGCCATGGTCAGCAGGGTGCGGTCGCTGTCCGGAGTGGCCCCCACAATCATTTGCGTGCTCTGTCCTGCGGGGGCAAAACGCGGGGCCGAGCGGAACTTCTGTCGTTCCTCGTGGCTTTCCAGCACGCCCTGATGAATGTACTTCATGGGCCGGAACACGCTTTCCAGGCTTTTCTCGGGAGCTAGGGCCCGGAGGTTGGCGTCGGTGGGAATTTCTATGTTGACGCTCAGCCGGTCGGCGTACAGGCCGGCCCGACGCACCAGTTCCTGCGAAGCCCCCGGAATGCTTTTGAGGTGGATGTAGCCGTTAAAGCCTTCCACGGTGCGCAGGTCGCGCGCCACGGCCACCAGCCGTTCCATAGTGTAGTCCGGGTTGCGCACGACGCCCGAACTCAGGAAGAGTCCTTCTATATAGTTGCGCCGGTAAAATTCTATGGTCAGTTCCACCAGTTCCTTCACCGACAGGGTGGCCCGCGGGATGTCGTTGCTGCGGCGGTTTATGCAGTAGGCGCAGTCGTATATGCAGACGTTGGTCAGCATTACCTTGAGTAGCGATATGCAGCGCCCGTCCTCGGCAAAACTGTGGCATATCCCCATGCCGCCCACCGTGTTGCCTAGGCCGCCGGGGCGGTTCTTCCGCACGGTGCCGCTTGAGGCGCAGGACACGTCGTATTTGGCGGACTCGGCCAGTATTTTCAGCTTTTCCAGGACTTGAGCATTCATGGGGGCAAAGTTATTTCGGATGTTTGTCAGTTTTTGTCATTTTTCAGGCATACGCACATTTCGTATCCCTCTCCGTGGTACGCTTCAAAGGCGGCGTAATCTTCAACGGGTACTCCAAATGAGTTTGTTTCCAATACGTGGCGCATGTCATCGCGCAATCCTTCTCCGGTGCATTTGAGCAGGCTTTCCTTGCGGGTCCACAACCGGCAGAATTCCTGCGGGGGGTTGTCGCTCTGCAACACCTGTTGTTGTTCGGCACTGTTGAGCACGTGAGGTACCAGGTCCAGATGTTCGGGACGGATTACCTCGGCATCTATGCCCGTTTCTTTTTGGGACAATACACAAGCCACTGCAAGGTCGCAATGGGTGATGTTGAAGTGCCACAGGGGGTAGTTCGCCAGCAGGGGTTTGCCATTGAAACCGGTGGCAAACAGGGGTTCTGCCTGGAAAATGCCGGCTTGCACAAGGGCCTCACGCAACAAGGCTTTCCCCACTCGGGAACCGCGTCCGAAAGGCGGCCCGCCAAAATCCCCCTCGGCCAGCAACAGCAAGTATTGCGGTTTTCTGAAAATTTGTGTGGAGATGTTAATAAGTGAGCCCATACGTGAACAAAATTACGTGTTTTTTTGAATAACTTTCTGTTACTTTGTACAATCTAAACCTACTAAAAATATTATGAAACATCAATTTTTTACGCTTATGGCCGTTTTGGGCGTGAGTGCGACCGTATTGTCGTGCGGTCAGCCCAAACAACCAACCGTTTACGTAGACGGGGCGCCACAATTGAACCCGGACAATATTGCCGAGGTGGTGGGCGCTATGACGACCGAAGAAAAAATTACATTATTGGTAGGGTCCGGTGCCCAGAAATTGGATGATACCACAAAAGGCCCCACCGTGGGCATTATCAATGACCTGGTTCCCGGTGCCGCCGGAAGAACCCTGGCTATTGAGCGTTTGGGAATTCCCGCCATTGTGCTGGCCGACGGGCCTGCCGGGCTGCGCATTGACCCTACCCGTGCCAGCGACGATCAAACCTATTATTGCACGGCATTCCCCATTGCCACGTTGCTGGCCTCAACCTGGAACACTCCCCTTATTGAAGAAGTGGGAAAGGCTATGGGTAATGAAGTGCTGGAATACGGAGCCGACGTACTGCTGGGGCCCGGTATGAACATTCACCGCAATCCGTTGTGCGGCCGTAATTATGAGTACTACTCGGAAGACCCGTACCTTACCGGGAAAATGGCTGCGGCCATGACCCGCGGGGTGCAATCCAACGGGGTGGGCGTGTCTGTAAAACATTTTGCCGCCAACAACCAGGAAACAAACCGTATGGGAAACGATGCCCGCATGTCTGTACGGGCCTTGCGCGAGATTTACCTGAAAGGTTTTGAAATAGTCGTCAGGGAAGCTCAACCCTGGACGGTAATGTCTTCCTACAATCAGATTAACGGAGTCTATACTACGGAAAGCAAAGAATTGCTGGCTACCGTTCTGCGTGACGAGTGGGGTTTTGAAGGGATGGTGACCACGGACTGGTACGGAGGCAAGGTGGTGACGGCGCAGATTGCCGCCGGCAACGACCTCATCATGCCCGGGCGCGTGGACCAGTATGACGCCCTGCTTGCCGCAGCCAAAGACGGATCGCTGAGTATGACAGACATTGACGCCTGTGTGACGCGTGTATTGGAACTGGTGGTACGCACCCCGCGTTTTGCGGGTTACAAATATTCCAATAAACCCAATCTGGACGCGCACGCCGCGGTGACCCGCCAGAGTGCGGCCGAGGGAATGGTGCTACTGGAAAATGACGGCACGCTGCCGCTGGACGCTTCCATCAAGCACATTGCCGCCTTTGGAAATACGTCGTACCGCTTTATTGCCGGAGGTACCGGCAGCGGCGACGTGAACGAGGCCTATACCATTTCACTGGAACTGGGCCTGGCCAACGCCGGATACAGCGTGGATGCTTCTCTGAAAGCCCTCTATGAAGAACATATTGCCAAAGAAGAGGCGTTGCGTGCCCAACAGAAGGATCCTTCATTGTCTCCGCTGGCGCGCTTCCTTCCCCAGGTACCTCTGGGCGAATACCTGCCCACAGCCGTACAACTGGCCAAGGCGGTAGAAGAAAATGATTTGGCAATCATCACATTAGGTAGAAGCTCTGGTGAATTCTATGACCGCAAGGAAGTGGATGACTTCCTGTTGACCGCTGCCGAACAGGAACTGCTGGCCACCGTGGAAGAAGCGTTTCACGCGGCAGGTAAGAAAGTGGTAGTAGTGCTCAATATTGGCGGAGTTATTGAAACTATGTCCTGGAAAGAAGGTCCCGACGCCATTCTGCTAGCCTGGCAGGGCGGTCAGGAAGGCGGTAACGCCGTGGCCGATATCCTCCAGGGAGTGGTAAATCCTTCCGGACGCCTGACCATGACTTTCCCCGAAACATTGGCGGATCATCCTTCCACCGCCCATTTCCCTACCGGCGATGTTCCGGTGGATTTGAGCGCTTTTCTGGGCACTCCGGCCCCGGTGAGATCTATAATGGAAAATGTGGATTATACTCAATATGAAGAAGGTATCTGGGTGGGGTATCGCGCCCTTGCGCATTACAACAAACTTCCTTCCTACGCGTTTGGATACGGTTTGTCCTACACTACTTTTGAATACGGTACCCCCGAGGTGACCTACAAAAAAGGCGTATGTACCATAAATCTGCCTGTAACCAATACCGGCAAGGTAGCCGGAAAAGAAGTAGTGCAGGTGTACGTGGCCGCTCCGGAAGGAGCTGTCGAAAAACCCGTCATGGAATTGCGCGCGTTTGCCAAAACCGACCTGTTACCCCCCGGAAATACCCAGACCCTTACCTTTGTCCTGAACGACAAGGACCTGGCTTCCTTCAATGAAGATACGTCCTCCTGGGTGAGTGATGCCGGTGACTATACAATTTTTATGGGACCTTCTTCAGACAACATATTGACCATGATGAAATGGACCCTGCCCAAGAAATATTCCAAAGAAGTGGCCAAAGTGCTGCTGCCCCGCTAAGAGATTAATTTTTATCTATAACAATTTAATTTTAACCTATTTTTTATGACTACACAGAAAAAAAGCTACGCATTACCGATTGCGATAATGTTTGCACTGTTCTTTATCGTTGCCCTTGTGACCAATTTGGCCGGCTCAATGGGCGTAATCCTCAAAAACCAGTTCGGAGCCAGCAATGCCGTGTCTCAGTTGGGCACGTTGGCCAATTTTGTGGCGTATGCCTGTATGGGTATTCCCGCCGGTATAATCCTCAAACGCAAGGGATACCGGTTTACGGCGTTGGCGGCAGTGGTAGTAGGTCTGGTGGGTATCGGTATTCAATTTCTGGCCGGATATGTAAACGGCAACATTGCTTTTGCCACTTACGTGGCCGGAGCGCTCGTGGCCGGCGTGTCCATGTGTATGCTTAATATTGTAGTGAACCCCATGCTCAACACCTTGGGCGGCGGCGGCAACAAGGGGAACCAGCTGATTCAGTTTGGCGGTGCCTGCAATTCCATTGGTGGTACGCTGGCTCCCGTGCTGGTGGGCTATCTGGTGGGCGGGTCCATTGACACCGCACAGGTAACCGATGCGGCTCCGGTGATGATTATTGCCATGGTGATTTTTGCGCTGGCCTTTTTGATCTTTGTTTTTACCCGCGTTCCCGAACCCCATATGGAAACCGCTGCGGAAAAAGCGGCCCGTCGCTCCGGAAAGGTAACAAAAGATCCTCACGGTCCTATGTCTTTCCGCCACTTCATTTTGGGTGCAGTGGCCATTTTCTTCTATGTAGGTGTGGAAGTGGGTACGCCCAATATAGCCAACTTGTATATGTCGGAAAATCCCGCCATGGGTCCCGCCATTGCCGGTACCCTGGTAGGCGCCTATTGGTTTCTGATGCTGTGCGGCCGTCTGATTGGCGGTGTGATTGGCGGCAAGGTATCCAGCAGGGTGATGCTGTCCACCGTGGCAACCGTGGCCTTGGCGTTCATACTATGCCTGATGTATATTCCCAAGGATATTACCATTAACGCATTTGGCAAGGTGATTCCCCTGAGTATGGCGTTTATGACCCTTACCGGTTTGTGCACCTCCGTGATGTGGGGCGCTATTTTCAACCTGGCGGCGGAAGGACTGGGTAAATATACACCGGTGGCCTCCGGTATTTTTATGACACTGGTTGTGGGTGGCGGCGTGTTGCCCCTGTTCCAGGGCTTTGTGGCGGACAAAGTGGGTCACATAGGTAGTTATTGGGTAGTAGTGGCAGGCTTTGCCTACATTTTGTTCTATGCCCTGATTGGTTCCAAGAATGTAAATAAGGATATTCCCACAGAATAATAATTATGGAAAAAAATTTAGTAGTCGGCATCGACATTGGCGGACAGAGCACCAAACTGGGTGTAGTGGACGCATTTGGTAAAATTTTGGCTAGTACGGTATTTGATACCAAACAAATAACGGAACTGCGTGTATATATGGACAACTTGCAGGCCAACCTGCAAAAATTGTTTGACAACCCGGCGGTGGGCGGAAAAGACGCTATCAAGGGTATAGGTATTGGGGCTCCTAACGGGAACTATTACAAAGGAGTCATTGAGTCGGCGCCCAATTTAAAATGGGCCAAAGACTCCCAGGGCAATCCCGTGGTGGTCTACCTCAAAACCATGGTGGAAGCCATGTTTGGGATTCCGGTAGTGGTAACCAATGACGCCAACGCTGCGGCGCAGGGTGAAATGATATACGGAGCCGCTAAAGGCAAAAAGAATTTTATTGAGATCACGCTGGGTACCGGCGTGGGCAGCGGGATTGTGATTGACGGCAAGATGCTCTACGGTCACGACGGCTTTGCGGGCGAATTGGGACATGTGACCGCGGTTCGCGGAAACGGTCGCAAATGCAATTGCGGCAAAGTGGGGTGCCTGGAGACTTATGCCTCGGCCATTGGAGTGGCCCGCACGGCACGTGAGATGTTGGAAATGCAACCCGACAGACCTTCGTCACTTCGGAATATGGTGCTGGCGGACATTACTTCCAAAGATGTGTTTGAAGCGGCGGATCGTGGCGACGCACTGGCCATTGACGTGTTCAATTTTACGGGCAAGATGTTGGGGCAGGCCTTTGCCGATTTTGTGGCCTTCAGCGCTCCGGAAGCCATCATTATGTTTGGCGGGCTGGCTCAGGCAGGAGAACTGATTTTTAAACCCACGCGCGACACCTTGAACGCCAACGTGATGCCTATTTGGAAAGATAAAGTGGATGTGATCCCTTCCAAACTGCCGGGTTCAGATGCCGCCATTCTGGGAGCGGCCGCGCTGGCTTGGGAGTTGTAATCAGTAAGGACCACGTATGAACATAGACTTGATACATCAGTGTTTTTCAGAGAAATTCGGCGCACCGGACGGCAGCTTGTATGCCAGTCCGGGCCGGGTGAATCTGATTGGAGAACATACGGATTATAACGGCGGTTTTGTTTTTCCCGGAGCTATTGACAAAGGGATGGTGGCTCAGATTCGTGTCACCGGCACGGACACCGTACGTGCCTATGCGGTAGACTTGCGGGAAGATGCCGAATTTGGTCTGGAAGAAGCCGATGCACCGCAGGCGGCCTGGGCTCGTTATATCTTTGGGGTATGCCGCGAGATAGCCAAACGCGGGGGTGTGGTAGGTGGGTTTGACACGGCTTTTTCCGGGGACGTCCCCCTGGGGGCCGGCATGTCCTCCTCGGCCGCTCTGGAAAGCACTTACGCGTTTGCTTTGAATGACCTGTTTGATCTGGGTATTGACAAATTTGAACTGGCCCGGATAGGGCAGGCTACCGAACATAATTACGTGGGCGTCAACTGCGGCATTATGGACCAGTTTGCTTCCCTGTTCGGCAAGGCGGGCAGCCTTATCCGTCTGGATTGCCGCTCGCTGGAGTACAAATATTACCCGTTTCATCCTAAGGGCTACAAACTGGTTTTGCTGGATACCGTGGTCAAGCATACGCTGGCTTCGAGCGCTTACAACAAGCGCCGCGCCAGTTGCGAGAACGCCGCCCGGGCCATCCGCGAGAACGGTCATCCACAGGTGGAATTCCTGCGTGATGCCACCTTTGAAATGCTGGAAGAAGTCAGGAACAGGATAACGGCCGAGGATTACCACCGCGCCTTGTACGTCATTGGCGAGGTGCAGCGCGTGCTGGATGTGTGCGACGCCCTGGAAAGAGACGACTATGAAACGGTGGGCGAGCGGATGTATCAAACCCATGTCGGCATGAGCCGGTTATATGAAGTCAGCTGTGAAGAACTTGACTTTTTGAACCAGGTGGCCCGTGATTGCGGCGTGACCGGGTCACGGGTGATGGGAGGCGGCTTTGGTGGCTGTACCATCAATCTGGTGAAGGACAACCTGTATCAGCCCTTTGTGGACAAAGCTGTGGCGCTGTATGAAGCCCGTTTCGGCCACAAGCCCAAGGTATACGATGTGGTGATTTCTGACGGCGCGCGCAAACTGTAGTCCTGTGATATCCCAAAAAAAAGAGCGGCTGATGGCAGTCGCTCTTTTTTTCCGCTAGAACGGCAGGGCAAGTCGTTTTCTATTTCTTCTGTCCGTAGTAGGCATTGGGCCCGTGTTTGCGGGAAAAGTGCTTTTCCACCAGCAGCGGATTCATGGAAAGGTCGGGGTTCACGGAATAGGCAATAGCGGCCATTTTGGCCACCTGCTCCAGCACCACGGCGTTTTCCACGGCTTTGGCGGCGGTGGGGCCCCAGGTGAAGGGACCGTGGTTGCGCACCAGTACGGCTGGAGTATGCATGGGGTTAATGCCCCTGAAACAGCGGACAATCACGGTCCCGGTCTCTTTCTCATAGGCGCCTTCCACCTCGGCCGCCGTCATGGGTTGGGTGCAAGGGATGGCGTGATGAAAATAGTCGGCGTGGGTGGTGCCGATGTTGGGGAGGTCTCTGCCGGCCTGGGCCCACGCGGTAGCGTAGGTGGAGTGCGTGTGTACCACTCCGCCGACCTTGGGAAAGGCTTTGTACAATTCCAAGTGGGTGGGCAGGTCGGAAGAAGGACGCAGGTTGCCTTCCACAATGTGGCCGTCCAGGTCGGTGACCACCATATCGGAGGGTTTCATGGTTTTGTAATCCACCCCCGAGGGTTTGATTACCACCAGGCCGCTCTCGCGGTCAATGGCGGAGACATTCCCCCAGGTGAAGATTACCAGAGCATGGGCCACCAAATCCAGATTGGCTTGCCACACTTCTTGTTTGAGCAGGTTCAAATCCATAATGCAGATCTACCAGAAATACCAATAGAAAGCAACGGTGATGCCTACAATGATGACAGAGTGGATAATATCCCAGTGATTCCAGCTGGCGCGGGTCTCGGCTCTTTGTTCTGCAGTGGAGCAACCGAAGACCAGACCTTGAATTTGTGAGGGATCCGGTGCTTTGGTAAGAAGACTGACTACAATAACCACGGCAATACAGAAGAGGAACATCCAGCCGCAGAAGAACAACCAGTTGGTGCCGTAGAATACATCATAGAACCAGCCGCCGGTCATTCCTTCCCCTATGGTGGTGTAGAACACCTTGGCGCCCAGACGGGTAAGACCAATGACAAAGCCGCTGATAAGACCCCACATACCCCCCTTGGCGCTGGTGCGTTTCCAGCAGATACCCAGCAGGAAGGCGGCGGCAATACCGGGAGCCAGCACAGACTGTACGTCTTGCAGGTACAGATAGAGCACGTCCCCGATGGAGCGCATGATGGGAATCCAAAGAATACCCAGAACTACAATGACTGCCGTGGCTATCTGGCCAATGCGGACCAGTTTCTTTTCCGGAGTTTCGGGACGGAAGCGTTTGTAGAAGTCAATGGTAAACAGCATGGAAGAGGAGTTGAACAGACTGGCCAGAGAACTCATGAGGGCCGCCAGGATACCGCAAACCACCAGTCCTTTGATGCCGGCCGGAAGCAGGGTGGCTACCAGTGAGGGAAAAGCCGCGTCGGCGTTGGGCAGCACGTATTGGACCCCGTTAACGATAACGCCTTTCTGTGACATGGCAAAAGCAATCATGCCTGGGATAAGGAACAGGAATACGGGCAGCATTTTGAGGTAGGCCCCAAAGATGGTACCGCGGCGCGCCTGCTTCTGGTCCTTTCCGGAGAGTACGCGCTGTACTATAAACTGGTCGGTACACCAGTACCAGAAACCGATAATGGCCGAGCCCACCAGGGCACCCAGCCAGGGATACTGCGGGTCGCGGTTGTCACGTATCAGATTGAGCATGGTGTCTCCGTATTCATTGACCGGGGTGGCGCCGCAGATTTCCAGTACCTGGTCCCAGCCGCCCACGGCGCGCAGACCCAGTACCAGAATGACGGCACTGCCCAGCAACAGAATGGGCGTTTGCAATACGGACGTGTAGAGTACGGACTTCATACCGCCGAATATCGTATACAGGGCGGTAAGCAGCACAAGGCCAATGGCCGATATCCAGAAAAAGTCAATGCCCCATAGTTCTTCGATGCCAAATACCTGCTTGAACACCAGACCTCCGGCGTATACCGTGACGGCTACTTTGGTCAGCACGTAACTTACAAGAGAAATAACGGACAATATGGAACGGGACTCCTTGTTGTACCTCTTTTCAAGAAATTCGGGCATGGTAAGTACCATACTGCGTGAGTAGAACGGCACAAACACCCAGCCCAGAATAAGAATCATCCAGCCCTGGATTTCCCAGTGGGCCATGGCCATACCGCTGGAGGCTCCCGAGCCTGCCAGACCAATCAAGTGTTCGGAACCGATGTTTGAAGCAAAAATGGAAGCCCCAATGGCAATCCAGGTGGCATCGCGTCCGGCCAGGAAATAGTCGGAAGAGTTTTTGTTCTTTTTGCCCAATACCCACAGCACAATGCCAATAAGGCCGGCAAAGAAGATACCGATTACAATCCAGTCAAGTAGTTGCATAAGTTAATTTATTTGGTTGAAAATTTAAAAATGCAGTTACTGTTGTAGGTCTCGCCCGGATTGAGTACTACCGAGGGCCATTGTGGCTTGTTGGGGGAGTCGGGATAATGTTGGGTTTCCAGGCAGATGGCGGCACGTTGCGTATAGACAATGCCTTTCTTACCGGTGACGGTGCCGTCCAGGAAGTTTCCGGTATATACCTGAATGCCCGGTTCGTCTGTATAGACTTCCAGCGTGATGCCGGTTGAGGGGCTGGTGAGGCGGGCGGCTGCCTGTTGCAGGTTGCGCTGGGTATTGAGTACCCAGTTGTGGTCGTACCCGTTGCCGTTTTTAAGCTGTTCAAAATCAAAGTTCTCAATTTCAGCACCCACGGTTTTTTCCTTGGTAAAGTCCATTGGAGTGCCGGCCACGGGGAGGATCTCTCCGGTGGTCATAAAGGTACTGTCCACAGGGGTAAACTGGTCTGCGTTGATCCACAACAGGTTGTCCAATATCTTGTTGTTGGGGTCACCGGACAGATTGAAGTATGAGTGGTTGGTCATATTGATGATGGTGGGACGGTCGGTTGTGGCCGAGTATTGAATGGCAATGGCGTTGTCGTCGGTAAGGGTGTAGGTTACCGTAGCCTTTATATTTCCGGGGAAATTCTGGTCGCCGTCCGGAGATTCCACTTCAAGTACCAGGCTGTTTCCGGTTACCGATACCATACGGAATACCTTATACTGCCATCCTTGGGGACCGCCGTGCAGGCAGTGTCCGAAGTTGTTTTTGGGCAGGTCATACAATTGACCGTCAAGAGTAAATTGTCCCTGGGCAATACGGTTGGCGTAACGGCCAATGGCGGCACCAAAGTCCGAGGGAACGTTCACGTAATCCGACAGGTTGTCAAACCCCAGCACCACATCACGGAAGGTGCCCTGGTTGTCGGGTACCATAATGGATACTATGCGTCCTCCCAAGTTGGTGATACACACTTCCATTCCGTTTTTATTGGTAAGGGTGTACAAATCCGTGGCTTGTCCTTCCACGCTGTCCTGAAAGGCCGCGCGGTCCAACCCGGATTTATTGTTTTGTACGGGGGAACCGCAGCCGGCCACGGCCAGCAGAAGCCCCAGAAAGGCAACAGATAAGAGATGTTTTTTCATTGATATTAAAGTTAGTTGTTATTGTAGATTTTACGTTAAGCGCATGCAAATTTACGGAAAAAAAAGACCAAGTATTACAGATTCATCCGGGAATACGGCAGCCAGACACTCATAACTCCTTTTCCGCGGTGTGCCCAGGCGTAGTAAGGAATCAGTTGCAGGGTGATGTCTTTGGTTTGCAGGCGTCCGTCGGCCCCGTAGGACAGGCTTTGGGCGGGCATTTGGAGACGGGTCAGTCCGTACAGCAGATTTTCCTCATACGTGGCGGTGGCTTGCGGGGTGCGGTTGAGCAGGATGTGCTTCAAGTCCACACCCGGATTGTCGGGCCACTCGGCACAATATACCAGCGGGCCGCGTTCCACGGCCAACAGGCCTCTGTCGTCCGTGACGTTTTCGTGCGCTTTTACCGTACGGGGTTCCATGTCAAAATGCACGCGTACCACGTCGTGCTTTTTCCAGGCGCGTTCTATACAGAAATAGCCTTTGTCCAGCGTTCCGGAGAGTGTCTCCCCATTTACTGAGATGGTATATCCCAACTGTTTTCCGTCCGTGTAGGCGTACAGGTCGGAAGGCACGGGTTGTCCCTGTACCCAGCCCGGAATGCGGATTTTAAGGGTAAAGGCCTTTTTGGGGGCTTTGTCCATTGTCAGGCAGATGTCGCCGTCCCAAGGGTAGCGTGTCTGCTGGCTCAACTGCAACTCCTTGCCGTCAACTTCCGTCTCCAAGGTATTGGACATAAAGAGATTCACGTAGATGTCACGGTCCTTGACCGCGTACACATAGCCGGGCAAGGAGGGAATGAAGCGGCAGATATTGGAAGGGCAGCAGGCGCAGCCGAACCAGCTCTGGCGCTGGTGGCTGCCGTCGGATTCCAGCGGGTTGGGGTAGAAGAAAGCGTCTCCGTCCAGAGATACGCCGGAAAGTAGTCCGTTGTAGAGGGTCCGTTCCAGCACGTCGTAGTATTTGGATTCCCCGTGCAGCAGAAACAAGCGGTAGTTTACGTATACGTTGCCAATGGCTGCGCAGGTTTCACAATAGGCGCTCAGGTTGGGGAGCTGGTAGTCCTCGCCGAATGCCTCTCCGTCGTGAGTAGCTCCAATGCCTCCGGTGAGGTAGTATTTTTTGGACACAATGTTGTCCCAGATGCGGTCAATGGCACGGACGTAGGCCGTGTCGCCCGTCAGGGCGGCCACGTCGGCCATTCCGGCATACATATAGGCGGCACGTACGGCATGGCCTACGGCACTGTTTTGTTCCACCACCGGAAGGTGGGCCTGGCTGTAAGCGTCCCTGCGGGTGGTGTACCCCCGCTTGTCCAGGAAGAATTTGGCCTGGTCCAGGTACTTGCGATCTCCGGTGACCAGGTAGAGTTTGGCAAGGGCCATCTCGGCAATCTGATGTCCGGGTACGGCTACGGTCTGTCCGGTGTTGGGGCCTATTTCACGGCATACGCAATCGGCGTATTTGACGGCTATGTCCAGAAAATTGCGTTTGCCGGTGGCCTGGTAATGGGCAATGGCGCCTTCCACCATATGCCCCAGATTGTAGAATTCGTGGCTGAGTTCCTCTACTTTTTCCCAGCGGCTGGTGCCGGCCCACTGGTGAGGATGGGCGGGGTTCTGTGTACGGGCGGTGTAGAGGTATCCATCGCTTTCCTGAGCGGCCGCCATGAGCACTATGACGCTGTCAATATAGGCTTCCAGTTTTTTGTCGGGGTAGGTCTGCAGCAGGTAGCTGGCTCCTTCAATGGTTTTGTAGACGTCGGTGTCGTCAAAGGAGAAGCCGGTGACCTTATTGGTGTCGGAAGGGTGGGCGGCGCGTACAAAGTTGGTGTAGCGGCCGGTTTCTTCACATTTGCTGAAGGCCAGGGGAATGGTGACCTCGCGACTGGCTTTCAGACGCTGTCCCCAGAAACTGTCGGTGACTTTTACCCGGGTAAAGGGAACCGGTTCTATGGGATATCCGTGCACGGCAAGAGCAAGCAGCAATACGGCAAGAAGTTTCATTGTATCGGTTTTAGTATTTTGTCCAAAGATAAGAAATTCGTAAATTCGCTAATGTCAATTTGATGTCAAACTATTAATGAAACGTATCATATCTTATTGTTTATGTTGCGGTATCTGGCTTGGTACGGCTTTTTGCACGTCGGTCCCTGCTGCAAGGAAGGCTGTTGCCATTAAAGAAGTTCCGTTCACCAGGGTGCATTTTGACGACGATTTCTGGGCACTTCGGATGGAAATCAACCGTACGGTAACCCTCCCGGCCGCGTGGTACCAATGTGACATCAACGGTCGCTTTGACAATTTTGCTGTTGCCGGAGGGCTGAAAAAAGGGGAGCAGCGCGGTGATTTCCCGTTTGACGATACCGATGTCTACAAACTGATAGAGGGTGCGTCCTATTCGCTGGCAGCCTGTTATGACTCCCAACTGGACAAACGTCTGGACAGTATTATAACATTGATTGCCGCCGCTCAGGAAGATGACGGCTACCTGACCACCTGCGTGACCAACAACTGTACCCGGCTTTCTGCCTGGTGGGGTTCGTCGCGCTGGGAGAAAATCAACAGTCACGAGCTTTACAACAGCGGTCACCTGTACGAGGCGGCCGTGGCGCATTACCGCGCTACCGGAAAACGTACCCTGCTTAAAGTGGCGCTCAACAACGCCGACCTGGTGTGCCGTGTGTTTGGCTACGGGCCCGGACAGAAAGCCTACCCCTCGGGCCATCCCATCATTGAAATGGGGCTGGCTAAATTGTACAAAGTAACCGGTGACCCCAAATATTTGGAACAAGCCAAATATTTTGTGGAAGAGACAGGCCGTCTTACCAATGGCCGCGCTCCCGGCATCTACAGTCAGGATTACAAACCCATTCTGGAGCAGGACCGGATTCTGGGCCACGCCGTAAGGGCGGGTTATCTGTATTCCGGGGTGGCCGATGTGGCCTCTCTCACGCAGGACACGGCTTACTTCACGGCTTTGTCCCGTATATGGGACAATCTGACGGGCAAGAAACTATACATTACCGGCGGAATGGGTTCCCGGGCCCAGGGAGAGGGCTTTGGTCCCGACTACGAGTTGCCCAACCATACCGCTTATTGTGAAAGTTGCGCCTCCATTGCCAATGTATATTGGAATTACCGGATGTTTCTGGCCACCGGACAGGCAAAATATATGGATGTGCTGGAGCGGGCCTTATACAACGGCGTGCTTTCCGGAGTGTCTTTGAGCGGAGACCGGTTTTTTTACGACAACCCGCTGGAATCCCAGGGCGAACACCTGCGTGAGGAGTGGTTTGGCTGCGCCTGCTGTCCCGGAAATCTGACCCGGTTCATAGCCTCGGTACCGCAGTACGTGTACGCCGTGCAGGGCAGGGATATTTATGTGAACCTTTATGTGCAGGGGACTGCGGAAATCACTACGTCAGACAATGAAATAGCCCTTTCCCAAACCACGGGCTATCCCTGGAAGGGCGCGGTTACACTGGCGGTGACTCGGTGTCGCGAGAAGTCCTTCACCCTCAAGTTGCGAATCCCCGGCTGGGCGCAGGACCAACCGATTCCCGGAGATTTGTATTCATTTGACACCCCTGCACGTCCCTTTACCCTGCGCGTCAACGGAAGCAAGGTCCAAGCGGAGTCCCGGGACGGTTATGTGAGTATCACACGCATCTGGCACGCGTCCGACGAGGTGACTTTGGAGCTTCCTATGGACGTGCGCCGCATACAGGCCGACGAGCGGGTCGAGGACGACTTGTATCGCAACGCCTTGCAGCGCGGCCCCATAGTCTATGCCCTGGAGGGGAAAGACCAGTCCGACAGCACCGTGTTCAACAAATATATAGACTTGCACAGTGACATCACGGCCGAGGAAGCGGATGATCTGTTGGGAGGAGTGACCGTCCTGCGGGGTACGGCCTATGAGGTAAGTTGGAACGGGAGCCTGCGGAAAGTCCCCTTCACCGCCATACCTTATGCGGTATGGAACAACCGCGGAGCCGACCAGATGGAAGTGTGGATTCCCGTCCAGCCCGCAGCGGTCCGGCCTACGCCGGAGGCCACTCCGGCTTCCCGGGCACGGGCGTATATAGATCGCGGGGAGCAGCGCAGGCCTTACGCCGAGTCGGCCTCGGGACTGAATGATCAATGGGAGCCCAAACGTTCTTCCGATATTTCCAAACCTTATTTTTACTGGTGGCTGTGCCGCGGCACGCAGGAAAACGTGGCCTACCATTTTGAAGAGCCCCTGACGGTTGGCGGCATTGATGTGTATTGGCTTGAACTGGAACACTATGACGGCGACTTCAGGTTGCCGGCTTCCTGGAAACTGTATTACAAAAACAAAGGGCCCTGGAGAGAAGTAAATCTCCGGAGCCCCTATACAATATTTAAAGACAGGTATAATTCTTTATCATTTACTCCCGTTACCGCATCGGACCTGAAAATTGTGGTACAACTCCAGCCGGACGCATCGGGAGGTATCCTGGAATGGAAAGTGTATCCTATAAATTAGATGCACATACTTCCCAGGACACAGGCCAGGGTGAAGGTCATACAGATACCGAAAAGGCAGTAGGCGATGGAGGTCAGATTTAAAGTTTTCATAATGATATAGATGTTATATTTTTTTATTAATACTAGGGTTGCCGTTTCATTTGCGGCTACGTCTTATTATATATCCAATACCGTGCCAAACTATTTAAATAACTAGTATTTAGATAAATACACGGTACTATGTAATGCAAGGATGTTAAAAATATTGACAACGCTGTCAAAATATTTGTCAAAATGACAAGGCATTTTATGGAATTGACTCAATTTTGACACTGAATACCGCGTCAAAACAGTAAATTCGCACTAGAATAATAACAACATAAACTAAATATACTATGGCATTTGAAAATTTTGAAGTATGGTTTGTCACCGGAGCACAGCTGCTTTACGGTGGCGACGCGGTGATTGCGGTGGACGCTCACTCTAATGAAATGGTCAAGGGACTCAATGAAGGTGGAAAACTTCCCGTAAAGGTAGTCTATAAAGGGACCGTCAACTCGGAAAAGGAAGTGACGGCCACTTTCCGTGCCGCGGACAACGCGGCAGAGTGCATAGGCGTGATTACCTGGATGCATACTTTCTCTCCCGCCAAGATGTGGATCAAGGGTTTGCAGGCATTCCACAAACCGTTGTTGCATTTCCACACCCAGTTTAACAAAGAGATTCCGTGGAAAACAATGGACATGGACTTTATGAATCTGAACCAGAGTGCCCACGGTGACCGCGAATTCGGTCATATTGTAACCCGTCTGCGCAAAAACCGCAAAGTGGTGGTAGGCCACTGGCAGGATGGAAAGGCCCAAAAACAGATAGCCGTTTGGATGCGTGCCGCTGCCGCCTGGGCCGATGCACAGGATATGCTGGTGGTTCGTTTTGGTGACCAGATGAACAACGTGGCCGTTACCGACGGTGACAAGGTGGAAGCCGAA
Source organism: uncultured Muribaculaceae bacterium (assembly GCA_964554535.1). Classification (GTDB taxonomy): domain Bacteria; phylum Bacteroidota; class Bacteroidia; order Bacteroidales; family UBA932; genus DMER64. The sequence goes on along the minus strand of CAZKPB010000003.1, from coordinate 81,914 downwards.
ATGCGTCTGGGTTACCACGTAGACTATTGTCCCATTGCAGAACTGGTAGCCGTGCAGAACCAGGTGACCCCCGCAGAAATTAACGCCTTGTTGGCCGAGTATGATGAGGCCTATGAGGTAGCCCCGGATTGTCAGCCCGGTGGTGCTTTCCGCCAACAAGTGGTGGAAGCCGCCCGCGAAGAAATTGCCTTGCGCAAAGTACTTAAAGCCAAAGGAGCCAAAGCCTTTACCACTCACTTTGACAACCTGGCCGGTTTGGACCAGCTTCCCGGTCTGGCTTGTCAGCGCCTGATGGCGGAAGGGTACGGCTTTGGTGCGGAAGGAGACTGGAAAACGGCCGCCCTTACCCGCACCGTATGGTTTATGAGCCAGGGTATGCCCAAAGGCTGCTCGTTCCTGGAAGACTATACCATCCATTTTGACGGGGAACATAGTGCCATCCTGCAGGCCCATATGCTGGAAGTATCTCCCATGATTGCCAATTCCACGCCCCGTCTGGAAGTACATCCTTTGGGCATTGGCGGAAAGAACGACCCGGCCCGTTTGGTATTCACTTCAAAAGAAGGTACCGGCGTAGCCTCCACCGTTGTGGATATGGGCAACCGCTTCCGTATGATTGTCAACGTGGTGGATTGCATCAAGAGCAAGGAATTGCCCAAACTGCCCGTGGCCTCGGCCTTGTGGATACCGCAGCCCAATTTTGAAGTGGGTGCCGGCGGCTGGATTTTGGCAGGCGGTACGCACCACACGGCGTTTTCTTACGACCTTACCCGCGAGTATCTGGAAGACTATGCGGAAATGGCGGGCATAGAAATAGTGGTGATTGACAAGGACACCACCATTGCCGGTTTGAAGAGCGAACTCAGAACCAACGAGATATATTATATGCTTAACAAAGCCCTTTGCTGATTATGGAACGTTATGTAATAGGATTGGACTATGGCACGGACTCGGCCCGTGCCGTGGTGGTGGATGCGCAAAACGGAAATACGCTTTCTACCAGTGTAAAATATTATCCCCGCTGGAAAGAAGGGAAATATTGCAACCCGGCCATCAACCAGTACCGTCAGCACCCCCAGGATTATATTGACGTGCTGGTGGATTCGGTGAAGGAAGCCCTGGCCGCCTGTCCCGCGGGGACGGCGGAGAAGGTGGTGGGAATGGCTTTTGACACTACCGGCAGTACTCCCGCATTTACTGACGCGCAAGGTGTTCCGTTGGCCATGAAACCTGAATTTGCGGAAAATCCCAACGCTATGTTTGTATTGTGGAAAGACCACACCGCCGTACAGGAAGCCGCACAGATCAACGACCTCTGTCAAAAATGGAATGTGGACTACAGTGCTTATGAAGGCGGTGTTTATTCCTCGGAATGGTTCTGGGCAAAGGCGTTGCACGTGTTGCGCCAGGATGCGGCCGTACGTGATGCCGCCTATTCCATTGTGGAACATTGCGAATGGTTGCCAGCACTGCTTACCGGTGTGACGGACAGCCGTCAGATTGTTCGCAGCCGTTGTGCGGAAGGTCACAAGGCCATGTGGCATCCGCAATGGGGGGGACTTCCCTCGGAAGCCTTTCTGACCACGCTGGACCCGTTGCTTGCCGGTTACCGTGACCGTTTGTTTGAAGACACGGCCACTGCCGATGTGCCGGTGGGCCATCTGACTCCCCAATGGGCCGCCCGTCTGGGTCTTACCACCCATGTGGCGGTGGCCGGCGGAGCCTTTGACTGCCATATGGGTGCCGTAGGGGCCGGAGTTACGGAACATACGCTGGTACGCATCATCGGTACGTCTACCTGTGACGTAATGGTGGCTTCGTATAAGGAAATCGGTTCCAAACTCATCCGCGGCATCTGCGGCCAGGTGGATGGGTCGGTATTGCCCGGTATGGTGGGCCTGGAAGCGGGACAGTCCGCTTTCGGCGACGTGTACGCCTGGTTCCGCCGTGTGTTGGAATTCCCGCTGCGCGCCATAGCCGGTACCTCTGCCGGTGCCGAGTCCATTGACAAATGGTGTGACCGGATTATTCCCGCCCTGACGGTGGCGGCCCAACAAATACCCATGGAAGAAAGTACGGCACTGGCGGTAGACTGGATGAACGGACGCCGCACGCCCGATGCCAATCAGCTGCTGCAGGGTGCCATTTCCGGAATCCATCTGGGTACCGGTGCCCCCCATATTTTCAAGGCGCTGGTGGAAGCCACGGCCTATGGGTCGCGTGCCATAGTGGAACGTTTCCGCAGGGAAGGCGTACGCATTGACAAGGTCATTGGCATTGGCGGCATTGCCCTCAAGTCTCCCTTTGTCATGCAGATCCTCAGCGACGTGCTCAATATGCCTATTCAGGTGTGCCGTACGGACCAGGCGTGTGCCTTGGGAGCCGCTATGTTTGCGGCTACGGCGGCCGGATTGTATGATTGCGTGGAAGACGCCCAAAAAGCAATGAACAGCGGTTTTGCATTCTCATACCACCCCAATGCCGACAGTGCCGCCGCGTACGATGCCTTATATAAAAGGTATCTGCGTCTGGGAGCCTATTGCGAACAGGAAGCCCAATAGGGTGTGACCTTCTCTTTACCGATGCCCGGTGTCTGCAAAGTCAAATGACCTGCAGTTCCGGGCATTGTTGTGATATAAAATCACTATTTTTGCGGGTAATACATTAATAAAACAATGCTATGATTATCAGAAAAGCGGATACTCCGGACATTCCCGCCCTGGCAGCCTGCCAAGTGGCCATGGCCAAAGAATCGGAAGGAATGGTACTGGATTTGGCTACGGTTACCTGCGGCATTGGGGCCATTGTGGACGATCCCGGCAAAGGCACTTATTATCTGGCCTTTGACATAGACAAACTGGCCGGTATGCTGCTGATTACCAGAGAGTGGAGTGATTGGCGCAATAAATGGGTCTTCTGGATACAGAGTGTATACACGCTGCCGGCCTACCGCAGAAAGGGTATCTATACGGCCTTGTACCGATATATACAGGAAATGGTGCTACGCAGTCCCGATGTGTGCGGAATCCGCCTGTATGCAGACAAAAACAATGTCCGCGCCATTACCACTTACCGCCTTCTGGGTATGAGTGACGAACATTACGCCACCTTTGAGTGGATGAAATAAATATATTTTGTAACAAATCAGGCGCGAGTACGTCTTTATGGTAAACGCAAACCTTATGAAAAAGATTTTATTTGTTGCGGTACTTACCGCCTTTTCCCTCAGCCTCAATGCCCAGTCGGCAGAAATGCTCTTCAGCAAGTATTCAAAAGAAATGCACTCTGAGAGTGTGAAAGTGGGCCCTCTGATGATGTCTTTTGCCCGCCTGTGCGCTGACGACAGTGAAGACGCCGACATGCTCAGCCACATCAACTCGGTGCGAGTTCTCTCTCTGGAAGAATGTTCCGACCGGGTGAAAGAAGATTTTCGCAAGGATGCCCTCAAGTTGGACAACAATGGTATGGAATTGTTAATGGAAATTTCCGACAATGAAGACTAGGTGAATGTCTACATCTGCAGAGAGGGCGACCGTATCAGGGATTTTTTGTTGGTCAACGTAGGGGCGGAACCTTGCCTTGTCAAATTGTCCGGCTCCATCAAAGAATCGGAAATCAACGACCTGATTGCCAATAATATGGACTGAGAGCTTGAGCAAACCTGCACACCATGACGGCCGAGTCCTTTAAACAAACTTTTCTCCCTTTCCATCCTCACTTCTACCGGATTGCCTTCCGTATGCTGGGCAATGCGGCGGATGCCCAGGACGCCGTTCAGGATTTGTACGTCAGGTTATGGAACAGCCGCAATATGTTGCAGAATTTGCAAAATGCAGAGTCGTACGGGGTCACGCTTATCCGCAACCGATGCGTTGACCGCCTGCGGTCTGCAGGATACAGGGCCGGAAGGGATGCCCTCCCGGCGGACGGACCGGCCGGAGTGCAGACGACAGCAGACGAGGACCGGACGCTGCTGATAGAATCCCAGGATGACCTTCGCCTGATTAAGCAGCTGGCAGACAAACTGCCCGCTAAACAGAAAGAAATATTTGAGTTGCGCTACTTCAGGGATCTGAGTCCGGAAGAAATTGAGTCCCTGACATTAGAAAGCGCCGCCAACATAAGGGTACTGCTACACAGGGCTCGTACCACTGTAAAAGAACAATTTGAATTAATAACCAAAAAGGGTTCCCATGAAGACAAATGATGCATTGAAAGATCTGATAGACAGGTCGTATGAAAACATCCCGGTTCCCGAAGGACTGGAACAAAGGTTGTCTGCCGCCATTGACGCAGCGGCCTGTCGGCCCCGGCGGATTTGGCTGCGCGTGACCTCCGTGGCTGCAGCGGTGGCTTTGGCGGTAACCCTGGGGTTGTGGCTACCCTCCAGGATCAGCCGCCAGGCGGTCTCGGCCGAGACTTATACCCTTGCGCAAGTGGACCAGGCCTACCTTGAAGCGGAACGTGTACTGCTGTATGTTTCCCAAAAAATGAACGGGAGTATGGAAGAGGCAGACCGTGCCACACAATGTTCTATGGCCATTCCCGCTGCGGTAGTTAATAAAATGATAAAAAACAAATAATTATGAAACGCATTCTTTTGACGGCTCTGTTGGCCTTTTGCCTTACCCCGCTTCTGGCACAGAACAATAGTTTTTACCAGAAGTATTCCAAAACGGAAGGCATTACCAAAGTCTACATTTCGCGGTCTCTGCTGTCCCTGTTTGGAAACTCGTCTTCAGTTGACGTGGGCACCGACAGGGTGGATATATCTCAAGTGGCCTCTAAATTATCCGGCATTTACGTACTCAGTACGGAAAGGCCCGATGTGGCTCAGGCCATGAAAAAAGATTTTGACCGTTTGCTGAAGGACGGCAACTTTGAGTTGCTTATGGAAGTGGATGACGCGCAGGACCATTGCGTGATCTATCTTTCACGCGATGGAAAATTTGTCAGGGATTTGTACCTCTGTGCCAGGGATGACAACGAATTCAGTATAATCCAGATAACGGGTGAAATGACGCAGGAAGACCTTAACCGGATTGTGAAAATGGGGCAGGAAGATTAGTTGCCGTACGCGTTATCCGCACTGTTGCCTGCGGTACGTGTTGGGAGATATGCCGGTCTGTTGCTTGAAGTATTTTCCAAAAAAGGACTGGTTGGCAAAATGCAGTTCCATTGCCACCTGTTGTACGGTACGGGCCGAGTTGCGCAACAATACCTTGGCCTCCATCACTACCAGTTGGTTTATCCAGTCGGCCGCCGAATGTCCGGTGGCCTCTTTGATTACGGATGAAAGGTATTTGGGTGTCAGACACATCTGATCGGCGTAATAAGACAGGGAACGTTCTTCCTTGAAATGCTGGTAGACATAGTCTAAAAATTTTTCAAAAAGTTCCTGGCGCCTTGTCATGACGGTGGTGTTCACCGATGTGTATTGCGCCAGATAGCTGCAAGCTCCGTAAAACAGCGAGGTAAGGATGCCGGTGGCAATTTCTTTGCGGAATATCAAATTGGGATAGGACAGCCGCTGCAGCAGAAAACGAAAGTATTCGCAGAGGAAGGTCACCTCGGATGGATCCAGTTTGACGCACGGGTGTTCTTTGGCAAAAAGAAAGACGGACATGATAGCGCACCCCTGCGAAATGTTGTTTTGCACAAAATTGCCGGTGACAAACAGGAACTTGCAGGTGAAGTCCGGGCTTTGATCCACAATTTCCAATACATTAGGGGGAAAGGTGATGAGCATCATATTGGCCCCAATAACTTGCGAGTGCAAGTTGATACTGAGGGTGCAACTTCCATTGAGGCATAAAAAAATACAAAATCCGTTAATTCGGCTGGGGCGCCTCAGGGGCAGGAACGTCTGAATGTCATCTACAATGGCAAACATATTTTCCTCGATTTTTACTTTTTCCTTTTCCTGAGCCGGCAAATGTTCCAGCCAACTGCTAAAACTGGAGGAATCGTATACGTCCATGGCGGGTACTTTCAATATAACTACTTAAAGATACATAATTTCCAGAAATTACGCATCCTTCTTTTTTCCCATCCGTGACATCCAAAAGGCATTCTGTATCGGTTGAGCCGGTAGCATAGTTTTGGATATTTGTCAAAGCTAAACTCCAATGATTCAATGAATTCCGGATATGTGAAATGTACTCCGTTACGGTTGGGTTCCACTGCAAAAAAGACATCTTCATGGAAAAGATGACCCCTATGTGAAAGATATTGGTCAATAAGTGAATGAAGTTTGACGGTGGCCTGCAGGTGGCTGGAGACCTTACGCAAAGACAATCCCCCGTTGCCAATCTTGTTGTCGGTTATGTGAGAGTCCGGCAAGTGGAACAATTGACGGTAAGCACGTTTTATTGCCACTGCGGCACAGAACGGGAACATCCGGTAGACGGGACGCACCGGCCAGGGGGCTCCCGTGTAGTCGTACCCTTTGTTACACCATTTTTCCAGGTCGTCCCGGAAGATGTAGGTGTCCAGCTGGGCTATTAGTATATAACGGTAAGCGGTAAATTGACGGTAAAAGTCGGCGGAGAGCATCAGCCGGTTGTAACCGGCAATGCCGTTGAAATACGCATCGTCAAACGATTTGACCAGCAAACCGGAAAAAACAGCTGACAAAGGGCTGAGGTCCAGCGAAGCGGGTTTGATGACGGTAAGGGGATATCGCCCCAGAATGCGTGTGATGCGACGCAAAGAAAACGCCTCGCTGTCTGAAAGCGGCAGGCGGTATACGGGGATGACAACAGTCACCAAAGAGTTTTCCATTCGCAAATATATCATCAAATTGTATATTTGCACAATATGGAAGATTTGACCCAATATAAACTGGTTTGTGTCTTGGGGCCAACGGCCAGTGGCAAAACAAATTACGCCGTACAACTGGCCCTCAGGACCGGAGGAGAGATTTTATCGGCCGATTCGCGCCAGGTATACCGGGGAATGGACATCGGCACGGGAAAGGACTTGTCTTCCTACGGCCCGGTTCCCTGTCACCTTATTGATCTTGTCCCGGCCGGGACCAAATACGACATTCACTGCTATCAGAAAGATTTTGCCGCAGCCTACCGTCAGGTTGTCGGCCGAGGTGCTTTGCCCATCCTCTGTGGGGGCAGCGGCCTGTATATAGAGGCGGTCACCCGTGGGTATACGTTACCCTCGGCCCCCGCCAATCCCGTCTTGCGCGCGCAGTGGGAGCAGGAGAGCACGGAGGTGCTGGTGGCGCGTCTGGCGGCCCTCAAACCCCTGCACAATACTACCGACTACGATACCCGGCAGCGTCTGATACGGGCTTTGGAGATTGCCACTTACCAGGCGGAGCATCCTCAGGAACAATCCACACCGTACCTTCCTCTGTTTGAAGCGGATCGGGTGAAATATATAGGCCTGCAGGTGAGCCGTGAAGAGCGTAACCGCCGGATTGACGTGCGGTTGAGGGAACGGCTGCGGGAGGGCATGGTGGATGAAGTCAAGGGCTTGCTGGACAGCGGTATACCGGCCGACAATCTGATTTATTACGGACTGGAATACAAGTTTGTGACGCTTTTCCTGACCGGCAGTCTGAGTTATGAACAGATGGAGGCTCAACTGGCTGTGGCCATTCACCAGTTTGCCAAACGTCAGATGACCTGGTTCAGGGGCATGGAACGCCGTGGTATTCAGATAGAATGGGTGCCGGCCGGGTAGCTATTCGCTACGCAGGCTCTTTATTGGATTTTCGTTGGCCGCGCGCCAGTTCTGTATCATCACCGTGCCCAGAGTTACCAGGGCCACCGCCACAAATGCCGCTACAAACACCCACGCCTGTATGGGGATGCGGAAGGCAAAACGCTCCAGCCAGCGGTTTACCACAATGTAACTTACGGGGAAGGCTATCACACTGCTGACAAGGAGCAGCGGCAGGTATTTGCCGCCCGACTGACGCAGGATTTGCGAGGAAGTGGAACCGAATACTTTGCGGATACCAATCTCTTTGCGTTTGTGTTCGCTTTCAAAAACCACCAACCCAAACACACCCACCACTGACAGTAGCACGGCCAGTAGGCCAAAGAGGGATACCAGGCGCGCCAGGTCGTTGTCTTTAGAATAGGCTGTGTCAATGCACTGGTTGAGGGTAGATACATCAAAAGGATAGACCGGGTCAAATTCTTTGAGCACGGATTGAATGTGCTTGACGGCTTCTTGCGGGTCGGCATCCGCACGCAGGCGGATGTAGGCTATGTTGAGTTTGAAATTCTCGGCAAACCAGGTCTTGTTGCCGTATATGCACAGGGCCAAAGGCCCCACCTGGCGTTTGAAGGTGGCAAATTTGATGTCGGGGAAAATACCGGCCACATAGTTTCCGTTGATAGAATCTCCTACGGCCACGTTGTAAAGGTCCAGTGAGGTTTGGTTCATAAGGAATACCCCGTCGTATGAGTGGAGTTGGTCTTCCGGCAGGAAATCCCGGCCTTCCAAGGGCGTCAGCCCCAGCACTTTCAGAAAATCGGGCGTGACAGAGATGGTGGTGTAAGTGAGCGACTGATCGTGAACGGTGGCCTGGCGGGTACTGTAGTCGTCCTGCAGGGAAATGGCACGGTCTGCGTAGGCTACCGTCTCTACCGAATTAAAGGATTTTACCCGGTTGGTAAAGGCGTCGCGCGATTTTGTCACGTTGTCGTTAATCCAGGCCACGACCAGACGGTCCCTGTCGTAGCCAATGGAACCTTTGCTCATATACTTGTTTTGCAGGAACATAAAAAGGGAAATGACAATCAGGGCCAGCGAGGCCACAAATTGTACGCAAAGCAAGACCCGGCGCAAGCGTGTTCCTTTGCCGGAAAGGCCAAAAGAGCCCTTGAGAACCAGGGCGGGGGAGAAGGAGGTCATATGAAACGCCGGGTACAGCCCTGCAATTAAACCAATGGCCAAGCTCAGCAGACCGCATTGGGCCATCAAGGGGGCATACAACTTGAAGTCAAGGTCAGGGGTAATGAGTCGTTCAATGAAACTGCCCTTGGCGGCCAGAATCATCAACAGGCTTATGACAAAGGAAAGCAGCGAGGTCAGGGCGGCCTCGGTAAGCAGAGATCCGCGCAGCATGGCATTGGTGCTTCCCAATACTTTCTGGGTGTTGATGCTGCGGATGCGCATAGGGGTAAGGGCGGTGCTGAAGTTGGTGTAGTTGATGGCGGCTATCACCAGCACGCAGATGGCAATGCTTATAAGCAGGACCAGGGTCTGGCGTGAACCGTGGATGCTGGTGTCAAAAATCACGTCGTTGTTGAAGTAAATATCTTTAAGCGGGGTAAGACGGAAAAAGGACTGGGAACCCATCTCTTCTATAAGGGCCTCCTTGCTTTCATAGCCGTATTCGGCGTAGTCTATGTAGTCTATCAGGTGGTCAAGATAGTGTTCGGCGGCCTGCGGGTTGTCCAGCATAAAGTAGGCGTGGTAGCTCCAGTTTCCCCATTGATTGAGGTCCTGGTCTTTGGGTATGGGCAGGTAGATACGGTTTTCTGCGGTGGAATTTTTGGGAAAATCTTTGAACACGCCTCCAATGACCCGCTGTGTGCCGTCCATTTCCATGGATTTTCCGGCGGCAAAGACAGTTCCAAAATATTTGAGGGCCAGGGATTCCGGAAGAAGTATCTGGTTGGGGTCTTCCAGCGAGTTGCCGGTTCCGTCCGTAAATTCAAAGTCAAATATGCGGGTATAATCGGGCTGTACTTTGACGGCGGTTTCCCGGAAGTATTGGTCCTGGCCGTTGGCGTCGCTCAGGCGCAGGTGGACTTCGCTGCCCCAGGGCATAGATAGGGCCATAGCGGCGGTGTGTGCCTCGTTTTGCGCCAGGGCCTCGGCCACGGGGCGGCTGCTTACGGCCTGGTAGGGGTTGCCAAACAGGGAGGCTTCCAGACGGTAGATGCGGTCTTTGTTACTGTGGCAGTCATTATAGGAAAGTTCGTAGTGTACCTGAATGAGGATCATGATAAAGGCGGCAAAGGCCACGCTCAATCCCAAAATATTCAGCAGGCTGGCCAGTTTGAAGTGGCGTGCCACGCTAATAAAATTTCTGAAAATAGTTTTCATAGAGAAAGTTTGTCAGTTAAGTAGCTCCAACTTTGTGCCAAATCATTCAAATGCTTTGTTTACAGATAGATGAATAGTGTTGTGAAACCTTTGGTTGTCAATTTTTTTTACAAACAGTGTATGATTTGTGGACAGTTGCCCGCTATTATATACTTTTGCATTATAATTAAATCATTCAGGGATATGTGGTTGTTACAAAAAATCTTTCGGTCTGTTGTGGTCTTGGGCCTTTCGGCCTGTCTGTTTTCCTGCACCGCGCAAGAAAATCCTGCACCGCAGCGGGCGGTGGATTCTCTGCGGTTCACGCCGCAGGGAAAGTTCAAGATACTGCAACTGACTGACCTCCACTGGCACGTCAGCCTGCCCATGCAAAACAACCGGACCTACTATTTAATAAAACATATGGTGCAGGCAGAGCAGCCTCATTTAGTGGTAATTACCGGTGATTTGGCGCTGACTCCCGCCACACTGACGGCCTATTACCAGGTGGCGTCGCTTCTGGAGGAAATGCAGGTGCCTTTTGCCGTGGCGTTGGGCAACCACGACCGGCAGATTGGTACCGAGGGCCCCACCATCTTTCACCTGCTGGCGCAATTTCCGCATTTTGTGGGCCGCAGCGGAACGGTCAGCGGTTGCGGCAATTACGACCTGCCCGTATATGGGACAGACTCGCAGGAGCCCCGGGCGGTGCTGTATGTGCTGGATTCGCACGGCAAGGAAAACCTGACGGACTACCAATGGATCAGGCAGGATCAGATTGACTGGTTTGTCCAAACAGACAAGGGGTTGCCGTCCTGGCTCTTTTTTCATATACCCCTGCCGGAAATCAAGGATTTGCATGGCAGTGGTCTTTGGACGGGTGAGTGCGGGGAAGAATCCATGCCCCCTGCATACAATTCCGGATTTTTTGACGTTCTGGCGGCGCGACCCCATGTGCGGGGCGTCTTTTTTGGCCACGATCACCTGAACAATTTTGTGGGCCGCCTGCAAGGACTTTGGATGGGGTACGGCCAACATACCGGCTATGGCGGTTACGGCTATCCTTTTCCCTGCGGCGGACGCGTCATTGAATTGGATGAGGGAAGTCTTAACTTCCGCACCTATTTGATATACAGTGATCTTACGGTCCATTATCCCGTGGAATGTACTACAGAATGAACAACTTATTGTGGTTGGATGTCAATGCTTCCTACCAGCACGTAAATGTGAGCCTTCCGGCCCTTCACGCGCAGGCGGACACTTCTTTGCCGGTGCATTGGGAGAGGGTGTATGCGGTGGCGAACTCTCCGATGGAGGAGGTCATACAACAGGTGGTGGACCGTCAGCCTGATTTTATAATGGCCACGGCCTGGCTATTCACCCACGCCTACCTGCTTTCCCTGTTGGAAGACATCAAAGTGCTGTTGCCGCACACGGTCATTGTGCTGGGAGGTCCCGAGTTTCTGGGACCGCCACGGGACAACGTGGCGTACTTGCATGCGCATCCGTTTGTGTCATTTGTGTTCCGAGGCGAGGGAGAGGAGCAGATTAACCCGCTGTTGCGCGCCTTGCTGGCAGGGGATGGGTATGACCGGGTGGCAGGCTTGTGTTATATTGATCCGCATACCGGGGAATACCGGGACAACGGTTGTGCGCAGACCGCTCATTTTGAGGCGCTCAATCCTCCGGAGGACTCGGCCTTTTTTGATTACGGGAAGGCGTTTGTGCAGTTGGAGACTTCGCGCGGGTGTTTCAACTCGTGTGCCTTTTGTGTCAGCGGGCGGCCGCAAGCGGTACAGAACCTGCCGGTAGAAGCCGTCAAAAGGCGGCTGGACAACCTGCAGGAGCACGGGGTAACGCACCTTAGGGTGCTGGACCGGACGTTCAATGCGCATCCCGCCCGGGCGGCGGCCCTGTTGGAACTGTTTGGAGCGTACAAAGACAAAATGCACTTTCACCTGGAGATTCATCCGGCGTTTTTGAGTAATAAGGTACTGGAGGTGATGGCGGCCCAGCCGTCCGGACTGCTGCATCTGGAAGCCGGGATTCAGAGCCTGGACGACACGGTGCTGGAAGCTTGCGGCCGCAAAGGTACGGTGGCTGGGGCGTTACAGGGGTTGGAACTTCTGCTGGCACTGAAACGGTTTGCCGTACACACCGACCTGATTATTGGCTTGCCGCATTATACCTATTCCCGGCTGGTCAAGGATACCTTGCAATTAATGGCCCTGCGGGTGGACGAGATCCAAATGGAATGGCTCAAATGCCTGCCGGGAACCGAGTTCAGGGATAGGGCCGCTGCGCACGGATTGCGTTACTCGGCCCAACCGCCTTACCGCGTGCTGGAAACGGATGCCTGCTCCTATTCGCAGTTGAACCGGGCCATGGTGTTGTCTAAAATCATTGACCAGTGGTACAATCCCCCGCAGGAGAGAGACCTGTTCTGCCGGGCGGTGGAGCAGTACCCGGATTTTCTGGAATCTTTTGTAGATTATTATCAGACGCACGCCCTTACGCGGGCCCTGCTGAGCAAGGAAAGCCGCTATATGCACCTGTACGCGTTCTGCGAGGCTCACTTTCCCTTGTACCTTCCCCAAGTATGTTTTTACTGGGTGCGCAACGGTTTTTCACTAAAGAAAAAACCGGGACTCTGCTTCCGTGAGTGGAAAGCACCGGATGGCGGCACACCGCGGCGAAAGAACAGCCGGGTGCATTACGTTTATACGTACGTCACCCCGTCAGGCGGGACGGAAACCTACAGCGTGAGCTTTGACAAAATGCAGAGCCGGTCCGAACCGCAGAGTTGGCTGGTAGTTAAATTATCCAATCTTTTTTAGTAATTTTACATTTTAACAAATAAAACTAATACAAATACAATTAATGGCAAGACCAAACCTTTCCAACAAACGGGACATTGAAAAACAAAAACAGCAGAAACGGCTGGAAAAGCAAAAACGCAAAGAAGAACGCAAAGCCAATGGCACGGCCTCTTTTGAAGATATGATAGCCTATGTGGATGCCAACGGTATGCTCTCTTCCACCCCGGACACGGGCGTCAAGGAAGAAGTGGCTCTGGACAGCATAGAAATTGCCGTTCCCAAAAAAGAAGAAGAACCCCAACAGACCGTTTTTAATGGAAGGGTAGAATTTTTTAACGAATCAAAAGGATATGGCTTCGTCAAGGACCTGAACAGTACGGAAAAGTACTTTTTTCACATCAGCCGCCTTCTGTGCCCGGTAGATGCCAACGACAAAGTCACGTTTGAACTGGAACGCGGGACGCGCGGTATGTGCGCCGTCAACATAAAAAAATCATAACCTGCGCCACCAGCACACGCAAAAACATGGTTAACGGATACACGGTGGCATACGCTACCGAGGCACTGTCATCGGGTGAGAGCGAGTTGGCATAGGCCAGCGCCGGCGGGTCCGTGGTACTTCCGGCCATCATTCCGGCCACACTGTTGAAAGGCATTTTATATCCAAACAGTGCCACGCAGCCCACAATCAACAACGGCACGGCAGCAATGAGCACGCTGTACAGAATCCACCAATACCCTCCATTGGCAATGGTGGCAATAAATCCTTCTCCGGCACCGATACCCACCGCGGCCAAAAAAAGCGATATGCCCACCTCGCGCAGCATCATGCTGGCGCTGGTGGTGGTGAAAGTGACCATACGGTAGTAGGGGCCGTAACGAGCCAGCAGGATGGCCACAATGAGCGGACCTCCGGCCAGTCCCAGTTTGACGGGCTGGGGCAGCCCCGGAAATGAAATAGGGATGGAGCCCAGCACCACGCCCAGAAAAATTCCCAGGAAGATGGGAATGAGGTTGGGAATGTCAAGCCGTTTAAGCGAATTTCCCAGATGGGTCCCCAGTTTGTTGATGGCACTTTCACTGCCCACCACGGTCAGTCTGTCCCCCATTTGCAGGGCGAGTCTGGCCGAGGGCACCAGCTCGAAGCCCGATCGGTATACGCGGGTCACGTTTACTCCGTAAAGCGAGCGGATATGCAACTGCCCTATGGTTTTTCCGTTGATTTGCCGCTGAGTGATCACCAGCTGGCGCGAAACCAGATTGGCGGAAGGTGCTTCCCATTCCTGATCGGTGGTTTCCACGCAGTTGCCCACCAGACGTTCTAGCGCTTCCACATTTTCCTGAGGAGTGACCACGCGCAATATGTCCCCTACGTGAATCACCGAGTGGTGGGTGGCCAGGGTGACGGTCCCGTCGTGTCTCGTAATATGAGAGACCACAAAGGGAGCCGGGTTAAGTCGGTGCAGGTCTCCGAGGGTATGTCCGTTGATTTGTCCGTGAAGTACTTGAATGGAAACCCGCGCCATGGGACTTGCGGCCGAGGCGCTCCCGGCGGTATGCTTGTTGTTGTGGGTGCGGCAAAGGCCGCGCAGGATTAGTGTGGTGAAGATGATGGTCAATACGCCAAAGGGATAGGCTACGGCATAACCTGTGGTAAGTTGTGAAGCGTCCGCCCCTGTGATTTCGCTGAAAGACTGCTGGGCGGCTCCCAGACTGGGGGTATTGGTAATGGCGCCCGACATCACCCCCACCATAGTGGACAGCGGGGTTTGGCTCACATAGTGTATGAGGTAGGCGGTAACTGCTCCCAGAAGGACTATGGATAACGCCATCAGATTGAGCCGCAACCCGCCTTTGCGGAACGAGGAAAAGAAACCCGGACCCACCTGAAGCCCAATGGAATAGACAAAGAGTATCAATCCGAACTCCTTGGCAAAATCAAGCACCTGGGGCGTGATACGCATCCCGAAGTGGCTCAGGGCAATGCCTGTAAATAGTATCCAGGTGATACCCAGTGAGATGCCGGCCACTTTTATTTTTCCCAAAAAAGTGCCGGCCGCAATGGTAATAGCCAGCAACATAATGGAGTGAGCCACTCCAGTGCCGGTAAACAGATTTATTAGCCATTCCATGGAGGACAAAAATAAGGTTTTTCAAGATTTTTCCCTAATTTTACAAGGATTTGTGTGTGCGTACTATTTGACTTGTCGCCTATGCCCAAAAAAAAACTTTGCCTGCTTTTCTCTTGCAGCCTGCTGTGCCTGGTTGCCTGCTTGGCGATAATTGTGTATCAGCGTCATCTGTTGCGTACGGCAAACGATAGATGGGAGCAGGCGCAAGGTTCCATGGAAGTATTGTCAGAAAAAAGCAAAGAGGCTACCGTGGTGCGTCGTACCAGCGAGCAGCTGGAAGAAATTGCCTATCAGCAGAAAACCATATCCGACATCCAGCGCCGGGAGGCCGTGCTTCAAAGTCAGATAGCTTCACGCCAGACGCTGATAGCCCAACAGGAAACCCGGAACGCCAACCTGGCCAGGTCACAGGCCGAGGAAGCCTTTGTGCAGATGGAAGAGCAGAAAGAACTGGCAGACCGTCGGCGGGTGGAAGCCGTGGAGGCGCAGATGAAGACGGACACACTGGCCCGTCTGGCGCTGGGGAGGTCCCTGTCTTCACAAGGGGCCACACTGGCCAAGACCGGCAATCAAGCGCTGGCGGCGTTGCTGACCTTCAGCGGCTGGAGGTTTACACTGGAAAACAACGGGGACGTATATCAAGGAGCCGTGTTCAATGCGTTGAATCAGGTGAGCGGTTCCACCGGGAGCTATACCGGACATTCGGGCTACATCCGTGACTTGGTGGTGGATTCCCCTGCAGACGGAGCTTTGGCGTTTTACTCGGCCAGTCAGGACGGGGAACTGTTTTACTGGACGGTGCCCGACAATGGGGAACAGGCTTCCTTCCGTGCGCTGGTGTCCGACCCGCAATATGATTTTCGTCAACTGGTGCTGTTGCCTCTGGGAAAGGGCGTGCTGGCGTTTACCTATGACGGGAGAGCCGTGTGCGTGGAGGGGCGGGAGTCGGCAACGGTTCAGGTTTTTCCCACTTCCGTAACTCAGGTGATTGGAGCCGCTTTATGGAACGGAACGCTGTATCTTGCTTCCCGTGACGGATGTTATCGACTGGACCACTGTATGGAACGCATTGGGGAAGGTCCGAAAAAAAATACGTACTGGTCGTTTGATTGTCTGTATAAGTCAGAAAGTCCGCTGACGGCGGTTTTGTTTGACGAGTCCCGGATAGTGGCGGGCACGGCGCTGGGAGACAGACTGGAAATGGGGTATGACGGCACTCTTGTGCGTACTGCGGAAAAGACAAGCGCCACGGAATATCTCACTTCGGCCCGATACAATCCTTCCGGAGACCTGGCCTGCGGCTTTTCTGACGGTACGGTGCTTGTGGAATACCGCGCCGGCCGCACCACACGGCTGCCGGGTCACCTGTCATCGGTAAACGCCATTGTCTGGAGCGGCACGGGACTGGTCACAGCCTCCAGCGACGGGTCGCTCCGCTACTGGAACCTTTCCGACCCGGCGGCCGAATCGCTGGTGGTGCAACAGTCTCCCTCGTGGATTTACTCGGCCGTGCCGGTGGACAACGGCAATGCGGTACTGGCGGGGGGTGCCTCGCGCACGCTCTACAAGGTGCCTACGTCGCCTTATGTGATGGCCCGCGCCGTTGAACGGCAACTTACCCGTGAGTTTACACAGGCCGAGTGGGATTATTATGTGGGGGAAGTGGCTCCTTACCGAACGTTCAAAAAATAGCGGCTATGCGTAAAATCCTTTTTATAGTGTCAATGGTGTTGGGGGCGTGGACTGCAGGATATGCCGTAGAATCCGGAAGTCCGTTCTTCACAAATTTCGGGGCCGAAGACTACCGGGCGCAAGAACGAAATTTTGACGTGGTCTGCGATGCGCAGGGCAATGTGTTTTTTGCCAATTTTCAGGGAGTGTTGCATTACGACAACTCCCGCTGGCAAGTGTATATGACTCCCGATATTTCTCGGATTTCCGCACTGCTTTCGGACGGAAAGGGCGGCGTATATGTGGGAGGCTACAATACTATGGGTGTGCTGCAGGTGACCCCGCAGGGGGGGCTGGCTTACGGAAAACTCAGGGGCGGTGTGGCGGACAGTACGCTCCGCACGGGAGAGATTCTGAAAATAGTACCCCGCGGGGACGGATTTGTGTTTGTGGGAGAACAGCGGTTGGCCTATGTGGTGCGTGATTCGCTGCTCAGTACGGTGGAAGTGCCGGAAAGTACCGTCCGCTCGGCTTTTTTCCTTTCCTCCGACCTCTATGTCCAGACAGAGGATAATACCGTGTACCGCTACTCGGATGCCGGATTGCAACAAGACCACTCCGCCGCGTGGGGCGGGTCGGTGCGCGTGACTTGTACCTGTTCATTGGAATCGGGTGTAGTACTTGTGGGCACGGAAAAGGGGCTGAAAGTATTCGAGGATGGACATTTGTCCGCTCCGGGCAATGCCCCGTTGTTCACGTCGGTGGCGGTTTCGGACCTTACGGCCCTGCCGGACGGTTCGGTGGCCGTGGCCTCTTTGACCGACGGGCTGTATCATATGGATGCCCGGTACGCAATCCTTACCCACGTGAGTGAATCTTCCGGTTTTTGCAACAACGTGGTCAATGCACTGGCCACAGACGGTTGCGGCACACTCTGGTGCGCAACGGCGCAGGGTGTGGCGGCGGTGAATATGCCTTCTTTCTTTTCTCGCTACACCTACCGCGAAGGTCTTGCCGGAGAGGTGCTCTGCCTGCAAAACCACAAAGGCACGCTGTATGCGGGCACATACCAGGGTTTGTATTATTTGGACGCCTCACAGGGTATTTTCCTTCCCATACCTGAGGTCAACCTGTCCTGCTGGAACTTATACGTGGACAGCCGGCAGCAGTTGCTGGCCCTGTCAGCCGCCGGCCTGTTCTGCATTGAGGGTGCGCAGGCCCGGCGCCTGTCGGACGCTTTCTCTATGAGCATGGCCCAACTCGCCGACAGTCAGTATATAGTGGCCGAGGTGGACGGACTGTACCGGGTGTCGGGCCTGAGCCCCTACCGTAAAGAGAAAATGTCGGATATTGCGCAGGTAAGCCGCATGGAGCGTGTGGAGGATGACTACTGGATGGAAAACGTATTCGGAGAATTGTTCCGTTACGGTGCGCAAACCGGTGTCCTGACCGCCATTGGGGTACAGGATGGACTTACCTACGCCCAGGGAAACAAATTGTTTGTCACCCGTGGAAGCGTGTATGCGCTGGGCAGGGGAGGTATCCTTAAATACCAGCCCAAGGCCGGTCGTTTTGAAACCGACTCGTTGCTGCATAGTACACCCCGGATGGGGGAAGCCTGGTGGCCCGGTCTGATAGAGCAGGCCGATGATATCTTTTATGTAACCCGGGGAGACGGGCAGCGTGTGATGGCTTTTGCCGACGACGGCTGTGTAGACGAGGTTCTGTCTCAAAAACTGGCACCGCTGTTTTCCTACTCCGTCCGTTTGATTTATCCGGATGACAAGGCCCTCTGGCTGGCGGGAAGCTTTGGAGTCATTAAAGCCTGTTTTGATTTGGAAGACCCGGCGTTTGCGCATACTCCGCAAGTTTATTTCCGGTCGTTGCGCACGCAGGACTCGGTTATCTGGAACGGTTATTTTAGTGACCGCTCTCTTATGGAGCGGGAGGTGGTACCGCTGCAGCCCAGACTGCAGTCTCGTCTGCGCGGGATTAGTGTCTCTTTTGGAGCCGTCACAACCGACTCTTATCAGGGTATTGAATATGCCTATTTGCTGAGCCCGTATGATACGCAATGGAGCGACTGGAGTGCGGTACCCAACTGTGAATACCGCCGCCTGCCGTGGCGCAAGTATACGCTGCAGGTGAAAGCACGGGACGCTTTTGGACGGGAGAGTGAACCCAAAACCTTGTCATTCAGCATAGAAAAGCCTGTCTTTTTGAAGTGGTACAGTATGGTGATATACGTGCTGCTGTGGAGCCTGCTTATGTACTTGTTTTTCAAGTGGCGTACGTACAAGGTTATCAAGGAAAAAGAACGACTGGAGGCCGTGGTGACGGAACGCACCAGCGAGGTACGCAAGCAGCGCGATGAAATCCGCAGTAAATCCGAGGCCCTGGAATCCACCTTGGAACAGTTGGAAAAAGCTCAGAGCGACTTGGTGCGCCAGGAAAAAATGGCTATGGTGGGCAAACTCACCAAAGGGCTGGTGGACCGCATACTCAACCCCATCAACTATATCAACAACTTCTCGCTGTTGACGGCCGGTTTTGCCAAAGAAATCAAAGAAAACATTGAGGGAGTCAAGGAGCATATGAAGGAAGACACGTACGATGACTCTATGGATTTGTTTGATATGATGCACACCAACCTGCAGAAAATTTCACAACACGGGCAGAGTGTGAGCCGCATCCTCAAGACCATGGAAGAGATGCTGCGCGAGCGCAAACACGTGTTCACCAAGCTGGACCTTGTGGAAATGTGCCGTATTTGCGTGGATGTCTACACCAAACAGTATGCAGCGCAGGTACAGCAGTACGGTATCCAGACACAGGTGCTCTGTCAGGAGGAATCCTTAGTGATAGATGCCCTTAACGATATGTTGTCTAAGGCGGTTAACGGAATGGTGCTCAATTCGTTCTACGCGTTGGTAAAGAAGGCGGAACGGACATCCTACAGCCCCGAGTTGCGTCTGGAAATCAAACGCGTTCCGGATGACAAGGTGGCCTTGACGGTGTATGACAACGGACCGGGCATAGAGGCCACCATCCTTCCCGTACTTTTTGATCCCTATTTCACCACCAAGCCCACGGCCGAGGCGGCGGGCATTGGCCTGTACCTGACAAAGGATGTGATTCAGTCACACGGAGGGACCATAGAGGTGGCGTCCGTGAAGGGGGAATATACTCTGTTTACGGTGACGCTTCCCATAAAACAAACTAATAAGGAAACAAATGAGTGAGAATCAAGCAGAAATTGACCGCTTGCGCGCACAGGTGGAATCGTTAAGCAAAATGGCTGCAATGGGCGAGTTGAGTGCCGGTATTGCGCACGAAATCCAGAATCCTTTGAATTTTGTGCTGAATTTTGCCAAGTTGTCCAAAGGGCTCCTAAAAGACCTGGAAGAGGTGACGGCGGAAGAAACACTCAGTGACGACGGGCGCGACAATCTGGAAGACATTCTGGCCACGCTCACCGGCAACCTGGACAAAATTGTGGAACACGGAGAGAGGGCCAGTAGCATTGTGCAAAATATTCTGCTGTATATCCGAGGAAAAGAAGACGAATTCATTCTCACCGATATTCCCAAATTAGTGAAGGAATACCTGCTGCTTTCCTACCACGCTTCCCGGGCGCAGGACAAGTCGTTTAACGTATCTTTTCAGGAAGAGTATGACCCGGGGCTGGAAGCGGTGTCCATTATTCCCCAGGACTTCAGCCGCGCCGTGCTCAACGTGTTCACCAACTCGTTCTATGCTATGAAAGAACGCTACGCGCAGCAGGGAAGCGCTTACAAACCGGTCATGACGGTACGGGTAAAGAACGAGGGGGATTATTTCAAGGTGGTGCTGGAAGACAACGGTACCGGTATGACGGATGACGTGAAGCAGGCCCTGTTCCTGAAGTATTTTACCACCAAACCGGTGGGAGAGGGTACGGGCCTGGGGCTTATGCTCACCAAAAAAATTATAGAAAAGAAACATAAGGGAACCGTTCTGCTGGAATCGGAATACGGGCATTTTACGCGCTTTACTTTTACGATTCCCTTGAACTTAAATAAAACCAAATAATTATGGCAGCCATAAAGATTCTAAGCGTGGACGACGAGATGGATCTGGAACTTGTGCTTACACAATATTTCCGCCGAAAGATCCGTAAGGAGGAGTACCAATTTACTTTTGCACATAACGGGGTGGAGGCGTTGAAGGTTTTATTGGAAGACCCTCATTACGATATTATTCTCAGCGATATCAATATGCCCGAGATGGACGGGCTCACGCTGCTGACCAAGGTCAACGAGATGCGCAATCCCGCCCTCAAGTGCATTATGGTGTCGGCTTACGGTGACCTGGGCAATATCCGCTCGGCCATGAACAACGGGGCCTTTGACTTTGCTACCAAGCCCATAGATATGGAAGATCTGGAGCGTACCATTGAGAAGGCCATTGAGCAGATTAATTTTGTAAAGAGCGCCCAGCATACCGAGCACAAACTGGCCGATATTCAGAGTGACCTGAATCTGGCCCGAGAAATTCAGATGGCCATTCTGCCAAAAGTTTTTCCCGCTTTCCCGCTACTCAAATCGTTTGACATCTTTGCTTCCATGAACGCCGCCAAATCGGTGGGAGGCGACTTTTATGACTTTTTTCTCCTGCCGGACAACAAACTGGGCTTTGTGATGGCCGATGTGTCGGACAAAGGGGTGCCGGCCGCCATTTTCATGGCGGTCAGCCGGACGGTGGTGCGGACCGTGGCCCTGCGGGCCGCCTCGGCCGCGGAATGTTTGGAGGAGAGCAATAATATCATCTGCGGAGAAAACCCCGCCAACCTGTTTGTGACCACGTTTTACGGCATACTGGACTACGGCACCGGTGAAGTGACGTATTGCAACGGGGGGCACAACCATCCGGTGCTGATTACCTCGGCCGGCGAAACTTCTTTTCTCAAGGGGGCCGGGAATTTGGTGTTGGGGGCTATGGATGGGATGAAGTATACCAATCTGCGGTTGAAGCTTTCCCCGGGGGACAGGCTGTACCTGTATACGGACGGGGTGACGGAAGGGATGGACTCCGACTACAATCAGTACAGTGACGCACGTTTGCTGGAAACCTGCAAGGGACTGTCGCAGGCCTCGGCCCGGGAAATGGTGGAAACCGTCACGGCCTCCCTTACCGAGTTTGTGAACGGGGCGCCCCAGTCGGACGATATTACTATGATGGCTATAACTTATAACGGATAAACGGATGAAAGCCGGGCGATTTCTGATAGTGTGCATTTGCCTTTTTTCAGTGCCGGGGTTGTCCTATGCCCAGGAGTCCCGGGCGGAGATGTTGCAGCAGGCACTCAGTGCGTATGAAATAGGCAAGTTTCAGACCGTGCTGGACGTGCTGGACGGACGTGTGGAACAACTGGAGCAGGCGGACCAGATACAGGCCTATCGTCTGTGTGCCTTGTCGGCGCTGGCTATGGACAATACGCAGGTGGCCACCGAGCAGGTATCCCGGATATTGAAAATTGAACCGTATTATGCAGCATCGTTGGGTGATCCGCTTTCCTACTCTCGGTTGGTGAAAGAGATGCAGTCGGGCAAACTGACCTTGGTGACGGCTTCTCAGTTGACTGAAACACTGGAGGAAGTTCCGGTCCCCGTGACTCTTATCACGGCCCGGATGATCAAGGAATCCGGTGCCTCCAACCTCAAGGAGGTGCTTACGTGGTTTGTCCCGGGCATGACTCCGGTAGAAGGGGCCAATGAGGTGAATGTGTCCATGCGCGGAGTATATTCGTCCAGCCAGCAGAAAATTCTGATCATGCTCAACGGGCATCGGCTCAACAGTCGCTCATACAACAGCGCCAATCCGGATTACAGCATATCGCTGGAGAAAATCAAACAGATAGAAGTGCTGAGGGGACCGGCCTCGTCGCTGTACGGCAACGTGGCCCTTACCGCTGTGGTGAATATCATTACCAAGGACGGAATGGATGTGGACGGGATGTATACCAAAGTGGGGTTGGGAAGTTACGGGGAGCGTCGGGCGGACCTGCTTATAGGCAAGCGTTTTATGTCTATGGACGTGATGGCATGGGGGTCTTTGTACCGTGCGGACGGACAAAAGGTGTTTGTCCCCGCCTCGGAATCGGTGGGTCTGGTGCCGCACGACGGATACGGCATTTTGGGCGGGTATAACAAGATGCCTTCTTTTGATTACGGATTTACCTACAAATGGAATGACTTCAAGGTACTCTTCAGCCAGCGGTACGGAAAAATGGTGGACCCGTTCCTGCCCATCTGGCAATCGCAGGGGGGAACTTACCGGTACGACCAATACACCACCCTGGGCAGCATAGGTCCCGGGGCTTCGTTCAACGCCACACATGCCGAGGTTTCCTATGCCAAAACACTGGGTAATTTTGCCTTTGATGTGACCTTCAATTACGACTACAACAAGACCGACATGTATTCCGCGGTATGTGACTCGGTGGTGCTGGGCGGCAATCTGATGCGGGGAATATACCAAAACTTTACCTGGTATGAAAATGCACTGGGCACTGTGGCCAAAGCGGGCTATCAGTATGAGGCAGGCAGTTTGGGTACGGGCAATGTGATGCTGGGCGGGCAGTACGAGTACATGAAAGTGTATGACTACACTTCGCTCAACGGCATTAATTTTACCGAGGCTTCCGCTTTCAACACTTCTCATAACGGCCATATCTCGTTGGGTCGCGAAACCAGTCTGTCTTTTTTCCTGCAGGAAAAACACCGGTTCAATGCCCGTTGGATTCTCAATGCCGGCGTGCGGTATGACCATAAACTCAGAGCCAACGACAAAACAGAAAATGCCTTTTCTCCCCGTGTATCGCTTATTTACTTGCCGTCAGACACATATAACGTAAAGCTGTCTTACGCCCGTTCGTTTGTGGATGCCCCTTACTATTACCGTTTCAACAGTACCAATTCGTACAGGGGGAGCGTGGACCTCAAACCGGAAAATCTGGATGCCGTACAGTTGACTTTTTCCTATGTGCCCAATGCCAGAGTATTCCGTTCTGATTTCAATGTGTTTCTAAACCGTCTGACAAATTTTATCTACAAGGACCCCAATGCCACTTCTTCCGCCACGGATCCCATCTATATCAACGCCGGTAAATTGAACACGTTGGGCTTTGAGGCCAGTGGCAATCTTACCCTTAACCGTTTTACGGCCATTTGCAATTTCACGTGGCAGTACGTGCTCAGTGGAGAGAATTATGCGTTTCGTGACCGGAATGTGTACCATATTCCCCAGTTTTCCGGCAATTTGTTGTGCAACTGGCAGGTACTGGACATGGGCAGGGCCGGACGCTTTGATTTGCGGGGCAATCTGGTGTTTGCGGGCAGTCAGTTGGCCCCTTACGAAAATATATATATTGGCGGGGTGCTTTCCACCAAACCGGACAACCGGGTACCGGCGCGCCTTGTCCCCCATATAGGATGTGCCTATACATTGCAAAAATTGGAAGTGCAGTTGCAATGCCGTAATCTGCTGAATACAACGTTTTACCAGGGAGGGACCACGGTGCTTCCTTACCGGCAGACCGGCCGTTGGTTCAGTGCTTCCATAGCCTATACTTTTTAATGAGTTGCGACATGGTTTCCTTTTCGCACAGATTCCCGCTCAATCAAGCACAGAAAGGAGTGTACTATGATTGTGTGATGGCCCCGGATTCCATTCAGTACAACCTGCCTTTTCTCAATAAGTACTCATCCCGTATTGACCCGCACCGTCTGGCAGAGGCGCTGCGCCGTGTGTTGCGGCATTGTCCCGCGCTTACCTCGCGTCTGGTGCTTGAAGACGGGGAGCCCCGATGGGAAACGGATACGGAAACCTGTCCGCTTATAGTGCTCCAACCTTCCGGCGAGGAGGGCATCAAGGTGTTTCCCGATGCATTTATCCGTCCGTTTGACATCTTGTCGGGCCCTCTGTATCGCTTTGCCATTTTGTACAACAACCAAGCTACCTGCCTGTTTTACGATATCCACCATCTGCTGTTTGACGGAAGAACCAGCGTGTTGGAATTCAACAGCCTGCTGGAGCGGGCTTATCTGGGACAGGATCTCGGACCGGTCGATACGGCTCCCGCGTCCTATGCCCTGGAAGAAACGGAACGGGGCAATGATCCGCTGCCGGAAGATGAGGCTTATTTTGAATCTTGTCTGCGTGACACTGCCATGACGCTGCTGCCGGCTTGCGGAGGGGATTTCGCCTGCAGAGAAACCGCCACCCATACGGAGTATATTCCCATGGCCGATGTAAAGACGTTGTGCAGGGAGTATAACGTGTCAGAAAACAGTGTGTTTGCTTTTGTCCTGTCTTATTGCCTGAAGGTCTACTGCGCCTGTGACAGGGTGGCCCTGGCGGCCATGTACCACGGCCGCACGACGGAAGAAGTACGCCACAGCATTGGCATGTTTGTGAAGACTTTGCCTTTTGTGGAAACGTTTGACATGCAGGATTCCGTCATAGACAACATCCGCCGTACACGGTCCCGGCTGTCCCTGTTGTGGAGCCACCACCGGTATCCGTTCTACGATTTGCACCGCAAATACCACACGGACCTTAACGTGGTCTATGTGTTCAACAGGGATTTTGTTCCGGAATACAAATTAGACGGAGAAACGGGCATAATAGAATATCTTACGCGCTCTCACGTCCGTGAGCCGCTTTCTTTCACCGTGTTCAACACCTCGGATCGGTACAGGATAGTGGTAAGGTACCATCGGCACCTGTACGGCGCGAAATACATTGCCGATTTCATGCACACGTTTGCCGTGCTTATGGAGGGGGTGGTGACGCGTCCCGCGGACCTGCTGTCGGCCTTGCCGTGGAATACGGATGCCGAGCAACGCTCGTTGCTGGCACTTTCAACCGGAGAGTCCCTGGCACTTGACCCGGAGAACACGTTTTGCCGACGTTTTCAACTGCGGGTGGCGCAGACTCCCTCTAAAACCGCGGTGGTAGGGGTTGATGGAGAAATGACTTACAGGCAGCTGGATCTGGCCTCCAATGCCATGGCCCGCGACTTTATGTCTTATGTGACCCCGGGTGCCCACGTGGCTGTGCTGTTGCCCCGTACCCGGGATTTTTTGACGGTGGTGCTGGCCGTGTTCAAGGCCGGTGCCGCTTATATTCCCATTGACGGCGAATGGCCGCAGGGGAGGGTACAGCATCTTCTGGAAGACAGCGGTTGTCATTTTCTGGTGACGTGCAGTGAGTTGTTGAGGCGTCACGTCTATTTGTCACAGTTTGCCGGCTTGCAGTGCCGGCTTACGGACGATTATGCAGGAGTGGAAAATACGGATCCGGTGGATGTGTCGCAACCGCAGGGGGGGGCTTACACCATTTATACATCGGGTTCTACCGGGAAGCCAAAAGGGGTGAGGGTCTCACACCGGGCTTTGGCGGCCTATCTGAGTGCCTGGGAGCACGCTCCGTTTGGAATGATTGCCCGGGACCATATCTGTTGTTATCCTACGTTCAGTTTTGACGCTTCGGTGGACGACCTGTTCGGGGCTCTGTGGGCCGGAGCGACCCTTTATGTGGTTCCCTCGGCCGTGAGGTACGATTTGTCTTTGCTGTACCGCTATCTGGCGGACCATCACATCACGGGGGGCACGTTTCCCACGCAGTTGGGTATGGAATTGTTGGGCAGGTATGATCTGCCGTTGCGTTTTGTGCGTTTGGGCGGAGAGAAACTGATGCCCGTCAAAAACACAAAGACTCTGGTGGTGAACGGCTACGGCCCCACGGAATTTACCGTATGCGCCTGTGCACACGTGTTCAGTCCGCAAAAGGACACACAAACGGTGCCCATAGGCAGGCCGCTGCCCAACGTATTTGCTTGTGTGGTGGATTCAAACGGCCGGCTGATGCCCCGGTTTGCCGTGGGAGAACTGGTTCTCTCCGGCCCTCAGATGTCTGACGGCTATTGGGGCAACGAGGCCCTTACCGCAGAAAAATTTGTGCCAAATCCGTATGCTGCCGGAACGGACTACAGGCGTATGTACCGCAGCGGGGACCTGGTGCGCTGGAACAGGGACGGCAATCTGGAATATATAGGCAGGTTGGACCATCAGGTGAAAGTTCGCGGGTACCGGGTGGATACCGGTGAAATTGAGTCGGCCGTGATGGCGTATCCCGGTATACAGGCCGTCAGTGTGCAGGTAGTCCAAAAAGCATCCCAACCAACCCTCTGTCTGTATTATTCGGCAGCGGACACGGTGGAAAAGACGTCGCTGCAACGTTTTTTGGAACATACACTGGCCGCCTATATGATGCCTCAGTCCTACGTGCAGGTGGAACATATGCCGTTGACCGCCAACGGGAAAATAGACGCTACGGCGCTTCCGGAACCCCGTTGGGAATACCGGGCGGCCTATGTGGCCCCTCGCAATGCCACGGAACAGATTATGGCCGGGGTGATGGGTCGGGTACTGGGAGTGGAACGCGTAGGCATAGACGATAATTTTTACGAGCTGGGCGGCGATTCCATCAAGGCCATACGGGTGGTGTCCAAATTGCGTGAACAGGGCGTGTTGTTCCAGGTGGCGCAGATTCTGGAAGGCAAAACCATACGCTTTTTGGCGGCGCATACACTTTCCTGCAATCAGACGGATATTCCGGACCAGCAACCGGTGACCGGTCAGGTACCGCTGACTTTTATCCAAAAGTATTTTTTTGATGCGCGTTTGCCAAATCCCGCTCATTTTAACCAGTCTGTACTATTGCAGGTGAACGGGACCCTAACGGTTCAGGCACTCAGAGAACGTATTAACCGCCTGTTTGAGCACCACGATATGTTGCGTGCCGTGTATCCGTCCCCGGGTACACAGGTGGTGCGTGCGTTTGATACGCTCCATACAGAAATGTTCTATCGGTTTACCCAACGTACCCTTTCCGATGAAAAAGATATGGAATGGGTTTCCAATGCCCTGGAAAAACAACTGGATATCACGCAGGGTCCTCTGGCGGCGGTTGCTCTGTATGATCTTGACGGCAGACAGTATGTGTTCTTTGTGTTGCATCATTTAGTGGTGGACAGGGTGTCGTGGCAGATTCTGCTGGAAGACCTCAATGCCCGCGAGCTGCCGCCCAAGACGCACTCTTTTGCCCGTTGGGCCACGGCGGTGGAAGCCTACAGCCATTCCTACCGTGCCGAACAGGAAACAAATTACTGGATAAACGTGCAGCAGGAAATATTGAATATCCGGAATTCGGTATCTCTGAGGAAAAATTGTTGGCAAGGCCGGGTGACCGTGTCTTTGGACAGCCGGACCACTACGGACCTGATTCAACATACGGCCGGTGCCTATCATACACAGATAAATGATTTGCTCCTGGCCGCCTTTTGTTTGTCAGTCAACAAAAATCTGCACCAAGACCGCTTGACGGTAGATATGGAGGGGCACGGACGCGAACGTGTGGACGGATTGTTGTCTGTGGACCGTACCGTGGGCTGGTTCACTTCGGTTTTTCCCGTCTGCTTTTCCGGCTTGTCTCAGGACCCCGCAGCGGTGCTTGTCCGGGTCAAAGAGACGTTGCGTCGGGTGCCCCACAACGGATTTCTTTACGGCATACTGCAATATATGAGTGATGCGCCTTTACAGCGCAACCTGAAATCGCTTTTCTCGTTCAATTATATGGGCGGCCCGGACCGCGAAGAGCCACAATTGTTTTCACTTGCTCCCATAAGCGTTCCGTTTGAAGACATTGCGCCCGAAAACGTGCTGGGCTCCCCGCTGGCACTCAACCTGTCGGTGATCAATCACTCTCTGGTCACCGTGCTGGATTATGACACCTTCTTTTTTGACCGTCAACTGGTGCAGGATCTGGCCAATGACTTCAACGCCGCACTCACAAAACTGGTGGATATTTGTATGCATCTGCCGCAACCGGTGTATACGGCCTCCGATTTTGGAGAATTGGAATGGTCGGTCGATGTGTTTGCCAAAGTGGAGAAAAAATTCAGGGACCGTGGATGTACCATAGCACGTATTTATCCGCTGGCTCCCATGCAAGAGGCAATGCTATATTTTAAATTGTCTTACCCGCTTTCGGGCAATTACCACTTGCAGAACCTGTTTCATTTCAAGAGAGCGGTCAACCGGACGGTTTTTGAGCAGGCACTTGCCCTCTGGGCGGCGCATCACAGTGTGTTGCGTACTGCCATTGTCTACAAGGAGGTGCCCCAATACCGTCAGGTGGTGCTCATAGGGCGCCTGCCGCAATGTGAGTTTTTGGACTTCAGCGCTTCGGCCGACCGGGAATCCGCTCTGGAGCAGTTACGACTGCAAGACCGCCTGCACGTCTTTGATTTGGAAGATGACACGCTGGTACGTATAAAGGTCATCAGACATTCGGAAGACGAATACGATTTTATGCTGAGCATGCACCATATCATTGTGGACGGCTGGTGTCTGCCCCTGCTTCTGAAAGATTTCTTTGACATCTACCGCTCCATTGAACGGACCGGGAGTTGCGAACTCCGACCGCCTGCCGCTACGTATGAGGATTTTGTCCGGGACCTGTTGCGCAGGGACCGGCGTCCCGCTTTGGCTTATTGGAAGCAATTGGGTGAAGGGGTAGAGGGTGAGGTCACCATTCCTCCCATTGAACCGGCCTCCCTGAGTGCCGAGGGAGACGACAAACAATTGAAATATTATGAGTTTACCGCCCCGCAGACCCGTATGATGGAAAATGTCTGCCAGACGCGTTCGCTTACGTTGAACACCCTGGTGGAAACAGCGTGGGGGTTGGTGCTTATGCGCTACAACCATCTGCAGGACGTGACGTTTGGCCGAGTAGTGTCCGGGCGCAATGCCCGGATTCCCGGCATTGAAGAGATGGCGGGACTTTTCATCAACACCATTCCGGTGCGGATGCGCTGTATGGAGGGAGACACCGTGGAGCGGTTATTGGCTTCCATGCAGCGTCAGGCCAATGAAAGTACGTTATATGACTTTGTGCCTCTATCTGAAAGCCTGCCTGTGGGAACGGTGCTGGTTTTTGAAAATTATTACCGTGGCACCGGGGATGTGATGTCCCGTTTTTCGGACTGCCGGGTGTATGAACAGGTCAATTACAATCTGGGCCTTTCTGTCAGCCATAACGAGGTGCTTTCCTATAATCTTGCCTATAATCCAAAGGTGTACAGTGAAGGTGAAATGGAGATTCTCTCGCGAGTTTTTTCCTACGCCGTGCAACAGTTGGCGGTTTCTGCAGACCAGCGTGCCGACCGGCTGAATCTGTTGCCGCCTCTTGTGGCCAAACAGGTGTTGGCTTTTTCTGCCGGTGATCCGCTACCGGAATGTGCGTACGATACCTATTTGGACGCGTTTGCCGCCCAAGTGCAACGTACTCCCGACGCGCTGGCTGTCAGTGACCAGTATAGCAGTCTCACATATGCGGAATTATGGAACCGGGCGCAAACACTTGCCGCCTGTTTGGTGAGTTTTGGGGTGAGGGAGGGTTCCTTTGTGGTCCTGTTGATGCCCCGTCAGAAAGAATTTGTGGTGGCAGCCTTGGCCATTATGTGTGCCGGAGCGGGGTATGTGCCACTGGACGAATCGTATCCGTCGGACCGCAAAATGGGTATCATTGCCGATTCCGGGGCTCGTGTGCTGGTCTCGACCGGCTATATGATAGATGCCCTGGGTGAACAACTGCGCTATGCGGGGGTGATGCCGGTGGCAATAGAAGAAGTGACCGCCGGGCAGTCCTGCCAGAGTGTTTGCTCGGCCGGGCAGCCGGCGTATATGATATATACTTCCGGCTCAACCGGGATCCCCAAGGGTGTGGTTATCTCGCAGCGGGCGTTGCTGCAGATGGCGCGTGTCGCGGCCGTGTCTTTTGGCATTACTGCTCAAAGCCATGTGTTCTGTTTCAATAATTTAGGGTTTGACGGGTCGGTGGAAGATTTGTTCCCGCCGTTGCTGCTGGGGGCCTCGGCCCATATACTTCCCTCGGCGGTGATTCAGGATGCCTCGCAACTGAATAAATATATCAAACAGCATAATTTGACGGGAGGCTGTTTCCCCACGCGTTTCTTTTCCGAGTTTCTTGCCGAGTACCGTCCGTCACTGGATTATGTGATAGCCGCCGGTGAGAAACTGGAAAAAGTACCCGTATCGGAGGCCCGGTTGTATAACGGGTACGGCCCTACGGAATATACGGTGGTGGCCACCACCTATCGGATAGACCCCCGCCGGCACGGCAAATCGTTGCCTATAGGACGCCCCGTACCGCAGGCTCAGGCCCTGGTGTTGGATGTCCAGGGCAATCTGTTGCCTCCGGGGGCGGTGGGACAATTGTGCCTGAGCGGTCCGCAGACGGCCCTGGGATACTGGAACAGGGCCCAATTGACAGCAGAAAAATTTATTCCCAATCCGTATGCCCCGGATCAGAGGTATGACACCCTGTACTTGACCGGGGACTATGTCAAATGGAATTTGGAAGGCAATCTGGAATTTGTGGGGAGGGAAGACCACTTGGTGAAAATACGGGGCTTCCGTGTGGAGACGGGTGAAATTGAGGCCCGTTTGCTGGAATTCAACGAGGTCGTTTCCTGTGCCGTCACGGTGCGGGAAATAGCCGGGAAGCAATATATATGTGCCTATTATGTGTCTGTAGCCGACCTGGATCTGGACTATGTGCGCTCCCGCCTGAAAGAGTCTCTGCCCCCCTTTATGATTCCCCAGTCGTTTACGCGTGTAAAAAAACTGCCCTACACTTCCAGCGGAAAATTAGACAAGGCCTCTCTGCCTGCACCCGTACTGGTGCAGAACAGTAAAGTGAAGCCCGCCGGCGAAGCGGAAATCCGGCTGTACCAATTGACGGCAGACCTTTTGGGGCATATCAATTTTGGTGTGACGGACGACCTGTTTGAAAACGGGTTGGATTCCATATCTATTATCAGGTTGATATCCAAAGCAATAGATGCCGACATGAAGCTTACCGTGGCTTCTGTGATGCGTTACCGCACCGTGCGGGAAATTGTGCGTCACGCCGGTGGACAGAAAGCCACCTGGTACAGTATGCCCCATGCCGGAAAAAAGATTGTGCTCTTTGTATGGGGCGTGTCTCCCATAGAGGAGGTGTCCCGGGCTTTGGATCGGTTGAAAACGCATTTTGCCGTGCTTTGCACTGACCGGCTGATGCCCGCCGAGCAATTTGAAAAAGAGGGCATTCACGTGGAAAACACCCTGCAGGAACTCTATCGGATGGCAGAGGATATGATAGATCCGCGCCGTATTGATATTGTAATGGGGCATAGTCTGGGAGGTGGTCTGGCCTGTCTGCTGGCCGCCAAAATAAATGCTACAGTCGGCACTACCCCGCAAATCGGAATGTTGGACACTATGCGCAAGAACCTGCCTGCTTCTGTATATCCCTATCCCGGAAAGACATTCCTGTTTAGTGCCGCACATTTTACCGACAGGTTGCGTTCCAATGAACTCCCAGCAGA
Source organism: uncultured Muribaculaceae bacterium (assembly GCA_964554535.1). Lineage (GTDB taxonomy): Bacteria > Bacteroidota > Bacteroidia > Bacteroidales > UBA932 > DMER64. Next base: position 49,728 of record CAZKPB010000003.1, on the reverse strand, counting down.
AACGGATCCCGACAAACTGGCCCGTGTGCGTCAGATGTGCTGGGAGAACGTGGCGCTGTGGAAACAACAAATTCCGGCTATTGAGGTGATTACACTTGAGGCGGACCATTGGAGTATATTATCAGAAGAAGCTATGAATCAAGTCATTAAAATACTTTCTCAATGAAAAGAGCCTTATATTTGGACAGGATACGCATTATCCTGACCTGTCTGGTGATGGTGCACCACACCCTTATTTCTTTTGGTGCCAATGGTGGATGGTATTACATTTCGTCCGACCTGGCCACGGGACGTACGCAAATGTTTCTTTCTCTGTGGGTCAGTGTGGAGCAGGCTTTTTTTATGAGCTACTTTTTTCTCATCTCGGCGTTGTTGATGCCTACTTCCTTTGACCGCAAGGGGTTTGGTAAATTTGTAAAAGACCGTCTGGTACGGTTGGGCTTGCCGCTGGTATTCTATTTGACGCTGTTGCATCCTACGGTGGCCTGGCTGGTGGAAATGCACAAAGGCAATCCGGTGACCTGGTGGCAGGTGGTGGTGTATATCTTCACCAAGCAGCCCGAACCCGGTCCCATGTGGTTTGTACTGGCCTTAATGTGCTTTGAATTACTCTATGCTCTGTGGCGCCGCGTTACCGACGGCCCCTCCCCCGTGGCGCCGGCGGTGCGGGAAACCAAACCCGTCAACTGGTACAAGTTTGCGTGGAACGTGGTGGTTTTTACCCTGGGTACGGGGCTCATTGCCTTTGCCGTCCGTCTGGTTTGGCCGGCCGGCAAGGCGTTCTACGGGATGCAATGGGGGTATTTCACGCTCTATGTGGCCATGTATATTGTGGGCATTGTGGCCAACCGGCGCAACTGGCTGGAACGTTTGAGCGTGAAGCAGGCTAAACCGTGGTTTTACCTGGCCATTGCGGCAATAGTTATCATGCTGGGTGTTGTCTGGAAAGATGTGCCCAGGCCCGACGGAAGCGGGGGCTGGAATTACTCCGCCTTATTTTATGCCATGTGGGAGCCCTTTATCTGTGTGGGTTTCTGCTTTTTCTTCACCCTTATCTGCCGAGACCACTGGAATAGTCCGTCGCCATTTGTCACGCGGATGTCAAAAGCCAGTTTTCAAGCCTTTGTATGGCATCCACTCACCGTAGTTTTAGCTACCTTTGTGATGGAAAGCACCCCGCTACCCGTATTGCTTAAGATAGCGGGCACGTTGCTTATGGCCGTCCCTGCCTCCTTTGGCCTGGGCACCCTGCTGAACCTCAAACGACGCAACTAAAATAATTTGCTATGGTTTCAATATATAAAGTACCGGAACGCTTTGATACCTTGGTGGCTGCCGCTGCGGACAGTGAGATATCCCTATTGTTGGAACAGTCGGTGTACCTGATATTTGATTTTACCGAGTGCCGATATATGTCCAGCGCCGGATTACGTTTGCTTCTTAAATCCAAGAAAGCACTTTCCGCCAAAAAGGGCGGGGTAATGCTGGCCGGGGTCAACGCGGCGATGCTCAATGTATTGGAACTGTCCGGCATGAAAACGCTGTTTGCGCTGTTTGACACAGAGGTGCAGGCTCGGGAAGCGGTCGGCAGGGAGTCTGCCGGCCGGCAGGAATCCGTGGATTTTACCTATAGAGCCCATTCGTACCGGTTTACCCCTATGGCGCACGGTTGTGCCCGGATGACGGATTGGAGCGGCTTGGACCTTGCCTCGTACGGCGAACTGGGTTTTGCCGTAGGTACGGGTTTCCCGGCCGAGTCACTGCAGGTGGACCCCGAGCGTTTTTTGACATTTTTCACTACCGGAACCTGTGCCGGCTTTCTGGACCCCTCGGGAGAGTATCCCGTAGATTACCGCATAACGGCTTTTCCTCAAAAGACGGGCATCTATCTTGACAAGGCCTGTTCCTTTGGAACCATACCCACCGGACTGCTTGCGCAAACCCTGCCCGGCACCTGCCCGCTGTCCCGCCTGATGGAGGCGGCCGATGCCTATTGCGACGTGCAATGTACCGGAGTGACGGAGCAGACGCTGACCGTCATTTGTGCCGGAGGGGAGTCTTCCCCCAGCGTGACGGTAAGGCTGCGAACCCGCAAGGGCCCGCAATCCGGCGGCACGTTTTTATTGGCCGAGTGGCGCACCGCGGCGGATGACAGCTCATGGGCCGCTTTGCTGCAGGCCAACCTGACCCTGGACAACATCACGGAAGTGGTTCCGCTTGACCCGGCGCGCAGCTTGCAGGACCCCGTGTGCGCCCTGTTTGCTCCCGTACGGCAGGTCCCCTCGGCCCAAACGCGTCTGGTCGTGGAAGTGGACTGCAAAGAAACCGGATCGGGCGGCCGGCTGGACCTGTACAAAGAATTTCTGGCACGCCGCATCTATACCGACTCGGCCCGTATTGTGCTCAAACCGTTGCAGGGCGGTTTCTCGGCCCAGACTTTCCAGGTTCTGTCGTTTGACGCGGATGCGCGGCGGTTGCGTCCCACAGTGCTCAAAGTGGCCTCGGAAGCCATGATTGAGCGCGAGTCAGTCCGTTGCAGGGAATATGCCTTGCCTTATATTATGAATAACAGTGCTCAGGTTATTGGCACCGAATTCTTTGCCGGAATGGGGGCCTTGCGCTACAACTTTGTGGGCATTGGCGGGGAAGGGTCGCAACTGGGCTGGCTCACTAAACTGTATCAGAAACAGCCTCTTGCTCAACTCGAACCGTTGTACGATAAAATATTCACCCGGATTCTGCAGCCCTGGTACGGCCAGGCGGTGGAGAAACCGTTGAAGCTCTTTGCCGAGCACGACCCCACGTTGACTTTTTTCCCGCAGTTGTGTGATACGGCGGCTCAGGTACTGGGTATAGACCCGCAGCAGCCCAAAGTATTTGTGAGCGAGTTGGACCGCGAGGTGCTGAACCCCTACTGGTATCTGAGTCACGAGTACCCCAAAAACAGGGACAAGACCTTTCTGTATTATTCCGGGGTTTGCCACGGGGACCTGAATATGCAGAACATTCTCATTGATGACCTTAACAACGTCTTTCTGATAGATTTTTCGGAGACCAAATTCCGGTCCGTGATATCCGACTTTGCCCGTCTTGAGGTGATTTTTCTGGTGGACAACGCTCCGGTGGACAGTCCGCGGGATTATCAGAGTTACGCCGCTTTCCTGACCGCCTTCTACAGCGGTACCTGCAGCCTTGATCCGGCCCTGATGCCCCGGGTGGAATATACCGGCACCCAAAAAGAGTGGGTGGCCAAAAACGTGGCCCTTACGCGCCGTATGCGCACCTATGCATTGGACTCCGTACACGGTAACACCGATGCCGTCTCTTATTACTTTGCCCTGCTGGAATGGGTGCTTCCCATTGTCTGCTACGGCTCCGTCAGCGTGGAACGCAAGAGGCTTTCTTTTCTTGCGGCCGCCCTGCTGGCAGAAAAAATTGAAAAATTATGAACTACAACATCCCTCCTCATTACAAATCAAAACTGGATGTCTGGGAAACCGAACAGGGCATCAAATTTATAAAAGAAACCTTTCAGACCGAGCTGGCCGGAGAACTGAAGTTGCGCCGCATTACCGCCCCGTTGTTTGTTCCCGTGGGCACCGGTCTGAACGACACCCTCAACGGCGTGGAACAGCCTGTCCGTTTTGACGTGTCCGACATAGGGGTGCAGGTGGAGATTGTGCAATCTCTGGCCAAATGGAAACGCTACTCACTGTGGAAACACCATATCCATCCCGGAATGGGCATCTATACGGATATGAACGCCCTGCGGCCCGACGAGACGCTGGATGCCATCCATTCGGTCTACGTGGACCAGTGGGACTGGGAAAGTGTCATTGAACCGCAGCAGCGTACCGTGGACACCCTGTACGCCGCAGTGAAGAAAATATACCAGGCCCTGCGCCGTACTGAATTTCTGCTGAGTGAACGTTTTCCCGCGCTTCAGCCCTTTTTGCCCGCCCACATCCACATTTGCACGGCCGAGGACATACTGCAGCAGTATCCGCAGGCATCCGCCAAGGAGCGGGAACACCTGGTTGCCAAAGAATACGGGGCGGTATTTATCCGAGGTATAGGCGGGGTACTGAGCAACGGTCAGCCGCACGACGGCCGTTCTCCGGACTACGATGACTGGAGCACTCCCACACCCGACGGCACCTTTGGGCTCAACGGTGACCTGATTGTCTGGAATCCCGTATTGCAGGATTCGTTTGAACTGTCTTCCATGGGTATCCGTGTAGACCCGCAGGCCCTGCTCCGTCAGTTGGAACTGCGCCACGCGCAGGACCGCAGCACACTGTTATTCCATTCCCTGTTGCTGGAGGGCAAACTCCCGCAGACCATGGGCGGCGGGATAGGTCAGTCCCGACTTTGTATGTTGCTGATGCAAAAGTGCCACATTGGTGAGGTGCAGGCCGGAGTATGGGATAAGGACACTGTGACGCGGTGTGCGCAGCAGGGAGTTTTCCTGATGTAATTATTTAAATACAAAGTAGACCGCCAACACCAGGCAGACAAAGGCGGCCAGGTGATTCCAGTGCAGGGCTTCCCCTTTAAACACCACCGTGGCAAAAACGGTGAAGATGCTCAACGTGATGACTTCCTGAATGACTTTCAGTTGCATAAGGGTAAACGGGCCTCCGTTTTCCACAAACCCTATGCGGTTGGCCGGTACCTGAGCGCAGTATTCAAAAAAGGCAATGCCCCAACTGAGCAGAATCACCCCAATGAGCGGCCAGGAGGAGGTGATTTTCAGTTCTTGAAGTTTCAGGTGTCCGTACCAGGCAAACGTCATGAAGATGTTGGATACCACCAGCAGTAAAACAGTAGAAAGTCCTCTCATATTATTCAAAAGAAACATTGTCCAGTTTAAAACGCACGCGCCAGATGCCGTCTGCATAGTCCGACGAGAGGATGCGGAAAGTGCCTATCTGCGCGGTATGGTCCACGTGGGCGCCAATGCAGGCACAGACGTCATAGTCCCCTATGCGTACCAGGCGCAGGGTGGGGGCCGACGTGTCCGGCAGTTTGCTCAAATCCACCAGGTCGGCCGCCCGGTCCCGCGGCACGAATTCCGTAGTGACGGGCAAATCGCTTGCAATGAGGCGGTTGACCGTATCTTCAATTTCCTGTATCTGGTCGGGCGTAGGTGCTTGGGAAAGCAGGTAGTCGCATTTGGATTTTTTGCGTTCAATATGTGTGTTGCGTGATCGCGGACATCCAAATAGGCGTCCCATAGTCCGGTTGAGGAGGTGTTCCGCGGTGTGCATGGGCGGATACTCCGCCTTGTTGTGAATTATTTCCGGCATTGGTCAAGAACAACTTTGATGGTCAGGTCAATCGCTTCTTTGGTGGTGTAGGTCTGTGTGCCGTGAAAACGCAGGGCATACCTGTCTCCCACCTTGGTGTGAGACAGGTAGGCTTTGCCCCCGTTGTTGATGGCTTCCAGACGACGCTCGTTCTCTTCATTGGAGGCACGGTAGCGGAAGCAGACAAAACTGAGGAATGGCTCCCGCAGAATTTCAATATCGCCGTTGCGGGCAATCTGTCCGGCAAAATATTCGCCAAAGCCAATCTGCTCGCGCAGTTTGGCGCGCAAGGCATCCATACCGAACCCGCGCAGCACAAACCACAACTTGAGTGAACGGAAGCGGCGGCCCAGCGGAATGCCCCAATCCCTGTAATCGTTTACGGTCCCGTGGGTGGCGGTCTTGAGGTATTCGGGCAGAATGTCAAAGGTGCGGATGAGTTGGGCCGCGTCCTTAATAAAGAAGGCCGAGCAGTCAAAGGCCGTGTACAGCCATTTGTGCGGGTTGAACACCAGCGAGCAGGCGTCTTCCACCCCGTCAATCATCCAGCGGTATTCCGGAAGCAGCAGGGCGCTGCCGGCATAGGCGGCGTCCACGTGCAACCAGATATGATATTGTTTGCAGATGGCGGCAATTTCCTTGAGCGGGTCCACGGCCACGGTGCCGGTGGTGCCTATGGCGGCCACCACCATACAGGGTACATTTCCCAAGGCCAGGTCTTCCTCAATGACACGGCGCAACGCGGCGGGGTCCATACGCATTTGCGCATCGGTGGCAATCTTGCGCACATTGTCCCGGCCAATCCCGCAGACCCCTGCGCCCTTCTCTATGGACGAGTGGGCCTCGGCCGAGCAATATACCCGCAGGTTCCCCGGCACGCCGATGTGGTTGGAGCGGAAGCCGGTGGCCACTTCGCGGGCGGTAACCATAGCCGCCAGGGTGGCACTGGACGCGCTGTCCTGGATGACGCCCTGCCAGGCGTGCGGCAGGCCGCAGGCATCGCGCAGCCATTCCATCATGCGTTGTTCCAGTTCGGCGGCGGCGGGTGAGGTCTCCCACACCATACACTGGGCATTCAGAGTAGCCATCACAATTTCTGACAGCAAGCATTCAAATGACGAATTGGTGGGAAAATAAGCGTGAAAATTAGGGGATTGCCAATGAGTTACTCCGGGCATGATGATGTCATCCAAATCTTTGAGGATTCGGTCCACATTTTCTGCTTCCGCAGGAGCTTCCGCAGGAAGTTGCCGGTATATTTCTCCGGGTTTGACTTGAGATTTGACGGGATATTGCTTGAGGTTGTCAATGTAGTTGTCTGCCCATTGCAGTACTTTGTCCGCTTCTTTTTTAAAATCTTTCTTTTGAATCATGGCTGCAAATATACTAACTTTGATTTATGAAGTGTTTACTAATTTTGCTTGCTTTTTTAATGCAGGTGCCGCAGAGCGACACGCTGGCGGGTCGTGTCATAGCGGTAATGATAGGTTCGGTGGGTGAAAAATATGCCCCCGATGCCTATCCCTCTTCCACCATACAGCGTTACGATGATATTATGGATGCCTTCACGGCCGTCCTGTCCCACAAGGCGGATTATGTACTTACTTCATATTCAACCTGTCATGTTGCCACGCAAAAGAACCCGGGACTGAAGATCCTGCCGCAGCACATTCTTAACGAGGGGGCTTTCCTGGCCACCCCAAAAGACAATCCTCAATGGAGTGCACAGGTGGATTCACTGGTCAACACCTGGTTGCAGGACGGTACCATGGATGAAATCATCGGACACTGGATTACCAAAGACGGAGCGCCCTATACCATTCCGGAGTTTCAAAATGCAGCCACATCCCATCCGCCCCTGAGGGTGGCCACGTCGGCCGGCAGGGAACCTATGTCTTTTATCCGCGACAACAAGTGGTGCGGTATGGACTGGGAAATTTCCATGCGTATGGGGGAAGCCCTGCATCGCAAGGTGGAGGTGATGGATATGAAATTTTCCTCAATGATTGCCGCCATTCAGAGTGGCAAGGCCGACCTGATAGCTTCCAATTTGGCTTTTACCGAAGAAAGGCAGCAGAAAGTGAATTATTCTCCCATGTATTTTGCCAATCCGCAGGTATTCTGCGTACGGCAGGACGTGGTAACGGAGCGGACGCCGTTTTTCAAATCGGTGAAAAACAGTTTTGTAAACAATGTGCTCAAAGAAAAGAGGTACCTGCTTCTTCTCAACGGATTAAAAATCACTCTCCTTATTGCACTCTGCGCCGGAGCGCTGGGAACCCTGCTGGGAGCGCTGGTCTGTGCCCTCAGAATGTCGCGCCGCCGTTGGGCACGCGAGGGGGCCAAAATTTTTATTATGTTGTTTCGGGGCATCCCGCAGGTGGTCACCCTGATGATTATGTATTACGTGGTGCTGGCCAAAACAACACTCAGCCCCGTGTCCGTGTCCATTATCACCTTTACCTTCATTTTTGCCGCTTATTGTGCCGAGGTGTTCCGCAGTGCCGTCAACGCCGTCCCCAAAGGCCAGCGCGAGGCCGGGCTGTCGCTGGGCTTCAGCGCTATGCAGACCTTTGCGACTATTATTTTCCCGCAGGCGGCACGCGCAGCCTTCCCCGTGTACAAGGGAGAAATTGTGTCGCTCATCAAGATGACTTCCATTGTGGGATATATTGCCGTGCAGGATTTGACCAAGGCCGGGGACATCATCCGCAGCCGTACCTTTGATGCCTTTTTCCCGCTGTTGCTCTCGGCATTGATATACTTGCTCCTCATCTGGGGCATCACCAAACTGATTGCGTGCGGGGCGGCCCGGGCCGGGGTACGTTAGAACAACTTGCCCATAAGGCTTTCAATTTGGCCGCTGCGCTTAATCATATAGGCCGAGGGGGCCGCCACGTTGCGCTTGAGCGGATTGGGGAGGCACGAGGCTATCAGCGCGCTCTGATGGACGGTCAGTTTGGCGGCCGGACGGTCAAAAAACTTCCGGGCGGCCGCCTCGGCCCCGTACACGCCTTTACCCATCTCGGCCACGTTCAAATAGACCTCCATAATGCGTTCCTTGCCCCAGATGAACTCAATGGCTACGGTAAAGTAAGCTTCAAAGCCTTTGCGGACCCAGGAACGGCCGGGAAAGAGGAATACGTTTTTTGCGGTTTGCTGAGAAATGGTGCTGGCGCCGCGCAACCGTTTGCCCTTCTTGTGGGCCTCCACGGCGTCGTTAATCTGGTCCCAGTCAAAACCCTTGTGTTCGTAAAAGAGATTGTCTTCAGAGGCTATGACGGCGTGCTGCAGGTTTATGGAAATGGATTCAAGGTCCTTCCATTTTTTGGTGGTGTGAAAATCCTTGTCCTGCCGGTACTCCACCGAACGGACAACCATCAATGGAGTGACCCACACGGGAACCCATTTAAGTAAAAGTACCCATACTATGGACAGCGCCATTAACAGGATGGGTACTTTTACCAGAAGGGTCAACGCCAGACGGCGTCCTATAAGTTTCTTTGTCTTTTTCATGGGAAGAATTCTTCCGCAAAGATAAAGAATAATTATTCTGCCGACAGCGATTCAACCGGGTTGGAACGGGCAATGCGCAGGCAGTTTAGGGCCACTACCGCCAGTACCAGCACCAGTAGGGCCAGAGAAGGCCATACAAACAGGTTCCAGGAGAGCGTAATTTTCAGAGTGAACTGTTCCAACCATTTGGTGGCTACAAAGAAGGCGGCAAGGCATCCTCCCAGAAAAGCCGGCAGAGAGAGCCACAAGGAGTCTTTAAGGAAGAGGATCAGGATGTCCCGGAGCGTGCCTCCGTTGATTTTGCGGATGGCAATTTCTTTGCGCCGACGGTTGGTCTCGTCATTGGTGTAACCTACCAGTCCTATCAGAGAAATGAGCAGGGTGATGATGCCGCCCACCATTACGGAATTCTTGAATTTGCGCGAAGTTGCGTACGATTCGCGGATTTCGTCGCGGTAGGGGCGTACCTCGATCTCTTTTTCCGGAAGCGAAGTTTCAAAAATTTTGGTAATGGCGGCCACGTCGCCCTCGTGCAGTTCGTGCAGCTTAATCATTACTACAGGCAGGTAGGGAGCCAGGTCCGTATAGAAAAGCACCTGTGCCCGTTGCTCGTTGTCGGTGCGGTTTCCAATGAGAATGTCTTCAAATACCCCGCAGATGGTAAAGGGTGGCGCGCCGGGCTCGCTGTGTTCGGATACAAAGACGTCGTGTCCCACCACCCCGTCGGGCCAGTCGGCAAACCGGGCCATCTCACTGATGAACTTGCGGCTGACCATCACGTCGTTGACGGTAAACGGTGCGCGTCCTTCCACTATCTTGAACTCCATAAGGTCCACGTAATTTTCACTGCCATAGTACAGGTCGCAGATGTTAAACAGGTCGCGTTCTTCTCCCTGTAGCCGGATGTTGTTACCCGACCCGGAATACAGTGGCACGCTGGTAGCGAACGCCACGTCTTCCACCTGAGGCAGTCGTTTGATTTCTTCCACGGCCTGGTAGCGGCCCAGCGAGTCGGCCCCGCTCAGGTTGCAGTACAGGATGTCCTTGTAGGCGTAGCCCGGGTCGTCGTTGACCATGGTGTTGTACTGGCGGCCGATGATGACCAGCAGCACCACCAGAAAGGCGCTGGCGGCAAACTGGAAGAACAGTAGCCCCAGTTTCCACCTGCGGCGCGATTCTTTGTAATGGTGGAAGGCCGATGATACCGGAATGTGTGCAAACATCAGCGCCGGAATAAGGCCCGAGGTGATGAATACGCCCGCAATCACCAGTGCCATAATGGCACCCGTACGCAGAGTAAACAAGGCTCCCAGCGTGGCGTCCAGCAGGTTCTCAATGGTGCCCCTGCAGGCAAAAATGAGGGCCACCGCCACAAGCAGCGAGCATGCCAGATGTATCAGGGTCTCCGAGAGCATGATGCCCCGGATGTCGTGTCCCTCGGCTCCGTAGCACTTACGCACGCCTACTTCTTTGGTGCGGTTTACCAGCGAAGAAATCACAATAAGCACGTAGTTCATTACGGCGGTAAAAATCAGGGCAAAGGCCAGCAGGGACAGCAGTACGTTCATCCGTTTGACCTCGGGGCTGTCGGTATGCAGTTTGCTGTAGGGATCCAGTACATACCATAAGTCCAGTCCGTTTTTGTTCAGGTATTCCAGGTCCTGATGCTTGTACTGCATCTGGCGCATGGCGGGTGCCAGCGAATCGGCCACAACGTGCTCGCCCAGCATCACGTAGGCCTTGTAGCGTTCATTGCCCAGCCAGTTTTCCCGGCTCCATTTTTGGTACGAATCCAACGCAAGCAGAATGTCGTACTTGATGTAGGTGTTTTCCGGAACGTCTTCAAACACGCCTCCAATAGTCAGAGGTATAGTGGACAACTCGTCATTGAACAGTACGGTTCCCAACACGGTCTCGACGCCGCCCATGGCCTTGGCCAGGGTTTCGCTGATCATCAGAGAGCAAGGATCTCCCAGAACGGAAGGGTCTCCCGCCAAAATCTTTCGCGGGAAAATTTTAAGGAAGTTGGTGTCCACCAACATCATATCTCCTTTGTACTTCTTTTTGTCCGCGGTACGGAATACTCCGTTATCCCACAACCACGTCATACGGGTGGCCAGTTCAACCCCCGGGACGTCCTCCTGCAGGCCCAGGGCAACTCCGCCGGGTACCTGGTTAAAATCGTGGGCCACGTCATTTTGCACGGAGCACGTCTTTACCTGATAAATCCGGTCCACGTTGGGGTAGAAGGTGTCGTATGAGGTCTCAAAGCATACTTTGGCAATGATTACAAGCCCAATAGCCAGGCCGGTACCCAATGACAGAATTTTTATAAAATTGTGGTTTCCTTTCTTGAAAAGGGTTCGCAAGGCGCGTTGGAAGTTCTTCATAATAATAGGCTAATTGTTGAGGATGAGTATTTCGTTGTCTCCATAATTTTCATAGCTGGATACAATGACCTTTTCCCCGGGCTGCAAGCCTTCCAGTACTTCATAATACTGGGGATTCTGGCGGCCTATGCGGATCTCGCGCTTGAAAGCCTTGTCACCTTCTTCGGTGACCACAAAAATCCAGGTACCTCCGGTCTTCTGGTAGAAGGCCCCGCGCGGAATGATGACCGCATTGGTGGGCTGTCCCAGTTGCAGGTTGATGTAGTAGGTCTGTCCGGCGCGGATATTGTCCGGACGTTCGCCGGTAAAGCGGAAGTCGGTCTTGAACTGGCCGTTGCGAACCTCGGGATATACTTTGCTGACGGTCAGGTCAAAGGTGGCGGACTGGCGTTCAAAAGTGGCGTCCAAACCCTGTTTAACGCGGTCAATGTAATGCTCGTCAATATTGGCTTCTATCTTGTATTCAGACAGGTCGTTGATCTGGCCTATGCGCATGCCCGAACTCAGGGATTGTCCCAACACCACGTCCAAGGCGCCCAACTGTCCGTCAATGGGCGACTTGACATTCAGGTTTTCCACACGTTCCCTTACCAGCATCATACTGCGGCGCATGCTGCTGAGGTTGTCTTCTAGGTTTTCAATCTGGATGTTGCGGTACAAAGAGTCTTGTATCTGACGGGCCAGCACCAGCGCGTGACGACTTACGGAAAGTTCCCAGTCTTCTTTGGCTTGAATGTATTCCTCGCGAGCCAGCATCTTTTCTTCATACAGCCGCTCATACTGTTTGTATTTGCGTTCTTTGCGTTCCACCTCAAGGTTTAATTGCAGTCGGTCCTGTTGCAGGTTCAGTTTTTCCTGTTCCATAGTTACCATGGTATTGCGCAAAAAGTTTTCCTTTTCCGCCAGATTGGCTTCACTGTCCAGAATCTGCAGCGTCAACTGGGAGTTGCTCAACCGTACAATGATGTCCCCGCGTTTGACAAAAGCGCCTTCTTCCACCACTTTTTCTTCCACCACGCCGCCTTCCAGCGGTGAGAGCTGAATGGTGGTAATGGGCTGTACCTGTCCGTTTACACGTACGTAGTCGTTGAATTCGCCTTGTTCCACGTTGCCTATGATGACCGAACGGCCGTCAATTTTGAGGGACGCCTGGTGATTGCCAAAAATCAGCCAGATAATGAAAGCCAATACAAGAGCGCCTCCCAGTACGTAAGGAACGTGCTTCTTCTGAAGGCCTTTCTTTTTTTCTAAAACTCTATCCATAGTATAATGTATTTATTTGTTTGCAGATTAAAATTCCTGATTGATATAGGGGGTTCCCTTGTAGTAATTGACAATGTGGCGCTTGATCAGGTAGGTAAATGTGGCGCCCAGTTTCTCCGCCTTGGCGGACAGGTTCAGATTGGAACTGGTGTGCAGTTCAATGACACTGATGAGTCCCAGTTCGTATTTGCGCTGGTTGGCCTTGTGTGCCTGCTCCTGGAATAACACCCGCTTGTCCGACTGAATGTATTCCCTGGCGCTGCCCTCGACGTCCTGTACGGCACGGGCTATTTCACTCTCCAGCTCCTTGTTGGTCTGGTCAAGTTTGGCTTGGGCAATGAGCAGGTTGTTGCGCTGACGCCCTATGTTGCTCTGGCGGGTGAGTCCTCCAAACAAAGGAATGGATATTCCCACCGATACGGATTGCCCCTGCAGGTTGTTCATCTGTGTCCAGAAAGGCTGTGCCTGTCCGGCGGCATCTCCCAAACCGGTGATGTAACCGCTTTCATACCTTGCATTGGAATAGATGTAGGGCAGCAGGCTCCATTTGGCGTTGTGGAATGATATTTTGGCACGTTGCACTTCATAGGCGGCTATCTGGGTTTTGACATTGTTGTATAGGGCTCCCTGATACAGGGAATCGGCATTTTCATCAGACAGGAACGGGTCGGCCATCTGAACGTAAGAGTTGTCCAGCACCAGCGGGTCCTCAGTGGGGAAGAACATAGCTTCTTTCAAGGTAATGTAATAAGACTCCAACTGGTTTTGCGCATGTACCAGATTGTAGCCGTTGTTGGCCACCTGTGATTCCATCTGTAGAATGTCGGAATAGCCTTTCAATCCCAGTTCTTCCTGAACCTTGGTCTGGTTCAGTTGCGATTGGCTTTCATCCAGTTGCTGTTGGCACAGGTCCACCATTCCGGTCTGATACAGCACGTTGTAAAAGGCCTGTATGACTTCCAGACAAACGTTGTCCACCACTTGCTGCATTTCGGCCACGCCCGAGAGTTTGGCGACGCGGGTGGCCCTGATCTTGTCCACCACGGCAAATCCGTTGAATATATCATAACTGCCGCTGAGTGCGTACGAGTTGCTGAACGAGCTGGTGTTGGTGTAGGTATTGGTTTCCGGGTCAATGGAACGGCCAAAGCTGGTGTAACCGTTTACGTTGCCTCCCACGGAAGGGATAAGGTTCAGGTATGCGTCCCTATGGTCCAGACGGCGCGAGTCGTTGGTAAGTTCCTGTATTTTGGTTTTGGGGGAGTGATCCACGGCGTATTGCATACAGTCATGCAATGTCATAGGGTCCTGTGCTTTCAACGGAAGCAGGCACAGCAACAAAATCGAAGTGGGTATGAGTCTTTTCATATAATCAGTTATTGTGATTCTCAAATTCAATAACCCTTTGTGCCAAAACTGTGCCTTTTTATCTTTCTATTTGAAAATCAAAAGATAACACTTTTCATTCCCGGGCAAAAACTGTCAATAATTTTGACACTGTTGTATGTTTTTTTGACGTGAAGCACCCGCTCAAAAAAAAAGGATATCTTTGTAAAGATATTAATGCAATTATGAGAATCAAGCCCGAATTCAAAATAAGAGAGATTGCCGGTGAAAACGTCATTATCCGCCAGGCCGACGGTCCCCTGGACATCACCCGGCTGCTTTCTTTGAACGCAACGGCCGTTTGGCTTTACAACACGCTAAAAGATAAGGATTTTACCGTAGAAGATGTGACGGCCCTGCTTACGGGCCGGTTTGAAGTGGACCCGCTAACCGCCGCTGCGGATGCGGGCAAATGGGTGGAATCGCTGCGTGAGGCGGCCCTTATTCAAGCCTGATGCTCTCAGGGTGCAATTACATCATTGGGGATGCCCTGCTTCGTATAGAAGGTAGGGGGGCCGCTCTTAATCAGAACAGCTGTTTTGCTCCTTTCAAGACCGGTTTCACGGAACTCCCGCCTGCCATGCATTTTTTTACGCAGGAGCCTTTTCCGGAACCCTTTCCGCCTTTTTCCGCCACGCCTGTAATTGAATTTGATTACATGGATATCCACGAAGCCTTGTATCCTGTGGAAAACGGATATATGCTTTTATTGCGGACTTTGGACGGCACCTCTTACGCGACCCGTTACACTTACGGTTCTCCGGAGGTCCGCAGTAACGTGGCGTGTAATGGTTTTCCCCCTCCGTTTCTGTTTTATCATCTGTTACGCAATATGTATTCGTTCTGCGCCTTGCCGCTGCAGTTGCTTCCGGTACACGGGTCGGTGGCGGTGTACAGGGAAAAGGCGGTGTTGTTTGTCGGCCCCAGCGGTACCGGAAAAAGTACGCATACGGCGTTGTGGAGAACGCATATTCCGGGCACCGGTTCCCTTAACGACGATAGTCCGTTGTTGAAAATCACCCCGCAGGGACCTCGTGTCTACGGGTCTCCTTGGAGCGGAAAACTTCCGGTATACATAAACCGTTCTTATCCGTTGGCGGCTGTGGTGCGGCTGTACCAGGCTTCCGCGAACATAATGCGGAAACAGTCCCTGCTTGCCGCTCTGGGTCATATGATGGAGAATAGTTCTTCTTTACTGATGCAGGATGACCTTCACACGGACCTGGTCTGTGACGTGTTTTCCCGGATGCTCAAAACGGTTCCTGTCTATACGCTGGAATGCCTTCCCGACAAAGAGGCGGCCCTTCTGGCGTTACAAACGCTCATACAAGATGGATGCCTGTAAAAGTATTTCCAACACCGCATTTTTTGAGGACGTGCACCGGCTTTTGCGTGACGGCCAATCGGTTTCCATACGGGTACGTGGAAGCAGTATGAGCCCCTTTCTGCGCGACGGCCGCGACTGCGTCACCCTGAGTGCCTGCGACCCCACCCGCCTGAAAAAGGGAGACATTGTGCTGTTTGTTTATATGGAACGCCATCTGCTGCACCGCATCATCGACATCCGGCCCGGGCAGTATATTGTCCGAGGCGATGCCGTCACGGATACGACCGAACGGGCCGACCCGGACCACGTGTTGGGAAAGGTGACCCAAGTCATTCGCCCGGGCGGCGGAATATGCCGGCCGGACAGTTTCCGCTGGAAGTGCTATTGGGCTGTCTGGAGCTGCACGTGCCCGCTTGTAAAAAGAGTTGTTGTCAAATTATGGAAAAAACTGCCAAAAGAATAGAAAACGTAGTCAGAACCGCATTGCCCGGTATTATGCATACCGTCTGGTGGCTGGTGAAAATTACCGTGGGGGTCTCTTTTGCGGTAATGTGCCTGAATTACCTCGGGCTCATCCCGTGGCTCTCGCGTCACCTGACCCCGTTCTTCTCGGCGTTCGGTTTGCCCGGAGAGGCTTCTCTGGCTTATGTCTCGGCTTATTTTGTGAATTGCTATTCGGGCATAGCGGTAATCACCACTTTGCATCTGGATGCCCGGTGCACTACTATCATGGCGGTAATGATTCTCTGCTCGCATAACATGATTACGGAAACCATGGTGCAGCGGAAAACAGGCACCTCGGCCCTGCGGATGGTGGCGTTGCGTACTCTCTCCGGATTGTTTTTGGGCTGGTTGCTCAACTTGGTACTGCCCGGAAAAGGCGTCATTGAGCCGGTGGAGTGGATGAGTGTGGAACGCCTCTCGTTTTGGGTTATTTTAAAAGATTGGGCGGTGTCTACGGCCGGAGTGGTGCTCAAGATGGTAGTGCTGGTGTTCTCGCTGACCCTGCTTCAGCGGTTGTTGGCCGAGTTTGGGGCTATACGCTACATTGCACGGTTCCTGCGGCCCGTGATGCGCTTTTTTGGGCTGCCGCCCAAAACAGCTTTTTTGTGGATAGTGGCCAACATTCTGGGCTTGGCCTACGGGGCCGCCGTGATGATAGACGAGTCCAAAGCCGGCAAGGTAACCCGTCGGGACATTGATTTGCTTAATCATCACATTGGGATAGCGCATAGCAATCTGGAAGATTTGATCCTCTTTGCCTCCGTAGGAGGAATGGTTCCATGGATGCTGGGGATTCGCTGGGCCTGGGCTCTGGTGCTGGTATGGGAACGTCGTTTGGAAAATCTTCTGGGGGACCGCATAAAAGACAAGCGGTCACAGAAAACTGCAACCGCTTGATTTTCAAAAGTCGGGGCGAAATGACTCGAACATTCGACCCCTTGCACCCCATGCAAGTACGCTAGCCAACTGCGCCACGCCCCGCTTTTAGAGCCGCAAATATAAGTCTTTTTTTAGAAACTGCTTTTGATTTTAATTATTTTTGTAAAAAATCATACAAAGACACTTTACTATGGAACATATAAAATGCCTTATTGCCGGTAGTGGTCCGGCCGGCTACACTGCCGCAATATATACTTCGCGGGCTAACCTGGAACCTGTCCTTTACGAGGGGCTGCAAGCAGGCGGTCAGTTAACTACCACCACCGAGGTGAACAATTTTCCGGGGCACCCGGAGGGAGTGGACGGCACCCAATTAATGAATGATATGCGCACACAGGCCTTGCGTTTTGGAGCCCGGTTGCGTGGCGGCTCCCTCAGTGCCGTGGACCTGGGTAAGGCCCCTTACCTCATTACCATTGATGACGGCACCCAAGTGCTCTCCGATACGCTCATCATTGCCACAGGCGCCACGGCCCGCTACCTGGGCCTTCCTTCGGAAGAAAAATTCAGGGGAAGGGGGGTCTCGGCCTGTGCCACCTGCGACGGGTTTTTTTATCGCAAAAAAGACGTGGTGGTAGTGGGAGGCGGAGATACAGCCTGTGAAGAGGCCACTTACTTGGCCGGATTGTGCCGCAAAGTGTATCTGGTGGTTCGCCGTAATGTGCTGCGCGCCTCCAAAGCCATGCAGAAAAGGGTGATGAACACCCCCAATATTGAAGTGCTATGGGAACATCAGACGCAAGAGATTTTGGGCGATGACCGGGGCGTGACAGGAGTAAGGCTGGTACACAACGGGCAGACTATAGACGTCCCTATCCAAGGTTTCTTCCTTGCTATAGGGCATCATCCTAATTCTGAATTGTTTACTCCCTGGGTCGAGACTAATGCCGAAGGCTATATCCTTACGCGGGAAGGCACTTCCCAAACCAATGTCCCGGGAGTTTTTGCCGCCGGTGATGTGCGTGATGTCCGCTATAAACAGGCAATCACGGCCGCAGCGGGCGGATGTATGGCCGCTATAGATGCGGAACGCTATCTGGCTGGACAATAAAAAGGCACTATATTTGCTAAAGTGTCGTATATTTGCAAATTATTATTACCAATGAAAAATTGTATCCTATTCTGTACAGCCCTTATTCTACTTGGGTTTTCCTCTTGTGCCAATCAGCATGAGCTGCTTTTGCGCAGCAACGACTATGACCTTAAATACAAGAAAGCCATTGAATATTACGAGGCGCGCAAGTACAGCAAGGCCCAGCAGCTTTTTGAACAGATTCAGGTGGCCTTCAAGGGTACTAACAAGGACGACACGGTACAATATTTTTCGGCATTGACCAATTACCGCCTTAACGACTATGTCATGGCCGAGGAGAATTTCAATCAGTTTGCCCAGGTATTTCCCCGCTCCCCGTTTACCAAAACGGCCCGCTTCCTCCGGTTGGACTGTATGTATGAAGGAACCTACCGTTACGAGTTGGACCAGTTGCCCACGCAAAAGGCCATAGCCGCCATTGAAGAATTCCAATACGACTACCCGGACAACGAATACGCCACCGTATGCCAATATATGCTGGATGATCTTTACGGCAGACTGGACAGAAAAGGCTATGAATCGGCAAAAATATACTATACCATAGAAGATTACAAGGCGGCTTCCTACGCGCTCAAGGAATCCCTCAAGGAGAATCCGGAAAGCCGCTACCGTGAGGATATCCTATATTACGTGGTAGCCTCCAATTACAAATACGCGGACAACAGCCTTCCGGAATTGCAGCGTGAACGTTTCCTGAATTTAATTGACGAGTATTACAATTTTATCAGTGAGTTTCCCGATTCCAAATACCGCAAAGAGGTGGACGGTATGTTCAAACGCGCCCAACAGGCAACAACAAATAAAAATAAAATCAAACAAGAAGATGGAGAATAAAAAACAAGGAGTTCCGGACAGTACCATTACGCGTGACCTTTCCAAGTTGTCCGCGCCTACAGGCAATATTTATGAAACGGTAGTCATTGTGGCCAAGCGTGCCAACCAGATTGCCGTGGAAGAAAAGAAAGAATTGAACAGTCGTCTGGAAGAGTTTTCCAATTTTGCCGATACGCTGGAAGAAACGTTTGAAAACCGGGAACAGATTGAAATCTCCCGTTATTACGAACGTATGCCCAAATCTACATTGGTGGCGGTGAAAGAATTTGAGGATGGTGAGATAGCCTATAAGATGGTCCAGAAAAAAGAAGAAGAAAATAAGTAAAACGCTTGCTTTGTTCATTAAGCATATCCAACTATGCCCTTATACGGGAATTGAATATTACCTTGCCAAAGGGCCTGAGTCTGATCACCGGGGAAACCGGTGCGGGTAAATCTATTTTGCTCGGGGCTCTTTCCCTTGTGCTGGGTCAGCGTGCTGATTCTGACGTTTTAAAAGACAAACAAACCAATGCTGTCGTGGAGGCCGGCTTTTCTTTGCCTCCACAGGAAGATGCTTCCCTTCCGGCACTTTTTGATGCCAATCAGGTGGATTTTGACAGGGAACTGGTTCTCAGACGCATCATTACTCCTGCCGGAAAAAGCAGGTCCTTTGTAAATGACCAGCCTGTACCCCTCTCTTTTATGAAAGAACTGGGTTTGCGGTTGATTGATATTCATTCGCAGCACGAACACTTGCTGTTGTCCGGAAGTACTTATCCGTTAAAAGTGGTGGACGCGTATGCCGGCTCGGCGGGGATGCTGCCGGAATATTCCCAATTGTACAAACAGGCGTCCTTGCTGGAAGAACAGGTGCGGGTCTTGCGTCAACAGGTAGAGCAACAGGCTCTGGACCAGGAATACCTGCAGTTTCAGTACAATCAGTTACATGAAGCCGCCTTGCAACCCGGAGAACAGGAAGACCTTGAGGCCGAACAGGAGTTGCTTTCCCATGCCACTCAAGTGCAGGACCAACTCTGCCAGGTAACCGGGCTGCTCAATGGTTGGGAGCGTTCCGTGCTGGTGCAGCTGAAGGAGGCGCATAAACTATCGGCCTCGGTGGCATCGCTGGTGTCTGCCTTTGAGTCTTTTACGGACCGGATAGACAGTATGCGCGTGGAATGCAAGGATATTGCCGATGAGTGCCAGAAGGCGGCAGAAAAAGTGCAGGCCAATCCCAAACGTCTGGAAGAAGTGGCCCTGCGCCTGCAACTTATATACGACCTGGAGCGCAAGCATCAGGTGAAGACGGTGGAAGAACTGATTGCATTGCGTGACGGGATGCAGTCCCGGTTAGGCGGGGCCCAGGACAACCGCATCCGGTTGCTCAATCTTCAGAAAGAATGGACCCTGGCGCAATCGCAGATGCTGCTTTCCGCCAACAAACTGCATCTACAACGGGCGGATTGTGTGGAAGCGCTGTCTCACAAGATTGAAACCTTACTCTTGCCTCTGGGGATGCTCCATGCCCGCGTGGAATTCCGTCTGGAACAGACCGCTGAATGTACTCCCGCCGGAAACACCCAGGTGCAATTGTGGTTCTCGGCCAATAAGGATATGCCGATGCGAGAAATCGGGAAAGTGGCTTCGGGGGGCGAGTTGTCCCGCCTGATGCTGTGTATAAAATCTCTTGTGGCGGCCCGCGTGGGGTTGCACACGATTGTGTTTGACGAGGTGGACGTGGGAGTGTCCGGCAAAATTGCGGACTGTATGGGCAATATGATATGTGACCTGGCTCATCAGATTCAGGTGGTGGCCATTACGCATCTGCCGCAGGTGGCGGCCAAGGGTGAAGCTCATTTTTTGGTTACCAAAGAGGTCGACTCCGATGCCGTCAGCACGCAGGTACGAGCCCTCACTCCTCAGGAACGGATTATGGAAGTGGCCCGGATGCTCAGTGGAGCGCAGATTACCCCGGCGGCCATAGAAAATGCAAAAGAACTTTTAAATAGCCATTAATATGCGACTGATTATTCAAGAGGATTATGCCAGCCTTTCTTCGTGGGCGGCGCGTTATATAGCCAACCGCATCAACAAGCATAAACCTACTGCCAAAAAGCCTTTCTTTGTATTGGGACTTCCTACCGGGTCATCCCCGCTGGGAACATACAAAGAGTTGGTGGCGCTATACAGAGAGGGAAAGGTGTCTTTTGAGAATGTGATGACTTTCAATATGGATGAGTATGTGGGTCTTCCGCAGGATCACCCTCAGTCCTATCATACTTTTATGTTTTCCAACTTTTTCAAATATGTGAATGTGCCGCAGGAAAACATTCATATCCTCAACGGTAATGCCCCCGACCTGTCGGAAGAATGTACCGTCTATGAAGAAGCCATTGTAAAAGCGGGTGGTGTGGACCTTTTTCTTGGCGGGATAGGACCTGACGGACATATAGCCTTCAATGAACCGGGGTCTTCCCTTACTTCGCGCACCCGCGTCAAGACACTGGCTACTGATACCCGTCTGGCCAACGCCCGTTTTTTTGACAACAACGTGGACTTGGTTCCAAAGACGGCACTTACGGTGGGTGTGGGCACCGTGATGGATGCCAGAGAGGTAATGATTTTGGTAAACGGACACAACAAGGCCCGGGCCCTGTATCACGCGGTGGAAGGCAGTGTGACCCAGATGTGGACTATTTCCGCCCTGCAAATGCACAATAAAGGTATTATTGTATGCGATAAACCGGCTACTGATGAACTTAAAGTTGGTACAGTCAATTATTTTAACGATATTGAAGAAGCAAATAAATACTAAGAAATGAGCAGGCGGTTTTTAGTATCATTTGAATTGACTGTGCGGCAATTTTTGCCTTTGCAACAATTGGTGTATTCGCATCCGGTGTTTCTTGCGGAGGGTGCGAATGGGTTAAGTATGGTAAAAATCGATTAGGAGATATAGTGGTATGAAAAGGGCATTTGTTTTGGCGTCCACTTTTTTATTGCTGGTTTCTTGTCAGCAGATAAAATATCGCGATGTAATAGGCTTATGGGTATTGGATGAGGTCAACGGACAAAAAGTTCCTACAAAAGAGCTATTTGTCTGTGACTATCAGTCGCCGACTTCTCAAATTTTGGCATCCGGCTATTTGTTTGCAGATAGCGATAACCGATGGGGGGAACGTGATACCTACCACTATTCGGTACGTTACAACGCTATTCTGGTGAATGGACAGGATGCGGTGGGCGAAGATGTGGAATTGAAATTCATGGACAATGTGTTTACAGACTCCACTTGGAGTTATACCGTGCACTCCAGCCGGATTGACGGGGTGAATTTTGTTGATGGGAGCCGATATACTTTAAAAAAACTTGACAGTAAAGGGTATGATGTGCAGTCAATATTGGGAAACTGGGTGCTACAGTCTATCAATGGAAACCCTACGAACCCCATTTGCTGCCAGATGCATCCAGAAGGCACGTTTTCCTATTACCAGTTTGATACTGTGACGCAACGATTCAGTCTGAAAGAAGATACACAAGGGAATTTTTTCCTCTATGGGAATATTTTGGCCATGAACTATTCCAGCAATAGTATCAAAACTCCCGGGTGTTTTTTTGATTGCTGGGAAATAGAAAAACTGGAAGGAGACACCATGTCCTGGTATATGAAAGATACCACGGAGTTCCGTGTGGAATTGCACCGGATGCCGCTGGAATAATATTATTTTATTCCGGGAAACAGAGAGATGGTGTAATCCGGCAGATAGCGGATCAGACGTACACTACGGTTGCTGAACCCTTCCTCTTCGGTATCTCGTTCAAAACCATAATCAGATTGGAGCAACTGCACTTTCATTTGTCCCAGACAACCCTCAAAATGCGGTCCGTATTTGTACAGGGCATTAAGAAAATAGTACGCTGCATCGTATCCCTGAAAAGCATAATTGGTAGGTTCCGTGAAGTAGATTTCCCTGAAGGTACGTACAAATTCCTGCACGTCCGGCTGTGAATAATCCACATATACCGAAAGAGGCAGCACCACCTGCAACTGGTGCAGAGCCGCCAGGTCAAGCGTTTCAAACGAGCGCCATTTGGAGAGCCCGAATAATTCAATGGGAATCTGATTGTAAGCATAGAGCAGATGCAGATTGCGCATAGCGTCCGAAACAAAGGCTTCATTCTGGGACGCAATGATAATCTGGTTTCTTGTCTGAGACCCCAAAAGACCTTCCAAAGTGGCGGTGACGGTGCGGCCATCCAATACATCGTATGTGAAATTACGGTACGGAATCACATTCTTCTCCAAAATGTTCTTGATTTCAGAGGAAACTTCCATCTCACCGGTCTCGGAAATAACCCAGATGGTAGCCGTACGAGGGTCCAGAGCGTTCACAACGGCCTGATGCTGTACGCTTGCCTGAGTCGGAATCTGAAAAAAATTGGGATGGCCTTCAATCCACACATTTGAGGAGGCATCCAACGGCGACACCACCTTTACGTCCGACCGGTCAAAATAAGCCAGAGCGCTACCAATCTCGGCCGAGTATACCGGCCCTATGATGACATCACTCTCGGCCAGCAGGTCTCCGGACAACAACTCGTCGGCGGGTGAATAGGCGTTCCAGTCAAAGCATTGAATCCGAGCGTTCATCCCTTGCTCCTGCATCTTCCGGGCGGCTAGAAGTACGCCCTGATAGAACTCTACAAACGAGTCGCTGCTTTTGTTTCCGGTTACGGGAAGTATGACCGACAGCACCGGAATATAGGCGTCGGAGGGAGTATACAGGGAACAATCCTCGGGGGTTGTCTCGTTTTCCAAGGGCCCTTCCGCGATTTCCAATTGTGTGGTATCGGCAGCTTCCGGCTCCCGGGTAAAGGAATCTAATGTTACCGTAGTAACGGGGATCAACAGAATCTGGCCTTTCTTCACCTGTCCGTTATTGAGGTTGTTGAGAACGGCAATGTCAACAGCGTCCACTTTGTATTTGCGGGCTATGGAATAAAGCGTTTCCATCCAACGCACCTTATGACGGACAGGTTGCGGCTCCTGTGCCGCAACGTAGGTACAGCACATGGAAAGGAACAGAAACAAAATAAGACACCGTTTCATAAAAAAAAGTTAAAAAGACTTATACCAGACGTGCCAATACGTCGCAGACAGACTGTTCCATATTGTCGTAAAAAGAATCGTCGTAGGACATAGGCTCAAAAGTCGTGCCCATAATCTGCTCGTATAATTCAATGTAACGTTCACTGATGTGCTTTATCACTTGATTGGTAAGTTCCGGCATACGTTGGCCTTCCTGACCGCTGAATCCGTTCTCCATAAGCCACTCCCTGACAAATTCCTTGGATAATTGTTTGGGGGGAAGCCCCTTTGGAAAGTTTTCTTCGTAGTCTTTCTTGTAAAAATAACGTGAGGAATCGGGAGTATGAATCTCGTCTATCAAATAGATGGTATTCCCGATTTTCCCGAACTCGTACTTGGTGTCCACCAGAATAAGACCGCGTTGGGCCGCTATTTCCTGGCCTCTGGCAAACAGCGATAATGCGTAGTGTTCCAATTGCGCATAGTCGCTTTCTGAAATCAGACCGCGACGGATGATTTCCTCTTTGGAAATATCCTGATCGTGCGACCCGATTTCCGCCTTGGTGGTGGGGGTGATTATGGGTCGGGCAAATGCCTGGTGTTCGCGCATTCCCTCCGGTAAAACGTTGCCGCACAAAAGACGCGCTCCGTTTTTGTAGGTACGCCACGAACTGCCGGTCAGGTAGCCGCGAACAATCATTTCTACCGGGAACGGATTGCATTTGCGTCCAATGGTAACCATAGGGTGCGGGGAGGCAATTTTCCAGTTGGGAACAATGTCGGCGGTCAAATCAAGAAAATGTGATGCTATTTTATTGAGTATCTGTCCTTTATATGTAATTCCCTTGGGGAATACCACATCAAAGGCAGAGATTCGGTCTGTGGCAATCATAACCAGATAACGGTCATCAATGGTATAGACATCCCGAACTTTCCCGGTATATTTTCCAGTCTGCTTGGGAAAGTCAAAGCGTGTTTCAGTAATTGCGTTCATCCGGCGGGTACTATTTGTTATTTTTTGGTAACGGCGTATTCCTGGTTCAGACCTTCCACCATAGCATTGGTGATGTCCAGAGCCGAACTGCCGTCCATGATGGAGTTGCTGGTACCGTCTGTGGTCAAAATAAGATCAAAGTTATTCTCAATGCGGTATTCGGTGGCAAAGGTCTTGATGGCATCCAATACGCGGTTTAACATCACCTGGTTTTCTTCCTGCATTTCCACTTGTTTCTGCTGGGCGTATTGTTCCAGTTCCTGTTGACGGGCTGCCAGCTGGTTCTGCTGCGTCTCGGCCTGTGAACGGGTAATCAGCCCTTTTTGTACTTTTTCCTGAAAATTGGTAACGTCTTTTTCAAAAGCGCGGCCTTTTTTGGTAAGGTCATCGTCAATTACTTTGGCTTTTGCCTCCAGGTCGGCTTGCAGATCAAGGAAATAGTCATAGTGTTGCAGTAAAGAGTCAATTCTGAAATAAACAATGCTTCCGGACGCAACTTCTGTAGACTCGCTTGTGGCGGCTTTTTTCTTATTAGGTTTTCCGGCACCTGCACCGGTAAAATACAATACATACAAAGCGGCAACGGCTAATGCCAGGACAGTGGTGATAATCAGTGATGTTTTCTTCATGAGGATATGAGTAAATAAAATAAATATAGCTTGCAAATATAGTTAAAAATTGGAGAGTTGGCGTAGATACATCTTAATGGTGTTTTCCAACCCAAGATAGATGGCTTCGCAAATCAGGGCGTGTCCAATGGAAACCTCTAACAATCTGGGAATCCCGGACTGGAAATAATGAAGATTCTCCAGGTTGAGGTCGTGGCCGGCGTTGATTCCCAAGCCGCACTGTACGGCTACATGGGCAGCAGCGGTATAGGGCGCCAGGGCTTTTTCCGGGTTTACCGGAAATTCACGGGCATAGGCCTCGGTATAAAGTTCAATGCGGTCAGTACCTGTTTTGGCGGCGGCCTCAATCATTTTTGGGTCCGGATCCACAAAGATGGACGTGCGTATTCCGGCTGCATGAAAAGTTTTCACCCAGTCCGACAACGAGTTACCATAGGTGATGGTATCCCAGCCCGCATTTGAAGTAACGGCATCGTGGGCATCCGGTACCAGAGTAACCTGGGCGGGTTTGATTTCCAGTACCAGATCTACAAAAGAAGGAATGGGGTTGCCTTCAATATTGAATTCCGTGGTAAGCAGAGGTTTGATCAATCGTGCGTCACTGTAACGGATGTGGCGCTGGTCAGGACGCGGGTGTACGGTAATCCCCTGTGCTCCGAATGCTTCACAGTCAACGGCCGCTTTTTCCACGTCCGGCATATTTCCTCCGCGGGCATTGCGTAACGTGGCAAATTTGTTGATATTAACGCTCAGGTTTGTCATTAATCATTATCTTTGCCGCAAAAGTACACCAAATTATTGGCAATATATTAAATGAAGATCGCTTTTTACGGAAGAGAGTTAAAAGAGGAATTGTTGCCCCGTCCGGTGGAGGGAGTTCAGTTCCAAACGGTAGAAGGCGGCGGGCCAATTTCTCCAGATACGGATTTGCTGGTTTCTCTGGGCGGAGACGGCACTTTTTTGCACACATTGGAATTGGTGGGGGATTCCCGGATTCCTGTGGTGGGCGTAAATATGGGACATTTGGGCTTTCTGGCTGGTAATCGTCCCGAATTTTTGCAGCGTCTGGTGTCTGAATTTTGCGAAGGCCGCTATACCGAGCGACATCACACCCTGTTGCAGATAGAAGGCCTTGGCTGGAAGTTCCCTTGTTTTCCATACGCCCTCAATGAAGTCAATGTACAACGTGCCGGATCGGCAATGCTTGAGGTGGCGGCCGAGGCTGACGGTCAACCCCTGGTCACCTGTTGGGGAGACGGACTGATTATGGCTACGCCTACCGGCTCTACCGCCTACTCGCTCAGTGCGGGGGGGCCGGTAGTGTTTCCTGACTCGCCCGTATGGGTTCTGTCTCCTGTGGCGCCGCACAATCTGAACTTGCGTCCCATTGTGCTGCCTGACAGCGTATGCGTGACCGTGCGTGTCAATTGCCGAGGCGGGGCGTCTCGGCTCAACCTGGACAACCGTACCCTTTTAGTGGAAGACGGTACCGCATTTACCGTCAAAAAGGCACCGTTTACGCTGACCAGCCTTGTTTTTGATGGGAATGACTTTATATCCGCCTTGCGCGACAAACTCTTGTGGGGGTTTGATAAAAGAAATGGAGGAACGGGTAATGAGTAAATTGCTGCCGGAAAATCTACCCCGTCACGTGGCCGTGATTATGGACGGCAACGGAAGATGGGCCGGGCAACGGGGCCTAGCACGCAACGAGGGGCACCGCCAGGGAGTGGAAGCGGTGCGTGCTACGGTAGAAGCGGCAACACAAGCGGGTATTCAGTACCTGAGCCTGTTTGCGTTTTCAGAAGAAAACTGGAAACGGCCCGTGGAAGAAACGGCAACTCTTATGTCCCTGATGATTGAAGCCATATATCAACAGACGCCGGTGTTGATGCAAAATAACATCAAGTGTTTGTTCATAGGCAATATGCAAAACATTCCCGCTCCGGTGCGCGAGCGTATGGAGTCGTGCCTGCAACAGACGGCGGGCAATACCCAGATGACACTTATAGTAGCCATAAGTTACAGCGGAAAATGGGATATACTTCAGGCAGTAAATGCTTGTATGCGTGACAAAAAAGGCTCAGCGGACCCTCTTACGGCGCAGGAATTTGCCGGCTATCTGTCCACCTCGGCCATTCCGGATCCTGACCTGCTGATACGTACCAGCGGGGAGGAACGCATCAGCAATTTTATGCTTTGGCAACTGGCTTACACTGAATTATATTTCACTCCCGTACTTTGGCCCGATTTTCGCAAACTTGATTTCCAAGCCGCGCTGGAGGCTTATTCTAATAGAAAAAGGCGATTTGGAAAAACCACTGAACAACTGTAATCACTACCATTAATGAAGCACCTTATACTCTGCCTTTCCTTAGCTATTCTGACGGTACCCCTGCGGGCGCAGGAATATAACGAACCTACGGCAGATACCACAGACAGAAGCCACAACACTATCCAGATTGACTATTCCAACCCCAAAGAGTGTGTGGTGGCCGGTTTAACCGTATCCGGCGTAAACTATTTGAATGCAGATCAAATTCTTTCCCTGACCGGTCTGGCCATAGGGGACAAGATAATGATTCCGGGTGACGAACTCAAGTCTATTGTCAAGCGTCTGTATATGCAACGCTTTTTCTCTGATGTGGGAGTTTATGTGGATTCTCTGGTGGGAAATAACGCGTACCTCAATATCAGTATTCTGGAACGTCCGCGTGTGTCGCGCTGGAATTACGAGGGAGTCAAAAAGGGAGAACTTTCGGATATTCAGGAACGTGTAAATCTGCGCCGGGGAGGTGAACTGTCCGACTTTGTCATCAAGACTTCGTGCGACGTGATACGGCGCTTTTATGTGGAAAAAGGCTATTTGAACGCTCAGGTGACCGCTACCCACAAGGAAGATACGCTTATCAAAAATGCCGTTCAGGTTACCTTTAACGTAGACAAGAAACAAAAGGTTCATGTAGAACAAATCAACTTTATTGGCAGTGAACACGTATCCATTCACAAGATGCGTTTTGCCATGAAGAAAACAAAAGACAAACGCCTGTACAATTTCTTCTTCAGCAAAAAGTTTGACGAGAAGGAATACGGCAATGACAAGACGCTGCTGTTGCAGAAATTTCAGGAGCAGGGATACCGCGATGCCCGTATTGTAAAAGATTCCATCTATCAGATAGATGAGAAGAATATGGGAATCGATTTTGTGATTGACGAGGGGAAACAGTACTATTTCCGGAATATTTCCTGGACCGGCAACACCCAGTATACGGCCGAGGCCCTCAACAGCGTGTTGCGTATTGGCAAAGGCGACATCTACGACGTGGTGACCATGGAAAATCGTTTGTTTGGGAGCGCCAAGCAGGAAACCAATGTTTCCACCCTTTACAAGGACCAAGGCTATCTGTTTTTCCGCGTGGTTCCTGTGGAAGTCAACATTGAAGGAGACTCTGTGGACGTGGAGATGCGAATCTTTGAAGGGAAGCCCGCCACTTACAACAAGATTATCATTAACGGCAACAACGTATCCAACGAGAAAATCATCCGGCGTCAGGTCTTTACCCGTCCGGGATACTTGTTCCGCCAGACGGAACTGGAACGTTCCATTCGTGAGATTGCTTCTATGGGGCACTTTGATCAGGAAGCCATTATGCAGATGGGAACCGGTTTCAACGTAATTCCCAACCAGGTAAACAACACCGTGGACATTATGTACAATGTTACGGAAAAGC
Source organism: uncultured Muribaculaceae bacterium (assembly GCA_964554535.1). Taxonomy (GTDB): domain Bacteria; phylum Bacteroidota; class Bacteroidia; order Bacteroidales; family UBA932; genus DMER64. The sequence goes on along the minus strand of CAZKPB010000003.1, from coordinate 20,742 downwards.
CGGACAGTCAGTTTGAAATTGCCGGCGGCTGGGGGGGCAACACCTTTGTGGGCACCGTGGGAATCAGCTTCAATAATTTTGCCATGAAGCATTTGTTTGAGAAGGAGGCTTGGCGTCCCGTACCCCTGGGGGACGGCCAAAATCTGTCTCTGCGTTTCCAGACCAACGGGACTTACTATATGGCCCTAAGTGCCAGTTTTGTGGAACCCTGGCTTACCGGGAAGAAACCCACCTCGTTCAGTTCGAGCCTGTATTACACTCGTCAGACGGCTTCTACCTATTACTACCTGACCAACGACCAATACATGGAAGTATATGGCCTGGGCCTGGGACTGGGTACCCGATTGAAATGGCCCGACAATTACTTTGTGCTGTATAATCAGCTGGACATCAAGAGGTATAACCTTAAAGACTGGAACTATTATTTCCTGTTTAAGAACGGTCAGGCCAATATTATTGACTATACCGTCACCCTGCAACGTAATTCCACGGACCAGATGATATATCCCCGTTCGGGATCCGATTTGAAGCTGGGTCTGCAGATAACGCCTCCCTATTCTTTGTTCCGTCCCAAGGACACGGACTACGCGTCTATGGACGACGAACAGCGTTACAAATGGATAGAATACCACAAATGGACCTTTGACGCCTCGTTCTACACCCGTCTGTTGGGAGACCTGGTACTTATGACGCGGGCCAACTTCGGCTACCTTGGGTATTACAACCGCAACCTGGGTTATTCACCTTTTGAAGGCTTTATGCTGGGTGGTGACGGTATGAGCGGTTACAACACTTACGGGGCCGATATCATCTCCCAAAGAGGTTATCACAATTACTCACTGACCCCCTCAGTGGACAATGCGTATGCCGGTCACGTGTACGACCGCTTTACGGTAGAACTGCGTTATCCTCTTATACTGCAACCGCAATCCCAGATTTTTGCGCTTGTGTTCCTTGAAGGAGGTAACTGCTGGAACGATATCCGCGATTTTAATCCGTTTTCCATCAAACGTGCCGCCGGTGTGGGCCTGCGCGTATACTTGCCCATTGTGGGCCTGCTGGGGATAGACTGGGGCTACGGGTTTGATAAGGAATACAATGGAGATTTAGGCGGATCCAACTTCCACTTTATGATAGGACAAACATTCTAAATCAACAATTTATATGAAACGAGTAGTTATCACATTATTGGCGTGTCTGTGCGTCACCGCGCTGTCGGCGCAGCGTTATGCGGTAGTCAACAGCCAGACAGTATTTGAAAATATGCCCGAGTATACGGCTGCTCAAGAACAGATTCAGAAGCTTCAGGAACAGTACCAGAGTACTGTGGAAAAGCAGTATGCCGCACTGGAAACACTTTTTCAGAATTATCAGAATGAAAAACATACTTTGACAGCAGCCCAGAAAAAAACACGTGAACAAAACATTCTGGACCGTGAAGAAGAAGTAAAACAACTTCAGGAACAGTACTTTGGCCAGGACGGAGAACTTGCCAAAGAAACGGAAGCCCTGTTCAATCCCTTGCAGGAAAGGGTCAAGACCGGCATTGAATACATTGCCAAAGAAAAAGGCTTTGACTTGGTGCTGGAGTCGTCAAGTGTCATGTATTTTAATGAGAATATTGACATTAGTAATCTGGTAATTTCTTACATTTGCAAACCTTAAATAAACCAAAATTTTATATGAAACGTTTAGCATCTATTTTGTTCGTGTTGTTGTGTGTGTCCGGTACGGTATCCGCACAAAATTTCAAATTCGGCCACATCAATTCACAAGAACTGATAGCCCTTATGCCCGAGCGTGACTCGGCCCTGATTAAACTGCAGAAGTATGCCTCCGAGTTGGATGAAACCATTACGGAAATGCAGCAGGAATATCAGACCAAATACAATGCGTATCAACAAAAACAAGCCACTTGGACGGCGGCCGTGTTAGAATCTAAGCAGCGCGAACTGGTGGAAATCCAACAACGTCTGGAACAATTCAACCAAGGCGCACAACAAGAATACCAACAAATGCAACAGGTGTTGTTTGCTCCCGTAATTCAGAAAGCTACGGATGCCATCAACAAGGTGGCCAAAGACAACGCCTTTACCTACATTTACGACCTGGCTTCCGGATGTATGGCTTACTATAATGAAGAAGTCAGCGTGAATGTCCTGCCCCTTGCCAAGAATGAATTGGGCATTCCCGCAGAAAAGGTGGCTCCCTCACAACTCCCCGGTGAAGAAACACAACCTGTACAATAGTGAATACCTGTCAACCCATTGGAATCTTTGATTCCGGTATTGGCGGTCTGACAGTATGGAACAGAATCAAGGCGCTTCTACCGCAGGAGCGCCTTATCTATTTGGCCGATACGCAATACTGTCCCTACGGTCCCAAACCCGTGGAACAAGTGCGTGCGCGCTGTCGCTCCATAGTTCGGTATTTTCAGGAGTGCGGCTGCAAAATGGTGGTGATAGCCTGCAATACGGCCACTGCGGCCGCCATTGAAATGTTGCGCCGGGAATTTCCGCATATACCCTTTGTGGGTATGGAGCCGGCCATTAAACCGGCCGTATTGCATACCCGTACCGGCATAGTGGGGGTGCTGGCCACTAGAGGCACCTTTAACGGGCCCTTGTATCATAAAACATTGGCTACTTTTGCCGAGAACGCCACGGTGCTGGAGCAGGTGGGGGAAGGTTGGGTCGAGGCGGTGGAACGCGGGCAGCTGGATACACCGCAGACCCGACAACTGGTGGAGCGTACCTTGAAACCTTTGTTGGAAGGCGGCGTGGACCATCTGGTGCTGGGATGCACCCATTATCCTTTCCTTGTGCCTGTTATTGCCCGCATTGCCGGGCCGGGAGTCACCATAGTAGATCCGGCTCCTGCCGTGGCGCAGCGTGTGAAATTTTTATTGAAAGAGAGCCGTCAGCTATGTGCAGCGCGTAGCGGGGATGATGAATTCTATGCTACCGGGCCTGTAATTCCCGCACCCAGTGCCGTGGCAAATACGGCAAACGGCGGTACGGTAAACTGGAGACCGTACACTTTGGAAAACGTTTCGTAGATTTGATATATTTGTGGGGTACGGGTAAGTGTCCCCACACACACCACGTTATTGGAGGGAATGGTTTTGCATGCCATCACGGCCATACTGCCTATGACTTGCAATACCAGATTAATGAGTCCCAGGGCTACATCGGCCTGCGTGGGACTTTGTGTTTTATATAACGGATGGGCCAGCTTGCCAAAATTGGATGCGGTAAGGTCTGCAGGCAGGTTGGGATAAATCTGGTCCGTGACGTCTTTCATCAGCAGGTCCACGTTTTCTAAATTACCTTCTTTGGCCAGTCGGGTGATTTCTTTTACACTTATTCCGTTTAGAATATGAGAGCCCAAGCCGGATAGGGTACCGCCACCCACTCCGCTTCCGGCAATGTGGTGACATCCGTCTTTATTAGCGTAAACAAACGTGGTTCCGGTCCCCATATTGACCACCAGAGCTTCTTGCTTTTGTGCCAATGCCAGTCCGCCTCGGCCAATGGAATTGATTTCCGGGACCACTGTGGTGGGAATACCCAGAATATTGTTTTGTACCAGATTGGCGTGTGTCCCGGTAGCATAAATGGAATCAATCCTGCTCAGGGGAATGTTTTCTTCCTGAAGGAACTTACCCAATGCCTGATAAAAAGCCACCGGGTTTTTGGGCGTATGATATTGAAAAATTGCCTGAGGCTGCGGAAAATTCGCGGCCCCAGGCTCGAGCATTACCATCTTGGTAAGTGTGGATCCAAAGTCCAGTCCCAGACGGTACATAGTAATTAGGCTATACCTTGTTCCAGGAAGGCACGGGCTACTTTCATAAAGCCGGCAATGTTAGCTCCCTTCACGTAGTTGATATATCCGTCGGGTTGTGTGCCGTGTTCCACGCAGGCACTGTGGATGCTGGCCATAATCTGATGCAGTTTGGCATCAACTTCTTCTGCGGTCCAGCCCAGGTGCGCGGCATTCTGAGTCATTTCCAAGCCGGAAGTGGCTACGCCGCCGGCGTTAACTGCCTTACCCGGAGCAAAATTGATCTTGGCGTGTTGGAAAGCTTCAATGGCTTCCGGGGTGCAACCCATATTGGAAACTTCTGCGCAAAGTTTTACACCATTGGCAATCAATGCTTTGGCGTCATCTCCGTTGAGCTCGTTCTGGGTAGCGCAAGGCATGGCAATGTCCACTTTGGCTTCCCAAGGTTTGTGACCGGCAAAGAATTTGGCACCGGCAAACTTATCGGCATAAGGAGCTACAATGTCGTTGCCGCTGGCACGCAATTCCAGCATATAGGCAATTTTTTCCTTGTCCAGGCCGGCTTCATCATAGATGTAACCGTCGGGACCGGAAATGGTCACTACTTTGCCACCCAAGTCGGTAGCTTTGGTAGCGGCACCCCAGGCCACATTGCCAAAACCGGAAATGGCTACGCGTTTGCCCTTGATATCGTCACCTTTGCTGTGGAGCATATGTTCTACAAAATAAACGGCTCCAAAACCGGTAGCTTCCGGGCGAACCAGAGAACCGCCCCAAGTCATTCCTTTTCCGGTAAGAACGCCGGTGTTTTCACGAGCCAGTTTTTTGTACCATCCGTACAGGTAGCCGATTTCACGTGCACCCACGCCAATGTCTCCGGCGGGAACGTCCGTATCGGGGCCAATATTGCGCCACAGTTCGGTCATAAAGGCCTGACAGAAACGCATCACTTCATTGTCTGATTTGCCGCGAGGGTCAAAGTCAGAACCGCCTTTACCGCCACCCATAGGCAACGTGGTAAGCGCGTTTTTGAAGATTTGTTCAAAGCCCAGGAATTTAAGGATAGAAGGAGTTACCGAGCGGTGGAAACGTAAACCGCCTTTGTAAGGTCCAATAGCGTTGTTGAATTGAACGCGATATCCGTTGTTGATCTGTACTTCCCCTTTGTCGTCTACCCAGGTAACTCGGAAAGTGAAGATACGGTCCGGTTCAACCATACGTTCTACAATTTTAGCTTTTTCAAATTCGGGATGTTGGTTGTATACGTCTTCCACAGACTCCAACACTTCGCGAACTGCTTGCAGATACTCTTTTTCGTGGCCATACTTGGCTTCCAGAGTAGCCATTACTTCTCTAGCTTTCATAATAGCAGAATTTTTAGTTTAGTGGTGTGAATAATTTGTGATTAATATGCATTTATTGTACTTCCCAAGTGGCCCCGCTATGCATCAGCTGGTCCATATTGTGAATGGGGGATGTCTTGCTTATGTCTATGACCTGGTCACGGACCATATCGTCGTATGTACGGTCTTTTACCCTGCGGATAACTCCCAGGGCAACGGGAAGTTCGGGCCACTGCATCTCGCACAGCATCATATGGATACCGTGATTTTCCTCTTCCGCATTGTGCACCAGAATGTCATCCTTTGTAATGCCGTTTTCACCAATAGTTACGGCCTTCAGGTGCATTCCGTCCAGAATAAGGCCTTTGTCTTTGTTTTTCCCAAAAATCATGGGTTCTCCGTGGCGCAGCACAATGGTGCGATCGGCCCGTACTTCTTTGTCTGTGATTTCTGCGTGCGTCTTGTCGTTAAAGATAACGCAATTTTGCAAGACTTCCACAAGAGAAGTACCGTCGTGCTTGGCGGCTTCTACCAGACATTCCTGGGTAAGACCCAATTCCACGTCCAATGTGCGTGCAAAGAATGTACCGCGGGCTCCCATAATAAGGGCTCCCGGAATAAAGGGATGTTCCACCGTGCCAAAGGGAGAAGTCTTGGAGATCGTGCCCCATTTGGAAGTGGGAGAGTATTGTCCTTTGGTAAGGCCGTAGATACGGTTGTTGAACAACAGAATATTGATGTCAATGTTGCGGCGGATGGCATGGATAAGGTGGTTCCCGCCAATGGCCAGTGAGTCTCCGTCACCGGTCATTTCCCATACGGAAAGATAGGGATTGGCCACTTTGATTCCGGTGGCCAGCGCCGCGGCGCGGCCGTGTATGCCGTGGAATCCGTAGGTTTTCATATAGTAGGGGAATCGAGAGGAGCATCCAATGCCTGAAACAAATACAAAGCGTTCGTGTGAATAGCCCAATAGGTCGCATACTTGGGGTAAGGCACGCTGAACGGAGGCTAATACGGCGTGGTTGCCACAGCCCGGGCACCACTTCACTTCCTGGTCTGATTTAAAGTCTTGCGGCGTGTAGTTCATTATAGTATTATGTTAACAGCTTCAACAATATCGGCCACAATAAAAGGCTGGCCTTGTACCTTGTTGTATTGCAGGTACTGGAATTGCGGGAATTTGGCGCGCAGGTAGTTGGCAAAGTGGCCGCTGTTCAGCTCGCATACAATGATTTTTTTGAATCGGCCCAGAATTTCTTCCGTGTTGGAGGGCAGCGGGTTGATGTAGTCAAAATGGGCCAGACTTACGCTCTTGCCTTCTGTCTGCAGATAGTCCAACGCACTGAGCAGGTGTCCGTAGGTGCCGCCCCAGCTCACCATAAGCACGTCACCCGAGGCGTTGCCGATTACTTCCTGCAAGGGAATCTCGTTGGCCACCAGGGCGATTTTGCGGGCGCGTTCGGCCACCATTTCATCGTGTACCAGAGGATCGGAAGAAACGGCTCCCTTATGGTTCTTTTCCAGACCTCCCACGCGGTGTTCCAGATTGGGAGTCCCGGGAAGTGCCCAGCGGCGCACCAGGGTCTTGGGGTCTCGCTTGTAAGGGTAGAAGTAGGGCTCGTCCGCATCAAGTTTGGTGATAATGGGCGCGTTTATCCGGGGGTAGTCTTTCATGACGGGGATTCGCCAGGGTTCCGAACCATTGCCGAGGAATCCCTCGGAAAGTATGATGACCGGCATCATATGTTCCAGCGCCATTTTGCCGGCCTGGAATGCCGTATCAAAACAATGTGAGGGAGAGTGGGGAGCAATGATGGCAATGGGACATTCCCCGTTGCGGCCGTATAATGCCTGATTCAGGTCTGTCTGTTCTGTTTTGGTGGGAATACCGGTTGAGGGGCCCGAACGTTGCACGTCTACAATTACCAAGGGAAGTTCGGTAATCTGCGCCAAGCCCATGGCTTCCGATTTCAATGAAAAACCGGGGCCGGACGTAGTGGTTACCGCCAGATTACCGGCATAGGCGGCTCCAATGGAAGTACAGATGCCTGCAATTTCATCTTCACATTGTAACGTCTTCACACCAAGCTCCTTGTGGGCAGCAAGTTCTTCCAGGATAGCCGTGGCCGGCGTAATGGGGTACGAACCGCAGAAAAGCGGGCGGCCCGATTTTTCCGAGGCGGCCATCAACCCCCACGCAGTAGCCTGATTCCCGTTGATATTGCGGTAGGTGCCTTTTTCCTGCGGGTAGGGCTTGATAGTATAAGTGTCCGCTATGGCGTGAATGTTCCCGGCATAATTGTAACCGTCTTGAAGGACCTTTTTGTTGATCTCAATCATTTCCGGTTTCTTCTTGAATTTCTTTTGAAAATAGCTGTTGGTATATTCAAGAGGCCTGTTGTACATGAAAAAACAAATTCCCAGTGCAAACATATTCTTGCAGCGGATAATGGTTTTCTGGTCCAGACCGCTGTCTTTCAAACTTTCTTTGGTAAGTGAGGTGATGGGAGCCAATATGACATTGCGGTCCTGGAGGTTCAGTTCCTTAACGGGGTCGTCGGTGGCATAACCGGCCTTGGTAATGCCTTTTTCATCAAAAGTGTCAATATCCACGATTACGGTGGCAGTGGGTTTCAACCATTTGACATTAGCGCGCAGGGCGGCGGGATTCATGGCTACCAGTACGTCACAGTGGTCTCCGGGGGTGTGGACCGCTTTGGCCCCCACGTGCACCTGGAAACCCGAAACACCGGAAATGGACCCTTGCGGGGCTCTGATTTCAGCCGGGAAATCGGGAAATGTAGAAATGTCGTTTCCAAATAAAGCGGATGCATCGGCAAAGAGAGTACCGGTCAACTGCATTCCGTCACCGGAGTCTCCGGAGAAACGAATTACTACATCTTGAACATCAATTACTTTATGTTGCATACGTGAAAAAAGATTGTTAATTATTCCGATTTGTTATTTCAAGAGGCAAATATATGGAAAAAAATAAGGGCCGAAGCCCTTATTGGTAATTATTTGAAATAATTATGAGTTATTTGCTAATAAGCCTGTCGGCAACCATTTTGTCGTAGTCAGCTTTTGAAGCAACCAGAAGGTCTTCGTATTCGCGTTGACCGGTACCAGCGGGAATCAGATGACCGCAAATTACATTTTCCTTCAAGCCTTCCAAAGTATCGCTCTTGCCGAAAATGGCGGCTTCGGAGAGTACTTTGGTGGTTTCCTGGAACGAGGCGGCTGACATAAAACTGTTGGTACGTAATGCAGCGCGTGTAATACCTTGCAGAATCTGGTTAGAAGTGGCCGGCATAGCGTCGTGGGCTTCCACCAGCTTGAGGTCTTTCCGCTTGAGGGTTGAGTTCTCGTCTCTCAGCTTGCGGACCGTGGTGATTTGTCCCGGTTTGAATACCTGGGAATCGCCTGCATCCGTGACCACCTTCTTGTCAAAAATGTAGTCGTTTTCCTGCATGAATTCCCATTTGTCAACCAGTTGTTCGGGCAGGAAGCGCGTATCACCCGGGTCAACAATTTCCACCTTGCGCATCATCTGACGGACAATGACTTCAAAGTGTTTGTCGTTGATTTTTACACCCTGATTGCGGTATACGCTCTGGACTTCGTTGACAATGTATTCCTGTACCTTGGTGGGTCCCTGAATAGCCAGAATATCGGTAGGGGATACTGACCCGTCGGACAGGGGCATACCTGCGCGGACGTAGTCATTTTCCTGTACCAGAATCTGTTTGGAGAGGGGTACCAGGTATTTCTTTTCTTCATCAGTCTTGGAACGGATGGAGATTTCACGGTTACCACGTTTGATCTTGCCCATGAGCACTTCACCGTCAATTTCCGATACAATGGCGGGATTTGACGGGTTGCGGGCTTCAAACAATTCGGTAACACGCGGAAGACCTCCGGTGATATCCCTTGACTTGCCAATGGCGCGGGGAATCTTCACAATAATGTCACCCGCCTTGACGTTCTGGTGTTCATTTACCATTACGTGGGCGCCCACGGGCAGGTTGTATTGTTTCAGTTCCGCGTCACCGCTCATGATGCGCAGGGTCGGGTTGCGGGATTTGTCTCGGCTTTCAATGATGACCTTGTCACGGTGTGTGGAATATTCTTCGGCAGCTTCTTCGCGGTAAGTAACCCCTTCAATCAAACTGTCAAAGGCAATGTTACCGTCCATTTCTGCAATGGTGACGGCATTGTAGGCATCCCACTCGCAAATTTTGTCGTTTTCTTTTACGGTGTCGCCGTTCTGGAAATACAGAATGGCACCGTAAGGAATGTTGTAGGTAGATAAGGTGATGTCTGTATTGACATCCACAATGCGCATTTCCGCCGTACGGCCAATGACAACTTGCTGAGGTTCGCCTTTTTCTGACAATTTGGACAGGGTGCGCAGTTCGTCAATTTCCAGACGGCCATTATAACGTGCCACAATTTCACTGTCCGATGCCAGCGTGGAGGCAGTACCACCTTGGTGGAAGGTACGCAGAGTCAGCTGAGTACCGGGCTCTCCAATGGACTGTGCGGCAATAACGCCCACCACTTCTCCCTTTTCCACCATACGAGAGGTGGCCAGGTTGCGGCCGTAGCATTTGGCGCAAACACCCTTACGTGACTCGCACGTAAGCACGCTGCGGATTTCCACATGCTCAATGGGAAGCGAGGAGATCAACTCGGCAACGGCTTCGGGGATTTCGTCGCCCGAGGCTACTATGAGTTCTCCGGTGAGCGGGTTGTATACATCGTGTACGCTGGTGCGGCCCAAAATACGGTCGTACAGGGATTCCACCACCTGGTCCTTGTTTTTGATAGCGGTAGCTACCAGACCGCGCAAAGTGCCGCAGTCTTCCTCGTTGATGATAACATCGTGAGAAACGTCTACCAGCCTGCGGGTGAGGTATCCGGCGTCTGCCGTCTTAAGAGCGGTATCGGCCAAACCTTTGCGGGCACCGTGGGTGGAGATGAAGTATTCCAATACGGACAGCCCTTCCTTAAAGTTGGCCAAGATAGGATTCTCAATGATTTCCGCGCTGGTTGATCCGGATTTCTGAGGTTTGGCCATCAAACCACGCATACCGGACAACTGGCGGATCTGGGCTTTGGAACCACGGGCTCCGGAGTCCAACATCATATAAATAGGATTGAATCCCTCTTTATCTTCTTTCAACTGGCTTTCCAGAATATCCGTCAATTTGACGTTGATGGCACTCCAGATATCCAATATCTTGTTGTAACGTTCGTTATTGGCCAGCAAACCGTAGTTGAAACTGGTGGTTACGTCTTCTACTTCTTTGTACCCCTTTTCAATAAGGTCGGTTTTCTCTTTGGGGACAATTACGTCATCCAGATTGAAGGACAAACCGCCTTTGTAGGCCATGGTGTATCCAATGCTCTTGATGTCGTCCAGGAACTGGGAGGTGCGGGCAACCCCCGTTTTCTTCAGTACCAGGTTGATGATGTCGCGCAGAGAACGTTTGGTCAACACTTCGTTGATGTAGCCTACCTGGGGGGGAACCACCTGATTGAAAATGATACGGCCCACTGAAGTGTCCACCAACTGGTAACCCTTGCTCAGGTTCATAAAGTCCACGGGCATGCGGACTTTGATCTTGGTATGCATTTCAACGGCCTTTTCATTGTAGGCAATGATTACTTCTTCGGGACCGTAGAATGTCATTCCGGTACCTTTGGCCGCCTTTTTCTGCTTGGTGATGTAATACAGCCCCAGTACCATATCCTGTGAAGGAACGGTGATGGGGGCTCCGTTGGCCGGGTTCAGAATATTGTGTGACCCCAGCATCAGCAGTTGGGCTTCCAGAATGGCGGCGTTGCCCAAGGGCAAGTGGACGGCCATCTGGTCACCGTCAAAGTCGGCGTTAAATGCCGTACAAGCCAGAGGATGGAGCTGGATGGCCTTTCCTTCAATCAATTTGGGCTGGAAAGCCTGGATACCCAGACGGTGTAGAGTAGGAGCACGGTTCAACAAAACCGGATGACCCTTCATTACATTTTCCAGAATATCCCAAATCATGGGGTCCTTGCGGTCCACGATTTTCTTGGCCGATTTAACGGTCTTAACAATACCGCGTTCAATCAGTTTGCGGATGATAAACGGTTTGTACAACTCGGCAGCCATATCCTTGGGAAGTCCGCATTCGTGCATTTTCAGCTCGGGACCCACCACAATTACAGAACGGGCCGAGTAGTCCACGCGTTTACCCAGCAAGTTTTGACGGAAACGGCCCTGCTTTCCTTTCAGACTGTCAGACAATGACTTGAGGGTACGGTTGGCTTCCGTTTTAACGGCATTGGATTTACGTGAATTATCAAACAGTGAATCCACAGCTTCTTGAAGCATACGTTTCTCATTACGCAGAATCACTTCCGGAGCCTTGATTTCTATAAGTCGTTTCAGACGATTGTTGCGAATAATCACCCTGCGGTACAGGTCGTTTAAGTCAGAGGTGGCAAAACGGCCGCCATCCAGCGGAACCAGAGGACGCAGGTCGGGAGGAATCACCGGAACCACTTTCAGAATCATCCATTCGGGACGGTTGATTTCACGTGATTCACGGAAGGCTTCCACCACGTTCAAACGTTTGAGGGCTTCGGTCTTGCGTTGCTGTGAGGTTTCGGTATCTGCCTTGTGGCGCAGTTCGTAGGAAAGGTCGTCCAGGTTTACTCGCAACAGCAATTTATAGATGGCCTCGGCACCCATACCGGCTTCAAACTTGTTGGGGTCATTGTCTTCCAGCAACTGGTTTTCCTTGGGCAGCGTATCCATTATGGCCAGGTATTCGTCTTCGGTAAGCAGGTCCAGAGCGTGAACTCCGTCTTGTTCCTTGATACCGGGCTGAATTACCACGTAACGTTCATAATAGATGATGCCTTCCAGTTTCTTGGAGGGGATTCCCAGTAGGTATCCGATTTTATTGGGGGTGGAACGGAAATACCAGATATGGGCAATGGGAACTACCAGGGAGATATGTCCCATACGTTCCCTGCGCACCTTCTTTTCGGTAACTTCTACCCCGCAACGGTCGCAGGTAATACCGCGGTAACGGATACGTTTGTATTTACCGCAATGGCATTCGTAGTCTTTTGAAGGTCCAAAAATGCGTTCGCAGAACAAACCGTCGCGTTCCGGTTTGTAGGTACGGTAGTTGACAGTCTCGGGCTTGAGGACTTCACCGTGTGACATTTCCAGAATTTCTTCGGGAGAAGCCAGACCAATGGTAATCTTGTGGAAACCGCCTTTAATCTTGTTATCTTTTTTATACATATCCATCAGTTTATTCTAAGTTAACGCTAAGACCCAAACCACGTAATTCGTGAAGCAATACGTTCAGAGATTCCGGAATGCCCGCAGGAGGCATGGGGTCGCCTTTCACTATGGCTTCATAAGCTCTGGAGCGTCCTACCACGTCGTCAGACTTCACGGTAAGAATTTCCTGCAGTACATTGGCTGCCCCAAAGGCTTCCAATGCCCAAACTTCCATTTCTCCAAAACGCTGACCGCCGAATTGTGCTTTACCGCCCAAAGGCTGCTGGGTAATCAGTGAATAAGGTCCAATGGAGCGTGCGTGCATCTTGTCGTCAACCATATGGCCAAGTTTCAGCATGTAGATGACCCCGACAGTAGCCGGCTGGTCAAAGTGTTCTCCGGTTCCTCCGTCGCGCAGATACGTTTTCCCAAAGCGCGGTACACCGGCCTTGTTGGTCTCTGCGGTAATGGCTTCCAAAGATGCCCCGTCAAAAATGGGAGTGGCGTAGGTCTGGCCCAGTTCTTTACCGGCCCATCCCAAAACGGTTTCGTAAATCTGTCCCAGGTTCATACGGGAAGGTACACCCAGAGGGTTCAATACAATGTCCACAATGCTACCGTCGTCCAAGAAGGGCATATCCTCGTCACGTACCACTTTGGCAACAATACCTTTGTTTCCGTGGCGTCCGGCCATCTTGTCACCTACGCGGATCTTGCGTTTCTTGGCAATGTAAATCTTGGCCAGTTGCATAATGCCCGAGGGAAGTTCGTCACCAATGGTGAGGCTGTATTTCACGCGCTTGAGTTCGGCATCCAGTTCCTTGAAGCGGATAAGGTAATTGTTAATCAGCTTCTTGATAAGGGTGTTGGTGTGCTTGTCGGCGGTCCACTTGGTGGGGTTTACGTTTTCGTAATCCAGGTTGCCCAGCAACTCTTTGGTAAACAAGGTGTCTTTAGGGATGATTTCCACACCGTAGAGGTCAGAAATACCCGGGGACGACTTGTCTTTGAGCAGGATATCCATCTTGCCCAGGAACAGCTCCTTGAGGTCATCAAAGCGAACCTTGAAATTTTCTTCGGCCTGTTGTACCTGCATCTTTGAGATGGGTTTCACTTTCTTGGAACCTTCTTTCATGATGCGTGAGAACAAACGTTTGTCAATGATGGTTCCGTACAATGACGGGGAGGCCTTCAGTGATGCGTCCTTTACGTCGCCGGCCTTGTCTCCGAAGATGGCGCGCAAAAGTTTTTCTTCCGGGGAAGGATCGCTTTCGCCCTTGGGAGTGATTTTACCTATAAGAATATCACCGGGTTCCACGTTGGCACCGACACGGATAATACCGTTGTCGTCCAAATTCTTTGTGGCGTCTTCACTGACATTGGGGATATCACTGGTAAGTTCTTCCATACCGCGTTTGGTGTCGCGTACTTCCATAATGTATTCATCCACATGAATGGAAGTGAACACGTCTTCACGCAACATCCTTTCGGACAATACCACCGCGTCTTCAAAGTTATATCCCTTCCAGGGCATGAAGGCCACTTTAAGGTTGCGGCCCAGGGCCAGCTCACCGTTTTGTGTACCGTAACCCTCGGTCATGATCTGACCGGGAACCACTTTGTCTCCCTTATGCACAATCGGTTTAAGGTTAACCGATGTGTTCTGGTTGGTCTTGCGGTATATAGGCAGGTGATATACGGTAACTTCGGGGTCAAAGCTGACAAATTTTTCATCGTCGGTAAGTTCGTATTTCACGTGAATTTCAGTGGCATCCACAAATACAACCTCGCCCTTTCCTTCGGCGGCAATCTGTGTGCGGCTGTCTTTTACAACGGGGCCTTCCAGACCGGTACCTACTACAGGGGCTTCCGGGTTGATAAGGGGTACGGCCTGCCGCATCATGTTGGATCCCATGAGGGCGCGGTTGGCGTCGTCGTGTTCCAGGAACGGGATGAGTGAAGCGGCTATGGAAGCTATCTGGTTGGGGGCCACGTCCATCAAATGGACATCCTCTTTGGTCACTACCGGATAGTCGGCTTCAAAACGGCATTTGATTCGTTCGTCAAGAATTTCACCGTCGTCGGCGAGGTTAACGTTGGCCTGAGCCACCATCTTGTCTTCTTCTTCCTCGGCGCTCATATAAACATATCCCTTGGGAGAAAGGTCCACTTTTCCGTTGTCAACTTTGCGATAGGGTGTCTCAATAAAACCTAATTCGTTGATACGGGCATAGACGCACAATGAAGAAATCAAGCCGATATTGGGGCCTTCGGGCGTTTCAATAGGGCATAACCTTCCGTAATGTGTATAGTGCACGTCGCGTACCTCAAAACCGGCGCGGTCTCTGGAAAGACCACCGGGCCCAAGGGCAGACAGACGGCGTTTGTGGGTCATCTCGGCCAGAGGGTTGGTCTGGTCCATAAACTGAGATAACTGTGAGGTTCCGAAGAATGAATTGATAACAGAAGACAAGGTCTTGGCGTTAATCAGATCAATGGGGGTGAACACCTCATTGTCGCGTACGTTCATTCGCTCTCTGATAGTCCGCGCCATACGTGACAAACCTACGCTGAACTGGTTGGCCAACTGTTCGCCTACGGTGCGGATACGACGGTTGCTCAAGTGGTCAATGTCGTCTACGCTGGCTTTTGAGTTAATCAGTAGAATCAGGTGGTTGATGATGGCAATAATGTCTTCCTTGGTAAGTACCCGAATATCCTTAGAGGTAGTCAGGTTCAACTTACGATTGAGACGGTAGCGTCCCACGTCACCCAGGTCGTACCGTTTGGACGAGAAGAACAGTTTGTCAATCACGTCCATGGCCGTAGCTTCGTCAGGCGGTTCAGAGTTACGCAACTGACGGTAAATGTACATTACGGCTTCTTTTGCAGAGTTGCAGGGGTCTTTCTGCAGGGTGTTATGTATAATGGCAAAGTCACCAATGTTGGCGTCTTCTTTGTTAAGCAGAATATTGGAAACACCGGAATCCAGAATCAGGTCAATGTGTTCTTCTTCCAGAACGGTCTTGCGGTCCAAAACCACCTCGTTGCGTTCTATGGATACCACTTCTCCGGTATCTTCATCCACAAAGTCTTCCACTCTGGATTTGAGCACGCGGGCTGCCAGAGTTCTTCCGATATTCTTTTTTAGATTGGCTCGGTTAACTTTCACTTCGTTAGCCAGACCAAAAATTTCAAGGATGTCCTTGTCACTTTCAAATCCAATGGCGCGGAGAAGGGTAGTTACCGGTAATTTCTTTTTCCTGTCAATGTAGGCGTACATCACGTTGTTGATGTCCGTAGCAAACTCAATCCAGGATCCCTTGAAGGGAATGATTCTTGCCGAATACAGCTTGGTTCCGTTGGTATGCAGGCTTTGACCAAAGAACACACCGGGCGAGCGGTGTAACTGTGAAACGACAATACGTTCGGAACCGTTAATCACAAAGGTGCCGCGGGGTGTCATATAGGGAATGGTCCCCAGATAGACATCCTGAATGACGGTGTCAAAGTCTTCGTGCTCGGGGTCCGTGCAGTATAACTTGAGTTTGGCCTTTAGAGGGACACTGTAAGTAAGACCGCGGTCCAGACATTCTTCAATGGAATAGCGTGGGGGGTCAATAAAGTAGTCAATAAACTCCAGAACGAAGTTATTGCGGGTGTCCGTAATGGGAAAGTTTTCTTGAAAAACTTGGAAAAGACCTTCATTTTTACGGTTTTCTGCCGTTGTTTCCAACTGGAAGAAATCCTGAAATGATTTCAACTGAACTTCCAAAAAATCCGGGTGTTCAAGAAGAGTCTTTGAGGTTGCGAAACTAATTCGCTGATTATTAACTTTTTGAGACATTTTTTAAGGATTAGTTGAAAATAAACAATTTAACGACAAAAAGGCTTAGAACCCCTCGGGGTTCTAAACCTGGTTTCCGTTCCCGAGCTATGCGGGTAAGATGCGTTTATTTAATTTCAACTTCTCCGCCGGCTTCTTCAACCTGAGCTTTAATTTGTTCGGCTTCGGCTTTGCTGACTTTTTCTTTCAAGGTCTTGGGGGCTCCGTCTACCAATTCTTTAGCTTCTTTCAAGCCTAAACCGGTGATTTCTTTAACGACTTTGATTACTTGCAATTTAGCTTGTCCTGCAGAAGCAAGGATAGCGTCAAATGCAGTCTGTTCAACTTCAGCGGCGGCACCGGCGGCGGGAGCTGCAACGGCTACGGCAGCAGCAGCTGCGGGTTCAATATGATACTCGTCTTTAAGAATGTTTGCTAATTCAATAGCTTCTTTGATGGTAAGATTAGCAATGGCTTCGGCCATTTGTTTTAATTCTGCCATGATTATTCAGTTTTAAAAAATTTGTTTTACGTTAATGATAATTTATTCACGCTCGGCAAGTGTTTTAACTATACCAGCAATGTTGCTTCCACTGGATTTAATAGCGGAAACAAGGTTTTGTGCGGGGGAGAGGATAAGCCCGACAATATCTCCAATGAGTTCTTCACGGGATTTGATATTGATCAAGGTTTCCAGTTGGTTTGCACCAACATAGGCACACTCCTGAACGAAAGCTCCCTTGAGAACGGGTTTGCCGTTTACTGCTCCAAAAGATTTAATCAACTTGGCCGGAGTGTTTACCGATTCGGTAAACATAACGGCGGTGGAACCTGCCAGCACGGGGAAAAGCTCAGCGGCTTCCGCACCCGAAACCTGTTCCATAGCCCTGCGCAGTAAAGTGTTCTTTACTACAACCAGTTTAATGTCGTTGTTAAAGCATTCGCGACGCAATTTAGCGGTAGTATCGGCGTTGAGACCGTCAATATCCGTTAAATAAAAGTTGGGAGTCTTTTCCAGTTGAGCGGCCAGGCTTTCAATTACAAGTACTTTTTTTTCTTTCTTCATAATAGGTTAGTCTTATTCGGCTGCTGAACCGGTTTTAACATCTACGCACAAGCTGGGACCCATGGTAGTGGACAAGTAGATACTTTTTACGTACGTACCCTTCAGTGCTTGCGGTTTTAATTTAATAATTGTATTGATAAACTCCTGAGCGTTGTCAAAGATCTGTTCTGCGGTGAAGGAGGCTTTTCCGATGGCAGCGTGGACAATACCCGTTTTGTCAACTTTAAAGTCAATCTTACCGGCTTTTACTTCTGTAACAGCCTTGCCAATTTCCATAGTTACCGTACCGGTTTTGGGGTTGGGCATCAAGCCGCGGGGACCCAAAATACGGCCAATGGGACCAATTTTAGCCATAACAGAGGGCGTGCAGATAATAACGTCAACGTCAGTCCATCCGCCTTTAATCTGTTCAATGTACTGGTCCAAGCCTACGTGGTCGGCACCTGCCGCTCTGGCTTCTTCTTCCTTATCCGGAGTACAGAGTACCAGAACACGCACTTGCTTTCCTGTTCCATGCGGAAGAGTTACCACGCCGCGTACCATTTGGTTAGCTTTACGGGGGTCAACTCCCAGACGGACAGCCAAATCAACGGAAGAGTCAAACTTTGTGAAAGTGGTTTCTTTCAGCAAAGCACAGGCTTCGTTGAGTTTGTACTGCTTGACTGAGTCAACCTTGGCGTATACTACTTTTTGATTTTTAGTAAGTTTACTCATTTCTGCATGAAGTTTTAGTTAACATCCTGAGGGAATTCGCCACTTACCGTGATACCCATACTGCGTGCAGTACCGGCTACCATACTCATTGCGGACTTCAAGGTGAAGGCATTCATATCCTGCATCTTATCAGTGGCAATGGCGCGGACCTGTTCCCAGGTAATGGAACCTACCTTTTTACGGTTCGGTTCCGCAGAACCGGTAGTAATTTTGGCGGCTTCTTTCAACTGAACAGCTACGGGAGGCTGCTTAACGACAAACGTAAAGGATTTGTCGCTGAAAACAGTAATGATCACCGGCAAAACTTTTCCTGCACGATCCTGAGTCAGTGCATTGAATTTTTTGCAGAACTCCATTATGTTCACACCCTTGGAACCCAACGCCGGTCCTACCGGAGGAGAAGGGTTAGCTGCACCGCCTTTAATCTGTAATTTGATTAATCCGGCAATTTCTTTAGCCATAATGTAAATTGTTTATTCTTTTTCTACTTGAACAAAGCCAAGCTCTAACAGTGTCTTCCTGCCGAAGATTTTGACCATTACTTTCAATTTCTTCTTGTCTTCGATAATTTCTTCTACGGTGCCACTGAATCCGTTAAACGGACCATCAATGACTTTTACCGCTTCTCCAACAAGATAAGGAGCAATGTTTTCTTCTTCCTTGTCTGCCTGTTCATCCACACGTCCAAGAATGCGGTTGACTTCCGAGGGTCTGACGGGGACGGGGTCTCCGCCTTTGACAACGCTCAGAAAACCGGAAACGTGAGGGATATTGCCGATCAAGTGCACGATTTCTGGGGTAAGCGCGGCTTCAATCAGAATGTAACCCGGATAGAAAATCCGTTCCTTGCTGATTTTTTTACCATTTTTGACCTGGTAAATTTTCTCAGTAGGAATCAAAACCTGGCCTACATAGTCTTCTACGTGTAAACGTTTTATTTCGTTTTCTATGTATTCTTTGGCTTTGTTTTCTTTTCCCCCGGCCGCTCTAACGACGTACCATTTTTTGGCAACCTCTGTCATTTCTCCAAAAGATTAATAAAGTGCTTTGTAGAGGAATTCCATAATGTTCCTGAATGCGAAGTCCATAGCAAAAATAACTACTGCAAACATGGCCGAGGCCACCATTACAATAATAGCGCTACTCTGCAGTTGACTCCAATTAGGCCAGCTTACCTTATGTACCAACTCGTTATAAGAGTCTTTAAAATACACTCCAATTTTGCTCATTGTTTGAATTATTACAACATGCAGTCCTGGAAGCGAACCTTATGTTGAGGTTAATAAACAGGAAATCGTAACTTTTCCTATTTGCAGGGACAGAGCGAATCGAACGCCCATCAATGGTTTTGGAGACCACTATTCTACCATTAAACTATGTCCCTATCAGACACAAGTTTAGCCGCTCATTGAACGACTAAACCTGCGCGATATATGTTCCGGCAACGGATTAGTCAATAATTTTGGTAATCTGTCCGGCACCCACTGTGCGGCCACCTTCACGGATTGCAAAACGCAGCCCTTCGTTAATGGCTACAGGGTAGATCAATTCAACTTTAATCCTCACGTTATCACCGGGCATTACCATTTCTACACCTTCGGGCAATTCAACTTCACCGGTAATATCCAAGGTACGTAAGAAGAACTGGGGACGATATTTGTTGTGGAAAGGAGTGTGGCGACCCCCTTCGTCTTTCTTCAGCACGTAAATCTGAGCTTCAAAAGTCTTATGAGGAGTGATGGTTCCCGGGTGGCAGATAACCTGACCACGTTTCACGTCTTTCTTGTCAATACCGCGGAGCAACAGACCTACGTTGTCACCGGCTTCACCTCTGTCAAGGATCTTGCGAAACATTTCAACACCTGTTACCACACTGGTTCTGGGTTTTTCACCAAGACCTACGATTTCAACTGCGTCACTGGTTTTAACAACACCTGTTTCAATACGGCCGGTAGCTACGGTACCGCGACCGGTAATGGAGAAGATGTCTTCTACAGGCATAATGAACGGTTTTTCATTGTCACGGACGGGAATGGGAATGTATTCATCCACAACATTCATCAGTTCCATAACTTTTTCTTCCCAAGCAGGATCTCCGTTCAATGCGCCCAGGGCGGAGCCGCGGATAACGGGGGCGTTGTCACCGTCAAACTCGTATTTGCTCAACAGGTCGCGAACTTCCAGTTCTACCAAATCCAACATTTCGGGGTCGTCCACCATATCACATTTGTTCAGGAAAACTACAATTTTGGGAACGTTTACCTGTTTTGCCAACAGTACGTGTTCGTTGGTTTGGGGCATGGGACCGTCAGTAGCGGCAACTACCAGAATGGCACCGTCCATCTGTGCGGCACCGGTAACCATATTCTTTACATAGTCGGCGTGGCCCGGGCAGTCTACGTGAGCGTAGTGGCGGCTTGCCGTTTGATATTCAACGTGAGAGGTGTTAATGGTAATACCGCGTTCTTTTTCTTCAGGAGCGTTATCGATAGAATCGAAAGAGCGAACTTCAGAAAGACCTTTCTTTGCCAATACCTGAGTAATAGCAGCTGTCAGAGTGGTTTTACCGTGGTCAACGTGACCGATGGTACCAATGTTTACGTGGGGTTTGTCCCTTTTGTAGGTTTCTTTTGCCATAATTTAAAATTTAATTACATATGAAAAATGGAGCCGGTGATGAGAGTTGAACTCATGACCTCTTCCTTACCAAGGAAGCGCTCTA
>CAZKPB010000002.1:64076-219538 GCA_964554535.1 uncultured Muribaculaceae bacterium | reverse complement strand
CAACGACCTCCGGTGCCGCCGGTGCTGCGCGGGGGCTGCTGCCGCCGGCGCGGGCAAACACACAAAGATTACCGCGCACTCCGAGCTTCACAACGACGATCTCATAGTGGGCCGGATTGGAGATATTTAGCAGGTATCCCCTTCAGAAAGAAATAATCTCGTGATAAACCCGGATGGCAAAATTATCCGTCATAGCCGCAATATAATCAATCAATGCACGTTTGTAATCCAAAGGCTTGGACATATCATAGATGACATCATTCTCAAAGCGGCGGGCGGTACGCTCGTCAGGGGCCACATTCCCGTACATCACCAGCCAATCCCTGAAATACCTCATCAGCGTAGGAAACTTGGCAATATCGGCCGTCACGTTATCCAACAAATGAGGTCCATAGTACCCCTCCAGAAAATGAAAAATGGTATCCACAATACACTTGGCGTAACTGCGGTAATACAACAAGCGCGGATGATTATAGATGTGCTTGTAATTAAACTCCTTGACCCTGACCAGTAACTGAAAATACTCGTGCGACAGATGCAGTCCCTCGGCCGGAGAGGAATTTTTGCACAAATCATTAATAAACAACTGTATCAATGCCGAGTTGTTCACCACGTCTTCCGAACTGGAAACCTCCTTCATCACCTGATGCAACTCCTCCAACCGCTCGGGCTCCAACAAATTCAACTCCATGGCATCCTCAATGTCACGGCCCAGATAGGCAATTTTATCGGCAATCTTCACCACGCAGCCCTCCCAGGTGTAGGGCGCGTACTGGTTGGGACGCTCAATGTGCTCCAACTCTACCGCCTCGGCCCTTGGGAAGAGGCCGTTCTCGTCCGTCTCGCCGCAATGCGATATGATGCCATCCCGCACGGCGTAGGTCAGTCGCAAATTTTTGTAAAACCCCATGGCGTTGGGCAGCGTGGCAATCTTGTCGGCCGTGTACAGACCGTTCTTCTCATGCCAGAACCAGTCGTGCCAGCCCTGCATCAGGTCATTGAGCAGACTCTCGCCCTCGTGCCCGAACGGACTGTGTCCCAAGTCGTGCCCCAGGGCAATGGCCTGTGTGAGCTCCGCGTTCAGCCCCAGGTAATGGGAAATGGTATAACTTATTGAAGCCACGTGATTTACGTGCTCCATGCGAGTACAGATATGGTCGTTCTGCGTGGCAAAAAACACCTGCGTCTTGTGCTTCAGACGGCGGTACGAGGTACAATGCAGAATCCGCGAATAGTCTTTGTAAAAAGCGGAACGCGTATCATCCTCATTGGCCGAAGGCAACCGATACTCCGGCCCCCGTTGTAGCGCCTGCTCCCATTTGGGATTGTTCTCGTCCATCCGCTGCCGGACAAAACGATCCGGTGTCAGGATCCCTGAATGTGTCATTGTATGCCTCTTAAATGTTTTTCCCAAGCCCAGGCCTTAGCCAGCGTCTCTTCAATGGAACACTCGGCCTTCCATTTCAGTTCCCTGTTTGCCAAAGAAGTATCTGCCCAAACCGCTTCCACGTCCCCCGGCCTGCGGGCCACTACCTGATAATTCAGCTTCAGTCCGTTCACCTGCTCAAACTTCCGGATCAACTCCAGCACCGACAGCGGCTTCCCCGTGCCAATATTGAACACCTCGTAATCCGCCTTGCTTTCCCCACCCAACATCCGTCCCACCGCCGCCACATGCGCCCGCGCCAGATCCACCACATCAATATAATCCCTCAACGGCGTCCCGTCCGGCGTATGATAGTCATTCCCGAACACACTCAACTGCGACCTTACCCCAGCCGCCGTCTGCGTGATAAACGGCACCAGATTGGCAGGCACCCCGCGCGGCAATTCCCCAATAAGGGCCGAGGCGTGTGCGCCAATGGGATTGAAGTAGCGCAGCGCCACCCCTTGCAACATCCCTCCGGAAGCCGCCACCGCGTCGCGCAACATATCCTCGCAAATCTGCTTGGTACTGCCATAAGGGCAATTTGCCGGTAAACGGGGCGACTGCTCGGTCACAGGCAGCACGGCAGGTTGTCCGTACACCGTGGCAGAAGAAGAAAACACCATCCGGCCTCCTTTTCCGCTTTCCCGAGCCACTTCCAGCAAATTGATAAAAGAAGTCAGATTGTTCCGGTAATACTTCAGCGGTTGCTCCACGGATTCCCCCACCGCCTTGAACGCGGCAAAATGAATGACCGCGTCTATGGGATACGCCTCAAACACATTGCGTAACGCCTCTTTGTCACAGCAGTCCACCCTGCAGAACGGGAAATCCACTCCCGTAATGGCCTTCACTCCTTCCAGACACGTGCGGTCTGCATTGGAGAAATTGTCAATCACCACCACTCCGTACCCGGCCTGAATCAACTCCACGGCCGTATGGGAGCCTATGAATCCGGCCCCCCCGGTAATCAAAATAGTTTTTTGTTGCATAGTTGTCAAAGATACAAAAAAGCAACAAGATAGTACCTCTTACAACGTCACCCGCAGCCCCAGATTGAGGTCAAAGGCAAAGGGATGTTCCTTGCGGAAGGTAGACAGGGACGATTTGCTGTCAAAAAAGTAAGACACGCCGGGGTCCACGAACAGTGCCAGCGAAGGCAGCAGGTTCCATTGAGCTCCCAAGGCGGCATTCACGGACCATTGCAGCGGAATGTCGCGCGGGGTAATCTTGACCAGCGTCTTTATCCCTTCAAATTTGGCCGAGACACATTTTTCCACAGCCCCTCCGGCCGTAGCATAGAGCGTCAACCAGGGTCTGTTGAAGAAAGACCAGCCTGCTTTGAGCGGCACACCCACATACCACAAATCCCGGCGCCCGTCGGTCTGTTGAGCCGGCACGTACTTGCCATCCACCCAGCGGAAATCGTAGGCCGTAATATCCGAACGCATCCACGTGGCCGTCACACCCGTTTCGACGGACAAATTGCCATAAATTCCCTTACGCACCGCCACCCCAAAAGTCATTGGCCGATGGTGTGTATAGTCGTAATTAACAGAAGCACTGGTAAGTGTGTTCTTCAACTGCTCGCTCCCCACTTTGTTGGCATACTCCAGCCAATTCTCGGTAGATGAGAACGGCAGGCCGCCGGAAGCTATATAGCCCGACCCTCGGTATTCATTGGCCATGGAAGACACCGCATCACTCATCTCGTCAACGCCTGCCATCAGGTTATAGCTTCCTGCAGAGGCAGGCAAATCCACTTTCTGGGCCATCGTCCCGTTGACCGCCACCGCCCAGCCCGCATCGGCCGACCTGTCCGCCCCGGAAGACCGGTAACGGCGTATTCGGCGACCGGTGCCCTCCTGACGTGCCAGTTGCGCTTCAATGCTTTCCCAAGAGGCACCGGAAGCATTGTCCGCATTGTCCGTTTCTACGGGGTTGGTCTGTGGGG
This sequence comes from uncultured Muribaculaceae bacterium, assembly GCA_964554535.1. Taxonomy (GTDB): domain Bacteria; phylum Bacteroidota; class Bacteroidia; order Bacteroidales; family UBA932; genus DMER64. The sequence continues at coordinate 216,158 of CAZKPB010000002.1, read as the reverse complement.
CAGCCTGGGCAAGAGGCTGATTTGCCGAAGTTATCGGCATGGCGGTTTGCGGAGTAGGCGTTACGGCATTGGCCTCTGATTCAAAAGAAGTCTCAAGCCCTTCCCCGGGTTGCGTGGCGCCCCTGTGCCTGAGTTTTCCAATAGCGACGGGAGTCACATTTGCCAGGTCGGTTGACACCGTTTCCCGAGGCAATGTAATCACCCGCACCTGAGTCCCCGCAGCAGCTACGGGCTCCAATGACCGGGCACTCCACGTGCCCAATCGGAAAATGCCCGCCGCCAGACCCAGCAGGGCCACCACGCAGGCTGCTGCCACGGTTATCCGGCGTACGCGCATGGATTGTCGCAGGCGGGTAGCCATCCCCTCCCAAACGCCGTCATCCACCGGCGCCTGATAGTCTGACAGCTTAGCCTTTAACTGCTTTATCCACTCTTCCTTATTGTTGTTTTCCATATTCCTTCAATTTGTTTGTCAACCAAACCTTGGCTCTGTAATATTGGGACGTAGACGTATTTTCGTTGATTCCCAGCAATTTACCTATTTCTTTATGGGATTTATCTTCAAAAACATAGAGGTTGAAAATAGTGCGGTAGCCGGGGGGCATCTGCTCAATAAACTGTAGTAGCACTTCTTCCGGAACCCTTTCCACAGACAGGTCCTCCGCGCACGTATCTTCTTCTCTGTATGAAATCTCACGGGTGTCCTTCATCACGTCCCGTTTGCGCAGGTACTGCAGGCAGGTGTTGATCATAATACGCTCTATCCACGCTCTCAAAGAACCTTCACCCCGGTCGGTGAACTTGTCCAGTGACTTGAATACCTGTATGAACCCGTCCTGCATCATATCCCGCGCCAGGTCACGGCAGCCGCAATAGCGTCGGCAGACGGTCAGCATACGTCCCGCGTATCTTTCGTAAATCAGTTTGGGTTCCAAGTCGCTCATTTACCTGTACTAGGTCAAATTCATAAATGCATCCCTCAGGGATTTACTGCACAAGGTATAAAAAATATTAGAGCGTGCAGTAAAAAGCACATTGCTGCATTTTAAAGAAAAGCCGGGTGATCTGGCTTGACCCACCTGAGTTCGTTAATATTTTATATACCCTTGTATTATGCAATTAATTAAAATTACATTCGTTTTATTTTGCACTTTGCTGATGAACAGTTGTAACAAATCAGACCCTTCGTCATCCATTCCCATTGAGCGTAAAGATATTGCCCTTACCAAATCCCAGGAACAAGTACTGGAACAAGGCAACCGCTTTGGCTTTGACATGTTCCGTGAAATGGCCGCCGTCAACCCGGACAAGAACTTTCTGGTATCCCCTCTGAGCGCCGCGCAGGTGCTGGCCGCCCTCTCTTGCGGGGCTAAAGGCGAAACCCTGTCCCAGATGAAAGACGCGCTGGGTTTTACGGATATGGAAGCCGCGCAAATGAACGACTTCTACAAAACCCTTGTGCCGGCGTTGCTTAAGGTGGACAACACCACCAAATTGTCGCTGGCCAACGCGTTGTGGATACGGGACGATTTCCCCGTGGAAGACGCCTTTGTCAAAGAAGTGGCCACCAATTACTACAGCACGGCAAAAAGGCTGGATTTCAGCTCGCCCAACGCGGTGAAGACCATCAACAAATGGTGTGCGGATAACACCAACAATCTGATACCCGAGATTATAGACAAGATTGGCCCCTATGACGTCCTGTATGCCACTAACGCCTTGTATTTTAAAGGCATATGGGCCACTCCGTTTGAAGAAACCAAGACCGTAGCCGGTGATTTCAAAGGAGCGACCGGCACCCAAAGCGCCCGCTATATGTGTCAGACCAACAGTTTTCAATTCCTTAGCAATGACTATGGGGATATAGCCTTCTTCCCTTACGGCAACCAAGCATTCCGTATGGCCGTGCTCCTACCCCCGGAAGGGGTATCCCCCTACAAACTGGCCGCAAAACTCACACAGGAACAATGGAACCAATGGAGGAAAGATACCCGGTATGCGACACTGGATGTGCGCCTGCCCCGTTTCAAAGTGGCCTTTGACTCGGAAGAGCAACTCATTTCGGTAATGCAAAAACTGGGAATGACCACCGCCTTTACCCAAAATGCCGATTTTACCCGCATTACACCCGATATAGGTCTCTGGATCAACCTGCTCAAGCAAAAGACATATATAGAGGTTAATGAAGAAGGGACCGAGGCGGCGGCCGTAACCATTGGCGGCATACGCTGCACAAGTGCCCTCCCCGGCAACGACCCTATCCCGTTCCACGTCAACCGCCCCTTTATTTACGTTATAGAAGAAGTCAGCACGGGAACCCTGCTGTTTATGGGCCTCAACGCCAACCTGGAATAGGCTGACCGACCCGTCTGAAAAACAAAATCGCCTCCGGAAAACCCCGTGGCGATTTTTTTTACATCCAAACTTGTCAGCCCTTAAAGTGCGGAGAAATCTTCTTTCTCGGCGCCACACAAAGGACATACCCAATCATCGGGCAGGCTTTCAAAAGGAGTACCGGGAGCAATACCGTTGTCCGGATCGCCGACTGCAGGATCGTAAACGTATCCGCAGAGATTGCATTCGTATTTTTTCATTTTATAAAAAGTGGATTATAACCGTACGAAAGTACAAATATTATTCCGTATTTTTGTTGCTTATGCAACTCCACGATGTAAAAAAAATACTACAGGAAGCGCTGGGCCGTGGCGGCCATTTTGCCGATATCTTTTGCGAGAACACTCTCTACCACGAACTCAGCCTGCGCGACGGCGCCGTCAACGCCACAGGCATTCATACAGACTCCGGCATGGGCATCCGCGTATTGAAGGGTGACTGTACCGGTTACGCCTTCACGGAAAGCGCCCTGACGCAGGACACCCTCAGGGCCGCCCGCACCGCGGCCTGCATTGCGGACGGAAATCGCCTGCAGGAAGCCCCGGCCGCCATTCGTCGGGCTAACTACGCAAACCACTACCCTATCCGGACACCGTGGGAAGGCGTTACCCCGGAAGACAAAATTCCTCTGCTGCAAGAACTCAATCATTTGGTTTTCAGCGCAGACAAACGTGTTAAAAAAGTAACAGCCCGCCTGTCCGACCTCACCTCGGAAATCACCTATTATAACTCGGAAGGCCTCTGCGGCACCGACCTGCGTCCGCTCAGCGCCCTGTCCGTCTCATGCGTAATGGAAGACGGCTCCACCACCCAGACCGCCGGCGTATCCCGCTCTTTCCGTATGGGAGCCGAGTTTCTGCAAAAAAGCCTCATAGAGGAATTGGCTCGCGAGTTGGTGGAACGCGGCGCCTTCCAGTTTCTTGCCATCCAGCCAAAAGGCGGACAGATGCCGGTGGTAATGGGCGCCGGAGGCAGCGGCATTTTGCTGCACGAGGCCATTGGCCACGCTTTTGAAGCCGATTTCATCCGCAAGAACATCTCCATTTTCAGTGAAAAGATGGGACAGCAGATCTGTATGAAAGGCATCAACGTAATAGACGACGGCACCCTGCCCTTCAGCCGCGGCGCCGTCAATATGGACGACGAAGGCATTGCCGGCCGGAAGACCTATATGGTTACCGACGGGGTTCTGACCTCGTTCCTGCACGACCGCATCTCGGCCGCCCATTTTGGAGTAGCCTCCACCGGCAACGGCCGCCGCGAGTCATTCCGCTTTATGCCCATTCCGCGTATGCGGGCCACTTATATGGAAAACGGCACTGCCACGGAAGAATCACTTATTGCATCGGTCAAGAAGGGCCTTTACGTGGACAGTTTCAGCAACGGCCAGGTACAGATTGGGGCCGGTGACTTCACCTTCTATGTTAAGAGTGGCTACCTTATTGAAAACGGCCATCTTACACAACCCATCAAAGACGTGAACATCATTGGCAACGGCCCACGCACCCTGGCGGATATCAAGGGCGTAGCCAACAATCATATTATGGACAACAGCACCTGGACGTGCGGCAAGGGGCAATCGGCCCCCGTATCGTGCGGGATGCCTTCGGTACTTATCAGTCGTTTGACAGTAGGAGGATCCAACTAATGCAACGTTTAAAAGAAGCCGCACAATACGCGCTGGAATCAGCCCTTCGCCTGGGCGCCCGTCAAGTGCGGGTACACGCCGTGTCGGATGTATCGGACGCGTTCACCGTACGGGACCAAACCCTTGAAAACCTTACCCAGTCGGGCGAGTCATCCCTGTTTTTTCATTTGTTTGTGGACGGTCGCTACGGCACCTGCTCCACCAACAGTATGGAGCCCGCGGCCATTGACCGCCTGCTGCAACAGGCCCTGGCCGCCACCCGCCTGCTGGAAGAAGACCCCGCACGACACCTGCCGGAAAAGAACCTTTGTTTTCACTCCGCCACCGCTGCAAAAGACACGGAGAACGACCTGCAGGTAGCTGACCCCCGCATGGAAACCCTCACCCCGCAAGAAAAGAAAGACCTAGTATTTTCCTGTGCGGCCGAGGCATACGGCAAATCCCCCCGCCTGCTGAGCGTCTCGACCGACTACGCCGATAACGACAGCCGGGAATACCTCATTGACTCGCAAGGCCTGGAATGTGAAAGCCACAACACCTTTTTCTCCCTCTCGGCCGAGTGTACCGTAAAGGCCGCCCGCCAGAGCAGACCCTCCGACTGGTGGTGCCAGGGCGGCATCCGCGTGGACAGCCTGACGGAAGGTTGTGGCCGCCTGGCGCTGGAAAAGGCGCTGGCCAAACGTAACCCAAAAAAACTCCCCTCGGGCGCCTACCCTATGGTGGTGGAAAACCGCTATGCCGCTACCCTGCTGTCTCCCGTGATTCAAGCCATCAACGGTAGTGCCCTGCAACAGGGTAATTCGTTTTTAATTAACTATTTAGATAAACAGTTTGCCAACAAAGAACTTACCCTCTGGGACTGTCCGCTACGTAAAGGAACAGTGGGTTCCCGCCGATTTGACAGTGAGGGACTGGCCACCACAGAACGCCTTGTGGTTGAAAACGGCATCCTGCGTACCCAATACCTCAGCAGCTACTACGCCCACAAAATGGGCCTCGCCCCCACGGTGGAAGGGCCTTCCGTACTGCGCTTGCAGGCGGACCCGGCGTATCCCGGAGCCAATGAAATGATTCAAGCTATGGGTAAAGGGCTGTACATCACCGGTTTCAATGGAGGAAACTGCAACGGGGCCACCGGTGATTTTTCTTACGGAGTGGAAGGATTTTGGATTGAAAACGGACAGATAGCCTATCCCGTAAACGAAATGGTACTCAGTGGCAATATGCTGACCCTGTGGCAGCGTTTTGCAGCCGCTGCGGCAGACCCGCTTACCTATAGTGCCTGGCAAATGCCGGCGCTGCTGTTTGAATCAATGGATTTTGCCGGTCTCTAAGAACCAGCCCTATGAAGAAACCCTCTCTTATAATCAGCCTAATTCCCGTACTGGTATTGGTAGTGCTGTTGTCTGTCTGCGTACAACTGTTTGGAGACGGCGTCACGGCCGGCCCCTCCCAGTTTGTACTCCTTTGTGTAACCGTATTGGCTTGGGCTATAGCCCATTTTGGTTACAAGGTCTCCTGGGAAAGTATGGAGGAGTCTATGATGACACAACTCAAAAACTCGGGACCCGCCATACTCATTCTGCTGGCAATAGGCGCCCTTACGGGCAGTTGGATGAACAGCGGGGTCATTCCCACTATGATATATTACGGGCTCAAACTCATCAATCCGGCCCTGTTTCTGCCGCTGGCCTACATCTTGTGCTGCTTCATTTCGTTGATGGTGGGCAGCTCCTGGACTACCATAGGCACCTTTGGCGTGGCCCTGCTGGGCGCCGGACAGATGATGGGACTTCCCGTACCCTGGCTGGCCGGAGCCATCATTTCCGGAGCGTACTTCGGGGACAAGATGTCGCCGCTGTCCGACACCACCAATCTGGCCTCGACCATCTGCGGCGTACCGCTTTACAAACACATCCGCTATATGCTCTACAACACCGCACCGGTATTTGTAATCTGCTTGGTCATTTATGCCGTAGCGGGATTTTGTCTGCCGCGTGAAAACACCGTGGACGTACACGCCCAGTTAGAAGCACTGGCGGGCACCTTCCGCATCAGCGGCTGGTTGCTGCTGGTGCCGGTTTGCACCATTGCGCTGGTGGTACGCAAGGTGGCGCCGTTTGTGACGTTGTTTATCTCGGCCGTGGTGGGTGCCGTGGTGGCCGTACTCTTTCAGGACAATGTCTGCAGTGCCATCTCCTCCTCGCCCCTGGCCGCCGGAATTACCATGATTGTTTCCGATGTACACATAGAGACGGGCAACGTCCTGCTGGACAGCCTTACTTCCACCGGCGGGATGGCCGGTATGCTGAACACCGTCTGGCTCATCCTGTGTGTGGTGGCCCTGGCCGGTGTGCTGACCGCCAGCGGCATGATCTACGTCATTACCGACTACCTGGTCCGGTGGATGAAAAACACGTTTTCCACCGTGGCCTCCACTCTGGGAACCTGCATTTTCTTTAACATCACCCTGGGAGACCAGTATATGGCCATCATACTGCCGGGCACCATGTTTGCCGAGAGTTACCGAAAGCAGGGCTATGCGCCCGAGTTGCTCTCGCGCAGTCTGGAAGAATCGGCCACGGTTACTTCCGTGCTGGTGCCGTGGAATACCTGCGGGGTAGCACAGTCCACCGTACTGAACGTAGCCACACTTACCTACCTTCCTTTTTGCTTTTTTAACATTATTACCCCGCTATTTTCTATCTTTGCCGCCGTTATAGGCTACAAAATCCGAAGAATAACAAAAACTAACCCATAATTTTTATGACAATCTCAGACAACAAAGTGGTTTCCCTGGCTTACACCTTGGTAGTGGAAGGCGATACGATGGAAACAGTAAAAGAAGACAAACCCATGCAATTCATTTTTGGTGTAGGGTATCTCCTTCCCGCTTTTGAAGCACAAATCAAGGACAAGAGCGTGGGAGATGCTTTTGAATTTACCCTCAGTGCCAAAGACGGATACGGAGAAGTAGACCCGGATGCCATTGTGGAACTGCCCAAAAGCATTTTTATGGTAGACGGCAAAATGGAAGAAGGATTACTGGTGAAAGACAAGGTGATTCCCATGCAGGATTCCCAGGGCCATCGGTTGAACGGTGTGGTGAATGAAATCAAGGACGACTCGGTGGTGATGGACTTTAACCATCCCCTGGCCGGCTGCGAATTGAATTTCTCCGGAAAAGTGGTCGCGGTACGCGAAGCCACTGAGAAAGAACTCACGGAAGGACTGTATGGAGAACGTGCGGCCCACGAGTGCGGACACGACTGCAGCTGTTGCGGCGGCTGCCATTAATCTGCGTTATTTCGCAGAAATTTTACTTGCCGCCTGGATGCCGTCCAATGCCGAGGAAACAATGCCTCCGGCATATCCGGCCCCTTCACCGCAAGGATACAGACCCTTCAGCAACACATGCTGGAGGGTTTCTTTATCTCTGGGCAGACGGACCGGAGAAGACGTGCGGGACTCAATGCCCAGTAACAACGCCTGGTCTGTAAAATAACCCCGCATCTTCTTGTCAAATTCTCTGAACCCGCGCAATAACCGCCCACTCACAGCCGGCGGCAGCAAAGCGTGCAGCGGGGCCTCCAGACATCCGGGGCGGTAAGATGTTTCCGGCAGCGAGGAGGAAATATGGCCTTTGGCAAAATCAGTCATCCGCTGGGCCGGAGCCATTACCGGAGCCGAGGCCCCCCCCACGCGAGCCGCCCGTTCCATCTGCAGCTGCCATTCCAGCAGAGCCAGCGGGCTGTCCGGATTGCCGTCAAAATACAATTTCTCGGTCATCAAATCCTCGGGGTTCACACTCACCACCACGCCGGCGTTGGCCCAGAACCCGCTGCGTTTGGAGTTGGACATCCCGTTGAGTGCCAGTCCCTCGGCCTGTGTGGAAGACGGCACCACCTGTCCGCCGGGGCACATGCAGAAACTGAATACCCCTTTCCCCTCCACCTGGGCTACCGCCTGATAGGCGGCCGGAGGAAGTATGTTGCGGTATCTTGGAGCCACGCGCGCATACTGAATACGGTTGATGACTTCCTGCGGATGTTCCACCCGTACGCCCAGGGCAAAGCCTTTGGCCTCTATGGGCCAGCCTTCCCTCTCAAACATCCGGTAAATATCCACGGCACTGTGGCCCGTGGCCAATACCACGGCCCGACCTTCCCAACGGTTTCCGGCGGTATCCGTAACACCGTATACTTGACCGTCACGCACCAGCAACCCGTTGACCCGGGTTTCAAAATGATATTCGCCACCGTGTTCCAGTAGGGTCTTGCGGATATTTTCTATAATGGCCGGTAAACGGTCGCTGCCCAGATGAGCATGCACCTGCGACAGTATCTGTTCCGGTGCCCCGTGCGCCACAAACGTACGCAGCACCTTGCCCACGTCACCCCGTTTGGTGGCACGCGTATACAATTTGCCGTCAGAGAATGTGCCGGCGCCTCCCTCCCCAAAACAGAAATTAGATTCCGGATTGACACCTAATCCTTTATTTACCAATGCTATGTCTACCTTACGGGCGTGTATGTCCTTGCCGCGTTCCAAAATCACCGGCTTAATCCCCCGTTCCAACAGGGTCAACGCGGCAAAAAGGCCGGCGGGACCTGCTCCCACTACAATGACCTGCGAAGCGTTCCGTACGTCCCGGTATTCTGCCCGCTCTTGCGGCACTTCTTCTCCAATCTCATATACCTGCACCACGCAATGCACCACCGGATACTGTCCGCGTACATCCAGCGACTGCTGTACCAGCACCGTAGGGCCAATTTCAGACGTTTTGCGTCCCAACGCCTTGGCGGCTTGTTTGCGCACCACAGAAGGCTTAATCCCTTCAATAGGGTCTATGTTACAGTTTACCAGTTGCATAAGAAAATATAATTGTTATGGTTCAGCGGATTTCCGCCACACGCGTCACCGGCGCCACATCCAACCCCACCGTATGGCCGGCCTTCCATTTGTAATATCCCGTAATGGCTATCATAGCCGCATTGTCCGTAGTAAAGCGGAGTTGCGGCAAAAACACGTCCCAGTGACGGCGCTCACCTTCCAGAGTAAGCCGCCTGCGCAACCCGCCGTTAGCCGAGACCCCCCCGGCTACAGCCACCTGCGTAATGCCCGTCTGCCGTACCGCCTTCACCAATTTGTCCATAAGAATATCTATGAGCGTTCCCTGCAAACTGGCGCACAGATCCTGTAGGTTTTCTTCTATAAAATGCGGATTTTCGGCCACGTGGTCCCGTATCATATACAGAAACGAGGTCTTAACCCCGCTGAAACTGAAGTCCAGATTGGGAATGTGCGGCTTGGCAATAGCAAACGCCTTGGGATTGCCCAGTTGGGCATTGCGGTCCACCAAAGGACCTCCCGGATATTCCAGACCCAACACCTTGGCCCCCTTGTCAAAAGCTTCACCCACCGCATCGTCAATGGTCTGTCCCAGAATCTCAAATTGCAGCGGTTCCTTCACCTTCACAATCTGCGTATGACCTCCCGAGACCAGCAGACACAAAAAAGGGAAGTCCGGTTTTTTGCCCGAGGCGGGGACCGGCCCGTTCCCTTCGGGAGCCGGCAGGTCAATAAAATGGCTGAGCACGTGCCCCATAAGGTGGTTCACCTCTACCAGGGGCGCTCCCACCGAGACCGCCAGGCCTTTGGCAAACGAAGTCCCCACCAACAGAGAACCCAACAGCCCGGGGCCACGCGTAAAGGCAATGGCGTCTATCTGCCGTGCGTCTATCCCGGCCAGCTTCAACGCCTGTGAAACTACCGGCACAATATGTTGCTGGTGTGCCCGGCTGGCCAGTTCGGGAACTACGCCCCCGTAAGCTCTGTGAACGTCCTGCGATGCCATCACGTTAGACAGCAGTACGGTATCTTTGAGCACCGCCGCCGAAGTATCGTCACAGGAAGATTCTATACCAAGAATATATGCCATAATAGAAATCAGACAGTAACACGTTTATGGATTACGCCGGCAAAAGTGCGCATTTTTGGGCACTTACACAAACGGAGTTAGCCTGTCTTTAGTTATCTTTGTTGGTTAGACTCAAATGAAGACTGTAAAGAACATATTATTGACCCTTGTCTTTCTGGTGGTGCTTGCCGTGGTAACCGTCTTTATTGCCGCGCAATTTCCGGCCGTTCAAAGCCGTGCGGCCCAAAAGACCGCTGCCTGGCTCTCCGGGAAAACGGGAGGGCACGTAGAGATTAGGCAGATGCACTACCTACTTTTCAATAAAATCATTCTCAACGACATTTCCCTTACCACCGCCCCCGGAGACACCCTATTTTCCGCCCGGAAACTTTCCGTGTCACTGAGGGCCTTCCAACCCCTCAGCCGCAAAATCCGCCTGCAGCGCATAGCGGTGGAAGGGGGTCAGTTCCGCTATTGGTTCAACGATACCACCAACAATATAAATACCTTGTTTCCACCGCACCAAGACCCTCAAGACACCGTGCGCACGCCCTTTGTCTGGGAAATCTCGGCCAAAGAGGTAAGCGTGGATGATTTTGCCTTCCTCATGTACCGCGACGGCAGGGCCCCCGGTCACGACAATCCGTACAGCATTGACTATTACGACATGCAGATACGCCGCATCCACCTGAATATGGCAGACGCCTCTTTTGGCGACGGGGCGGTCAAGGCGCGCATCAACCATCTGGACGGGGTGGAAAAATGCGGCTACACTATCCGCGATTTTCACGGAGATGTGACGGTAGACGCCCATACCGCCCGAGTGGACGACCTGCTGATTGACGATGTCTATTCCCATGTCACGGCCCGGTATTTCCTGATGGATTTTGGCAACATAGACAATCTGAACGACTATGTGAACAAAGTCCGTATGGAGCTGGATATGGACAATGCCTTTCTCTCTTTCAAGACCATCCAGGCATACGCCTACAGCCTGGACCCGCAGTTCCTGCTGAGTCTGTATGCCAGCGGAAAAGCCCAGGGAACGGTGTCCTACCTGTATTCAGACAAACTGGACATCCGCTCCGCATCGGGCCTTACCCGACTGACCGCCGCCTTCCGCATGCGGGGACTTACCGAGGTGGAACAGACTACCCTTCAAGTGGATATTCCGCAACTAAGTTCCACTGTGGGGGACCTTAACCGCATTTTGTATTCCATAGCAGAGGTGGACCTCAAGGGCCTGGAAAAATCCCTGGGGAGCACCGCCCCGTTCCATTTCAACGGACGGCTGGCCGGACTGCTCACCGACTTTGCCGTAGAGGGCAACCTGCAGAGTAATTTTGCCCACGCACAGGTGGATATGGTGATCAACAGCACTTACCGTGACGGGGTGCTGCTACAGGGCGTGGTAGACGCGGCACAATTGGACGGCCACACCTTAAGCGGTTCCGACTTGTTGGGCAATGTGTCATTTTACACCAAGGCGCGGGCCGTATTTGCTGACAAGAATCACGGGGGAGTGGTTGCCTCCATTGATTCCCTGGGTGTCTCCCGGCTGCAAATTAACAACTATCCCGTAACCGACCTCAAAGTAAAGGGCACCTATACCAACAACTTGTTTGACGGGCGCATTGCCTGTGCCGACCCCAACTGCCGCTTCCTTTTTCAGGGAAAGGCCTCTGTGGGCGGCAAGGAAGGAATACAGGGAAACTTTTTTGCCAACGTGGCTTACGTGGACCTGCACAAACTCAATTTAAGCCACGGCGACTCCCTTACCACCCTCAGCGGGGTACTGCGGGCCGACTTCTCGCGTATGAACTCATTGGGCGATATTGACGGGGTAATCAATGCCTCGGACCTTAGTCTCCACAATTCGGCGGGGACCCACCGTATTGAATCCCTGGTACTGGAAAGCCGGCGTACCGACTCGCTCCACTATTCCATTTATCTTGACTCGGATGCCATTAAGGCAACCTATAAAGGACAGGAAGGCTTCTTAAGTTTTGTCAGCCACCTGACCGATCGTTATCTTTACCAGCGGCTTCCGGCGTATTTTCATCCAAAGGGAAGCACCCTCTCCGGTTCTTATGATCTGAATGCCACTTTCTACAACACCGCCTTCCTTGAGGCCCTGCTGTTGCCGGGATTGTACATAGCCCCACAGACCCGGTTAACCCTGCACGGAAACGCCGCCGAAAGACTGGAAATGAAGTTGTTGTCAGACCGACTGGGATACCGTAAAAACAACGTGAAACACCTTTCCCTGCAAGCGGTGGCAGACAGTCAGTTGCTGCAAATCCGGGCCGAGGCTTCACAGGCGGACCTATTCTCCTTATCCCCGGAAGAAGCCTTTGTGCACCTTGACGTGCGGCACAATGACGTATGGGCGCAAGCGGGGTACCGGAACGCAGGAGATCTGGAAAACAGCGCGCAAGTGAATGCGCAGTTGTTTTGCCGAGACTCGGCCCTTGCCGGAAGCAATATCTGGCAGGCGGTGATTCCCGAATCACAACTGGTTATTAACGGCAAAGAGTGGACACTCCGCTCGGATACCCTGTGGCTGGGCGGAGGAAAGACGGCCATCCGCAATTTCCGGTTGCTCCATCAGGATGAATACCTGACGCTCAACGGGGCGTTGTCGGAAAATCCAAAAGATACGCTTTCCCTTGATATGAAACGTTTTGACGCCTCGCTACTCAATACGCTGGTGGGCACAAAATATCCTTTCAAATTCAGAGGAGCCTTTACGGGAAAAGGTCAAGTGACCGATGTATACCATACTCGCCGGTTTACGGCCGATATTCAGGGAAAAGACTTTTACGTCAACGACACCTTGTGCGGCGACGTGCGCCTGATGAGCGTCTGGGACCAGCAGAAGGGACAGTTGCGCCTAGGGGCTTTCACCTATAAAGACAATACACGACCGCTCAATGCCACGGGGTTTTTCCGTCCGTCTGACAAATATTTGCAAATGAATGCCTCTTTTGACCGCTTCCAAGCCGTACTGGTGGCGCCTTTTTTGGACGGACTGGTTTCCAATGTGGGAGGGACCGTCAGTGGGGACATGTTGTTGAAAGGGGTACTGCCCGAACTGGACCTTACCAGCGAGAACACCACAGTGGACAAACTGGGATTCACCATTGACTACACACGCGTCCCCTACGTGGTTTCAGGTCCTGTACAATTGACAAAGAATGGATTGTACCTGCCGCAAGATACCCTAAGGGATTCCTATGGTCATACCGCTCTTGCCCAAGGGGGGCTCATCTATAGTCATTTCAGGGATATAGGCGTGGACTTGAACCTCAATTTCACCAACCTGCACGCCTTGAACCTGCGTGAGCAGGACAACGACGATTTCTACGGGACCGCCTTTGCTACAGGCACCCTGGGCATCAAAGGGCCGCTCACGGACCTTGCCATGAACCTGGCGGTGCGCACCGAGCCGTCCACCTTCATTCACATTCCGCTTTCCTCGGCCTCACAAGCCTCTCAGGCAGACCTGCTGACCTTTGTGCAGCCGGCACCCCGGCCTGTAGGCAGGGATCCTTACGAATTGGCTGCCCGGCAAGCCGCACAGCGTACCGGAGAAAGGTCCCAGTTCACTTTCAACATGAAAACCCAGATTACTCCCGATGCGCAGATGCTGCTGGAAATCAACAAGACCACCGGCGACGTCATCACGGCCCGAGGCAACGGGATGGTCACCATTGGGATGGATCCCAAACAGGACGGTTTTTCCCTGCTGGGGGATTGCACCTTGGAAAGCGGGGATTACCTGTTTGTATTGCAGGGATTGCTCTCCAAGCGGTTCCAGATAGTGCCCGGCAGCACCCTGTCTTTTGGCGGAGACCTGGACAATACGCAACTGGACCTGACGGCATCATACACTACCAAAGCGTCCTTGAATTCGCTGCTGTCAGACTCCACCTCGGTAAGCACCCGACGCAACGTGGACTGCCAGATTCTGATGAGCGGGCAGTTGATGAATCCCACGCTGGGATTCAACATAGAAATTGACGATATTGACCCCACCACCCGTGCCCGAGTGGAAAGTGCCCTCAACACGGACGACAAAATGATGCGGCAATTCATGAGCCTGCTGATTTCCAGCAGCTTTATGCCGGACCAGGAGAGTGGCATTGTGAACAACTCCAACCTGCTGTATTCCAATGCAACGGAAATTCTTTCCAATCAACTGAACAATATCTTTGCCCAACTGGATATTCCGGTGGACGTGGGTTTCAATTACCAGCCGGGGCAGGAAGGAAGGGATATCTTTGATGTGGCCATTTCCACACAGCTGTTCAACAACCGCGTGGTGGTCAACGGCACTATGGGAAACAATCCGTACAATCAGAGCAACCAGAACAGCGATATCATTGGCAACGTGGACATTGAACTTAAGCTGGACAAGCAGGGCAAGTTCCGCTTAAAAGCCTTCAGTCACGCGGCGGACCAGTATTCAAACTATCTGGACAACACGCAACGCAACGGGGGCGGTTTTGTGTACCGAGAAGAGTTCAATTCATTTAAGGAGTTGTGGCAACGTTGGATTCCTAAGAAACTGCGTGTAAATAAATTAGAAGGGAACTAAAAAGAGAGAGACTAAAAATCTCTTTTTAGCCTCTCTTTTTACTTATCTGTATCAGAAATTATTCTTAATTACTCCAACCAGGGTTTTGAATGATATTCTCATTAACTGAAGTCTCAGCAAATGGGAATGGGAAGAGTTCATGTTTACCCTTCTGGAAACCTACGACGTAGAGATCCTCACACCACTTAGCATCGCTTCTGTCGATAACGCCTTCGTGTTTATCTCCGCCATTGAAGAGCATATCCTTGAAGTTAGGGTAGTCATGACCGTTGCCCATAAGTTCATCGGTATCGCCCCAACGAATTAGATCTTGATAACGGCACCCTTCAAGCCACAATTCTAACATCTTCTCTTTCTTGACAGCGTCTAAGGTTAGAGTTGTGGAGATAGTCTTTGAGCCGGCACGTCTCTGAATCATATTAAGAACTTCAAGACCTTTTTCAGTATCTTTATTTGTTTGAGCGCAGCACTCAGCATAAAGAAGAAGTGCTTCTGGATAACGGAAGATGCGGATGTTTGCCATACGAGCATTGTTAGAAGAGAGGTCAACTTTCTGTATATTAACCTTCCACATAAAATAACCGCAATGTCCGTAGAGACCGCTTGCACGATAGATGCCTCTCTTAGTGTCTTTCTCCTTAAACTCGGTCTTACCCATTACAGGGTTTGCTCCATCGGTAGAATAAGGCATTTCGTAGAGAACTTCATCGTAAGTTTTGATCCAAGCTTTACGACGATATGAATCAAGGCCATCGTTTTCAATTAGGGCGTTAGCAAACTTTATGGTAGGATTACATTCGCCCCAACCTTGATTGTGCATCTTTGTTCCAACACCGTTAGGAATAGTCATTACGTCTGAACGCCAGTTCCAAAGCCAAGGCATATTGGCAGCCGAGTGGCTTGAGTAACCGCTAACTGAAGAATCATAAACGAGGTTAAGCTCAAAGATTTTCTCAGGACTACCATCACCAGGAACGTGGAATTCCATTTCAAGGTCTTCACTTGAAACGAGAGCATATTTATTAGAGTTGATGATCTCTGCAAGAGCAGTTTGCGCACCAGCATAGTCTCCTTCCCATACCATAGCCTTAGCCATAATCATGTTAGCGAGACCTTTGGTGACTTTTACTGCACCTTTTTTATCGCTTGTACTCTGACGCTCGTCAATAAGTGGAAGAGCTTCTTTGCAATCTTGGATGATGAAATCTAGAACTGCCTTCTGGGACTCTGCGTTTGCGGGTTTATCGGTGGCTGCAAGTATGTGATCTACAATGGGAGGGGTACCCCATCCTATAGCGAGTTGAAGGTAAGAAAGTGCTCTAAGAACCTTTGCTTCAGCAACTGCCTTCTTTTGTACAGGAGTTGTGCCATCCTTGAAATTGTCGATTACAAGGTTAGCTGTATAGATTGCTCTGAAAAATGATTGATAACCCACTGTGATCATCTGGTTATTTGTCGGATATCGGAATGCGTTAAGTTCGTTCTGAGCTATATTGTCAGTCTTATTGTTACCGGCAGCATACATATCATCTCCAGGATAGTTCCACAAAGAGTAGATGATGTTATCATTATAGAGAGGACGAACATAGTTTGTTGCTACTCCGTCGTATGCAGCGACAAGAGCCATCTCAGCATCCTCGTCCGTTTTATAGAAGTCCCCTAAAGCGATAACGCCTTTTTGAGGAATATCTAAGCGTTCTTGGCTACAGCCAGAGAAGATTAGGATACCTATAGCAAGTGCAAAAAATATCTTTTTCATATCGTTTGTATTTATTAGAATGAAAGATTAATACCAAAAACAAGCTGTTTAGCTGTAGGATAAGAACCCATATCAATGCCAAGCGAAGAAGCTGAGCCTGTAGATGCAGTCTCAGGGTCAAGACCCGGATAGCTGCTGAAACAGAAGAAATTTTCTAAAGAAGCATACACTCTAAGTGAACTGATAAATATCTTGTTTAGAATATTAGATGGGAGATTGTAACCAAGTTGAATTTGCTTGATTTTGAAGTATGAGCCATCAAAGAGATTAAGATCAGATGAGAAAGTGATCTGATCCCAATAGGTTGTTCCAGGGAATTTGGGATTCATGTTGCTCCCGTCTTTTTTCCAAGAGTTCTCCCAATAATAAGAGTAGGTGTTACAGTGCGGCCGGTCAGTTCTCCACGATGAAGGGAAGATTTCGTTACCTGCTACACCTGTACCGAATACTACCAAGTCAAAGTTTTTATAAGAAAGATTGAGAGTAAGACCGTATGTCCAGTCTGGAATACCGCAACCAACTATCTGCATATCGGCCTCATTGATGTTGCCATCACCGTCAAGATCCTCAAATGAAGGCTTACCGGTTTCAGGATCAATACCTATTGATTTGTAACCTCTCATATAGTAGATAGGATAACCACTCTCAAAGTATGTACGAAGGGTACTTCCCTGAGGAGCAGTCCCTGCAATACGATTGATTGTAGGCTCTAGATAGGTAACCTTGTTCTTTAGATAAGAAACGTTTCCTGATACTGAGTATGAGAAATCACCTATTTGATCTTTCCAAGTAGTCTCAAGTTCAATACCTTGATTGTTTACTGATCCGGCGTTGATGGTTGTTGATGATACACCGATTGCAGAAGAAGGAGTGATGTTTACAAGAAGGTCTTCAGTATTCTTGTTGTAGTAGTCAATACTTACAGCAAGCCTGTTGTTAAGAAAACGAGCGTCCACACCAAGGTCTACCTGAGTTGAAGTCTCCCATTTGAGGTCTGGGTTAGCAAGACCTGATGGTTTTGAACCGTAAGAAACCGTAGGACTCATTGGATCAAACTGATACCATGTTCCCGCATAGTCAATACTGGTATCGTAAGCGTAATTATTGAGGACACTGACGTTACCATTTCTACCCCAAGAAGCGCGTAATTTCAACATAGATATTGCGTTGCGGTTTATATTGTCCTTAAACCATGACTCATTTGAAATAGTCCAGCCAGCTGAAAATGAAGGGAAGTAACCCCAACGTGCCTGCTTAGATAGTTTAGAAGAGTCGTATGCATCCGCACGGAAGTTGGCCTGGACATTATAACGATTATCAAAACTATATGTGAGACGTCCATAGTATGACAAGTTGACTGACTGACCAGGAGCATTGGTGATAGTCTTAGCGATGGTGTTATCTGATAAGAGGTAACTCATATAACGGAAATTCTCGGCATATCCTTTGAGAATATTCTTTCCTGAAGCACTTGCTGAAAGATTGTCGCTATCAGACTGGATGTAAGACATACCGGCCATAACACCAAGAGTATGTTTCCGATTGAATGTTTTGTTATAGTTTGCAAAATTTTCCCACTGATAGTAGTGACCCGTGTTGTTTGTAGCAGAAATATTGTACTCAGTTGCCTGTACAAATGGCGATGCGTAGTATGGTTCTGTGTAACTATGTGAGTTGCTCTGGTTGATGCTATAGCCAAAACGAGATGTGACTGTAAGTCCCTCAAAAGGAGTGAGGTTAGCTGAGACAGTACCACGAATGTTGAGACCTTCGCTCTTAGAATCTGTTGCATCCCTTCTGATGAATGGATTACCTGACTGAGTCTCACCCAGTCTGCTAAGTGACCAATAAAGACCTGTTTCAGGATCTATAAGAAGCTTCTGCTTTCCAGCTTCAAGAGCCTGTATCATATCAATAGGCAGATTTTCTAGACTTGTACGTGGCGCTTCAAGAGGTGATGAAGTAACAGCTGCTAAAAGAGCTGAACCATTATCAGAGTGCTGTGAAACTGACTTAGAACTATACTTCTCAATAGAAGTGTTAGTGCTTACTGTAAACCAAGGCTTTATCTTATAGTCAGCATTGAGTTGGACAGATAGACGTTTGTACTGATCCTTATCACCAGCGAAAATACCATCAGAGTCTACGTTGTTGATTGAAAGGAAAAAGTTGCCTTTATCATTACCGCCCTGAACACCAACAGTGTGCCGAGAATTCCAAGTTGGCTCGAACACTTCACTTCCCCAATTGATATCAGCTCCATTGTAACCAATACCTCCTAACATAGTGTCATTAAGCCATCCATAGTCCTTACCAAATGCAATGTATTGCTCTGCATTCATAACGTCAAGTGGACGAGCAAGAGTCGAGAGAGAGAACTGATTGTTGTAGAAAATCTTACCATCGCCCTTTGAACCTGTTTTGGTTGTAATGAGCACGACACCATTTCCTGCCTGAGCGCCGTAAATCGCAGCAGAAGCTGCGTCTTTTAAGACCTCCATAGATGCTATCATTTCAGGATCGAGGTACTGAATGTTGTCTACCTTAAGACCGTCTACAATGAGAAGTGGTCCGATAGAACCGGAGTTTGATGAATAACCACGAACGCGAATTTGAGAAGCTGAACCGGGAGCACCGGAAGCGTTGATGATTTGTACACCGGCAGCCTTACCCATAAGGGCATTTGCAGCATCTGATGTGGAACGATTTACAAGGTCTTCTGCTTTCACCTGAGCAATAGCACCGGTTACGTCACTTTTCTTCTGTACACCGTAACCAATTACTACTACGTCTTCCAATGCCACGGCATCTTCTTGCAGTTGAATTGTAATGGTGGTCTGGTTGCCCACAGCCACATTTTTTGAAATAAATCCAATGTAAGACACGGTAAGGGTAGCACCCTGCGGAACGTTCAGAGAGAACGCACCGTCCATATCGGTGGACGTAGCTAAATTGCTTGACCCTTGTACCATAACGGTGGCACCGGGTAAGGGCTGCCCGGCGGCATCCGTTACCGTACCGGTCAGCTTGCGAGTTTGTGCAAATGCATTGGTAGAGAAGGCACCAAGGCAAGCACATACAGTCAATATCCCGCATATGCGGAATAACTTTGTGAGACTTTTTCTCATTGTTTTTAGGTTAGGTTAATAAATTAGAGAACTAGGTTAGGTTATAGTTATTTGCCCTCTTAGCTACTTATCATTCGAGGGCAAATAGTAAAAATAGGTTTCATTTTTACTATCAAACAAAATTAATCATTATTATTTTAAGTAAGAACGTCTAAAAACTACGAAATCGTTTTTTACCGTAACAACGTAGGATACCATAAGGGGATGATCTCCTCACTTCCTCCCACCACGTTGAATTTCGGGTATTGTTGAGTTAAAATCATCCCCTTGTTTCAGAAGACTTGTCTGACCTAAAGCCCTTTGAATAAATTAGGCAAAAACTGATAATACATGATAGGTTTCCAGGTAATCATACTATGGGCTCCTTCACCCCCCACATAATAGTCGTGTTTGATTCCCCTCTTTTCCCACTCTTCGTGCATCACCTGATGGCGTGCTTTAGCTGAAGTTTCATAGGTACCGGCACCCACAAACAGGTAATCCACTTTGTCGTTGAACCCGGGTTCGCTCAAGGCCGGTGTCTGGTCGGCATCAATGGCCGAACTCAGCAAGCCGAAACTGGAAAACAGTTCCAAATGCCTGAACCCTACGTACTGAGCCATACGGCCTCCCATAGACAGGCCGGCAATGGCGCGGGCCTTACGGTCCTTGATTACGCTGTAGTTGGATTCCACATAGGGAATGATGTATTCTACAAATTCCTTGTCAATCATGGGAAATGCCATTTCGGTATGTCTGGGGTCGTTGCGGGTAAATACGTTGCTGTTGGGAATGGCAACAATCATTTCACGCGCCTTCCCTTCCGCAATGACATTGTCAAGGATAAAATTGATGCACCCTTCCTTGATCCAGGTATCCTGAGTATCACCGGAACCGGCCATAAGATAGAGCACGGGATACTTTTTGGACGGAGTATAACCGGCGGGAGTATAGACAATCATCTCTCTAAGCCCCTGGGTCACTTCCGAGTAATAGTAATTGGTCGTCATGTTTCCGTGCGGCACATCCGGTTTGGGGTCGTAATACTGCGGCTTGGTGTCGTGAATATAGACCACGCTGAAGGTCGGCTGAGACATACTTATGGCGTAGGTGTTGTTGGGGTCCACAATTTTTAATCCGTCCACAATGAACGAATATCTATATATATTGGGCGTAAAAGGCCCCAGCGTGGCTTCCCAGACGCCGTCCTGTCCCTTGGTCATGGCTACCGTGGTTCCCTGGGTGGGGCCCACAAAGAAGTTTCCTTCCACTACCACCTTTTGGGCGTTCGGGCTTTGGAAACGGAAAGTCACCGTATGGTCGTCGTGTACTTCCGGTGAATTCAAACGGCAACCGTAAGGAGTAAGTTTTTCTGTGTTTTTCTGGGGATACCCCGTTACATTAATGTGCGTCTGCTGAGCTGACAACGCGGTGGTGCTGCACAGCAATAAGGTAATGATAGCTAATTTTTTCATTGTTATTTAGAGAATTTCTCCGGACAGTTATGTTATTACTAATTAAATTTCTCTTTCCCCCACCACGTCTGCGGTAGTAGGTATTGCCACCGCCGGAAGTCCCATAGAGGCGGGTTTGCCGAACACCGTAAATTCAATAATGCCAAAGGGAGCCGTTTTGGGCCAATCCAGAATGGTCAATTTGACAAAACGACATTCCACGGGCGGAATTTCTTCAAACAGGGTGTTTTTGGAATCCGTGCTGTTGGATTTGTCCAACGCCGTTTTCCAGTGTTCGCCGTCGTCAGACACTTCCAACTTGTATTTATAGATGGTGGGCGTAAATTCGCCACGGCGACCAAAGCCCATACCCATACCACGGCTCATAGGGGCCCCGAACATCAGGCGCAATCCGTCTACAGTAAAGGTTTCCACCACGTCAAAGCGGGTGGCCGGGGACAGGTCTATCATAATATAGGGTTGCGCATCGTCTGCAGCGGGTTGCCATACGGTACCGCTGTAATTATCGGTGGCGTACGAGGCGTAGAATCCGGGGATTTCAGAAGAAAACTTGGACAGCGAGTTCATGGCGTTAATCTTGTTCACCGTAACCGGGACAGATTCACTGTCACCACGGTCCAATTTGGCGGGGTCGGCCTTTACCCCGGGAGCCCATTGGGGGGTATCGGTCACTTTACATACCAGCAAGCCGTTTTTGTCTATATACACCCTGTCCATCCCAATGCGGCGGCCGCCCGGAGGACTGGAAAGCACGGTGGTATAGAATTGCCAGATGCCTCCGTCGGGGCCGGTAAGCATTGAGCCGTGAGCCGTACCCGTGACCATCCCGTCCGCTCTGTAAATGAGGGGGTTGTTGGCGGCATACGTGTAAGGACCCAAAATGTTCTTTGCCGTGTAATACCCGCCGGCATAACTCTTCCATTGAGTTCCCGAGGCGGAATATTGCAGGTAATAGGTACCGTCGTGTTTATAGACCCAAGGGCCCTCAATCCAGGCCACCCCCTGGTATTCGTTCATTTCTCCATAGCGTTCCCACACGTGGCTCCCGTTGAAAGTGGCAAGGTGATGCGCCGGGCCCACAAAACGACTTAAGTCCTTGGAATCAAGCTTGCAGGCGTAAATGCCGCTGATGCCGCGTCCGGACCAGAACAGGTAAGGTTGGTCGTCATCATCCACAAAAATGTGGGTATCAAAGGCTCCGTTCCAACCTTCTTCCAGAGGGGGAAGGTCTTTGAATTCCTGCATTTCATAAGGTCCCAGAGGATTGTTGGCGACCCATAATCCGGTGCTGTTGCCGGTCATATAGAATTGGCCCTTGTATTGGGCCACATCGGGGGCTACCGGCACGTGTTCCACTTTATGGAATTTCCAATTCAGCATATCCGTAGACACCCAGGCGCCACCCCCCGTGCAGAACATATAGTACTTGCCCTGCCATTCCAGCACGGAAACGTCTCCCGAGGCATTCCCCCCGTTGCCTATTTCCATGGGAAGCGGATTGCAATAACGGGCCGAGCCCCCCACAACAGGCTTTCCGTTCTGCGCGTCAGCCGCGGATACGGCGGATAGCACAGCCAAAGAGGCCAACAATATAGTTTTGAATTTCATCTTATAGGTTCGTTTATTAGGTTGCCGTTATTTGACTTTCCCTTTGAACATAGTCACCGAATGCGCCGGGAAAGCATAACGGAACGTAGGTTTCACCGACTTGAGGTCATCTTTTTTCTCTGTCTTGACCGTTGTCTTGCCAAAATCATTTTCCGCCTTGATGTCAGGTCCGTTGATTTCGTATACTTCCACGGCCCCGGTAAAAGCTGCCTGCTGGCAAATGACGTCCGCTGTGAGGGCTTTGTCCTTGTTGCGGTTGAGGACACAGATGACCAGCTGATCCCCGTCAAGGGCCGCCGTCACGTCAAGATAAGGCACATCGGTGATATGAGCGCTCACCTCGTTGTCACCCAACGAGAAGCCGGGAGAAGTATCGTATTTGGGCGAGTCCACATACACATCCAGAGAGGTTCCCTTCATATTTCCGGAGAACAATTGCAACGGGTAGTAGATGGTCTGTAGAAACATATCGTCTTTCTCGGCATAAATGGGGGCAATCACGTTGACCAGCTGGGCCATGTTGGCCATCTTCACAATATCTGCGTTGCGTACAAAGCAGTTGAGAAAACCGGTGATTACCAAAGCGTCTTCCAGGTTGTATTTTTCTTCCAGGGCACGGTTGCCAATCACGTCGTTGCCGCTGCGGGCGCGGTACCACACGTTGTACTCGTCCCAGGCAATGTAGATGGGCTTTGGGGGATTTTCTCTCAGAATCATCCCGCGCACCACCTGTGTACGCTGGTCCATTACCAGAGGCGTGGCCAGAAAGTCGTAGTAGTTGTTGGTCTCATTGCCCACATACATATGCAGGGCTATGTAATCCACATATCCTTTAAGACCCGCCAGAATGGTGGCGTTCCAGTGATTGGCATCGGCTTTGGCCGTGTAATTGGACGAACCCGAGGCCACCAGCTTGATGTCGGGCGAGGTACTGCGCATCAACTTGGCCGCCTCGCGCGCTTTTACCACGTAAGAGTCGGCGTCCAACTGGCCCATCTGCCAGTCACCGTCCATCTCGTTGCCCAACCCCCAGTATTTGATGTTGTAAGGCTCGGCATGGCCGTATTTCTTGCGAAGTTCGGCATAGTAGGGACCTTCCTTCACATTGCAGTATTCCACCCAGGACTGTGCTTCCACAATGGACGCCGTACCCAGGTTGACCGCAAAGTAAGGCTCGGTGCCTACCTTGCGCGCAAAATCCACAAATTCGTCCGTACCGAACTCATTGGTTTCGAGCCGAGACCAGGCCAGTTCCATACGCGGGATGCGTTCCGGTCCCACACCGTCCAGCCAGTGGTAATTAGAGACAAAGTTGCCCCCGGGATAGCGGGTAATGGCCACGTTAAGACCTTTGATGGCTTCCAGTACGTCGGTTCTAAGACCGTCCTCCCCCGCTTTGGGGGAAGACGGATCATAGATACCTCCATAGACACACCGACCCAGATGCTCCACAAAATTGCTGTAGAGATTCTTGTCTATCTGGCCTATCCGGCGGTCCGTATCAATCTTTATGCGGGCATCCTGAGCCTGAAGCGGTGCCGCAAGCGCCAGTATAAAACAGCAGGCTAATATAGATTTCTTCATACTATTACTTGAAAAGAAGTTTGCCTACCGCGGTAATGTAATCGCGACAGTTCATCCAGGTATGACCTCCTCCGGGGAACATGGTCTTGTGTTCAATACCGCGTGAGGTGAGGGCTTTATCCAGACCCACGGAGGTCTGATACAGGAAGTCCGCGGTACCGCAGCTTAACCACACCATCTTCATGGCCGCCTTGATGGCGTCGGGTTTGGCATATACTCCGTTATCAAAGTTGGTGTTCATCTCGTCCCCGAAGATAGCGGGGGCAAAAGCGCATACATAATGGAACCGGTCCGGATTACCCAGACCGCAGGCAAGGGCTTGTCTACCACCCAGCGAGAAACCGGCAATGGCCCGGCTGTCCGCATCGGTGCGCACTTTGTAGTTGCTTTCAATGAAAGGTACCACGTCATTAAGAATCTCACGGGTCACAATGTCCGTACCCATGGCATCGTAATTCTGGGCCAGCCCGCGACGCATCATTTCGGGATAGGGATTGGCATAAGGCATTACCACAATCATTTTCTCGGCAAGACCCTGTGCTATAAGGTTATCCATAATGACATTGAGTTTGCCCACCTTAAACCAGGTTTCATAGGTATCAGTCATCCCGTGAATCAGGTATAGCACCGGATAAGTTTCCTTGCCCTGCGGGTCGTAGCCGACAGGGGTATACACGCACATGGGACGGTCAAAACCTACATTGTTGGAATGATAGTAACGGTAAGCCACTTTGCCGTGAGGCACGTTCTGTACATCCTGAAAATCGGGAGCCGCTCCGCGCACGTCCACCAAACTGTTCTTGAACCCTTCGTTGGGAAAAATGTTCACGTTGTTGGGGTCGGTGACCTGTACTCCGTCCACTACAAAGCAATAGGGATAGATATCGGGGGCCGGAGGGGTTACGGTGATGCTCCAAACGCCGCGTTCGTCTTTGGTCATGGGTCTGTTACCGTCAAACATCTGGCAATTAAGGGCCACGTTGGTAGCGTTGGCGGCTTCAAAACGGAACGTAACGGTTCCGTCGGGATTGCATTCCGGGGATTTTACACCCGCAGGGAACATCGCGGCAAGTTGACGTCCGGAAAGAGCGCGGGAATTGTTCTGGGCATAGGTTTCATTGCTGAATAGAACGACCGCTGCCATTGCGACAATGAGAAATATCTTTTTCATATTCATTTTCATTTAAATTATTGTCATTTATTGAAACAGCAGAGGAAGGGTCTCATTGAGAAAACGTTTTACGGCCATCCACGTATGTCCGCGCAGACCTTCGGTTTCCAATTGAACCGTCTTTAAACCGTACTTGTCCATAAGTTCCATATATTCCGTGGCTCCGCCATAGAGGAAGTCCGCCTTGTCCACACCCAGCCAGTAGAGTTTCATCTTCTTGTTGGTCTTAGCCGGATTTTTGTACAGCGCTTCATAATTCTTGACAAACTCTTCAGAACCTATGTAAGAACTGTAGGAAAGAATATGGGAGAACTTGTTGAAATTGCTCAGACCTACACGCAGGGCCTGGCCGCCGCCACGTGAGAAACCGGCAATCGCTCTGTTGTCACGGTCGTTCAAGGTACGGTAGTTCTTTTCTATAAACGGCATAAGGTCGTTGAGAAAATCATTGGTGAAATAATCCATCCGCTGGGCATCTTTCAGGTAGTAAGTGGGGTTACCGTAAGGCATCACCACAATCATGTCTTTGGCCTTGCCCTGGGCAATCAGATTGTCCAGAATAAAGTTCACGCGTCCTACCTTGAAGAAGGTTTCTTCCGTATCCGTAGTACCGCTGATCAAATAGAATACAGGGTATTTGGCCTTTGATTTGTCGTATGTGGGAGGCGTATACACCACCACGGGAACAACCAGGCCCAGGGTCTTGGAATAATAGTAGGTATAGTCCACGCTGCCGTGAGGCACGTTGGTGGCTTCATGGTTGAGCGGGGTTTTGCCTCGGACATCCACCAGTGAATTTTTGAATTTTTCATTGGGGAACCATTCGGGGTTTTGAGGATCCATGATGGTGACACCGTCCACAATAAAGCTGTAAGGATAGATATCGGGAGCCACAGGACCTAATGTAATGGTCCAGATACCGTTCTTGTCCTTGTTCATACTTTGCGTCTCGGCAAACTGGGCGCTGATTACCACGTTTTTGGCGTTGGGAGCGTTTAGGTTAAAGGTCACGGTATTGTCCGGATTTACAATGGGAGAAGCCGCAGAAACCGATGCCCTTCTATAGTTGGTGGTTATTACCATCTTTCCGAATTCCTTTCCGGGGATTACTTTCATTTCCAGCATACCGGTCACCTTAGTACCGGTACCCAGTTCGGTGAGTTGGGCCGTTACCGTAGGCTTGGTGCTGTCACCAATCAGTTCTTTTTCTGTCAATTCACCTCTCCAAAGCACGGGACCGTAGGAATGGTTAAGGGTATATACCTTTCCGGGAACCAGTGAATCAAATACATATTCGTTCTGGCCCTGACGTACCATTACACGGGGAATGTCTGCTCCGCCCCATCCTCCGGAACGGCGTTCGCCGGGTACAGAAGAGGACAATTCCAGTTCGGCACCTGTTCCGTTAACCACCTCGGAAATTTCTTCATAATAATCCAGACCGGAATCAAAAGCCTCCACTTCAAAGAAATATTCGGAAGCGGTGTTCAAGCTGGTGATGGTAATGTAATTGTTGTCATATACCACGCTGCCGTTGTATAATTTGTCAGGCTCAATACCATAACGTACCGTATACATATCGGCACCTTCCACGGAATCCCACAGCAAAGTGGCTTCGCGGCGGTCTTCCTGGTTACGTACCACCATCACGTCTTTCACCTTCACACTGGGAACAGCGTCGGGATTACCGAACACGCGCAAATCCTTGATGGCGAATTTGGCATCGTCATAGGTAGCCACATTGGTCACCTTGATATAGCGGCCGCGTACCGGTTTTTCAAATTCCGTATAATCATGGCGCAGGTCAAACTTGTTGTCGCTCTTGTCAATCACTTTGGTCCAATGACTCTTGTCATTAGACACTTCAATGGTAAAGCATTGATAGTGTGTAGGATTGGCTACCGGACCCGCTCCGCGACCCAACTGTGCCTTGGCACCAATGTGGTCCCAGTTGCACTGGATGGCATAAATATCGGCCACCTTACCCAAATCAACGGTCATATATTCACCGACCTTTCCGGTTTTGGCCGCCCAGCAGGTCATGAAATTTTCATCCACCGCTTTGTTGGGAGTGTAATCTTCAAAAGTAGAGGACACTTCCACTTTCTTGTTGTGAGAAAGCAGCAGCCAGCCGGTGAAATTGTGGTCCACCGCGTCGGTACGGGTACCGGGCCAGTATTGAGGATAATCGCCGAAAGCCGTGGTGGAATGCATCACACCCTGCGCATCGACGGCCGTGGGAAAAATGGCCAGCTCAGAACTGTTTCCACCAAAATTTCCGGGGATCATACAGATGGTCCACAGTTGTCCGTTCTTGTCGTGGAAGGTGCTGCCGTGACCGGCACCCACTGCAAAACCGGTAGTCTTGAACGTCAGAGGGTTGTGGGGAGAATACGTAAAGGGGCCCATAGGACTGTCAGATACGTAGATACCGTGTGAATAAGAAAGCAATTCCAGACCAATGGCGGCATATTGCAAATAGTACTTGCCATTGTGTTTGATCATATAGGGGCCTTCTATCCAGGGCAATTCTTCCTCAAAATAGGGTCTTCTGCCATTGAATATGGAATAAATGACGTCTTCCGTTCTTCTGTGTTCAAATCCGTGATTTTTATAGTCACTGAAGAAAAGAGCCTTGGGTTCGGATATTTCCTTAAAAGTAGTAGGGTCCAGTTCAACCACCTTGAAAGGCATCAACTGTGACCAGCCGTAATACATATACACCCTGCCGTCATCGTCCACAAAAAGGTTGGCATCGCCGTAACGGTCACTGTCCAGTGTGGCTACCTGCGTCCATTGCCCCGATTTGGGATTTTCACATTTGTAGACGTTTTTGTTGTTCATGGAACAACCGTAGAAAATACCGTCTTTCACTACCACAGATACAACTCCGGCGGGATAATTGGGAGCGTCCACATAGGTCCAGTTCTGGAAATCGGGTGAATACCAGTAACCTTTACGGTGAGAAACAAACAGGTAATAGTCATCTTGATATGTGAGCACTACCGGTTCCCCGCCGCGGGTGGCTCTTTCATTACCCGCAAACAGGTCCAGAGGATTACAGAACGTTTTCCGCTGCCCATAGGCGGTAAGGGCAAAAACCATCACTGCCAGGGTCAAAAGGGTTCTTTTTATAATATTTCTTTTCATTATCAGTATATTATAGTGTAGATGGATTCTTATTTATTGTAATTTGTAGTCACAACAATTTTACCCCGTTTCTTACCGGGGATTACCTTCATTTCCAGCACACCGGTTACATTGGTGCCCACACCCAGCTCTGTAAGGGTTGCCGTAACGGTCGGTTTGCTGCTGTTTCCAATCAGTTCCTTTTCCGTGAGTTCACCTCTCCAGAGAACAGGTCCGTAGGCGTGTCTGAGAGTATAGGTGCCAGGTACCAGGGTATCGAATACATATTCGTTCTGGCCTTGACGAACCATCACTCTGGGGACATTGGCGTTGCGGCCGCCCATAGCGGGACGTGCCCCGGGCAGACTCACGGTGAGTTCCAGTTCGGCACCGGTTCCGTTGACTACTTCGGTAATTTCCTTGTAGCTGTCCAAACCGTTGTCATAGGCTTCCAGTTCATAGAAATATTCGGAAGCGGTATTCAGGCTGGCAATGGTAATGAGGTTCTTGTCATATATCATATAACTGTTGTACAACTTGTTGGGTTCAATCCCGTAACGCAGTACATATACATCGGCTCCCTTAACGGGTTCCCAAAGGATAGTAGCTTCACGACGGTCCTTGAGATTGCGGGACACCTTGAAATTCTTGACTTTCACACTGGGTGCCGCATCAGGGTTACCAAACACGCGCAAATCCTTGATGGCAAATTTGGCTTCGTCATAAGTAGCCACATTGGTCACCTTGATATAACGAGCTTTGACGGGTTTGTTGAATTCGGTATAGTCGTGGCGCAAATCCAGTTTGTTATTGCTCTTGTCAATGACTTTGGTCCAATGTACCTTGTCGTTGGAAACTGAAACCGTGAAGCATTGATAGTGTGCCGGTGCGGCAACTGCTCCGAATCCGCGACCCATCTGTATTTTGGCGCCAATATGGTCCCAGTTGCACTGGATGGCATAAATATCGGCCACCTTACCCAAATCAACGGTCATATATTCACCGACCTTTCCGGTTTTGGCCGCCCAGCAGGTCATGAAATTTTCATCCACCGCTTTGTTGGGAGTGTAATCTTCAAAAGTAGAGGACACTTCCACTTTCTTGTTGTGAGAAAGCAGCAGCCAGCCGGTGAAATTGTGGTCCACCGCGTCGGTACGGGTACCGGGCCAGTATTGAGGATAATCGCCGAAAGCCGTGGTGGAATGCATCACACCCTGCGCATCGACGGCCGTGGGAAAAATGGCCAGCTCAGAACTGTTTCCACCAAAATTTCCGGGGATCATACAGATGGTCCACAGTTGTCCGTTCTTGTCGTGGAAGGTGCTGCCGTGACCGGCACCCACTGCAAAACCGGTAGTCTTGAACGTCAGAGGGTTGTGGGGAGAATACGTAAAGGGGCCCATAGGACTGTCAGATACGTAGATACCGTGTGAATAAGAAAGCAATTCCAGACCAATGGCGGCATATTGCAAATAGTACTTGCCATTGTGTTTGATCATATAGGGGCCTTCTATCCAGGGCAATTCTTCCTCAAAATAGGGTCTTCTGCCATTGAATATGGAATAAATGACGTCTTCCGTTCTTCTGTGTTCAAATCCGTGATTTTTATAGTCACTGAAGAAAAGAGCCTTGGGTTCGGATATTTCCTTAAAAGTAGTAGGGTCCAGTTCAACCACCTTGAAAGGCATCAATTGTGACCAGCCGTAATACATATACAGTCTGCCGTCATCGTCTACAAACATGTTGGCGTCACCATAACGGTCGCTGTCAAACGTACCGGCGGGAATCCATTCGCCTGTCTTGGGTTTTTCCGATTTGTAGACATTCTTGTTATTCATGGAGCAGGCATACAGAATGCCGTCTTTTTCCACCACGGATACTACGCCCCCCGGGAAGTTGGGAGCGTTTACATATTGCCATTTCTGAAAGTCGGGTGAGATCCAATAACCTCTCCGACCGGTTACAAACAGATAATAGTCATCTTGGTATATAATAACTACCGGTTCTCCTCCGCGGCAGGCTCTTTCATTGCCTGCAAGCAGATCCAAAGGATTACAGAATGTTTTTCGCTGCCCATAGGCGGTAAAGGCCAAAGCCATTACAGCCAGAGTAAGCAGAGTCCTTTTTAAAATGTTATGTTTCATTAACAAATATATTTATGATAGGTTTAGAAATCAAGTTCTATTTGTTGAGCGCAGCGGCCACTTCCTGACTAGCGTGTGACAACAATACAAAATTTGGAGTGGAGTTGGTGCAGGCTTCGTTTTCTCCCCACAGGAAAGGATAATCATCCTTGGTTTCCATATAATCGGGAGCCAGCAAAAGCAGCCCGGGAACCACGCCGCCGGGAATTACGGTATAGTCGGCACGGGTGTTTCCGTAAGCCACTTTCTTGGTATTTACGCCGACAGCCGTAACAAAAGAAACGTTTGAAACAGGATGGCATCCGTACAGATAGTTCAAACCGCGCAACACCAGCTCCGGATCAATCATATCGGGGAAATACTTCCATACAAGGTAATTGTTAATAGCCCAACGCATTACCTGGTCGTTACCGCCCCATCCGCGTCCCGAAATGGGAACTCCGTAAGGAGTCTGTTCACCGGCCTTTACAATGGAAGCCACGTATTCCGGAATCAGGGCTTTTACCTTGTCCTGGAATTTCTTGTCCATAAAAGGATAGATGCTCAAAGCAGTGCCGAGGTTGATGGAACGTCCACCACCCTGTCCGCCGGGGAAACCCTGTCCACCGGGGAAACCTTGTCCGCCGGGACCCGGCATAGCAGGCATTTCAACGGGTTCCAGTTGTTTGAGTACCAAAGGTTCAAAGAAATCTTTGTATTTGGCTTCGCCGGTGGCTTTCCACAATTCAATGGCAGCCGTCATACGTCCGTCTCCACCAAACATCCACATCCGGTTGTTGGCGGCTTTGGCAGGATCGGCCGCTTCAAAATATTTATCCCAAAGCATCAAGGCATTTTTAAGACAGCGGGCCGCTTCTTCAGGATAGTAGGCTTTCAGGACTCTGTAGCCGGCAGCCAAAGAAGCGATAGTCCCCATGGTGCCCGAAGCACTGAAGTTACCGGTAAAGGCCACACGGTCATCGCGGGTACCGGAATATTTGCCGTCATTTTCATAGGGTTTCATATTGGGATTATAAATATACCCGTCCGTAATGGTGGAGGCATCCCCCAGATGCTGGTACTGATACATATTGTGCTGTACAATACCCTGTGCCACAAAGCCGATGTTTTCAACCTGGGCATTGATATTGAGGGTACCGTGTTCAATCTGCTGTATCATATCCGGCATACCGTCGGGAACGTGAATATCAACAAACTGGGTTTTCTGGTCAATGAGAGTCTGGTCGCGTTGGGGAGCAAAAAGATCCCAAACGGTGATAAAGTCGGCCACCATACTTACCACGGTGCGGCTCTGGATATCAAAGTCACCGGCATCATACCAGCCACCTACAGTCAATCCGGGAATATGCTCCCAAGATTTGTACTTGGTATTGGTCTGATCTCTCATGGAATACCCGTCAAACTGTGAATAGTTGGTGGGAGCCTGCAGGGCATCGTCCATATGGGAACGTCCGTGCCAGGTGCGATAAGCTTCGTTGACTTCCATATGGTCCATCTGAACGGGCATAAACACGTCCATGGCAGCATTCCATGTATCCCGATAAACGTCTTTGTTAATGGGAAATACATTGGTACGGAAGCCGGCGTATTCTATCAGGTACAGACCGGGAGTATTGACCTGTGTAAAATCAATGGTGGAATAAGTATAACGGTTGTTGTATACGCCCCAGGGCTTCACAGCCACATTGGCGGCTACACTTTCACGACCGTTTTCATCAATGCAGATAACCTTGGCCGTACTTACCGTGGCGGCATTCTTGTCGAGTTCCACTACCGCCACTTTTTTCTGTGCGGGAGTATAACCTATTTGCTGAATACCGATGTTGGGGTCACGAACCCAATTGGGATCGCATGAGGGTTCCACGTACCATTCCAGTACTTTGCCGGTCTTATTGGCGGGAAGGAAAGAACGTACTACAAAGGTACCGTTCTGGGCCAGGTTTCTACCGTCAAACAAATTGATTTCCGTATCTGAAGAAATGGCTACGCGTACATTGGGGTCTTCCGGAGCCAACACCACTTTGTTCCCCTTTGCAAACGGATGAGGAACAATGAATTCATTGCGGCCTCTGTCATCAAAAGTGGAAAGGGTGTAGAACTGTTCAATCTTCTGGCTTCTGGGAAGCATATGAGTATCATCGGCAGGATACCTTGGAAGAATACCGGACGCTCCATCCACCATAAAAGTTTTTCCAAAATATGTGGCCGGGAAAAACTCTAAATTGAGACCGGCACGATCTACCAGTTTTTCCGGAACCGGCTGCTCCAGATACACGGCCATCAAAAAGCCCTTTCCGGAAGCGGTTACTTTTATCTTGAAAGGAAAATTGAAATCCTTGTAATTGAAATCCAAATCAATGGAATTGTCGGCACGGTTAACGGTCCTGTTGGTCAGTTCGGGATAAATATCCCATTGTTCCGGCGTGTTCATAAGACGAACCCCGCCACCGGTGCTGATACGTTCTCCACGCTGGATCAACTCTATTCCGGCTAATTTTTCATCACAAAACATTCCGGCATACTTATTACTGTATACCAGCACGTTAACACCTCTGTCCTCCAGATATTCCAATTCATTGACTTTCAGATTCTGCGCATAGGCATTGGAACCGAAAGCGGATAGTAGCAAACAGGAAGCAAATATAAGTTTCTTTTTCATATACAATTATTTAAATAATAAGGGGAGCGTAGTAGCAAGATACGTCCGTGCATTCATCCAGGTATGGGCACCTCCGGTGGACATTTTTTTGTACTGAATGCCTTTGGCGTCAAAATATTCCTGATGTTTGAGCACATCTTTTGATAAACCGTCTTCAGTGCCCACACCAAACCACATAAGTTTCATTTTGGCATTGACATCGGCAGCGGAAGTGGCAAAGCAGGGGAAGAATTTATCCATGGCTTCGGGCGTCAGATAAGAACTGTAGGCACATACGTACGCAAACTTATCCATATTGGAATACGCCATAAACAGAGATTGTCCGCCTCCTCTGGAGAAACCGGCAATAGCCCTGTTCTCGCGTCCGGCCAGGGTGCGGTATTCCTTTTCAATGAAAGGCATAATGCACTCGTTCATTTCACTGACAAACACCTTGTACATATCGGTAGCCTGTATGGTGGTGGGCATGGGAGTCCAGCCCATATTGCCGTAAGGCATCACCACAATCATGGGCTCGGCCTGACCCTGGGCAATCAGATTGTCAAGTATCACATTGGCCTTGCCTACCTTGAACCAGGTTTCTTCCGTATCGGTGGTACCGCTGACCAGGTAAAATACGGGATAAGATTTCCCGCTGGTTTCATATCCGGCCGGGGTATAAACCAGCACGGGCCGGTAACTGCCGAGTACACCGGATTTGTAGGTGCAGTAAGTTACACGACCGTGAGGTACGTCACTGACCGTATAGAGCGCCTTTTCATCCGGGACGGTCAGCAGGCTGGCCTTGAACCCTTCATTGGGGAACACTTCCATATTGGCCGGATCCGCCACGGTTACACCATCAATGATATAATTGTACGGATAAATGTCCGGATTCTTTATGGATTGAGTGGTGCTCCAGATACCTTCTTTATTCATGGTCATGGCCACAGGTTTTTCCAGGAATTGTGAAGAGAGCATCACCGATTTGGCACGGGGAGCTCTTACGTTAAACGTAACCGAGCACCCGAAAGGCGATTTGGAAATGAGCGGTGATTCAAACGTACCGCTCAAATTAACGGAAGCAGGCACCTTGTAGCCCATCAAAGGCAACATAACGGCAGCATAACGTTTTCCGAACAGGCGGTAACCGGCAGCGTTGAAGTGAATATTGTCAAAATTCTGGAGACAGCCGCTGGATGACACCACGTGCGCCGTGGGAATCACCTGGGGCAAACGGTCAATAATGGGGTTCATGGAACCGCAACTGCCACCGCGGTCAGAATTCACTACCTCTCCGGCAATCAATGGAACGTCTTCTGCTTTCAGATTCAGGTCCTTAAGCAAATTTTCATAAATAGACTTTACCTTATCGGGCCAGTCTTCTTCTCCGGTGTTGGATTCGCCCTGATGCAGCAGAATACCGGATATCACCCCGTCTTTCTGTGCTTTTTTGGCCAAATCCACCAGCCAGGCGTACGGGTCATTGCCATATTCCTTTAATATAGCCTTCATCCAATCTTGTGAGGTGGCACCGTATTCGGCCACACGTTCTTTCATAAAGGCGTCTATTTTACAACCGGCAACAGATACGTTGATAACACCTACCGTATGACCTTCCGGAAGGGCTTCCACCATAGTGCGTCCAAAATAATCTACCGGAGTCAGCCCGGTTTTGGGCCGGCACAAAGGCGGCACCGCCGTATACCATTTCCCTTTCTTGCGACCCATGGCTTCATCGTCCACAGCCGCCATCATACGGAAACGTTCACTCACGTTTTCTTTGTCCTGCTGTTCAATGCGTGCATTCCCCTCCATATTGGACTGACCAATACACAGGAAAATATGAAAGTTCTTGTCCTGCGCGTCAGAGAGCAGGACAAAGAACATAAGGACAACCGTTAAAAATAGTTTTTTCATCTTTCGGGTTTTTGTACTATTTCAACAGGCTGTCGGCATCAATGCGGGTGCCCAGAACCAGTTTGTCACCGGAATCATCCACATTCCAGTACTGCGGCTTTCTGGGACCGTTGCCTTCTGCGTGATGTAATACGTAAATGAGTCTGCCTTCAAAGGTTCTGAAGAGCATACCGTGACCCGAGTTATTGGCAATGAAGGGTTCGGGTTCCTGAATCCAGGGACCGGCAATGGTGCCGGATTCGGAATAGGCAATACCGTTGAGGTATCTTTCCTTGCCCCAGCTGGCCCAAAGCATACCCAGCTTACCGGTTTGTGTGCGGAACATTTGAGGACCGTCGGTTACCCAGCCGGGCATCTTCATTCCAAAGGTGGCTTCTCCGTTACCGTTCATTTCATATACCCAGGGAGCTTCAGATGCGCGGAACATAGTAACGGGCCATTCAGAAACGGTGTGGCTCAGATCAGAGGATAATTCAATGTAATCCATTGTACCGTCAATAAGCTGTGTCCATTCGTGTACAAAAATCATATAGATTTTGCCGTTTTCTTCATAGAGGGTACCGTCAATGCAGTCCCAACTGCGGGGCTGATAGTCATAGCCCGGTTCAATGGCAAAAGAAGTGTAAGGGCCTTCCGGATTGTCGGCTCTCAGAAGATACGTCTGGTTGTGAGGCACATTGTAGCGTCTGGGGACTTGCTGAATCAGATCACTGTGGTCACTCCAGGTACCGGCGTAATAGTAATAGTCGCCAATCTTATGAATTTCGGCGGCAGCGGCAAAGCCTGCTTTTTCCAGCCAAAGGCCTTTGATATCAAT
Organism: uncultured Muribaculaceae bacterium; assembly: GCA_964554535.1. GTDB lineage: Bacteria > Bacteroidota > Bacteroidia > Bacteroidales > UBA932 > DMER64. Next base: position 180,244 of record CAZKPB010000002.1, on the reverse strand, counting down.
GACGTTATAGGGGCCGGTCCACATTACTAGGTCCGTACTCTTATACAATCTGCCTCCGGATGAGGTAAGGTAATAGGTCTTATTTGAGGGTTCCGCGTAAATAAACGGGTCACTCATACTGAGGTCATTGAAGTGTACCGTCTTCACTTCCGGTTCGGGCATGCTGGGACGCGGAGCCGGAGCGGCCCTGCGGGTGGAGTCTCTTCTCTGGAAACCGCCAAAGTTATTTTGTCCCGGATTGGCCAAAGGAGCCTGTTCTCCGGGCTGAATAACTTCCGTGGCCTTTTCCACGGGTTGTGCAGCAGTGTCCGGATTTGTGTTGCAGGCCGCAACGAGCAATGAAGCAGCACCAAGCAAAGTAATTGTTGTGAGTTTCATGGTAAGATGTAGTTTAGAATTTGTAATTTATTGGTTTAAAATATCATATCGTTTCTAAAAATAGAATGGGTCCCATGACAGAACCCATTCCTGTACAAAATGAAGATGTACCAGAACCTAAACCTACCATCCAATATTTTGTACTATTTATAAATTTCATTTCAACTGGCTGACAGCGTTAATCCGCATAAAAACCGGAATTTTTCCGAGTTAAAATTATACATATTATATCAATTCTTCTATAAAATTGGATTCATATTTGTTTGCTCGGCACCTCGTGCATCCAATTTTAAAGCAAATGAATGATTTCTTGAAATATATGAATAACTTCGTAACTTCATTTACCCGCGCTACCTATATGAAAAGATTTTTTTTAATAGCTTGTCTATTAATATTTTGTATAAATGCAAGTGCTATAGAGCATTACTATTTCAAGCAATTTGGCAGTGAAGACGGGATGCCCAACAACACCATTACCTGCTCCACTCAGGACCATTTTGGATTCCTCTGGTTCGGCACCAAAGACGGCATTTGCCGGTACAACGGACACGATTTCACCTTTATTGAAGACCCCGTCCTGAACAATTGCATCAATGGCATGACCTTCTCTCTATGTGAAGACCACAACAGTTATTTATGGTGCAGTACCACCAACGGCATTGGGTATTACAACCTCCTCACCGGAGAAATCACCGGGGTGGATGAGTTGAACGGCATTCTCATCACCGAAATCAAAGTTGACAAAAGCAACAATGTATGGTTCATCTCAGCCAGCGCCATCATCAAATTTGACAGGGCAACGGAGAAATACGTCCGTTACGCCACCGACCGGAATTTTTCGGCCCTACACTCCTGCATTGACCACAACGGCACCCTCTGGTTCACGACGCATCAGGGGCTGATTTACCGATACAACTCTCTCACGGATGATTTTGAGACCTTCCGGATTACCTCGGGATGGAACCAGACGGCCGGCACCTACCCTATTCACATAACCTCAATAAACGACAAGCAGCTGTTACTGTCCACCAACCGTAACGACCTGTTGAAAGTAAATGTCACTGATGGAAGTTGTACCCTTCTTGCAAAAACGGAATACGCCATCAGCGACCTGCTGGCACGGACAGAAACGGAATACTGGGCCGGCACCGTCAACGGTCTTGTGATTTACAACGACCTTTCCCGGACGAGCCTGTACATTGACGGCTCCTCGCTGTACTCTCTGAGCAACAACAATATCAACACTATGCTGGAAGACAGGGAGGGCAATGTGTGGTTGGGCTCGTATTATGGAGGTCTCAATGTCTGGTACAACAAAGAAAACAGTGTGACAAAAATCTTCTATACCGGCGGGGAAGGCACCTTCTATGGCAAAATGGTGCATGCGCTGACACTTGACAAACAGGGCAACCTGTGGGCGGGTACGGAAGACGGCCAACTTAACCAAATCCTGCCTTTGGACAAACGCGTCATCTGCTATTCCAATAACAAAGACTTTCCGCAACAACTGAACATACACTGCTTGTTGGAGGAAAATAACAAATTGTGGATGGCTACATTTAATGACGGGCTGTACTTTTTCAATTTGGACACAAAAAAAATTGATAAACATATAGTCCTGGGATCCAACCAATGTGTGTGTATGCTCAAAATGCAGGACAACACCATTCTAGTAGGAACTTCTGCCGGACTGTACCGATACGACAGACAAACCGATGATTTTGTATTTGTTGAGGGCACCGGACGACGTTTTATTCACGCCCTGTTTCAGGACAGCCGGGGAACCCTGTGGGTGGGTACCTACGGGTCAGGCATACTCTACAGCAGAGACAATATGGCCTCCTTTGACGCCATCCAGGCAGGTGTATCCAATAACGGACTTGAATCCAACTTTATCACCTGTTTTTTTGAAGACGACGCTCACATGCTGTGGATTGGTACGGAAGGGGGCGGGTTGTGCAAAACCAGACTGGAATCACCGCTTTCTTTTACACATTATACCCGCAACGACGGACTGCCTTCCAATATTACCTGTGCCATAACCCAAGACAACAGAGGCCAACTGTGGGTTAGCACCTCCAAAGGACTGGCCCAGATTGAGCTCGAGACAGGCTGGGTTATGAAAGTCTATCTGGACAACAATGGATTGGTAGGTAACCAGTTCATGTACAATTCACTATGTCACCTGCCTTCGGGACGTATTGCCATGGGTACCATAAACGGAATGATTTCCATCAACCCCGACAAATTAGTTGACCCCATCAATACGGCCCCCCTTTACTTCCAAGACATTCATACGGGAAAAGACGTTGACCGCAACAATAATTATTCGGCCGGAAAGTCGGTGGTTGCCTCGGATAAAATCAGAGTTAAGCAAGTAGATGCCGCCTATTTGTCAATTACCTACACCGCACTGAATTACAGCAACATAAGCGTACCAAAATACGAATACACCCTATCCAAAGGAGGACGTCAAATGCTAAAGACCGTCACATTGGACAATACGGTGGTCTTTGCCGACATGCACCCGGGCCATTACAATATGGACGTCAAAGTAGTGGGAAGCACTTCTTCCGAATCGCATAAAAGCCTGTCCATTGTGGTGGTTCCACCATTCTACAAATCCGTGGTAGCCTATATCGTTTATTGCCTGCTTCTTGCGCTTGCAGCGTTCTTCCTTGTCAGACTTCTGCTCCGGAAGCGAAGCCTTGAACAATCCCACCACCTGGAGCAGATGGAAGCCATGAAGCAGCAAGAAATATCCGATGCCAAAATCAACTTTTTTACCAATATCACGCACGAAATACGCACCCCGCTCTCCCTTATCAAGATGCCCATTGACAAGATTATTGCCCAGAAAGAGTACACGGAAGCCTCAAAAGAAGATATTATGACCATCAAATCCAACACCAACAGGCTGCTGGAATTGACCAATCAGTTATTGGATATCCGTAAAATGGAAAACAACCAGATAAGTGTACACTTTCTCAAAGAAGATATCTGCGCCCTCATCCGCCATACGGCAGATTACTTTGCCACTGCCGCTGAAGAACAGCATATCGCTTACACCGTGGACATTCCGGAAACTCCTCTGATGGTTATGTGTGCGGCTGACATTATCAAGAAGATTGTGAGTAACCTGCTGTCCAATGCCATAAAATACGGCAAGGACAGCGTTGGATTATCCCTCACCCTGTCAGAAGAATACAAAACCCTTGAAATACGGGTAACCAGCAACGGAGACTTGATTTCGGGCGAGGACCGCGAAAAGATTTTTACCCCGTTCTACCAAATCAAGAGCGTTTCGGCCCAATTGAAAGGCAGCAACGGTACCGGATTGGGCCTGCCCTACGCCCGCGAACTGGCTCACTTACACAAAGGCTCGCTGGTGCTGGACCCCGAAGTAAGGGATGCCAATTCATTTGTATTCACCCTTCCTCTGGATTTGAAGGGACCGACCGTCTCTGAAGCCGACTTGCCGGACAACACGGATGACATTAATGTCGATTCAGAATCTGACAACAACAGACATTCCCTGCTGGTAGTGGAAGACGCCGCAGAAATGAGGCATTATCTTGCCAAAGAACTTGGCTCGGAATACAATGTCTTTACAGCTTCCAACGGAGAAGAAGGGGTGGAAGTCATCAATACGCAGAAAATTGACCTGGTGGTCAGTGACATCATGATGCCCATAATGGACGGTTGCCAACTATGCAACTACGTCAAGAACAACGTGGAATACAGCCACATTCCCGTCATCCTGCTCACAGCGGCCGTGGGGGTGGAAACACGGATTGAAACCCTGGAAGTGGGGGCGGACGGCTATATAGAAAAACCGTTCATTATGGAACTGCTTCAGGCCAACATATCCAACCTGTTCAAAAACAGGGAAATTGCCAACCGACAATTTGCCAATTCCCCCCTCTCGCATTTCAACAGCGTATCTGCCAACAATGTGGAAAAAGCCTTTATGGACAAGTTGCACGCCACCATTATGCAACATATGGCCGAGCAGGACCTTGGCATAGACTCGCTCACCACCATTCTGGGCACCAGCAAGTCCACGCTCTACCGCAAAATCAAGGCAAACACCGGCCTGAACACCAACGAATACATCCGCCTGTGCCGGCTCAAGAAAGCGGCCGAGATGTTGTCTTCACAAGAATACCGAATCAACGAAGTAGCCTATCTGGTGGGATTTTCCTCACCCTCCTATTTTACCACAAGTTTCCAGAAGCAGTTTAATATTTCTCCTTCTGCCTTCATCAAGAATCTGAAAGTAAAGGAATAGTATAAAAGGAAATGGGTCCCCGCAAAGGGACCCATTGTGCACAAAACAGAAATTTATAACCAAACCTACTACCCCCGGTTTTGTACAACTTGCATTGATTGATGTCTCGCTATACGGATAAGGGAAATTTTCGTGCTTGTCGGCTTTGCCTTCAGAGGAACAGAGCCCGTCTTTGAAAGAGGGTGCTTTGTACCCGCAGTTGGCCAATTTTTGCTATATGCACTTCGTCGGATGCTTACCCTTCATTTTAGAAGCTGATATATAAACAAAAGGAGGGCACCTCTAAGAACTACCCTCCTTTCCTCTAAAAAAAACGGATAATTACCAACTAGGGTTATTCTGCAGAAGCCCAACCATTAATCTGGTGAAGTTCCGGGTTAGCAGCAGTAAATTTACTTGGGAATGGATAGTATTCATGTTTCCCTACAATAAAGTCACATTTTACAGGAACAGGAGCATAAGAAGTATATAATCTGTGCTCGGCCTCACCCTTAGTAAACATAGCATCGTAAACAGTAGGTACTCTTTGGTGGATTCCGGATTTGTTGAAAACTGCATCAAGGTCTACTTTACCCTGTTTGCTCCAACGAATTAAATCAAGAAAACGGCAGCTTTCAAACCACATTTCGTATTGCTTTTCTTCCATAACATTTTGGAAAGTAAGCGTAGAGCTAACCTTGCCAGAACCTGAACGTACTTGAATTGCTTGGAGAGCAGCAAGACCTTTAGCCTCGTCTGATGAACCGATGCAAGCCTCAGCATAAAGAAGGAGAGCTTCTGCATAACGAGCTAAGTTGAAGTTTTTCTCGTTAGAGCCTGCGCCAAGACCAGATACATTATCTGAAGGATAAGATTTGCCACCTGTGAGGATTTGTGGAGGATTGATGAAAACCATATGCTTCCATTCAAAGTATGGACCATGGCTGAAAATACCATTAGCAGAAGCTATACCACGCAATCTATCAACTTTCTTTTCTGCCAAAGTAGTAGCTGTTGAAGCATTCCAATCCATTTCATAAAGCCACTCATCACCTGTGACGAAGCAAGCTTTACGACGTGGAGAATCACCGTCATGCTCGAGGAATTTCTTTGCAAAATCTTCTTGGATTGCACCACCATTCCAACCCACTATACCGATGTGCACCTTTGGTGATGAAGCCAATGCGTCTGTACGCCAGCAGAATACGTTTGCAACCATCCAACGGCCACGCATAATTGGGCTACCTGGGCCAAAAGCACTGTTAGTGAAAGCAGGGTCCTCAATGAAGTTCGGTTCAAAAATCTTTTCGCAGCTACCATCACCAGCTATGTGGAAGTTTATCCAATAATCCTCTGATGGAACTAGTGCATAGTTGCCTGAATTAATCAGGTCACCCAAATATTTGCGAGCTGTCGCAGGGTCATTGTTAAACATTGCTGCTTTACCAGCAACGAACTGGGCAAAGCCAACGCTCATACGAGCAGTAGCGTCTTTGTCGCCTGTACCTTTTCTAACTGGAAGTGAACCTGAAGTAATTGCTTTCTCACACTCAGCAATAACCCAGTCAAGAATTTGTTTCTGACTTTCTGCATTTGTTGGGCTCTCATCGGGATTAAGAAGACGGTCAACAAGCGGTGGTCTGTCCCAAGAGAGTGCAGTCATCATGTGAAGATATGCACGCAAAACGCGAGCTTCTGCAACTGCTTGATTTGTAAATGCACTTGTAAATTTAGGCTCTTTAGCTTCAGCATTTTCATTGGTAAAGTTAGAGATTACAAGGTTGCAATGATAGATTGAGAAATAATATCTTTGGTATGCTGATTGCAAAGTAGAATTTCCTGCATCGTAGTTAAACTCGCAGAAATTACGGAATGGTTTGTGGTCATCAAAGTTACCACCAGCAGCAAGAATATCATCAGATGCATAGTTAAGCATCACTTGCTGGGGATTATCAATACCTTCGGTAGCGGCCACTTGAGTAAGGAAATTTGCGTACATGTCTGCCAGAGCAGCTTGCGCATCGTCATCTGAAGCATAGAAAGATTCGTAGCCAACTACGCCTTTCTGAGGAATGTCAAGCCTGTCTTCGCAAGAAGTAGCTACTAATGCGCCACAGGCAAGGATCATTAAAAATATCTTTTTCATATATGTGCGTTTGATTAGAATGTGAGATTAATACCGAAAGTAATTTTCTGCATTGTAGGATATGAACCCCAGTCGAGTCCACCACCTGAAGTAGAGTTTGTAGATGCTGTTTCAGGGTCAAAACCAAAATAGTTGGTAAATGTGAAATAATCATCCATTGAAACGTAGAATCTCAGATTGCTGATAAGAGCTTTCTTTGTGAGCCTCTGAGGAAGGGAGTAACCCAACTGCATTTGTTTGATTCTGAAAAAGTCACCTTTGAATGCGTTGGCATCTGAAGACCAGAACCTTAAGTCACCGGCAGTTTTGGAAGGATTTGGATATACACCTTCTTTATATTGGTCATAGTAGTATTGGAAGGCGTTGGTGAAGCCCGTACGATGCAAAACCGGAACGATTGTGTTTCCACCGAGACCTGAACCAAAGAGCATGAAGTCAATGCCTTTCCACTCAAGGTTGATAGTCAAACCATAAGTAAACTTAGGAGTAGGCTGTCCAAGGCTAATCATATCTTTTGCATCTATAGCACCATCATTGTTGAGGTCAGCGAAGTTGAGCGAACCGTCTGTATTTTCACCCAGATATTGGTAACCCATAATATACCAGATTGGATGACCCGCTTCAAAAACTGTGATTGTCTGGTAGTTGGTTGAGCTGGCATCTTTTCTCTCAATACGTGCCGTTCCTTCAGGAAGTGAAAGTACTTCATTGTGAAGGGTTGAGAAGTTTCCTCCAATTGAGTAATGGAAATCACCGATAGCATCTTTCCAGCTAAACTCAAATTCAAGACCGCGGTTGAGAACGTCACCGCCATTTACGGTAGAACTGCTAACACCCAACTCGGGTGAAAGAGTTTTGCTGAAGAGAAGGTCTTTGGTTTTTTTGTTGAAGTAGTCTACAGTCAAGCTCATACGGTTGTCCAAGAAACGAGCGTCTAAACCAAAGTCATACTGCTCTGAAGTTTCCCAGGTAAGGTTTGGATTGGGAAGTCCTGAAGGAGCAGAAGCAAAGGTTGAACCTTTTTTATCAACTGAATATTGATACCAGTTGTTACCAAGGTTGATAGTGCTTGAGTATGGATAGCCACTAAGAACGCTGATGTTACCGTTGCGACCCCAAGAAGCACGAAGTTTCAAGAATGAAATAGCGTTACTGCTTACGTTTTCTTTGAACCAAGATTCATTGCTTATGTTCCAACCTGCCGAGAATGAAGGGAATTTACCCCAACGCTTGTCAGCCGGAAGTTTTGATGAGTCAAATGCATCAGCACGGAAGTTTGCCTGAATGCTATAGCGGTTGTCGTATGAATAAATCAGACGGCCAAAATATGCGAGCTGTGCGCTTATGCTGGGAGCGTTACTAATTGTTTTAGAAGCATCACCCTTAACATAGTTCAAATAGATGAACTGTGGCTGATAAGCAGAGAGGATGTCTGCACCGCTTGATGAACCAGTTACATTATCTGAAGTGTTTTCAATGTATGACATACCAGCCATAGCAGTGATGTTGTGCTTGCCGGCAATTGTTATATTGTAGTTAGCAAAGTTTTCCCACTGATAATAGAGACCGGTGTTGGCAGTTGCAGAAATTGAGTAGTTGTCCTGTGAACCACGTGGACCAATATAATAAGGAGCCGTGTAGCTATGGCTAGTGCTCTGGCTGATACGATAACCGAAACGGCTTGTGAAAGTGAAGCCTTTGAAAGGAGTGAGGTTAGCGAAGAAAGAACCGTTGACGTTGATACCGCCATTATCTGCGTCAGTGGCATCGCGTTTTGCAAACGGGCTACCTTCGAGGTCAGAATATTTGGTATTGGCAAACCAACCATTTTCGTCACCGAAGAAACGGTAAGGACGGCCTGCGCCACCTGCCAAAATGCGGTCATACTGAGTCTTAACATCAATAGACATCTCCTCCGGAGTTGTCCAATATACAGGAGTCAATGGGTCAATCATTATCAATGATTCAAACGATGAAGAATAACCTCTTTGAGATACGCTCTGAGTAGACCATTTCTCCATTGAGGTGTTGGTACCTACTTGCAACCATTTGAAAAGCTGATAGTCAGCATTTACTTGTGCCGTGAGACGTTTGTAAACGTCTTTTTGTCCTTTTACAACGCCATCATCGTGTACATAATTGATTGAAGTGAAGAAGTGACCGTTGTTGTTGCCGCCCGAGAATGAAAGTGAGTTCTGGTAGCTCCAGGTCGGATCCAAATAAGCGCTCATCCAATCCTGATCAATGATGCCATTAGGATAATCAGGGTGCCTGTAGTCAAAGTCTGAAAGTTTGTTGTTAACAAAATCATCACCATATTCGAGGCCCATGTATTCAAGGAATTGGTCACGAGCCATCAAAGGTCTCTTGTGGAAATCCTGCAGCGTAGCTTTACCCGAGTATGTTACCGTCGAATGTCCACTGCTTCCACCTGTTTTAGTGGTAATAAGGACAACACCGTTACCGGCCTCAGCACCATAGATAGCGGCAGAAGCGGCATCTTTCAAAACCTCCATGGATTCAATCATGGAAGGATCCAAATATTGAATACTGCTGACTTTCAAACCGTCAACGACAAGAAGTGGAGAAATGTTACCTGAGTTTGATGAGTAACCGCGAACGCGGATGGTAGCACCTGAACCAGGGTTACCTGTAGTAATAATATGTACACCTGAAACTTTACCTTGTAAGGCAGCAGCAGCATCAGTTGTGGAACGGTTTTCCAAATCCACCGCCTTGACGGAAGAAACGGCGCCGGTTACGTCACTCTTCTTCTGCACACCGTAGCCCACAACCACCACTTCTTCCAGGACTTCGGTGTCTTCTTGCAAAATGATTTCAATGGAGGAACGGTCTCCCACCGCCACCACCTGTGATACGTAACCGATAAAGGATACGTTCAGATTTGCCCCGGCGGGAACAGCCAGGGTAAATTTTCCATCTGTGTCGGTAATGGTGTAAATTCGTTCATTACCCACAAGTACTACGGAGGCTCCGGTAATCGGAGCACCCGATGCATCTGTAATTTTACCGTTGACGGGGCGGAGTTGCGCAAATGCGCTTACCCCTACCATGCAAAGGGTAAAAAACATGACGACTTTTGTTAGCTTTAACAAATGCTTGGTCATAAATTTTTGATAGGTTAGGTTAATAAAAAGGGGGCTACTTTAGGTTTTATTCATTAATTATACGTATTTTCTATTTATTTGTTTCAATTTAATACTTTTGGCAACACATCATACTTAGTGTATAAAGTAAGTAAAGTAACTATAGGGGCTAAGCCTAATATCCTGTTTTTAAAGTTTATACAATGAAAATCGTTTGTTTTGAGATAATTATCCTGCCTGCTGAAACAAGTTTCACTTACCGACATTTCAGCCAATTGTATGGAAAAAAAGATCATTGTTGCAGAGCGGAAAATAAAAAAGGCGAATACTCAGTAATATTCAACGTATTCGCCTGAAATACAAGCAAATAATTCACTTCTACTTAAACAACAGGGCCGCAAACTGATTCAGTGAACGACGCCAAGTAAGCCATTCATGGGCTGTACCCGGAGACTCATAGTATACGTGTTTTACCCCGTTCTTCTCCAGCATATCATGAAACGCCTTTATGCCTGCATACATCTGTTCCGGTTCGTCCGTACCGATGCTGGCATACAACAACTTCATTTCATCATTCAGTGACACCGGGAAATTGTCGGCCGAGGCATCCCTGCCCGACCCGCTGAAACCACCCACCCAGGCAAACAGGTCCTTATGGGCCAGACCAATGTTCCAAGCCTGGAAACCGCCCATAGAGAGCCCCGAAATGGCGCGGTGGTCACGGTCGGTGAGCGTGCGGTAATTGGCATCTATCATAGGAATGAGTTCTTCCGTCATCACGCGTTCAAACGCCGAGAAATTAAACATTCCGGCAGGTTTTTCTTCCGGCTGCGCATCGGCCAGAGTGGCATAGCCCCTGTCCATCACCACTATCATTGGAACGGCTTCTCCATCGGCAATAAGGTTATCCATAATGATGTCCATCTTGCCCTGGCTGGACCATCCGGTTTCATCTTCACCGGCACCGTGCTGCAGGTAAAGCACCGGGTAGCGTTTTGTGACATCGGTTTCATACTCGGCCGGAGTATACACGTAGCAGATACGCCAGGCCTGTGTCAGTTCTGACCAGTAGCGCTGCATACGTACCTCGCCGCGAGGCACGTCTTTTTCCAGATAATAGTCCACTCCCGCCTCGGGAATTTCAATACCGCTGGCCATCAGGCCGCATCCGTAAAACAATTTGCTGGAAGGGTCGGCCACTTTCACGCCGTCAATGTGGATAAAATAGTAATGGAAACCCGGAACCTGGGGTTCGGAAGTCATTTCCCATATTCCTTTTTCCGGGTCAATCTTTGTCATGGGATACACTTTGCCAAGGTCCAGGGCCACTGTCACCGCATCGGGGGCCACTACGCGGCAGGTAACGCTTAGGTCGGGATTGATTTTGGGATATTCTTTCCCCTCTATATTGGTAGAAGCGCTGAAAGGCTCGGTAATTGCGGCTACCTGCGTTTTATTTCCGCAAGAGGCAAAAAGTGTCACCGCCAACAGGCCGGTTGCTATAATAGATATTGTTTTCATATAGTGCTGCTATTTTATTTGAAAAGTTTCTGTGCATATTCATACAGGCTCCTTCTCCAGGTAAGCCATTCATGAGCTGTTTTGGGAGAACAATAATAAGTATTGTGAATACCTCTTTCTTCCAGAAGTTGGCTCATACCTTCCAGTAACTTGCCTTCGGCTTCTCCGTTGGCAATAAAGAGCAGGTGATAATTTTCGTTGAATTTTTTGGCATCGCTGAACACGCCGTGGTAAGCGGCTGCAAATTTTTCGGGATCACGAAAACCCGGTTCACGCACGTTGAAATCACCTATAACAATAATTCCGCTGAATCCGGCCACATACGAGAACAGATTGGTGTAGCCCAGACCCAGGTCATACGCCTGTTTGGCACCCCAGGAAAGGCCGGCAACGGCTCTGTTGTCACGGTCGCTGATAGTGCGGTAACGCCCATCCACCAAAGGAATCACGTCCTTAGCCATCATCTGTTCAAAGGCATCGGCTGCATCTTCATTGCCTGGAATAGAAGCAGTACCACTATTCATTACAATAATCATGGGGACCGCCTTCCCGTCGGCCACCAGATTGTCCAGAATGACATCCGCCAGTCCCTGATAAACCCAGCCGGTTTCATCTTCACCGCCGCCATGCTGCAGGTAAAGAACGGGATAACGCTTGTCAAGGTTCTGTTCATATCCGGCAGGAGTATACACGTACATACGGCGGTATTCCTGACATACTTCTGACCAGAACCGGAGCGAACGAACCGCTCCGTGGGGAATATCCTTGCGGGGGGTATACCAGCTGCAGTCCGCCGCGGCTTCAGGCACCTCAATGGCACTGGTATAGCGGCTGCAACCGTAAAACGTATACACGGAAGGATCGGTAAACGAAAGTCCGCCTACCTTGATGGAGTAAAAATGAAAACCTTCCACTTGCGGGTCGGTAGTCACACTCCAAAGACCGTTGTCATCTTTAGTCATTAAATAATCTTTACCCAGCGACAGTACCACCGAATTTGCCGACGGGGCGTGGAACGTAAATGTGACGGATTTGTCTTCGTTGATTTGCGGATAGGCCTTCCCCGACAAATTATAAGGAGAGGGAACCTGAGCGGAAGCCAACAATCCGAAAGTCATCATCACTAAAAAAGTAAACAGATAACGTTTCATATTAAGTTGAATTTAGTTGTTACCTACAAATATAAAATCATTATTCACCTTAGTGTTGACCGATTGTTTCAAATTATTACAGAATAAGTTCACTTATAAGAATATAGTAAAGATATCAGGTACAAATACACTCATTTTTAGACCACGTTCTGCAAAAAAAGGTTCATATTATTGCTAATAATCAGCTTTTAAGCTATTTTTGTTAACGTGTATAAAAGTGCATATAGCCTATTGATAATCACCTTGTTTTGCCTTCCACTTCACGGACAGAACAGGTTGGAGTGGCTACAGTTTGATACCGTATCCTGGGATTTTGGCGATATAAAAGAAGCCGAAGGTTCCGTTTTTCATACGTTCCATTTTGTTAACGCCTCAAAAAAGACACTGCAAATAGGGCGGGTAATGCCAAGTTGCGACTGCGTAAGCGCCTTGACTGTGCCCCAGTCGCTTGATCCTGACCAGATTGACGAGATTACCCTGCGGCTTAGCCCGGACGGTTCCAACGGCCCGGTAAACCGCTACGTGGACATTTATACCACCGACGGAGCCTGGGTGGCGCATCTGGTACTCCGGGCCAATGTGCTGGTGGCGGAACTCAGTATGGCGGAACAGTTCCCTTTTCCGGTCACCACCGGACTGAGGGCCTCGGCCAAGACGCTGGCAATGGGATATATTCCTTTGGGCGGAAAGGCTTCCGGCCGTATATCGTTCTACAACACTTCGACTCGGGACATTGACCTGCAGGTCAGGTTGCGCGCCGTGTCGCCCTATCTTTCACTCCGTGCCCCAAAAGTATTGAAGCCGGGAGAAAGTGCCTCGGTAGCACTTGATTTCTCCATTCCGGACAATCCGTCAAGTTACGGTGTCAGAGAAGAGACACTGGAGGTCCTTGCGCCGGGCATCCAACAGCCTTTTGAAATTACCGCCTCGTTCATTTGCATTGATTTACCGGACAAATCTGCCGCCAAAGCACCGGACATGATTTTGTCCCCTTCTTTGGTTCCCTTAAAAAAGACGCTGATTACGCGCCGTTATGAAGGGGAAGCCCGCCTTGAAAACCGCGGCAACGCAGACCTGCATATCCGTTCCGTAGAAACGGAAAACGAAGTGGAGATCAATCTGGCTAAAGGGGAAACGCTCTCCCTGGGAGCCCATAAAACCATCAAAGTGAAAGCCGGCACGGACCGTTTCAGTGTGTTTATCATTACCGACGACCCCGCCCGCCCCTTAAAAGAAATCCGATTTATCCACCATAAATACTAACCTTAATTTATCTGAAGATGAAACACTTAACCTTATTAACCTGCGCTGTGACGTTAGTGGCTCTGGTTTCTTGCAGTGACAAGAACTATGAGTACCCGTTCCAAAATCCGCGGTTGTCTGTTGACAAACGCGTGGAAAACCTTATTTCTCTCCTAACCCCGGAAGAAAAAATCGGTCTTATGATTAATGGCTCCATTTCCGTGGACCGTCTGGGCATCCCCGCCTACAACTGGTGGAATGAAGCCTGCCACGGCATCTGCTACACCGGAGCCACCGTTTATCCTCAAGCCATTGCTCTGGCCGCCACGTTTGACGCGGACCAGCAATATGAAATCTACACCACCGTTTCCGACGAAGCCCGTGCCGTGTGGAACACCACAGACCACAACCAGTTTGGGGTAACCGAACCCAGCGGCGGCATCTGGCGTCAGGGACTTTCTTTCTGGTGTCCCAACGTAAACATCTTCCGTGACCCCAGATGGGGACGCGGCCAGGAAACCAGCGGAGAAGACCCGTACCTGTCGGGTGTTATGGGGGGTGCCACCGTAAGAGGTATGCAGGGTGATGATGACACCTATTACAAAACCCACGCTTGCGTAAAACATTACGCAGTTCACAGTGGCCCCGAACCTTTGCGCCACAAATTTGATGCTGTCGTTTCCATGAGAGACCTTTGGGAAACCTACCTGCCCGCTTTCAAGACCATTGTGAAAGATGCCGGCGTTCAAGAAGTGATGTGCGCCTACAACAGATATGAAGGCGTTCCCTGCTGCGGCAGTGACAGACTTCTTCAGGACATTCTCCGCAACAAATGGGGTTACAAAGACATCATCCTTTCTGACTGCGGTGCCATTGGCAACTTCTACAACAAGGGACAACACGAGACTCATCCCGACGCCGCCACTGCCAGTGCAGCCGGTGTATTGGCCGGAACGGACCTGGAATGCGGTACCAGCTATGTAGCGTTGGCTGAAAGTTTGGAAAAAGGCCTTATCAAAGAATCTGATATGGATGAAGCCCTCAGACGCATTTTCCGTGGCCGCTTTGAATTGGGCACTCTGGATCCTGCCGAGATGAGCCCCTGGAAAGACCTCAACGCCAGCGACATCAGCAGCCCCGCACATACCGAATTAGCCAAGAAAGCCGCCAGAGAAGCTATGGTTCTGCTTAAAAATGACGGTATTCTTCCTCTGTCAAAAGACATCAAGACCCTGGCCGTAGTGGGTCCCAACGCCAACGACGCGTCCATGCACAACGGAAACTATAACGGTACCCCTACTGCAGAAAACACCCTCTCCATTGTAGACGCCATCAGACAAGCCGCACCCAGCACGCAAATCATTTATGAAAAAGCTTGCGAACTGGTTGACAAATACATCACCATTGACCATATGGCCGATATCAATGCAGGCAAAGGTCTCCACGCCGAATTCTTCAACAACCAGAATTTTGAAGGCGCTCCCGCCAACACCGGTGACTTTGCTTTAATCAATATGCGCACCATGGGTGACTACCGTTTTGCAGAAGGCGTTAACCAGACCGATATGTCAGCCCGCTTCACCGGTAAATTTACCGCAAACTTTACAGGCAATATGTTCTATACCCTCAACGGAAGCGATACCTATAAACTGATTATAAACGGCAAAACCATAGCAGAACAGAAAGAAGCCCCCAGAGGCTACGGAAGAAACAGATCCACCACTCCCACCACTTTCTTCCCCGTAGTTAAGGGCCAGACTTACAATGTACAGATTGATTACACCAAAGGTGCCACCGGTAATGCTTACCTTTCCTTCAACATCTGCGAAAGAGTGCTTGCCAAATTTGACGCCCTTGCCGAAAAAGTTAAAGCAGCCGATGCCATTATCGTAGTAGGTGGTCTTTCCGCCAGACTGGAAGGGGAAGAAATGCCCGTTTCCTATGAAGGTTTCAACGGAGGCGACCGCACCCGTATTGAACTTCCCGACGTACAGCAAGAACTTCTTGTTGCCATGCACAACACCGGCAAACCCGTTGTTTATGTCAACTGCTCGGGTAGCGCCATTGGCTTTGCCAACATTGATGCCCAATACAATGCCCTGCTGCAGGCTTGGTACGGTGGTCAGGCCGCCGGTATTGCCGTGGCCGACGTGCTCTTTGGCAATTACAACCCCGCAGGCAGACTGCCCGTTACCTTCTACAAATCTACCGACCAGCTGCCCGACTTTGAAGATTACAATATGGAAGGCCATACATACAGATACTTCCGCGGCGAACCTCAATACGCCTTCGGGTTTGGTCTGTCATACACCACTTTCACCTACGGTGACGCTACCCTGTCCAGTGCTTCCACCAAAGCCGGCAAGGGCGTTTCCATTACCATCCCCGTTACCAACAGCGGTAAAATGGACGGCGATGAAGTAGTTCAGGTATATGTGAAGAGCCTTGACAATCCGGAAGCCCCCATTAAATCCCTCAAAGGCTTCAAACGCGTGAACATTGCTGCCGGTGCCACCAACAACGTTACCATTGACCTGGCGCCTTCCGCTTTTGAATATTACAGTGAAGCCGTTGACGAATTGGCTCCCCTTGCCGGTAAATATCAGATTTTGTACGGTGCTTCCTCTAATGACGCCGACCTCAAAGCCATTGACTTTGAAGTAATCTAATCCGCACACCCTCTTATGAAAAACGCACGGACTTTACAGCCCGTGCGTTTTTTATATCCTTTCCGTCAAAAGGAAAAACTAGCGCAACTCCGCACCAGTTTCCCTGCGGAATGCCTCCAGCAGTTTGCTCATTGTTTGTTCCACATAGGCGTCTGTCAGCGTTTTCTCCGCATCCTGCAGCACAAAACTCAACGCATATTGTTTCTTGCCGGAAGGCAATTTGATTCCGGTATACACATCAAAGAGCTGCACCCGTTTCAAGAGCCGTTTCTCGGTTTTGAAGGCAATGGCACGCAACGTGGCATAAGCCACTCCCCTGTCCACTACAAGAGCCAGATCGCGGCGCACTTCAGGAAATCTGGGCATTTCCTCATAATGCACCTTATGCGTCTTTATGAGGCCAAAGAACACGTCCCAGCAAATTTCTGCAGCATATACCTTTTGCCTGATATCAAACAACGCACAGCACTTTTTGGACACTCTGCCCACTGTGGCCAACAGTTTGCCTCGGCAAACATAGGAAATGCCTTCTTCATACAAATCGGAGGGAGCTTCCTGAAAATCCATCTGGTACAAATCCTGGCCATATGCCGCGAACAACTGTTCCACATAAGATTTCAAAAAGAAGAAGTCCACCGCGGCAGCCGGTGTATGCCAGTTTTGCGGCTTGTCGGCTCCGGTGGCAAACAACGCCAGCCGGGGAGCTTCCTTGTAGGCTCTGAGGCTGTGGCCTTCCTGTGCGTTCTCCTGTGTGTCGGCCTTACTGTTGTACCTGTACACGTTGCCTTGTTCAAAAAACCGCAGGTCATACTGCTGACGGTTTATATTGTAAGCAATGGTTTCCAGTCCGCCAAAGAGTAAGGTCTGCCGCATGGCGTTAAGGTCACTGCTCAACGGGTTCAACAGACGCACCAGGTCCTCGGACTTAAAGGTATCCAAAGAAGCATAAAAATCGGCCTTGGTCAGTGAATTGCACATGATTTCACGCCATCCCTGAGCGGCAAGCCGGTTGGCCACCGTATGCTTCACCTGGTCCTCGTTGGGTTTCTCTGCCGGTGACACGGACGAGCGCACCTGCAGGGGAATTTCAATATTGTTGTATCCATAGATGCGCAACACATCTTCCACCACATCACACTCACGCTGCACATCCACGCGATACGCGGGCACTTCAACGGTAAGACCCTTGTCATCCTTGCCGCAGATATTCATTTCCAGTGCCCTTACAATGGCATCCACCGTATCCCTTCCGATGTTTTTACCCATCAGGGCAAACATCCTGTCATAGTTCAAATCCACTTTCACGTTTTGCACCGGTGCGGGATACTGATCCACTATATTGCCTTCCACACGGGCACCGCAGAATTCCTGCATAAGCAACACCGCCCGTTTCAAGGCATAAAGGGTAATATTGGGGTCAGCACCGCGTTCGTAGCGGAAACTGGCATCCGTCTTCAGCCCGTGTCGTTTGGACGTTTTACGGATGAAAACGGGGTGGAAATAAGCCGATTCTACAAACACATCCGTAGTCTGTTCCGTAACCCCGCTCTTTGCGCCTCCAAACACGCCCGCCATGCACATGGGTTCCTGCGCGTTGCATATCATCAAATCCTGAGCGGTAAGCGTACGCTCCACTTGGTCAAGCGTCACAAATTTCTCTCCTTCATTGGCCATACGCACCACTACCTGGTTACCCGTAATTTTGGCACGGTCAAACGCGTGCAGCGGTTGTCCCGTTTCCATGAGCACAAAATTGGTAATATCCACCACGTTGTTGATGGGACGTAATCCCACGGCTCGCAGTTTTTCCTGCATCCAGTCGGGCGAGGGTCCCACTTTAAGTCCGCTGAGCGATATCCCGCTGTAACGCATCGCCGCCTGAGGAGCCAGCACGGTCACCTTTACGGCGTCGGCATCGGCCGAAGGATTTTCCCGGAAAGCCTCCACGGAAGGCCACTGTAACTTCACCTGCTTACCTTGCGAGGCAAACCATGCCACCAGATCACGCGCCACCCCTATGTATGAGGCGGCATCGACCCTGTTAGGGGTCAGTCCGATTTCAAAAACCGTATCGGAAGACAGATGCAGGTAGTCCTTTGCCGCCATACCCACCGGAGTATCCTCGGGCAGTACCATAATGCCCTCGTGCGACGCACCGATACCCAGTTCATCCTCGGCACAGATCATTCCCAAAGATTCCTCTCCGCGGATTTTCCCCTTCTTTATTTTCACCTGTTCTCCGTTGGAAAACGTCAGTGTGGTACCTATGGTGGCCAGCAGCACTTTCTGCCCGGCTGCCACATTGGGAGCTCCGCAAACAATCTGCAGCGGTGCTTCTGTGCCGGCATCCACGGTGGTAATATGCAGGTGGTCCGAGTTGGGATGGGGCACGCAAGTAAGCACTTTTGCCGTCACCACACCCGCCAAACCTCCCGGGACGGCTTCCGCCGTTTCCATCCCTTCCACTTCCAGCCCAATGTCGGTCAATACTTTTGCTACCTGCTCGGCGGTCATGTCCATAGGCAGATAGTCTTTAAGCCAATTAAAAGAAATAGTCATTACAGTTCTATCTTTCAGTCAAAAATTATTCAAATAAAGAGGCCACAAACGCCTTTTTGTCAAACACTTGCAAATCATCAATCCCCTCTCCCAGCCCTATGAACTTCACGGGAATCTGAAAAGCATCACTTATGCCTATCACCACCCCTCCCTTGGCCGTCCCGTCCAGTTTGGTGACCGCCAGTGCCGTAACCTGCGTCGCCTTGGTAAATTCCCTGGCCTGCTGAAACGCATTCTGGCCGGTAGAGCCGTCCAGCACCAGCAGCACTTCATGCGGCGCGTCCGGAATCAGCTTTTGCAGCACGTTCCTTATCTTGCCCAGTTCATTCATCAAATTCACCTTATTGTGCAACCGCCCTGCCGTATCAATCAACAGCACGTCCATATCCCTTGCCATGGCCGAGGCAAGTGCATCGTAAGCCACTGCGGCTGGATCGCTGCCCATAGGCTGCTTCACAATGGGGACATCGGCCCGCTCGCTCCAGATGGTCAACTGGTCCACCGCTGCGGCACGGAAAGTATCGGCCGCCCCAAGCATCACCTTTTTACCGGCCGCTTTCAGTTGGGCAGCCAGTTTGCCAATAGTAGTAGTCTTGCCCACTCCGTTGACCCCCACCACCAACACCACAAAAGGTTTTTTGGAAAAATCAAAGGGAATCACTTGATTGGTGGCTTTGTTTTCCTGCAGCAGACCTTCTATTTCTTCTCTGAGGTAGCGGTTCAACTCGTCCGTGTTCATATACTTGTCACGAGCCACTCTTTCTTCAATGCGTTCAATGATTTTCAAAGTGGTGTCCACACCCACATCAGAAGCAATGAGGGCCTCTTCCAGATTGTCCAGCACCTGATCGTCCACACGGGAACGCCCCATAACGGCCCGGGCCAGGCGCCCGAAAAGACCGATTTTGGTTTTTTCCAGACCTTTATTCAACACATCTTTACTCATAAGGCGTAACTTTTTCTCAAAGAATGCAAATGTACAAAAAAAGAGGGTAACTGAAAGTCACCCTCTCCTATTAACTCAAAACTCAAAAGGCTCTCTATTTGCCTTCAAAAAATTCTTTTCCCTTATCCGAGGGAACAATGCCTTCTTTGAACACATAGGCACCGGTGCGACCCGAGCGGGTCATACGGATACATTTAACACTGCCTTTGGTAGCTGCTTTATCATGCAAGGTTGCAACCGCTTTTTTTGCCATAGCTGTATATCTTTACTGGTTAAACTATTTTATTTCCCTGTGAACAGTCACCTTCTTGAGGAAAGGATTGTATTTTTTCCGTTCAAGACGTTGTGTGGTGTTTTTCTTGTTCTTGGTGGTGATGTAACGGGACATTCCCGGAACACCGCTGTCTTTCTGTTCGGTACACTCTAAAATGACCTGTACTCTGTTATCCTTTTTTGCCATGACTCGTAAAATTATACTACATCAATCAAACCTTTGGCGCGCGCTTCTTTCAAAGTGGCGGCAAGGCCATTTTTATTTATGGTGCGGATACCCGCAGCGGAAACTTTTAACGTAATAAAACGTCCTTCTTCTTCTGACCAGAAACGTTTGTTTTTCAAATTGGGAGCAAACTCACGTTTGGTGCGACGTCTAGAGTGAGATACGTTATTCCCAACCATTCTTTTCTTTCCGGTAACTTGACATACTCGTGCCATTGTATCTATATTTTTGAGATTTATGCGTTTTTTTAGGGGCTGCAAATATCACTATTTTTTTCTTAATACCAAAATATTTATTTAAACTTCATCTTAAAGATGCGATTCCAGCGGATGTTTTTGGGAAAACTTTTATACTTGTCCAACGAGAACCATACCAATGAAGGAGTACCCACGATTCGGTCTTCCGGCACAAAGCCCCAGTAACGCGAATCCAGCGAATTGTGGCGGTTGTCACCCATCATGAAATAATAATCCTGGGCAAAGGTGTATTCGGTGGTGACTTGTCCGTCAATACGGATTTCATCGCCTTTTACTTCCAGAGTGTGTTTCTCGTACGCTTCAATAATACGACGGTACAACGGCAGATTGGTCAATGTGAGGGCCACTCGGCTGCCTTTAGCGGGAATCCAGAGCGGGCCGTAGTTGTCCCTTGTCCAGGGATAGGCGTCGGAAATCTGGAAGGGAAACAGCATCAGCGGAGAGTCGGGATAATCCGCCGGGAACACGTCAATGTTTTGCTGTACGGAAACCACATTATGCAGCGTGGCGAGTTCTTCGGCTGTTTCTGCATTCATGGGTAAGGAAGTATAACCCGGCAATGCGGCATCAAAATAGACCTCGGCCGAAGAAATTCCGTATTTGTCCAAAATCAGCTGATTGATACCCTGTCCGTCCGTTACCACGGTATACGTGTTGCGCACCCCTTTGAAATACGGTTGCGCCTCCCCGTTGACATACACCCTACCGTCCTTCACATGCAACGTATCTCCGGGAAGGGCTACACAACGCTTTACATAATTGTCTTCCTTGCCGGCCGGTCTGACTTTTACGGGACCGTAGTTGTCCAGTGTGGACTGCCTGCCACTCAGACGCACGTGCGTGTAATAGTCGTCCACGGGATAAGCCGCCAGTATGGTATCACCGTGAGGGAAATTGAACACCACCACGTCATTGCGTTTTACCTTGGAAAAGCCTGCCAAACGACGATAGGGATTAGTAATCAGTTGCGAGTAGGATTCCCTCCCCAAAAACACGTTGTGGGTCAACGGAATTGTAAGCGGCTGCTGCGGACGTTTGGGACCGTACTTCAGTTTGTCCACAAACAAATAGTCGCCTGTCATCAGTGTATTTTCCATTGACGAGGTGGGAATCATATAGGCTTCAAAAAAGAAATATTTCACAAAAGTGGCGGCCACCAAAGCAAAAATGAGTGCATCCAGCCAATCCAGAGCCGTATTGCGTTTTTCTCCCGCTTTATATCGTTTTTTCCAGAAAGCCCATTTGACTTTCTTGGAAATATACAGGTCAAAAATCACTATCAGGCCCAGCAACCACCAGTAGTTGCCCAGCCAGATAACCCACAACAGGTAACACAGCGCCACCACGGCAAATTTGAACCAGCGGCTGCCAAAAATGTTTCTTATTTCCATTTATTCCGCGTTTTCCAGACAGAACGTCAAGTTAAGCGATAACTCACTCCCCGCATTGAAATACATGATCAAGGTATCGCTACGGTCCTTGTAAGCACCGTATTCCAGAGGATTGATATCTCTGGCCGTAAAAATATAAACCTTGGATTCCGTAATCTCCGCAAAGGAATATTCTATTTTACCGGAAGCCGATGTGATTTCACTCAAGATGGTTCCGGGCTTATCCCAAGCGGCTAGGGTACGACTATCTACCGAAAGCTCTATGCCCCTAATGGGATCACCCAAAGTATCACACACGGCGCAAGAGAATTGGTGCATATCTGTCCCGGGTTCTATACCAAGACAACCGGTCAGCATCAGTGTTAACGCCAATACCGCCGGTAAATAATTCAAAAAGCGTCTCACTATGCTCCGAATAAACTGGTAAAAAGTGTTACCAGATAATTAAACACGGTGGAAATGGCTTTCAAAAAGTCTGCATTGGCAAAAAGAGCCGTAATTGAATTCCATAAAGAGGTCCAGTCAATAGCTAAAATTGATATCATATGTGTTAAAATTTTAATTCAGTGTAAAGATTCAAAAAAAATTCCCTTTGATGCAAGAAAGATAAAAAAGAAAGCCGGCCAATATACGGCCGGCCTCTCTTTTTATATTGTTGTCAAGTCCGGGGTTATTTAACGGAATTGAGAATGGCTTCAAAAGCTTGCGGGTTGTTCATGGCCAGGTCAGCCAGCACCTTGCGGTTAAGGCCTACGTTGGCTTTGGAGACTTTACCCATAAACTGGGAATAAGTCATACCGTGCATACGGGCAGCGGCATTGATACGCTGAATCCAAAGGGCACGGAAAGTGCGTTTCTTGTTCTTGCGGTCACGGTATGCATAGGTCAAACCCTTTTCATACGTGTTTTTGGCAACGGTCCAAACATTCCTGCGGGCTAAAAAGTTACCCTTGGTCTGTTTCAGAATTTTTTTGCGCCGTGCTCTTGAGGCAACGGCATTTACCGATCTAGGCATAATTTTTTGTTTTGCGGCTGTCAGCGCTCTCCTCCATAGAGAAACTTTTTCTGCTGGGCAACCTGGTTAATAAATTGTAAGCTTAGGCACAAATCAATGCCTTGATACGCTTTTCATCGGCTTTGTGCACAGTGGCAGAGTAAGCCAGATTGCGTTTCCGCTTGGTTGTTTTTTTTGTCAGAATGTGACTGTGGTAAGCGTGTTTCCGCTTAACTTTTCCGGTTCCGGTCAACGTGAAGCGTTTTTTAGCTCCGGAATTGGTCTTCATTTTTGGCATATTAATACTATATTTATTGGTTAGTTAATTTTTCTTTTTGGGCAGCGGAGCAAGCATCATTATCATACGCTTTCCTTCCAGTTTGGGCATTTGCTCGGCTTTCCCGTACTCTTCCAAATCCACCGCAAACCTCAGCAATAACTTCTCACCTTGTTCAGAGAATACAATGGAACGGCCCCTGAAAAAAACATATGACTTGACTTTTGATCCATCCTGCAAAAACTCTATCGCGTGCTTTAACTTAAACTGGTAGTCGTGCTCATCTGTATTTGGACCAAAACGAATCTCCTTCACCACCACTTTTGAGGCATTGGCCTTCATTTCTTTGGCTTTCTTTCTCTTCTGGTACAAAAACTTCTGATAGTCAATAATTTTGCACACGGGCGGGTCTGCCTGAGGCGAAATTTCTACCAAATCCAATTCCAAGGCTTCCGCCATCTTTATGGCTTCCGCTATGGAATATACGCCTTGTTTCTCCACGTTCTCGCCCACAACACGTACGTTAGGCGAAGTTATTTCCCTATTAATGCGGGCACCGTCTTCCTGCGGTGCGTGATTAAAATTTCTGCCCCTGTTGTTATTGTTGTTCGGTTTTCTCTGGGGCGGACCAGCGGGACGCGGTCTGTAAGGTGTTGCGATAGTCTGTTTCCTCCTATTTTTTAGTTAATTAAATTCTTTACTTCTGTATGCAGCATAGTAACAAAATCTTCCAGACTCATGGAGCCTTTGTCTTCTCCACCCTGCTTACGTACAGATACAGAGTTAGTAGATTCCTCCTTCTCTCCTACAATTACCAGATACGGAATCCGCTTTAACTCGTTCTCTCTAATGCGCTTGCCCACAGTCTCGTTTCTGTCGTCAAGCGAGGCGCGAAGGTCGGAATTATTCAGGAAATCACAAACTTTTTTTGCAAAATCGTTGAATTTTCCACTGATAGGCAATACCATAACCTGTTCCGGAGCCAGCCACAAGGGGAATTTACCACCCGTATGTTCAAGCAAAACCGCCACAAAACGTTCCATGGAACCAAAGGGCGCGCGGTGAATCATTACCGGGCGGTAACGCTTGTCGTCAGCACCGATGTATTCCAGTTCAAAACGTTCGGGAAGGTTGTAGTCCACCTGAATGGTACCCAGTTGCCATTTGCGGCCAATGGCGTCTTTTACCATAAAGTCCAGTTTGGGACCGTAGAATGCGGCTTCCCCGTATTCCACTACGGTATTCAGACCCTTCTCGGCAGCCGATTCAATAATGGCGGCCTCGGCCTTTTCCCAGTTTTCATCGGAACCGATGTACTTGCTGCGGTCCACTTTGTCGCGCAAAGAAATCTGAGCCGTATATTCGGTAAAGTTCAAGGTCTTGAAAATATACAGTACAATGTCTATCACCTTGCAGAATTCTTCCTTGATCTGATCGGGACAACAGAAAATATGGGCGTCATCCTGGGTAAATCCGCGTACTCTTGTAAGTCCGTGCAATTCACCACTCTGTTCGTAGCGGTATACCGTGCCGAACTCGGCCAGACGCACGGGCATATCGCGGTAGGAACGCGGTTTGGATTTGAAAATTTCACAATGGTGGGGACAGTTCATGGGTTTGAGCAGAAACTCTTCGCCTTCCTGCGGGGTCTTGATGGGCTTGAAGCTGTCGGCTCCGTATTTTGCATAGTGACCGCTGGTCACATACAATTCTTTCTGTCCGATGTGCGGCGTGATTACCTGCTGGTAACCGTACGTTTTCTGTACGGCTTTCAGAAAATTTTCCAGACGTTCGCGCAACGCCGCACCACGGGGTAGCCACAAGGGAAGGCCCTGACCCACACGAGCAGAGAAGGTAAACAATTCCAACTCTTTGCCCAATTTGCGGTGGTCGCGCTTCTTGGCTTCTTCCAGCATCAGCAGGTATTCATCCAGCATGGATTTCTTGGGAAAGGTAATGCCGTAGATACGTGTAAGCATCTGGCGTTTTTCATCTCCACGCCAGTAGGCTCCGGCAATGGAGGTCAATTTGATGGCCTTGATTACCGATGTGTCCGGAAGGTGCGGGCCGCGGCACAAATCGGTAAAGGCACCGTTTGTATAAAAGGTAATGGTGCCGTCCTGCAAGTCTGAGAGAAGTTCGCATTTGTAGGGGTCTCCCTTATCCGTGTAAGTTTTGAGTGCTTCCGCCTTAGAGACTTCCCTGCGGGTAAATACCTGTTTTTCACGGGCCAGCTCCAGCATTTTCTTTTCAATGCCGGCCAGTTCGGCTTCCGCCAAAGTGCGGCCGTTAAAGTCCACGTCATAGTAAAACCCGTTTTCAATGGCGGGCCCGATGCCGAATTTGACCCCCGGGTACAGTGCTTCCAGCGCCTCGGCCATAAGATGCGACGAGGAGTGCCAGAAAACGTGCTTGCCCTGCTCGTCATCCCATTTGTATAATTTGAGAGTTGCGTCCTGTGCAATGGGACGGTGCACATCCACCATCTGTCCGTCAACTTCCGCCGCAAGGACTTCCGCTGCCAGACGCGGGCTGATGCTTTCCGCTATCTGATAAGCCGTAACGCCTTCTTGATAGTCTTTTGATTTCCCGTCGGGAAAAGTAATTGTAATCATAATAAATGTAACTTGCGCAATTATCCTACTTTCGTAATAACTTACAAATTTAGGTAAATAATTAAAATTTCCGTTACTTTGTAAGCCTAATCTAAAATCTTTACCCGATGGCCAATTTTTGGAACAAAGCCGGCATTTACGGCCTGCTGCTTGCCTTAGTGACAATTATTTTTCTTCTGATTCCTTCCGTTATGCCGGATTTGTCAAAAGGCATAACCATCACCATGAACCTTCTTAAACTGGCTCTCACCGTATCTCTTTTATATTACTTCATGAAAGATTACGGAAAACCTCTGGAAAAATACGACTATTCGGAGGCCTTCAAATTCGGTCTGGCCGTATCGCTGTGTTCTTCCGTGGTGGCGGTTGCCTACTATTTTGTACATATCATGTACCTGTTCCCGGAAACATCGGACCAGTTCATGCAAATTATGGAACAGGCCCTGAGCCAGAGCGGCAATACGCAAGACGTGGACGTGAACCTGTTTATGGGCAAATTGCCCGCTATACTGTGTTTCAGTCAATTATTCTATTTCAATATCCTGGGACTCCTGTGGTCATCACTCTTGGCCAATGCCGCCAAACACCAAACCCCTAACACGCCTTTTGCCTGATGGACCTTTCACTGATCATTCCGCTGCTCAATGAAGAAGAGTCACTTCCGGAACTGCTCTCTCTTATCCGCGAAGTACTGGACCGGCCTGTGGAGGTAAACGGAAACCATCCGCTTACCTACGAGGTGGTGTTTATTGACGACGGCAGCACGGATGGCAGTTGGACCTATATCGCAAATCAAGCCAAAGAAGACCCGCGCATCCACGGCATCCGTTTCCGTCGCAATTACGGCAAATCGGCCGCTCTTTTCTGTGGCTTTGAACGGGCTCAGGGCAACGTGGTCATCACCATGGATGCCGACCTGCAGGACAGCCCCTCTGAAATCCCCCAACTGTACACGCTCATTGCCAACAATTCTTACGACCTGGTCTCGGGTTGGAAAAAGAAACGTAAAGACGGGGTCTTCACCAAAAACATCCCCTCCAAAATATATAACGCCACCGCCCGCCGCGTGACCGGCATAAAACTGCACGATATGAACTGCGGCCTCAAGGCTTACCGCAACGAGGTGGTCAAAAACATTGAGGTCTACGGAGAGATGCACCGCTACATTCCTTATCTGGCCAAAAATGCCGGTTTTGGACGTATTGGAGAAAAAGTGGTGATCCATCAGGCCCGCAAATACGGTCAAAGCAAATTCGGCCTCAGTCGTTTTGTAAACGGTTACCTGGATTTGATGTCCCTCTGGTTTTTGTCCAAATTCGGCAAGAAGCCCATGCACATCTTTGGTCTCTTTGGCACCCTTATGTTCCTGACCGGAGGCATCATTGCCATCTGGCTCATTGTACAGAAACTGGTATGGCAAGCCCACGGACTTCCTTTCCGCTACGTCACCGACCAGCCGCTTTTCTACCTGGCCCTGCTGGCCCTGGTGCTGGGAATGCAACTGTTCCTGGCCGGTTTCCTGGGTGAAATGATTTCCCGCAACGCCCCCGAACGCAACTCGTATCACATAGCAGAACGTTTATGAGGGTTACCCTCTCTCACATGCATTCTTCCGGCAGAGCCTGCAGTACGGACAAATACTACGTAACCGGCGGCATCCCCACAGAAGAAGTAGAAATTACCAAATGCCGAGGCAAAGGCTTCCGCTGCGGGGAACTCACGCAAGTGCTCCGACCGTCGGCCTTGCGCCGCGTCCCGTTCTGTCCCCACGCCAACCAGTGTGGTGGCTGTCCGTGGCAACACATCACCTACTCCGGCCAGTTACGTTTCAAAAAAGAAATTCTGGAAACCGCCCTGCAAAAATACGACATCCCGTTACCCGCGGCAGGAATTCCCGATGTTACACCCGGCCCCCTGGAACAAGGATACCGCAACAAGACGGAATATACCTTTGAAGCCGACGGCCTGCGTATGGGCTACCACCCCATAGACAAGCCTTATGACGTGTTTGACTGCGAAGCCTGCTTTCTTCAGCCTCCGGTGGTTCATTCCACCGCGCTGCAAATAAAGGCGCTGGCACTGGAACACCGGCTTCCGTTTTATCGGTATGCCACCCGCAGCGGTTTGTTGCGCAACCTGCTTATGCGGCACGGTGCGGACGGTTTGTGCGCCGTCTGCGGTTTCACCTCGCGCAATGAAGAAGTCATTCTTCCGTTTATGAAAACGCTCCGGCAAGCTTGCCCCCAAGTCACTTCCTGGTACTATTCCGTGTGGGAGGGGCGCCCCGACCAGACGTTCTATGACCCGCAATTCTATTACGTGGCCGGGCAAAGGTATTCAGAAGAACGTATTCCCATCAATGAAACCACGCCCCCGTTGCGTTTCAGGGTGAGTCCGCAGGCCTTCTACCAACCCAATCCGCAACAGGCAGTAGCTATGTACCACTATATTGCCTCACAAACCAGTGACTGCCCGGGTGGATTGGTGTACGACCTATATACCGGAATTGGCACCATTGCGAGTGTGCTGGCCACTTGCCACCCTTCCTGCCGGTACGTGGCCATAGAGGGCAACGCGCAAGCCATTGAAGACGCCCGCTTCAATGCCCGGCAAAACGGCCTGCCACAAATTGAATTTCTTACGGGAGATATTCTGCAGACATTCACTCCCGAATTCACGGCCCGCTACCCGCAACCGTCTTTGATTGTACTGGACCCGCCACGCAGCGGGACCCTTACCGAGATTAAAAAAAGTATGATAGCCGCGGCCCCCCGGCAAATTATTTATGTGAGCTGCAATCCCGTGTCACTGGCTTGGGATCTGAAACAACTCTGTGCCGGTGGATATGCCGTAGACAGCATTCGGCCTTTTGATATG
The DNA here is from genome assembly GCA_964554535.1 of uncultured Muribaculaceae bacterium. Lineage (GTDB taxonomy): Bacteria > Bacteroidota > Bacteroidia > Bacteroidales > UBA932 > DMER64. The sequence goes on along the minus strand of CAZKPB010000002.1, from coordinate 151,345 downwards.
TTTCCGCAGACCCAGCACGTGGAAACCGTGGTGAGTCTGCTGAAAATCTCTTAATACGCAGCGCCTAAATGTGAACGGCCTGTCCCAACGCCGCCTCGGCCGCTTCCCTGATTCCCTCGCTCATGGTGGGATGGGGATAAACACTGTGGACCAGGTCGTGCGCCGTTACACCCAGATTGCGGGCTGTTACCAGGCCGCCAATCATTTCGGTTACATGCGCCCCAATCAGATGGGCTCCCAATAATCTATCCGTAGCCGCATCAAAAATCAGCTTCACAAAACCATCACGTTCACCTGCCGTAGCGGCCTTTCCGGATGCCGTAAAGGGGAATTTGCCTATCTTCAGTTCATATCCTTTGGCGCGGGCCGCCTTTTCCGTCATCCCCACCGAGGCGATTTCCGGAGTAGTGTAATAACAACCCGGGATGTTCCCGTAGTCCGGAGCCGGCACCGTGTGCCCTGCAATACGTTCCACGCAGCAGAGGGCCTCGGCACTGGCCACGTGGGCAAGCGCCGGCGTGGCAATGATGTCCCCGATGGCGTAGATGCCCGGCACGGAGGTGGCGTAATCGGCATCCACCTTCACTTTACCGCGTTCCAGCACTACCCCGGCTTCTTCCAATCCCATATCGTTGGTATTGGGAATCACCCCCACGGCCGAGAGAACCACTTCTGCCTGTACGGTCTCCAACCCTTTTGGAGTCTGCACCTGCAGCGCTACCCCGTGCCCGCTTTTGTCAGCACTTTGTACCCCGGCCCGGGTCATCACCCTGATGCCCGCCTTGCGGAACGAGCGGCTCAACTGGGCACTCACTTCCTCGTCTTCCAGCGGGACAATATTGTCCATATATTCAATGAGTACGACCTTGGTTCCCAACGCATTATAGAAATACGCCAGTTCACTGCCTATGGCTCCGGAGCCGATGATGGCCATGGATTCCGGAATCCGTGAAGGCACCAAGGCCTGCCGGTAACCGATGATTTTTTTGCCGTCAATGGGAGCAAACGGCAACGAATTGGAACGGGACCCGGTAGCCAGAATGATATGGCGGGCCGTCACCCGGACAGAACCTTCGGCTCCGGCGATATGCGATACCTCCACCGCACCGGCTCCGGAGAGTTTGGCTCGCCCCATGATCAAGGTAACGTTATTCTTCTTGAAAAGATAGGCTATACCTTTGCTCATCTGCTCGGACACTGCCCGGCTGCGGGCCACGATGGCTTCCAGATTCGGTTGCGCCACCGTTTCCAATTGCACGCCATAGGCGGCCGCGTTACGCGCCGTTTCCAATGCTTGCGCGCTTTTTAGCAGCGCTTTGGTGGGAATGCAGCCCCAGTTGAGGCATACGCCTCCCAGATGGGCCCGTTCCACCACGGCGGTTTTGAGCCCAAGTTGGGACGCACGGATAGCTGCCACGTACCCGCCGGGTCCGGCACCTATTACCAATACATCGTAATCCATAATATACTTTTTATACGTTTTTACCGTGGCAGTTCTTGAATTTTTTGCCACTTCCACACGGGCACGGGTCGTTGCGTCCCACTTGTTTTTCCACATGTACGGGAGCGTTTGAACGAGGCTCGGCGGACTGGTTAAGCAGTTCGGGACGCGAGGTCCGGGTGTTGCTCGTATCGGCACGTCTGCGGCCGTTGCCGGCATTGTCCAGACGGTCCTGGTTCTGGCGCAGGGGAATTTGCGCTTTAAGCAGAAAGGCCAATACGTCGCGGGCAATTTTTTCCAACATTTCACTGAAGAGTTTGAAACTTTCAAACTTGTAAATCAACAGCGGGTCTTTTTGTTCATAGGTGGCATTCTGCACGGACTGCTTCAGGTCGTCCATATCCCTGAGGTGTTCTTTCCAGTACTCGTCAATCATTACCAGGTTGATGGTCTTGTTGATGGCGCGTACCAGTTCCCTCCCTCGGCTTTCGTAAGCCTTCTTGAGGTTGACAATAATCTGGTAGATGCGTTTGCCGTCACTTACCGGTACCACCACGTTTTCATAGGTGGCACTCTGCGTCTCGTAAATGCTCTTCATTATGGGCCAGGCCTGCTGCACCAGCGTATCCGTTCTGCGGGTATACACATTCCTGATCTGGTCGGCCACCTTTTCAGCCAAGTCGGCCGTGGAGGCTTTTTTGAAGAACGGTTCGTCAAAACCGCACTCAATGGACAGTTGGCGAATCAATTCAAAGTTAAACTCATCCAAATCGTCACTTTCATGGGCCTGGGCAAAACTTTCCGCGTAGTCGCTCATCATATTGGCCACATCCACGTCCACCCGTTCTCCGTACAGCGCGTTGCGCCGGCGGGTATAAATGACTTCACGCTGGGAATTCATCACGTCATCGTATTCCAGCAAACGCTTACGGATTCCGAAGTTGTTCTCTTCCACTTTTTTCTGGGCACGTTCAATAGAACTGGACAGCATGGGATGTTGCAGCACCTCGCCTTCTTTCATACCCATCTTGTCCACCACCGAGGCAATACGTCCGCTGCCAAACAGACGCATCAGGTCGTCCTCCAGCGAAACATAGAAATTGGATGACCCGGGGTCTCCCTGACGTCCGGCACGTCCGCGCAACTGACGGTCCACACGGCGGCTGTCGTGGCGCTCGGTACCAATGATGGCCAGACCGCCCGCCTCTTTCACGCCGGTTCCCAACTTGATGTCGGTACCACGGCCCGCCATATTGGTGGCAATGGTGACGGCCGAGGAACGCCCCGCCTCGGCCACAATCTCGGCCTCACGGGCGTGCTGCTTTGCGTTGAGTACGTTGTGCTGAATGCCGCGCATTTTGAGCATACGGCTGAGCAGTTCGGACACTTCTACGGAGGTGGTACCTACCAGCACCGGTCGGCCCGCCTTTGACAGGGTCACAATCTCGTCTATAACCGCATTGAATTTTTCACGTTTGGTCTTGTAGATGAGGTCATCGCCGTCTTTACGTATTACGGCGCGGTTGGTGGGAATCACCACCACGTCCAATTTATAGATGGACCAGAATTCACCGGCTTCCGTCTCGGCCGTACCGGTCATACCGGCCAGTTTGTGGTACATACGGAAGTAGTTCTGCAGGGTGATGGTGGCAAAGGTCTGTGTAGCGGCCTCGACCTTCACTTTTTCCTTGGCTTCAATGGCCTGATGCAGTCCGTCGGAATAGCGGCGGCCTTCCAGCACACGGCCGGTCTGCTCGTCCACAATCTTTATTTTGTTGTCCACCACAATGTATTCCACATCCTTTTCAAACATGGCGTAGGCTTTGAGCAGCTGGTTCACGGTATGAACGCGCTCGGACTTGATGGCGTACTCGCTCAGCAGCGAATCTTTGGCGGCAGCTTTTTCTTCCGGGGCAAGATTTTTCTTTTCCAGTTCGGAAATCTCGGTACCCATATCCGGCAAAATGAAGAAATTGGGTTCGCTGACCTTGCCGGCAATCAGGTCGTGGCCCTTTTCCGTGAGATCCACCGATTTCTGTTGCTCTTCAATGACAAAGTACAAGTCGTCGGTAATGATATGCATTTCCTTGTTCTGGTCCTGCATATAGAAGTTTTCCGTTTTTTGCAACAACTGCCTGATGCCTTGTTCACTCAGGTATTTGATGAGCGGGGTGTACTTGGGTAATCCCTTGTAGGCACGCAACAGGGATTTGCCGCCGTTTTCCTCGTCACCCTCAGAGATCAGCCTGCGGGCATTGGCCAGCTCCTGTTGCACAATGGCACGCTGGGCGGTGTACAGGTTTTCCACTATGGGACGGAACTCGTTGAACTGCTGGTCTTCTCCTCTGGGAACGGGACCGGAAATAATCAAAGGCGTACGGGCATCGTCAATCAACACGGAGTCCACCTCGTCCACAATGGCATAATGATGTTTGCGCTGCACCAGGTCTTCCTTGTTGATGGCCATGTTGTCGCGCAGATAGTCAAAACCGAATTCATTGTTGGTACCAAAAGTGATGTCGGCACGGTAGGCCTTTTTGCGTTCTTCAGAATTAGGCTGGTGTTTGTCAATACAATCCACACTCAGACCGTGAAATTCGTACAGAGGGCCCATCCATTCCGAGTCACGTTTTGACAGGTAGTCGTTCACGGTAACCACGTGCACCCCTTTTCCGGCCAGGGCATTAAGAAAAACAGGCAGCGTGGCTACCAGCGTCTTCCCTTCCCCTGTGGCCATCTCGGCAATGTTGCCGCGGTGTTCCTTGTCCTCTTTTTTGGTAACCCCGTGCAGTACCACCCCACCCATCAACTGCACGTCGTAATGCACCATATCCCAAGTAACCATAGTACCTCCGGCCATCCATTTGTGATGCCAAATGGCTTTGTCTCCTTCAATTTCAATGCTGTCTCTGCGGGCAGCCAGATTGCGGTCAAAATCCAAGGCCGTGACCGTAAGGGTTTCATTTTCCTTGAAACGGCGCGCCGTGGATTTCATAATGGCAAACGCCCTGGGCAGTTGTTCCAGAAGAATTTCTTCAATTTTCTCGTCAATGCGCTTGGTAAGTTTGTCTACGCCTGTAGCCAACTCTTCTTTTTTGTCCACCGCCAGTTCCACGTCTTCCAGTTGCGTGCGCAAGGCCGCTTTTTCTTCTTCTTCTTTGGCAATATACCGAGCAATGGTTTTTCTGATGTCGACGCTTTCTGCTCTAAGACCGTCATTGTCCAATGCGTCAATACGTTTGTATTCGTCGTTGATTTTATCTACGTAAGGCTGTAACTCTTTCAGGTCCCTGTCCGCTTTGGAGCCGAAGATCTTTCCTACTACGCTTATGAATGATGCCATATAGTTGAATTAATATATGTGACTAGTATCTTGCAAATATACGGTTTTCTTCTCAATAACTATGCCCTTGCGGTTTATCTGCCACTTCCGCCACAATGGCAGATAAAAAAAGGGAGAACGTTTCCGTTCTCCCTTATGCTTCCAAGACTCCGCGGTTTATTTCTTGCGGAAAAGCGATACAATAAACAGCAGGATGACAGCGCCCACTGCTGCGGCTACCAACTGCCATACCAATGTGGTACCGCCGATTCCCAATTTGGTGAATACCCAGCCGCCAATAAAGCCACCAATGACACCCACAATAAGGTTAATGATAAGTCCGTTGCCGGAACCTTTGAAAAGAAGACCTCCAAGCCAGCCGGCTACAATGCCCACAAGGGCGGATAATAGTAATCCCATAATATTAAGTATTAGTTATTAATGGTACATCTATCATATATTTCTTCAAATTTCGCTTTCAATAAGCCCTCATCTTCCATAAGAACACGCAGTTGCTCCAACCCTTCCGCATTGGAGCCCCGGTCAAGCGGCAATGGTATATATCATTTCCCGATCAACGGGATAACAGGCTGCCAACTGCAACCTTTCATCGATAACCTGCCGGATGTGGTCCAAACGATGGGCCTTATCGTAAGCCACGTACCGGGGCAGGATGTCTCTTTGAATGTAATCTACAAGCGCCTCTCTCATAGGCTACTCGTCATCGTCATCTCCAAAAGCGTTGCCGAATACCGATTCTCCGTTGCTGATGGATTCGTAATCCTCCCACAATTCCGACTCGTTCTGGTACGCCTCGTCCTGATACAGATCAAAATTTTCTTCCACAAATCTGGCAAACTCTTCACATTCCTGAGCTTTGTCCATGCGGTGGTCTTTAGCCGCCGTTTCTGCCAGCTTTCTGTACTTGTTGATAATACCGCGTAATTGCTCTTTGTTCATAATAAAGAATGATTTACTTCCAAAGATACGAATTTTTAGCACAAAAAAAAAGGGGTAACAAAATCCGTTACCCCCTTAATCCCATATCCTCAACACTTAAGCTTGAACTATAGCTCCGTTGGGACAGGCTTCTGCGCAAGTGCCGCAATCGACACATTCGTCGGGATTAATGACATAGATGTCACCGGCAGAAATTGCTCCCACCGGGCATTCGTCAATACAAGTTCCGCAAGCTACGCAGTCTTCAGTAATTTTATGTGCCATTATAAATCTATTTTTATGAATTCTCGGGCAAAGATATAAATTAAATCTGTTTCTATTACCTTTGCACACATCAGTTAAACATTTGTCCAATGAAAATTCTGGCAATCGCACTTTTTACCATACTTTCTCTTGCCACTCCGCAAAACCTGCAAGACAATCTCATTCAATTTGATAAACAAGTCCATGATTTTGGAGATTTTGGCATAGACGACGGCCCGCAGCGTTGTGTTTTCACCCTTACCAATAAAAGTGACAAGGCCATTGTCATTCAAACCGTCATTTCTTCATGCGGATGCACTACTCCCGACTGGACCAAGGAACCCATTCTGCCGGGGAAGCAAGGCACCGTAACGGCCGAGTTTCAAAACGACCAGGGGCCCTACCCCTTTGACAAAGTTCTTTCTGTATACATTACCGGAAACAAGAATCCCTACCAGTTGAACATCCGCGGTGTGGTACATCAGAAAGCCTTTTCAATAGAGGACACCCACCCCGTGCTTATGGGACAGTTGCGCCTGCGCAAACGGGAACTGGAACTGGGTCAGATAAAACAGGGACAAGTAAAGACGGATTCCGTAGAAGTGATCAATGTGGGCAAACTGCCTTTGATTCTTGCCTATACCAAACGTGACGACAACCTGCAGATAGCCCTGCACCCAAAAAAACTGAACGCGGGCGAAAAAGGTTACATTGTCTATACCATTGACACAAAAATCAAGGAAGAATGGGGCAATGTAATTTATCCGGTACAACTGGTTCTGAATGACAAAACCAATCCGGTACACGTGCTTAGCGTCAGGACTTCCATCAAAATGAACGCCACACAGATGAGCCAGGATGACAAGAAACTGGCCCCCGTACCTCAAGTGGACAAAAGCGCCATAGAATTTACCCCGCGCAAACAAGGGACTTCCGTAGAGGCCACCTATATGCTCAGCAACAAGGGCAAAACCCCACTGATTATTTATAAAACCGACTTCAGTCACGACGGGGTAAGCGCCACCGTACCGCAGCAGATTGCCGTGGGTGCTACCGTGCCCGTCAAGGTCAGCATACCCAAAACAGAAGGATTGGGCGAAGTCATCTACACCATAAGTCTCACCACCAACGCTCCCGCCCGTCCAACCGTCAACCTGTTATTGTACGGCACATTAACCAAATAACACGATATGGACTCGGCCCTGACGGTCAATGACGGCGTACCTCAACCGCCCATAATCAACCCCAATGTGGAACAGTTGCTCAAGAAGCGGCAGGGGAAAAATTATTCGCTTGCCCAATACATTGAAGGTATACGTGAAGGCAACATTCCTATGTTGTCCCAGGCCATCACACTTACTGAAAGCACGTTGCCTCAAGACAGAGAAAAGGCAAGAGCGTTGATAGCCGCCTGTAACCCGCTCAGCGGGAAATCCATTCGCATAGGGATTACCGGCGTTCCCGGAGTGGGCAAAAGCACATTCATTGAGGCCTTTGGAAAGTACATCACCGCTTTGGGACACAAACTGGCCGTGCTGGCCATTGACCCCAGCAGCGAACGCAGCAAGGGGAGCATTCTGGGGGACAAGACCCGGATGGAGCATCTGGCCAACAATCCCAAGGCCTTTATCCGCCCTTCTCCCAGCAGCGGTTCTTTAGGTGGAGTGGCCCGTAAAACACGTGAAGCCGTTATATTGTGCGAGGCGGCCGGCTTTGATGTAATCTTCATAGAAACCGTAGGCGTGGGCCAGTCAGAAACCACCGTACATTCCATGACGGACTTTTTCTTGCTGCTGATGCTCTCGGGCGCCGGGGACGGTTTGCAGGGCATCAAACGCGGCATTATGGAAATGTCCGATCTGCTGGTAATCCACAAGGCTGACGGCCCAAACGTGGACAAAGCCATTCAAGCAAGCCTGCTGTACCGAGGAGCCCTGCATCTGTTCCCCGCCCCTCCTTCGGGCTGGACTCCTACCGCAGTCACGGCCTCGGCCTTGGAGGAAACCGGGCTTCAAGATATTCTGGACCTGATTCTAGACTATATGCGCCTGACAAAAGAAAACGGCTATTTTGAGCATAACCGGCGGCGGCAGGCCGTCTATTGGATGCGTGAAAGCATTAACGAAAACTTGCTTTCCCGTTTTTACGACAATTCAAAAATTGCCGGAGTACTGGAAGAATATGAACAAAAAGTGGCATCGGGATCATTGGACTCCTTTAAGGCAGCTCAAGAATTACTTAAGTTAAATATTTGATTATGTGGGCCATTGAGGTGGTAAAAAATAGTATACTCATTACCGGTCTGGTAATGGTGATGATGTTCCTCATTGAATATATTCACGTGGGAAGCAGCGGAGCTACGCTGGAAAAAATTCGAAACAAGCCCTTATTGCAATTGGTGCTGGCTTCCGTGCTGGGACTTATTCCGGGATGCGGGGGCGGATTCATTGTAGTGAGTCTTTACGCCCATAACGTATTTAGTTTTGGTGCCTTGCTGGCAATGATGGTCAGCACTACGGGGGACGAGTCCTTTCTTTTGCTGGCCATGATTCCCAAAGAAGCTGTCCTGATTTCAATGTCTCTGTGCCTGCTGGGCATTATTGTGGGATATCTGACCGACCGTTTTATCAAAAAAGTACCCGGCCCGTTTTCACCCCAACATTTTGCCGTACATACGGATGACCATTTCGAACATGGCCATGCTCCGGTTTGGGGCAGTCTTAAAGAGAACTTCCGTCACCTGAGCTGGCAGCGCGTGATGTTGCTTTTGGGCCTGCTTGTTTTTTTTGTGGCCATAGCCTTTGGCTTTCTGGAGCATGACCACGGTGCGGAAGAAGTGGGTCATTTGGACCATCAGGCACATGCCCATTTGTTTTCAGAAAGGTGGCTGAATCTTATTTTTGCCGGTCTGTGCGGGCTCACCGTGCTGTTTACCCTGTTTGCCGGCAATCATTTTGTGGAAGAACATTTGTGGCACCATATCATTAAACACCACTTTCTCAAAATTTTCTTTTGGACCTTCGGGGCGTTGCTTGTCATTGAATTTGCCTTGCAGTACATTGACCTGGAAGGTTGGATCAACCAACGCTACTGGCTGATGCTGGTAGCGGCACTGCTGATTGGACTTATTCCCGAGTCGGGACCGCACATTATTTTCATTACGCTGTATGCCACGGGGACTATTCCGCTGAGCATCCTGGTAGCCAACTGCATTATGCAGGACGGTCATGCAGGACTGCCTTTGCTGGCCGAGAATAAGAAAGGGTTTCTGGTAGCAAAGGCAGTGAAGATGGCTGTAGCGATGTCAGGAGCGCTACTGGTGCAGGCGGTGATGTAGAGAGCCTGCTATTTATTCATTGTAATCAGGAACTCGTCGTTGGTTTCCGTACGCAAGAGGCGTTCTTTCATAAATTCCATGGCTTCCACGGAATTCATATCTGCCAGATAATTGCGCAGAATCCAGATACGGTTGAGTTTGTCTTTATCCAACAACAAATCGTCGCGACGTGTAGAACTCAGCGTAACATCCACGGCAGGGAATACACGCTTGTTGGATAACTTGCGGTCCAACTGCAACTCCAAGTTGCCGGTACCCTTGAACTCTTCAAAAATGACCTCATCCATTTTGGAGCCGGTATCAATAAGGGCTGTCGCAAGAATGGTAAGGGAACCTCCGTTTTCTATATTGCGTGCGGCACCAAAGAAACGTTTCGGTTTTTGCAATGCGTTGGCATCCACCCCTCCACTTAATACCTTGCCGCTGGCCGGCTGAACCGTGTTGAAAGCACGTGCCAGACGTGTGATACTGTCCAGCAGAATCACCACATCGTGTCCGCATTCCACCAGACGTTTGGCTTTTTCCAATACAATGCTGGCCACCTTCACGTGACGTTCCGCAGATTCGTCAAAAGTGGAGGCGATTACCTCGGCCTTTACGTTACGGGCCATGTCGGTTACTTCTTCAGGACGTTCATCTATCAGCAATACAATCATATAAACTTCCGGATGGTTGTCGGCTATGGCGTTGGCTATAGTCTGCAGCAACACCGTCTTGCCGGTCTTGGGCTGGGCTACTATCAAGCCGCGCTGGCCTTTCCCTATAGGAGTAAACAAGTCAACAATTCTGTTGGACAAACTGTTGTGTCCGTTCCCGGTAATATCAAATTTCTTGTCGGGGAACAAGGGGGTAAGAAAATCAAACGGTACACGGTCGCGAATGAATTCGGGATCACGACCGTTTATCTGGTCAATTTTCACCAACGGAAAGAATTTTTCGCTTTCACGCGGAGGGCGAATTTCCCCGCTGACGGTGTCTCCGGTCTTGAGACCGTACATTTTAATCTGTTGCTGTGACAAATAAATATCGTCCGGCGAATTCAAATAATTATAATCCGACGAACGCAGGAAACCATAACCGTCGGGCATCATTTCCAATACCCCAATGGCGCGGACCACCCCTTCATATTCGGGGCGTTTTTCCTGCGGGCGGTTCTCCTGTGCCGCACGAGCACCTTCTTCCGAAGCACCTGCCTGGCCCTGAGAAGCGGGCTGGTTCCCCTGCACACGCGGAGGATAGTTACCCTGAGAGGCGGAAGCTTGCTGGTTCTGCGTGGTACGGGTACGTTTGCGTCGGCCGGACTGCCCCTCGTCTCTCACAGCGGCAGCAGGAAATATTTCCGGCGCAACTACCTGCTGAGGTGCAGCATCGTTCATAGGCAATGCCTGAGGTTTTTCCGTTTCCGCGATTTCGGCATCAGACGTTTGCTGAGGTTCCGTCACGGCTTCACTTTCTTCCTGAAACGAAGATTTACGGGGTCTGCCCCTACGGATTCTGGGCTTGTCCGTTGCCTGCGCGGACGGAGTCTGGGCGGGTTGGAGCTGTTCAACAGCTTCAGGAGCTGTAACCGCAGCCGTATTGGGCTTTGGGGCAGGCTGGGGCTGCTGATTTTGCTGGTTCTGCTGATTCTGCTGGTTCTGCTGATTCTGCTGGTTCTGCTGGTTTTGCTGATTCTGCTGATTCTGTTGATTTTGCGGTTTGGCAGGCTGGTTCTGCTGAGGCTTTTGTTGTGCCTGATTCTGCTGAGGCTGTGCCTGCGGCTTGCGCTGACCCTGTGGCTGACGCTGCGGACGGCGGTTTTTACGCTGATCCTGCTGCGGAGCGGATGAAGCACCCGACTCGGCCTGAGTATCAAGAATCTGATAAATCAGGTCCGTTTTTGAGAAAGATTGTGGGTCGGTGATTTTAAGCGCTTCGGCAATTTTATGGAGATCCTCCATAGACTTGCTGCTAAGCTCTATAATGTCGTACATAAAATGTATATAAATTGGTAAAAAAATATTGCGGGGGTGGGAAAAGTGAATCACTAAGACGTTGCAAATATAAAACATATTTGCCAAATAGCAAGATGCGCTCCCGCTAATTATCCCAGTAACTGGAATTCTTCTTGTATTGCAGCACGTCTGCAAGAGCCGAGGCTTTGGCGGCTATGCGGAAACTCCAGCTTTCCCACTTGCCGTTGGGCACCCAAGAAAAAGATATCTGGAAACAGTGCAGATCGTAAGTGGCACTCAACTGGGTAGTGGTCAATTTCATTTTCATTACGTCCACCCCGGTATTGAGGTTGATACTGAAATCTTTTGTCAATTTGACCTGAGACGATATACCCAGAGTTTGGGTAAAATTGTGGTTGGTGTTCAGCGCTGCATTGGCGTAGGTGTATGATTTGCTGTACGAAAAACTATAATTCAAATTCAATGACCACGGCAGTTCGGGGTCCATATAATACACCCAGCCTCCCGGAATATATTCCCCGGTAAGCGGATTTTCATATACCAGCTGGTACGAATTGTTCTTGGAATCTTTACCTCCGCCGTTAAATGAATACGAAGTGGAAAAACTGGCATTTGTCATTCGTGCCAGCTGCCCTTTTTTCATCACATTTAACGAGTTGATCCGCTGGCCGCGTTCGTTAATGGCATAAGGATCAAACGTGGCATTGGCATTGATGCCTAATTTTTCAAAAATGGAAGTGGACAGCGTAACCCCGATATTGGACAGCCGCAGCGAGTCTGCCAGAAAATTATAGGAGCCGCTGAGTGACAAATTATCAATTAACTTGATTTTTTTGAGCCCGCCGTTTTCCGTAGTGTCTTTTTTATTCAACACCTTAGCCTCCACATTGTTTCCAATGGAAAAACTGATGGCGGCCGACCGTCCCCTGGAAGGAGCCGCATACAGAGATTTGGCGGAATATTTATTATAATCCACCTGATGTTCCACTCCCGAACTATCTTTGTAAATCAACGTAGTATAGCCGTTGGCGGGAGTGCCCAGCTCGGGACGGAAAGAGAAGCTGACAGAAGGCGTAATCATATGCCGGATTGCCTGTAACTTACCCGTTGGTTTAAAGTTGAACCTCCCGTAAACACGTGTGGAGAGAGATAGCGAACCGGAATAATTCTGAGTGATTCCAAGTTCGCTGAAAGGATCGGAAAAGGTGGAAATCACTTTTTGCGTCACCGGGTCAAAAGTCCGTGTCTCACTTTGAAAATGCATTGCCATCCCATAGGAAACACTCGGAGTAAAATTCAAATACTTGAGTAGGGTAAAGCTGGGCAGTCCTATGGCAAAATTGTGCTGCATCCCTGTCTTGAAATCATTCCACATTTCCGGGGTATTGAACTGGGATGCCTTAAAGTTCAATTTATTCTGGAAGGCGGCATTGTAACTGAGGGTAATGTTCTCGTATGCTTTTTTCTTTCCCACCCTTTCCTTCCGCTCAAACGGGTTGATACGGCTCATAGTAAAAGTAAAGTTGGGAAGGGTCAGGGCATAGGATGAGTCACGGTTGTTCTGACTGTGCAACAGATTGACGGAAAAATTGAACGGAGTGCCGGCAAAGGTCCTGGCATACGAAATACTGGAGGAAGTCTGGGCCTGCAACGCCTCGTTTATGGTGGTGCTGTTATATCGGTTGTTGCTGGGGCTGGAGAAGTTTACCGATGCGCTGAACGTGGTACCGGGCCGCTTTTTGGCATCCTGAGAGTGGCTCCATTTTAGAGAAAAGTCCCCGGATTCGCTATAGTCGGCCGAGCCCCGTTCTCCGGTAATATTTTTGGAGATGTCCATATTGAAACTTCCGCTGTACTTGTAGCGGTTCCTGTAACGTGCCGTGCCGGAAAGCGCCCACGACCCAAGCGAATAAATATCTCCGGTAATGGAAAAGTCCAGATAATCTCCAAAAACAAAATAATAGCCCAGGTCACGCAGATAAAACCCGCGGGCCGTTTCCTCACCATAGGTGGGAATCAGCAACCCGCCCGCCCTTTCCGGACGTTGCGGAACAAAACCAAATGGAATGGCTATGGGCGTAGGCACGTCTTCCACCACCACATAGGAAGGTCCGAAGATGGTCTGCCCTATGCCCCCCCCCTCGGCCGCCGTCACTTTGGCATTGGTCATCTTCAGATAAAAATGCGGATGCTCGGCATCACAGGTGGTATACTTTCCTCCCTTGATATTGATGGAATTGTCGGGCATCTTCTTCAGATTCTCTCCGTGAAGAAATCCCTGTTCATCCTGAGTGACCATATTGTGGATGCGTGCCTTGCGCGAGGTGAAGTTGTAATAGACAGATTCCATCACATAAGTGTTGTTGCCTTCTTTCATCTCGGGCTTGCCCTGCATCACCCCCGTCGAGTCCGGAATCCCCGTGGCAAAAACGGTGCGCGTATCGGCATCATATTCCATATAATCCGCCGTAATGGACATATTGGCATAGTTGACCTGCACGTCACCGTAATAATAAATCATTGTCTTGCCGTTGCTGAAATCTTCCACCACCGAGTCTCTTGCCTGAGAAAACGCCGGCGCTTCCAACTGCGAATGGGCCCTGATGGTGTCCATACGGGCCAGGCTGTCAATGGCACCGGCAGAAAGAGCTATCGGTATGGTATCGCCGCCAAAATAGTGACGGAGCGATTCAAATACGGCCGAGGCCGCAGGAATGGATTTAGGGGTTGATACAGGGGAACTCAACAGATTGGCAAACTTGCCGCTGACCGGGGTAATGGCGTTCTCCACCGCCCTTTTCTCCTGAGCACAAAGTTGTCCGTTTCCCAAGAATAGAAACAAAACACAACAGAGTGCAAACAAAATAGTTTTATTGTTCAAGTTTCGCAAGTAAAGCAACCAGCATAAGTTGCTGTTAATACCACATTTATCACCGCTTGCAAGGTCGCAAGACCTTGCGTTTGGTCTCTAGTTTTCTTCGCTTCGCTCAGGCGCTCAGTTCCTTCGCTTGGGCGGCTGCACAGCCGCCGTGTTGCTAACGCTCCCTATAGGTTAAGTTTCGCAAATGCGAAACTTAATTACTATCTTTGTCAGTTGGAGACACAAACTGCAAATATATATGAAAAAACTGATTCATGCGTTGGTTGCGATTTTCTGTATTTGCAATTCGTATGCCATATACGCCCAAACCATTTCGCAGCCCGATATCAAGAAAGTGGTTATTGACCCCGGCCACGGTGGCAATGATCCGGGTGCCCTGAGTCCGGACCGCAAACTGCGTGAAAAGGACATCAATCTGGCCGTAGCCAAATACTTGGGACAGGAAATCAAAGCCGCATACCCTGCTGTTGAAATAATATACACCCGTTCTTCAGACAAAAACGTGGGACTGGATTACCGGGGCACGCTGGCCACGGAACAGCACGCCGATTTGTTCATATCCATTCACGTCAATTCCGCTAAAAAAGCCGTCTCGGGCGCCGTAGGGCCCGAATCCTGGGTGTTCGGCCGAGATCGCAGTTTACGCAAAGACGACAGTTACGATGTGGTACTCAAGGAAAATGAAGTAATCAAGTTTGAAAAGGACTACCGTACAAAATACGAAAAATTTGACCCCGAAAACCCGCAATCCATGATTATGTTCAATTTTCAGATTGATGCCATCATGCGCCAATCAAAGATTTTGGGGATGTGCCTGCAGCAGGCCCTGCGTGAGGGACCGCTCCCGGGAGTCACCAAGGACCGGGGATTGAAGGAGGGGGGACTGATGGTACTGGCCTATTGCTCCATGCCGGCCGTACTGGTAGAGTTGGGCTTTATCAATAGTTCGGCGGACCGCAAGGCAATGGCTACCGATTCCGGACGCAAGAAACTGGCTCACAGTCTCTTTCTTGGTTTTGAGCAATACCGGAATGATTACCGACAACACACATCCAATCTTGTAGCCTCACCCACCGTTCCACCGGTGGAAAAGACAGTTGATACGGCTACCTCCGGAAAAGAATTCCGGGTACAGATTATGTCCCTCAAAAAGCCTTTGGAAACTACAGACACGGCATTCAAAGGTCATACTGAGGCAAAATATATTATGGCAGACAATCAGGAATACCGGTACAAATATACTTTGGGGAGTTTTACGACCGTAGAAAAGGCGCAGCAATACTGCAAACAACTTCGTGCGGGCGATTTCCCACAGGCTTTTGTCATTGCCGTTGAAAACGGACAATTAGTGCCGCTTAAATAACTAACCGCTATGGCTACAAAAAAGATTTCAAGAGAATTTAAAATAGGGGTGTTTTCCCTGGCAGTAATTGTTGCCCTCTATTTCATTATCCAGTTTTTAAAAGGAAACGACTTTTTTCAGGGAACCAATACGTTTTACGCCCAATATGCTACAGTGGAAGGGCTGACTCCCACCAGTCCCGTTTCAGTGCTGGGACTCAAAGCGGGCACCATTGACCGCATTACATTTGATCAGAAAAATCACCGGATGATTGTAAGGATGCGACTTAAAAAAGACTTCCGGATACCTGTGGGTTCCGTGGCCCAGATTTACAGTGCGGATATTTTGGGAGGAAAAGCCGTCAAAATAGAGTTGGGTAACAACGGCACGTATTACAAGTCCAAAGACACCCTGGAAGCTTCCATAGAAAAAGATCTGATGGGCATCCTGACCGGAGAGCTGACCACCATTCTGGAACGCGTCAACGCCCTGCTGGGTTCACTGGACGGTTCCGTATCCCGACTTAACAGCATTTTGAGCACGGAAAACAGCCTGAATGTGGAACAGGCACTGGAATCGCTCAACGCCTCGCTGACCAATATCAATACGTTTAGCCGGACGTTGCAGCAAAATGCACCGCAGGTAGACGGCATCATCAACAATGTCCATAACCTTTCCGGAAAACTGGACGGTTCGCTGGCCCATCTGGACACCACTTTGGCCAATCTGGCTGCCGTCTCGGCCCAGCTCAAAGATGCCGACCTGGACAGTACCGTCAGCCAGCTGAGGATGCTTGCCGAGGACTTGCGCAATCCCGAAGGGTCGTTGGGACGTCTGATGAATCAACCCACATTGCACGATAATTTAAACGAGTTATTAACAAAAATTGACACGCTGGTAGAGCAAATTTCCAATAACCCAAAAAAATTCTTCAAAATTAGTGTGTTTTAGAAATACAAAATTGTCCAATTCGCTTGCCTATCATTCCTTTCAGATTTTTGCGTCCGTAACAGGTTGATTTATAGTTAATTAGAAAAGTGAAAAAATTTTTGTGTTGATTCTTAACACCTTAAAAAACTTTTGATATTTGCAAGCGATTTTTCTTTTTTTTTACCGTTTTTTTCAACCAATTTTGTAACAACAAACCTATTTACCATAGAATGTCTACCGATCGCTGTCAAATAGTCTGGAATAACTGTCTAAATTTTATCAAAGATTTAGTTCCTGCCCAAAGTTTTCATACTTGGTTTGAGCCCGTGGTTCCGGTAAAGTTACAGCAGAATGTACTGACTCTGGAAGTCCCAACGTCTTTTTTTGTGGAATATATTGAAGATCACTTCATCAACGTACTCAGTGCGGCCCTTCGCAAAGAATTGGGTAATAAGGCCAATCTGGAATACCAAGTGAAGGTGGACTCGGGCAGCAAAGGATTCACCGTTCCTCATCAGAACCAGAACACGCCGCAGAACAAGCCGGTACCGTTTCCCCGTCACCAGCAGGACGGGCCGCTCAATCCGTACATCATTCCCGGTGTCCGTCAATTGCGGATTGACCCGCAACTCAACTCGGCCTACAGTTTTGATAATTATGTGGAAGGCCCCTGCAATCGTTTGGCCCGCACCGCCGGTTTGAGCATTGCCCAAAAACCGGGAGGCGCATTTAACCCGCTGTTCATTTACGGTGGGTCAGGACTTGGGAAGACCCATCTGGTTCAGGCTATAGGTTTGGAAATCAAGGAAAAGATGCCGGATAAAATTGTGTTGTACGTTCCGGCTAACCTGTTCCAGATTCAATATATGGATGCTGCCAGCCTCAACAAGAACAAGCTGACAGACTTCATGCATTTCTATCAGATGATTGATGTGCTCATTGTGGACGACGTACAGGATTTTGCCAACAAACCCGGAACGCAAAATGCCTACTTTAATATTTTCAACCACCTGCACCAGAGCGGTAAGCAATTGATTCTTACCAGTGATCGCGCTCCGGTGGACCTCAAGGATTTGGACGAACGTCTTCTTTCCCGTTTCAAGTGGGGCCTTTCTGCAGAACTCGTACTCCCGGACTATGCCACCAGGCTGGCCATTTTAAAGAAGAAATGCTATAACGAGGGCGTGGAAGTACCGGAAGGTGTGCTTGATTTTGTAGCAGACCAGGTCACCTCAAATATCAGGGAAATTGAAGGCACTTTTTGCTCGCTGTTGGCTCAAGCCACATTTAATAAACAACCCGTTACATTAGAACTGGCCCAATCCATTACCGAAAGATTAGTCAGCACTACCCAACAGGATATCTCTGTCACCGATATCCAAAAAACGGTATGCGCTTATTTTGGTCTTTCTCCGGAAAGCCTGCTGTCCAAGACACGAAAAAGAGAAATTTGCCAGGCCCGCCAAATTGCAATGTACCTTAGCCGCAATCTAACCAAAAATTCGTTGTCTTCCATTGGAGCGCTCATAGGAGGTAAAGACCACGCCACGGTACTTCACTCGTACAACACCGTATGTAATTTAATGGATACTGACCGCATGTTCCGCCAATATGTAACGGACATTGAGAAACGACTCAAAAACGGTTAATATCTATTATAATGACTCAACTGCAACCCGCCGGTCTTTTCCATTACTTCCATCAAATTTGCCAGGTCCCGCGTGAAAGCGGAAACGAACAAGGCATCATACTTTTCCTGCAACAATTTGCAGCCGATCATAACCTGACCTGCCGCACCGACAGTGCCGGCAATGTGGTGATATGCAAACCGGCTTCAAAAGGCATGGAGCATAAACCTGTGGTGGTACTGCAGAGCCATATGGATATGGTATGTGAAAAGAATGAAGACACCGTCTTTGACTTCAGCAAAGATGCCATACAATATTATGTGGAAGACGGCTGGCTCAAAGCCAGAGGCACCACTCTGGGAGCCGATGACGGCATTGGAATGGCCGCCCAGCTGGCGGTACTTGCAGACGATACCATTATCCACGGACCCGTTGAGTGCCTGTTTACCGTTTCTGAAGAGACGGGGCTGGACGGTGCCAGGGCGCTACGTCCCGGATTCATCAGCGGCAACATACTGCTTAACCTTGACTCGGAAGACGACGGAGAAATTTTTATTGGCTGCGCCGGAGGGATAGACACCACCGCCCGCTTTACGTATACCCCGAAATCCGCCTCCAAGGAAGGTGTGGCACTTAAATTCACTGTCACCGGTGGCGTTGGGGGGCATAGCGGGGATGACATCAACAAGGACCGCTGCAATGCGGTACAGACGTTGGCCCGCTTTCTGTGGAACGCCCGCCAAAGTTGTTCCTTTGACATTGCCCGGTTTGCCGGTGGCAACAAACATAACGCCATAGCCCGCGAGGCCTCGGCCATTTGTGTGATCAACCCTTTGCAGGTGGACGCGCTGACAGCCCTGTTTGATAAAATGGCCCGCGAATGGGAGGAGGAACACCGTCATACGGATCCCAAACTGACGCATCTGGTAACCAAAGTGGAGGCACCCGCATACATTATTGACCCGGATACGGCACAACGCCTGGTAAGCGCGTTGTATGCCTGCCCTCACGGCGTACTG
Organism: uncultured Muribaculaceae bacterium; assembly: GCA_964554535.1. Lineage (GTDB taxonomy): Bacteria > Bacteroidota > Bacteroidia > Bacteroidales > UBA932 > DMER64. The sequence continues at coordinate 132,287 of CAZKPB010000002.1, read as the reverse complement.
GCAATGAGTAAAGAAATTCCGGGGCTGGTTGAGACATCCACCAATCTGGCATCCGTCAAAATGGACAAGGACGGGGAAATCCGCATTGGCACCAGCCAGCGCAGTGATGTCAACTCGGCCCGTTTCAATGCCGGAAACCGCATTGAAAGTCTGTTTGCGCTGGCCGGAGCACAAGTGGCTCACGAAAGCGAATACCCGGGATGGGCTCCCAACAACAACTCGCCCATCTTAAAGGTTTGCGTGGCCGCCTACAAACAGTTGTTCAATGAAGACTTAAAAGTAAAAGCCATCCACGCCGGGCTGGAATGCGGCCTCTTTTTGGAATCATTCCCCACACTGGATATGGTCTCTTTTGGTCCTACCCTGCGTGGCGTGCACGCTCCGGGAGAAAAACTGGAAATCTCCACCGCCGTCAAGTTTTGGGATTTTTTACTGGCTATTCTTAAAAACATATAACTATGGGAACACTTGCCGTTTCAATGCTGTCGGCCGATTTTGGCTGTTTGCAACAAGAATGTGAGTTTGTGAACGACTCCCGCGCTGACTGGTTCCATCTGGATGTAATGGACGGCGTTTTTGTACCCAATATTTCTTTTGGATTTCCGGTGCTCAAGTCTATAGCCAAATACGCCCGCAAGCCAATGGACGCCCATCTGATGATAGTGAATCCGTCACAGTTCTACGCCCGGTTTCAGCAATTGGGCGTGGAGTGGCTTACCGTGCATTATGAAGCTTGCCCTCACCTTAGCCGTGATTTGCAGGCCATCCGCCATTTGGGGATGAAAGCCGGAGTTTCCCTGAACCCGGCCAACCCGGTTTGCCTATTGGAAAATGCCCTTCCCTATACGGATATGGTACTGATTATGTCCGTCAATCCGGGCTTTGGAGGGCAGGAATTTATTCCGGAAAGTCTGCATAAGATTGCCCAACTGAAAGCCTTGCGTCAAAAAATGAATCTCTCTTTTCTGATTGAAGTGGACGGCGGGGTATGTGCAGAAAATGCAGCCGACCTGTACAACGCCGGCGCGGACGTACTGGTGGCCGGCCACTCTGTGTTTGCCTCGGAAGACCGATACAAGACCGTTGATTTGATTAAACGTTAAGTTGATTTATTTGTTGGCCGCGTTCAATCTGGCCAGCAACGTTTCACAACCTCTGACCTTTTGACCTATAACCACTTTTACTTCGGCATCCCTGGGTAACAGAATGTCTACCCGTGACCCGAATTTAATAATTCCCACCTCACTGCACTGTTGCACCATCTTGGTCTGACGCGCCGTGCATACCACCCGTCGAGCCACCAGACCGGCTATCTGGCGTAATCCCACCACGGTCTTTCCTTTCTTTAAAAAAACGGTGGTATGTTCGTTTTTTTCGGAGGATTTAGGATGCCAGGCCACCATCTTGTCTCCGGGATGGTATTTGTAGTACACCACGGTTCCGCCAATGGGATACCAGTTGACGTGCACATTAAACAGATTCATAAAAATGGACACCTGTAGCCGTTTTTCCTGCAAGTACTCATTGACCGTCACTTCTTCTATCATCACAATTTTCCCGTCGGCAGGCGCCACCACCCCATTGTCATCCAGCAGAATTTCTCTTCTGGGAACTCTAAAAAACGAGAACGACTGGACCAAGGTCAGCACACCAACAAATACCACTATACCCTGCGTAAGCAAATTGTCCGTAAACAGAAATACAGCCGTGAACACCACGGCTACTATTACCGTAACCAGCACTATAGTGTTGAGTCCTTCTTTATGAACGCGCATAAAATCAAAGAAAATAGGAAATAAATAAAATATAACCGATGGCTACCGGAAAAGCCAGCAAAGAAGCGTCAAACCGGTCAAGCAAGCCCCCGTGGCCGGGCATAATATTCCCGGAATCCTTCACACCGGCATACCGTTTCAAACGCGATTCCACAAGATCACCATATATGCCGAATATACTAATAATAAGAGAAATAGCAATGCAGTGCAACCAGCCGAAAGCCATCCAACCCAAGGTCTTGAGGGCAAGCGCCACACCGACGGAGAAGACCACGCTTCCCACTACTCCAATCCAGGATTTTTTGGGCGAGATGCGCGGAAACAATTTTTTGCTGGTGGCTTTTTGACCAAACGCCGTCCCAATCACATAACCGCCCACATCTGACGCCCACAGGACAATAAACAAACTCAACAGCAATTTTCCGGAAAAGTTTCCCATTCCGTCAAATACAATAAAATTGCACAGAGAGAACGGGACGGCAATGTACAGCAACGGTAACAACAGAAAGGCACCGTGACGGCAAGCTCCCTGGTCCTTGTCATATAGTACCGATATGCCCGTGGCAATAACCGCCAGAGGCGTAAGCACAAGCCAAAGTTGCGCATTCCACAGACTGTATCTGGCCGAGACAAACAACGTCACAAAAAACAACAAACAGGAGAGCAGGCCCATAATTTGACCGGGCTTATTGAAGTGCCCAACGGTCAAAGTGTAGAATTCTATGGTCATCACGCCTATACAGCACATCATCAAAATGGCAAAGCAGAGCGGATGCAGCAGCAATCCGCAAACCATCACCATAATGTATATCAGCCCGCTCAGCGAGCGCTTAAACAGTGGCCTCATTTGCAATTATTTCGCCCGGAACGGGACGTTTTCCAAAAATGGCCTCCAGGTCATCGGCAAAAATGACTTCACGCTCCAATAGAATATGGGCCAGTTTGGTAAAGCCCTCTTTCTGCTCTTCCAACACTTTCTTGGCCATGGCGTAAGCCTGGTCAATCAAGCGTTTGGCTTCTTTGTCTATCAATTGGGCCGTATCTTCACTATAGGGTTTGCTCAAATTGAATCCGGCGTTCTCGGATGAATCATAGAAGCAGATATTACCCACCTTCTTGCTCATTCCCAGATAGGATACCATCGCATATGCCTGGCGCGTTACCTTTTCCAGGTCATTCATGGCACCGGACGATATTTTGCCAATCATAACTTCTTCAGCCGCCCGGCCTCCCAAAGTGGCCGCCATCTCATCCATCATCTGTTCTTCGGTGGTAATCTGACGCTCTTCAGGCAAATACCAGGCGGCACCCAAGGCGGCACCTCTTGGAATAATGGTCACTTTCAACAGGGGATTGGCGTATTTCAGCCACCAGCTGACCGTGGCGTGGCCGCTCTCGTGGTAAGCTATGGTCCGTTTTTCTTCCGGGCTGATAATCTTGCTCCTGCGCTCCAGTCCTCCCACAATACGGTCAATGGCATCCAGAAAATCCTGCTTCTGAATGGCAGGCTTGTCATGACGCGCGGCAATCAACGCCGCCTCGTTGCAGACATTAGCTATATCGGCTCCGGAGAAACCGGGTGTCTGCTTGGCCAGAAAATTCAAATCAAAGCCCTCTTCCAGTTTCAAGTTACGAGAATGTACCTTGAAAATATCCAAACGCTCTTTGAGTTCGGGAAGATCCACGTGAATCTGGCGGTCAAAACGGCCGGCACGCATAAGGGCCTTATCAAGAATATCCGCCCGGTTGGTAGCGGCCAGAATAATCACCCCGCTGTTGGAACCGAATCCGTCCATTTCTGTAAGCAACTGATTCAACGTGTTCTCACGCTCGTCATTAGAAGTAAAACCGGCGTTTTTGCTGCGGGCACGACCCACGGCGTCTATTTCATCAATAAATACTATGCAGGGAGCCTTCTCTTTGGCCTGACGGAACAAGTCACGCACGCGGGAAGCCCCTACGCCCACAAACATTTCCACAAAGTCAGAGCCGGAAATGGAGAAGAACGGTACATTGGCTTCTCCGGCCACAGCCTTTGCCAGCAATGTTTTGCCCGTTCCCGGAGGACCTACCAGCAAAGCTCCCTTGGGAATTTTGCCCCCAAGATTGGTGTATTTTTTGGGATTCTTGAGAAAATCCACGATTTCCATCACTTCCACCTTGGCTTCTTCCAAACCGGCCACATCTTTGAACGATATGGATGTGCCCTGCGGTGCCTTATCCTTTTCAAACAGTTTAGCCTGGGAACGTCCCACGTTGAAGACCCCGCCTCCGGCGCCACCGTCTGGACCGCGCATACGGCGGAACAAAACAAGCCACATAATCAGCAACATCACCGGCAGAATAAGCCATTCCAGCATCCGCCCCCAATAATTGGCCCTCTGCTCCACCTCTATGGGGAAACGCTGGGACTCGGGAAGTGCATCCCGCAAAGCCTCCAACTGCGATTCCGCATCAAAATTTTCTGACACCAGAAAATAAAACTGCGGAGCAAACTTAGGTACTTTGTCTCCGAATTTTGATTTGTATTGTTCCAAATAGTCGGGCTTGACATAGACTTCTGCCCTATAAAGATTGCTTACGTAGACAATTTTCTCTATCTCTCCGTTTGGAGCCATCTTTTCCTTTACCATTAGCCATTCTATTTTTACCGGCTCTCCACCGCCGGCAGCAAACATAAAATAGCCTATCACCGCCAGCAATACCAGATAAAACCAGAATATGGGATTGAAACGGCGTTTGGGGGCCAGGGGATTATTCCCCGTATTGTTGTTTGGTGTATTCTGACCCATAGCGTTTTAGTCTTTATAATGTGTTACCACTGCGTCAGCCCACAAATCCTCCAGACGGTAAAATCTTCTGTATTCCGTTTGAAACACGTGCACCACAATGTCCGTGTAATCCAGCAGGACCCAGAAACAATTTTCCTTTCCCTGACAACGTCTGACCGGCCGTTTGGCCTGCAACAGCATCTGCTCTTCCACTTCGTTGGCAATAGCCCCCACCTGTACTCCGGAGTCTGCATTGCAAATGACAAAATAGTCACAGATAGCCGTTCCTATGGAATGCAAATCCATGGCGCATACATCTTTGGCCTTTTTATCCAGCATAGCCCCGGCAATGATTTCCAATTCTTTCATATGTTCTCAATAACTTACAAAGGTAATGATTTATTTAACTATTTTTGCCCTTATGTTTACTACGCACATCACTTGGTTTACGCAAATAGATTCCACCAACTCGGAAGCACACCGCAACGCGGACACCGCCCCGGAAGGCAGCGTTTGGGCCGCCCGCTTTCAAACAAAGGGACGGGGCCAGTACGACCGTAAATGGATAAGTACGCAAGGAGAAAACCTGTTGGCCACCCTGTTGCTGCGTCCCACCTTTTTGCCTACCAATGAACAAGCTCTCATCTCAAAATGTACCGCACTGGGCATTTGCGATTTTTTGAGCCTTTATGGCGTGGACGCCCGCATCAAATGGCCCAACGATATTTACTCGGGCACAAATAAAATCTGCGGAATCCTGATTGAGCATATAATTTCCGGGAACAATTTTGTGGCCAGCATTATCGGTTTTGGCATCAACATCAATCAAACTTCGTTTGACGGAGCCCCAAATCCCACCTCACTGGCCTTGGAAACAGGAAAAAACCATTCACCGGAATTGCTCTTGCCTCAAGTACTGCAATGCATACAAAAGTGGTACCAACTGGTAATTGACGGCAAACCTGCCAAAATTGACAGCAGGTTTGAAAAACTGCTGTTGGACATACCCGCATCGACCCAATCGGAAGCCTTGCGGAATCCTCTATAGAAGATATCGGAAACTACTTTTACAGACAAGCCGCAAAACGTGCGGCATAGGCGGCGGCAGCGGCGGCAGGTCCTTCCGGAGCCTGCAGGATGCCTCGGGAAACATTCACAAGCAAGCGACATTCCTTACCACCGGCAGCCTGCATCACTTCTTCCACCGTGCCTCCCTGTGTCCCTACTCCCGGGACCAGCAGGAAGTGTTCCGGAGCCAGTGTCCGTACGCGAGCCAACTGTTCCGGACGGGTTGCCCCGGCCACAAAAAGCAGCCTTTCCGCGTTTTTCCATTGCAAGGCCGTTTCAATCACTTTCTGATACAAAGGCATTCCCCCTTCCATCGGTTGCATTTCAAACTCACCGGCAGAAGGATTGGAGGTGATGGCCAGTACTATGGCGTACTTATTGGAATAAGCCAGAAAAGGAGCCACAGAATCTTGGCCCATATAGGGCGCCAGCGTTACCGCATCAAAGTCCATCCGTTCAAAGAACGCTCGGGCATACTGCGCTGCCGTATTGCCAATATCCCCCCGCTTGGCATCGGCAATCAGAAAACAATCCGGGTAGTTATCCTTTATATAACGGGACACTTCTTCCAGACACTGCCAACCGCGAGCTCCCTGCGCTTCAAAAAAGGCCACATTGGGCTTGTATGCCACAGCATAAGGCGCCGTAGCATCAACTACTTCTTTGATCCGGTCAAAGGAAGGGTCAGTCACGTCAAGACCGACACACAGGCAACTGTGTTTGCAGGCAATTTGGTTACTCAGCGTTTGTAGAGTCATCTTTTAGTCTTTCTGCGTTTTCTGCTAGTTGCAATTGATCTATAACCTCTTGGATTTCCCCGTCCATAAAGATGGGCAGGTTGTACATGGTATAATTGATACGGTGGTCCGTCACGCGGCTCTGGGGATAATTGTACGTGCGGATTTTGGCGGAACGGTCACCGGTGGAAACCATGGTCTTACGTTTGGCGGATATCTCGTTAAGATACTTCTCGTACTCCATATTATACAGACGAGTACGCAACTCGGCCAAAGCCTTGTCGTAGTTTTTCAGCTGTGATTTTTCATCCTGGCACTGTACCACCAGGCCGGAGGGGATGTGGGTCAGCCGGATGGCCGAGTAAGTGGTGTTCACACTTTGGCCGCCGGGGCCCGAAGAGCAGAAAGTATCCTTGCGAATGTCTTTTTCATTCAGTTCAATGTCAAACTCGTCCGCCTCGGGCAATACCGCCACCGAGGCTGCCGAGGTGTGGACCCGTCCCTGGGTTTCTGTCTGCGGCACGCGCTGTACGCGGTGCACTCCGCTCTCATATTTGAGCACTCCGTACACTCCCTGGCCCGATATTTTGCAAATAACTTCCTTGAATCCGCCGGAGGTACCTTCCGAGGTACTGGTAATTTCCATTTTCCAACCCCTCTTTTCCACAAATTTGGCATACATGCGGAACAAGTCTCCGGCAAACAGGGACGCCTCGTCCCCACCTGTACCGGCGCGAATTTCCATTATGGCATTCTTGCTGTCCTGCGGGTCAGCCGGTATAAGCAATATTTTAATCTTCTCTTCCACAACGGGTAACTTTGCCTCCAGATCCGCAATTTCTTCTTTGGCCATATCACGCATTTCCTCATCCTTCTCTACGGCAAGCAACTCTTTGGCACTGGCTAGGTTGTCCAGCATATTTTTGTATTTGTCCCCTGCTTCCACCACTGGGCCCACTTCTGCATATTCCTTATTCAATGCAATATAGCGCTTCATATCCTGAATAAGATTGGGATCTGAGAGCTGTTCCTGCAAGGTCTGGTATTTGCGGCGGATTCCCGCCAGTTTTGTCAATAATGAATTATCGGCCATACGAATTAGTTAAATCGTGCAAAGATAGGATATTTTAGTTCAAACCAAAAAATGCATATATTTGTGATAATAATATCAGCCTCACCATGAAAAAACTCAGCTTCATATGTTTGGCCGTCCTGCTATGGTACGCCTGTACCCCCGCAGAGCAGGTCACGACTCCGTTGCTCGGTCATGCCACTACCTTGGACCAGACGCCCGTGGGGGATTTTCCGGGACGGATTCCGGGTGCCGACTATTACGATACGGGAGAAGCCGTCAAATACATAAGTTCCACCAAAAGCAAACACCCCACCCTGGTGGTGCTTGGCGACGGTTTTATCAACGAAGACCTCATGAAAAACGGCGGGGCATTTGAAATAGCGGCCATACAAGCCATTGACACGCTGTTCAACACCGAGCCTTACAAAACGTACAAGGATTATTTTACCGTATACTTCATTGCCGCCGAATCCAAAGAACGGGGGGCCGATGTGTTTGAAAAAAGTGACTATAAGAACACCTATTTCAATTGCGGATGGGATACGCAGCAGCGCAATATCAACTGTAATTCGTCATTGATTTACCAGTTTGTCAACCAATTCTGCTTTGACATCACGGAACGCATCACCGCTGCCAGTGAGGTGAACATACTGGTTATCATCAACGACAGCCGCTATGCCGGACAAGCCAGTTACAGCACTAATTCCTACCGCACTCTTTCACTTACGGCCATGACTAAAAACAAAAAAGGGGGCGACGTTATCAGCTGGATTTCAAACCCCACCCCGGAAGTGGATACCGTACTGGGCCATTGGACTTCCATTGCCGTCCACGAATTTGGCGGCCACGGTTTTGGACGTCTTGCCGATGAATATTTTTACACGGACGATAACGGCCAACCCATCGACCGCTGGGACGAAATAGTACTGGCCGATGCCATCAACAAAGCCCACAACGCATACGCCCCCTTTGGCAACAACGTCAGCGTGCGCCCCAACGAGACGGCCTGGTGGTACGACCGCTGGATTGCCCAACCGCAACCGGCTCCCTATGACGTAGGTTTCTGGAAAGGAGCCTGGGTAAATTACAATGGAGCCTGGCGCCCGGAAAAAAACAGCATTATGGACGACAATCGGCGTTACTTCAATGCCCCCTCGCGCGAAATCATTGTCCGCCGCATCCTTTCAATGGCCGGAGAAACATTTGATTTTCAAACATTTCTTAGCAAAGACTCTCACGACGACCATACTTTCCGCATACTGGAGGGCACTATGCCCGAACCCGGCAACAAAGGCGTTCAAAAAGCAGCGTCGGCATCGGATAATGCTTACGACATTCTGCCCCGCCTGGCTCCTCCGCGACTCACGCTGTATTAATACACAAAAAGGGGTGGCCAAACGGTCACCCCTTTTGCTGTCTACAGGTTCAAATTATTCGTAAGAATCCAGAATGCCTTTGATCATTCCCGGTTCCAAACGGCCGTGTACTTTGTCTCCAATCATCATAACGGGAGCCAGACCACAGGCACCGATGCAACGCAGGCAATCTACAGAGAACTTGCCGTCTTCGGTGACACCGCCGACCTTGATTCCCAGTTCTTTTTCAACGGCTTCCACAATCTTTTCCGCACCACGTACGTAGCAGGCGGTACCCAAACAGATGGAAATGGGGTATTTGCCTTTGGGCTTCATGGTGAAGAACGAATAAAATGATACAACACCGTATACTTTTGCCAGAGGAACGTTCAAGTTCACGGCCACTTCATTTTGCACTTCTTCGGGAAGGTAACCGAATTTTCCCTGTACGGTATGAAGCACGTTAATCAGTTCACCCGCCTTATTTCCAAAAGAGTCACAAATTTCTTTTATGGCCTTTTTTTGGCAATCGTTCAATTCAAATTTACTCATAGGTTTATCAATTAAAATTATTTTTTCGGGTGACCGAAATAATGGGTATGCAATAGATGATGTGATTTTTCACTCAGGGGTTTGCCTAAGAATTCTTCATACAAGGCAATGATGTCCGGATTTTCGTGAGATTTACGGATGGTCTTGCCGGCATCTTCACGGTAAATGGCATCAAAGCGTGCCTTGATAACGGCCGAGTCACCCCGGTGCAACGGCTGACCGGCACCACCGATACATCCGCCCGGGCAGGCCATAATTTCAATGGCGTGGAAATTATACATTCCGCTGCGGATACCGTCCAGCAACTTGCGGGCATTTCCCAGTGTATGGGCAATCCCAATATGAATAGGAGTACCGTTGAAGTCTACCGTGGCCTGACGGATGCCTTCCAGACCGCGAAGTTCGCAGAAGTCAACCTTTTCCAGTTTCTTGCCGGTAAACACTTCGTAAGCGGTACGGGTAGCGGCTTCAATTACCCCGCCGGTTGCCCCGAATATAACGGCGGCACCGGTTGACTCGCCCATAGGATGGTCAAAGTCCTGGTCGGGTAAGTTTACAAAGTCAATGTTGGCCATCTTGATAAGGTGTGCCAGTTCGCGGGTAGAGATGGAGTAGTCCACATCGGGATTGCCGTCTACCTTGAATTCATCACGTTGACATTCATATTTCTTTGCCAAACAAGGCATTACAGAAACAACCACCAGGTTTTCACGTTTTACACCCATCTTGTCAGCCAAAAAGGTCTTGGCCACCGAACCGAACATCTGTTGCGGAGAACGGGCGGTGGAAGGAACATCCAGCATATCGGGATAGTTGCATTCAAAGAAATTGACCCAGGCCGGGCAGCAGGAAGTCAGGATAGGCAATTTGACTGATTTGTCCCCTTTAAGGAAACGGTCAATTCTATCCAGTAACTCGGTACCTTCTTCCATAATGGTAAGGTCAGCCGCAAAGTCGGTATCAAACACCTTGTCAAAACCAAGAGCACGCAGGGCGGCAGCCATCTTTCCGGTAACCAGAGTGCCGGCGGGCAGGCCGAATTCTTCACCCAAAGCGGCACGTACGGCGGGAGCCGTCTGCACTACAACGGTCTTCTTGGGGTCAGCCAAAGCGCGGATTACCTTGGGAGTGTGGTCCACTTCGGTAAGGGCACCGGTAGGACAAACCGCCACGCACTGTCCGCAGAAAGTACAGGGAGAGTCTGTCAGTTCCTGTTCAAACGCAGGAGCCACCACAGCCATAAAGCCGCGGTTTACGGCGCTCAGAGCGCCTACCGTCTGTACATCGTTGCAAATGGTTTCGCAACGGCGGCACATCACGCATTTGTCCATATCACGAATCAAAGCGGGAGAAGCATCTTTACGATAAGTTGACATGGCGGCGTTGGCCACTCCGTGAATTTCACGGATACCCATTTGTTGGGCAAGATCCTGCAGTTTGCAGCGGCCGGATTTGGCACAAGTCAAACAATCTTTGGGGTGGTCGGACAATAGCAGTTCCACTACCGTGTGACGAGCATTCATCACGCGCAGGGAGTGTGTCTGCACTTCCATTCCCTCCATACATTCGGTAACACAGGCGGGAACCAGCGTGCGACGCCCCGAAGCTTCCACCATACATACGCGGCAACCACCGGGTTTGTTCTCAATATTCAGGTGTTGCAGATTCATATAACAGAGCGTAGGAATCTTTATCCCTGCTTCTTTAGCCGCCTGCAAAATAGTAGTCCCCTTGGGAACTTCAATGGCCTTGTTGTCTATAGTCAGTTTTACAGTTTCCATATTCTCGGTTATTTTACGGTAATAGCATTAAACTTACATTTTTCATAACACGTACCGCAATGGATACATTTTTCTTGGTCAATTACCTGTGGTTGACGTTTTTCACCGGTGATAGCACCTACCGGGCACGCACGCGCGCAAGCGGTACAACCTGTACAAGCATCCGGGTTAATGGTATAGTGACGCAATGCGGCGCATTTTCCGGCCGGGCAGACTTTGTCACGTACGTGAGCCAGGTATTCGTCATAGAAGTTGTCCAATGTGGACAATACGGGGTTGGGAGATGTCTGGCCAAGGCCGCACAATGCGGTGTCCTTGATAACGTGTGCCAGATTGCGCAACTGATCCAGGTCATCCATAGTTCCCTTGCCGTGGCAGATCTTTTCCAAAATCTCAAGTATCCGCTTGTTTCCGATACGGCAGGGAGTACATTTACCGCAGGATTCTTCCACAATAAATTCCAGATAGAATTTGGCAATGGATACCATACAGTCGTCTTCGTCCATCACAATCATACCTCCGGAGCCCATCATGGAACCGGCTGCTACCAGAGAGTCGTAGTCAATGGGCGTATCCAGGTGCTTGGCCGTAAGGCAACCACCTGAAGGGCCACCGGTCTGGACGGCTTTGAAGTTTTTGCCGTTCTTGATGCCGCCGCCGATTTCATAGATGATTTCACGCAGGGTAATACCCATGGGCACTTCAATAAGACCTACGTTGTTGATCTTTCCGGCCAGGGCAAACACCTTGGTGCCTTTGGATTTTTCAGTTCCAATACTGGCAAACCATTCGGGTCCTTTCAGGAAAATCACGGGCACGTTGGCAAAAGTTTCCACGTTATTCACATTGCTGGGTTTGCCCATATAACCGCTCTGTGCAGGGAATGGCGGTTTGAAGGTAGGCTCGCCGCGTTTGCCTTCCATGGAGTGAATCAAGGCTGTTTCTTCCCCGCAGACAAAAGCACCGGCGCCGTAACGCAGTTCCATGTCAAAAGAGAATTTGCTGCCCATAATGTTTTCACCCAACAGACCGTATTCGTGGGCCTGGTTGATGGCTATCTGAAGACGTTTGATTGCCAAAGGATATTCGGCACGGATGTAAACCAACCCCTTGCTGGCTCCAATGCAATAACCGCAAATGGCCATGGCTTCAATAATGGAGTTGGGGTCCCCTTCCAGAATGGAACGGTCCATAAACGCACCCGGGTCGCCTTCGTCTGCATTGCAGACAACGTATTTTTGGTCAGCTTTGTTTTTGCTGGCAATTTCCCATTTTAAACCGGTGGGGAAACCCGCGCCGCCACGTCCGCGTAAACCGCTCTGTTTTACCATGTCAATGGCCTGTTCCGGAGTGAGGTCGGACAATACTTGCGCCAAAGCGGAATAACCGTCGCGGGCAATGTATTCTTCAATATTTTCCGGATCAATGAAACCGCAGTTACGCAGGGCAATACGGAGCTGTTTCTGATAAAATCCCATATGTTTGGAGTCGGACACATGCTCTTGTGTCTTGGGATTTTCATAAAGCAAGCGGGTTACTTTTCTGCCTTTGAGAATGTGTTCGGCAACAATTTCTTCCGCGTCTTCCGGTTTTACTTTTGTGTAAAACGTGTTGTCAGGTATAATCTTAACGATGGGTCCCTTTTCACAGAAACCAAAACATCCGGTGACAATTACCTGAGCATCTTCTTCCAGGCCGTGAGCCTTCAAAGACGCCTTTAAGTTTTCTACAATCTTTACGCTTGAGGAGGCCCTGCATCCGGTACCTTCACAAACAAGGATTTGCATTTTATACATTATGGTCTTATGTTTATGTAAATATTAGATCGTCTGATAATTAACGGGAAGAATACCATCAATCAGCTCATTCTTGAGAATGTACTTGTCCACAATTTCTGCCGCTTTGTTGACGTCAACATAAGCAAAAACTACGGGATCCTGACCGGGCTTCTTGACTTCAACGGTCGGTTCTGCATAGCAGTAACCCATGCAACCGGTCTGAGATACAATGGCATTGACTTTTTCTTTTTCCACTTTTTCCAGGAGGGCATTCATTACAGTGCGTGCTCCCGAGGCAATTCCGCAAGTAGCCATAGCCACTTTAATCTGAACCATTGCTTCCGGGTTATTGCTCTTTTCCCGAATGTCCATAACTTGTTCGAGTTGCTGCTTCATTTTGCGCAAATCGTCCAATGATTTAATTTTTGTCATAAAAATCTATCTTTTAAATTAATGTGTAAATCAAATAAACGCCAAAATAAGCCCAAATTGTTGGATTTTACAAACAAAGTTATCCCCAGTTGCCTACAGTTTCAAATCATTTTGGTTCTCTGTAATCATTTCCTGAAGTAACTTCACAATATGCACATCGTTGAGTGGAATTCCCTCCAATGCGTTTTTGATTTCCACCGTTTTGAACTCGTATTCTTTGTCATTATAGCGGTAAGTGTACTCAAAGTCCACCTGCGGATTGGCGCTTACCAGCAGCACCACGGCATTGGCCATATCGCCCAGCGGCGGACGGTCCAGGTGGTCATAGGCAAACCAGGCGCGCAACGTGGTACCCATACCCACGGCCGAGGTGACCGATAATCCCCCTCCGGCCCCCTGTGCCATTTGTTTGAGCAGGGGTACCCCCAGGCCCACCTTGCGGGTGGTCCGGCTGGTAAAAAACGGGTCGCTCAGGCGGGAGACTTGTTGGGGGGTCATGCCTTTTCCATTATCCTCCACTTCCATACGCACCATGTTGTCCGCAGGGCACTCGGCAATGAGAATACGGATAAGGGTAGCCGCCGCGGCAAGCGAATTCTGGACAATGTCCAGCAGATGCATGGCCAGATCGTTCATTGTACTGTGTGTTTGGTCAAGGCTGCCTTAAGCCCTTCAAATGAAACGGTGTCCATTTCAATCAAGGTGGAAATACAGCCTACGTCTTCTATCAGATGGGCATCTGAAGACTGCAGAAAAAAGTGATTTTTCAAATATTTGTTCTGCTGCAGAAACGATTCCACGCTCACGTGACGGGAAAGTTCCAGCGCATCCACCTTCAGGTCGGGTGGCAAAAACCCCAGCTGACTAAGTACCGAATCCCGCATTTTGTTGATGTGAGCCGGAATGAACAGACCTCCTATGGAATGTACAAAGGACTCAATCTGTTCTATATTCCTATCCAGAGCGGAAATCAACAAATACGGCGCCTCGGCCACAACTTCTTCATTGCGGTCAATCTGGAATTGATATCCAAAGACATCGGGATTGTTGGGGATGTGCGGCAGATGTGCCTCAAGGTATTCCTGCAATTGCACCCGTTGCGGTTCGGTCCCCACCAGAGCCAGACAATGCACCTCTTCTTTGGTGGTCACCTCGGCCCCGCATATAACCATCAGCCCCTTTTCCGCCCCCACGGCCTTAATCTCGGGTCCCTGCAGGGTGCTGTTGTGGTCCGTTACGGCTATCATTTGCACACCGCGCTCCAGCGCCCGGTCCACAATATGACAGGGCGTCATTTCTATGTCTCCGCAAGGCGACAGAAAGGTATGCAGGTGCAAATCTGCCCGGACCAAAGTCATTTCCCGTTACGGATGAAGTAGTTTGTACAGGGCACCGGACATTTCAAAGGTTTCAAGGGAAGTCCCCAGCAACGGGATCCCCTCCTGTTTGGCGGTAGCTAGGGTGTCCTCGTCCGGGACGAATCCTTTTACCAGCACTATGGCTGCCAACTCTTTCAATGAAGCTATGGCCATAATGTTTTTGTGAGTCTGCAGGGTGATCCAAACGCGGTTTGCGTCAGCGTGGCCCATTACGTCACTCAGCAAGTCCGAAGTGTACCCCCCCTCAATTATGTTGTTCAAGCCATCTTCTCCGGCAAACACGCGCAGGGACAGCGCGTCTATCATCTCTTGTACTGTCATATATCGTATTATTTTTTCTGATTAAATCGTTTTATTCCCCAGATCCTTTCAATGATATCCGGGTCTGCCTGGTGGGCGTGAATAAGCAGGCAGTTGTCCATGGAAGCCCTGCCGCAGACTATGTCGTCCGCCAACGCCTCGCAAGAGGGGGCCCCGCAGGCACCGCAATCAATATTGGGCAACAGACGCCTTAGACGGCGTGCCTCTTCCATACGTTCCAGGGCTATGGTAAAGTCCGAATGATATTTTACCATGGCACGGGGTTCAATTTTGTCCATGGGCCTGAGGTTGGAACAGGCCGCCTTGAATTCTTCGTTCAGGGGATGCTCTCCGGGGCTCTCGGCCGCCATTTTATCCAACCGCTCTTTTGTGAGAAAACGGTTTCCCTGGACCAGTATGCCGCCGCAGCAGGACATATCGCAGGCCCTCAGTTCCAGAAAATCAACGCCGGATATTTCTTCGTTTTCCAGTTTTTCCAAAAAATCAATCACATTGGGCATACTGTCAATAGCCAGCGCACGCCCCTTTATGTGGGACGCTTCTCCACCGGTAGTGGCCCAGTTGACCCCCACGGAAGACAAGGCCGAATGTACCGGAATGTGCGGGGCCTCTGTATGCCTTTTGTTTTTATAAGCCCGAAAAACTTTATTGTACAGGTGGGACATGTTAATGACTCCGTTAATGGGCGATACGTAGCCACCCACAGGCGCCTTGATGGAGGCTATCTTGGCCGCACACGGAGTAACGTAGAAAATACCCACGTCTTCCAGATCTTCCCCCTTTTCCGCGTAATGATGGCGGTAATACTGCGCCGTTACTTCCAGCGGCGGCACAAGACGCATGATCTGATCCGCAAAGGCGGGAAAACGCACCTGGATAAGCCGGACCACGGCAGGGCAAAAAGAAGAGATGACCGGCTTGTCCCCGTCAAACTCGGCAATATACTTGTTGATTTCATCCACCAGCAGGTCAGCGCCCGACTCTACGGTGCACAGTTCGGTGAAGCCCATTTCATACAGAATGCCGGTGATGGCCTCCAGACTGAGTTTTTCTTCAAACTGGGCAAAAAAAACAGCCGGTATAAGCAATATGCGGTGCCTGTAATCAAATATCTGGGCAATATCGTCATCTTCCACTACTACCGCTCTTACAGGACATACATTGTAACATTCGCCACAATCCACACACCAGCCGGGATGCAGTGTAGCCTTGCCGCCAATCACGCGTAACGCTTCGGTAGGACAGACGCGCATACAGCGGGAACAGCCAATACACACTTCCTGTCTGATTCTGAGCGCGTGGTGAAAAGGTTGGGTCTGCATAAATATTTATTTAAGAAAAATTGTGATTTCAAGCGTAGTCCCCTGGTTGGGAACAGAGTGGATATTAAACACATCGGAATTACGGCTGATATTGGGTAAACCCATACCGGCACCGAATCCCATTTCACGCACCTCGGCCGAGGCCGTGGAAAATCCCGGAGTCATTGCCTTTTCTATGTCCGCAATGCCGGGGCCCTGGTCCACCAGTTTCACAAATACCCGGTCCGAGTCAATGTCAGCGGTGATATCACCGTGGTAGGCGTGCGCCACTATATTCACCTCGGCCTCGTACAATGCCACCACTACCCGTTTGATAATGGTGGGGTCCACCCCCAATTGCTTCAAGGCTCGTTTTACCTGGGATGACGCTGTGCCGGCTACCGTGAAATCCCCCCCCTGTACATTAAACGTAAGAACCATTAGTATACTCCTTGCATCCCGGCATTATACAACAAACCGGAAGTTTTAAACATAGAAAAGGGGCTCTGGAGCAAGATGATGCCGTTCTCCCGGGCCAGGTCAAGCATATCGGCCGTAGGCTCCTTTCCACGCACCAGCAACACGTACTGCAAATCACTCATTTCCGCAGTCCGTATACTTTGCACGTTGGCCAGACCCGTCATCAGCAGAAAATCCGAACGGCGAACGGTAAGCACATCACTCATAAGGTCCGAGGCAAAACAATAATCCACCTGATCTTGTGTGGTGGGATCTCCGCACAGAATTTTCCCGTTAACCAGCGTCACTATATCTAAAATTTTCATAACCAGCTAATAAATAATCAGTTTAATCGCGAAAGTTCCCTATTAAGAAGCGTAGGAACAACTTAGTGTAGGTGTTTTCAATTGCGAATGTTGAGTTTGTTTATAATTCTTTAATAAAACAACGCCTGCGGGTATGGAGTTGCGTCTGGTATTCTTTCCACACATCCACGGCCGAGTTGGTTTCAATCTGAGGATTAGTCACCGCCGTGCGCAGGTGGCGAAGTATGGCGGTCTCGTTCTGCCGGTAATGGTAAATGGAACTCAGCCCCTTGCCCTTCCAGTCGGGATGAGCCCCGTTGAGCATTAAATCAATATCCTTGTACGAGCGGTATGCCTTGCAGAGGTAATACCAACCAAACGGCAAAAGGTGTCCCTTGGCCTTTTTCAAGGCTTCCGACATGCTGGGCAGGCATACGGAAAAAGCCACCACCTTGTTGTTCTGGTCCATTACAAAGCAAGACAGTTCGGGTTTGATCAGTTTCATATAGGTGGCAATACTGGAACGGATTTCTTCTTTCGTGAGCGGAATAAAGTTGTGAACCGTAGAAAAACTGAGGTTGTACATCTTAAAAAAATCATCCATATACGGCTTAAAATCATCAATATGCTTCCACTCCAGCAGATGCAGATTGTAGCGGCTTAAAATCAACTGGTTAATACGTTCCACCTTGGCCGGAATGGGTTGTGCCGCAGGCATCATATACTGCAGCCAGTCCACTTCTTTGGAAAAGCCCAATCGTTCCAGATAAACGGGGTAGTAGGCATAATTGTAGATGCAGTTGAACTGGGGAGTGTTTTCAAACCCTTCCACCACCATTCCCTGCTTATTCCAGGTGTTGTAGCCCAGCGGCCCGTGAATCTGCGTCATGCCCTGCGCCCTGCCCCAGTCGGCCACCGCCTCAATAAGAGCCTTGGCCACTTCAAAGTCTTCTATAAACTCTATCCAGCCAAAACGGACCCGTTTGTAGTGATACAATTCGTTGGCCCGAGGATTGATGATGCCCACCACACGCCCCACAACCTCTCCTCTGTCATTTTCCGCCATCCAGATTTTACGCAGGCAATACTTCATACAGGGCGAATCCCATATACTGTTCACTTCATCCAATAATAACGTGGGCACATATTGCGGACAATGCTTGTACAAGTGAAGGGGAAAGCGACAAAACCGTTTCAGTTCTTTCCTTGTAGTAATTTCGCGAAGCTTAAAGTTCATAAATTATAGACTAAGGGAATTATCAAAGGTACAAAAATCTGTTATATCCCGTATCACGGTCTGGGCACAAACACATCCAAAGACGGCCGGAAGGTAGGAAATGGTTCCCACCTGCGATTTTTTGTTGCGTTCCTCGCAGGGCACCACAGCCTGCGCGGAAGGCAATTCTTCCGAGAAAACCGCCTTGAACCCATTCTGCACGCCAAGTTTTCGAAGTCTTTTACGCAACATGAACGCCAAAGGACAATTAAAACTTTTGGAAATGTCTTTTACCCTTATCCGGGTGGCATCCCACTTGGCTCCGGCACCCATGGCACTTACCAGACGGTACTTGTGTTCCATGCAGTAACAGATCAGAGCTATCTTGGGAGAAAGCGTGTCAATGGCATCCACCACATAGTCCGGACAAAAAGGGTCCAGCAAGCCGGGAATGGAAGCTTCATCCAGGTATTCGTCAATCAGCACAAGGTCTATCTGCGGGTTGATGTCTCTCAAACGGTCGGCCATCACCTGCGTCTTATATTGGCCCGTAGTGCTTGTCAACGCCAGTAGTTGACGGTTGCGGTTGGTAATGCTCACCACGTCACTGTCAATCAGTATCAGCCGTCCCACCCCCGCTCGGGCCAGCATCTCGGCCGAGTAGGCCCCCACCCCTCCCAGGCCCGCCACCAGCACTGTAGCGTGCGCGAGCCGTTCCAGAGCCTGAGCGCCCATCAACAATTCAGTACGAGATAACCAGTGTTCCATCACTCCTTATCAAATTGTTTAGCCTCTTCCCAGATTTCATCCATCTGAGCAAGAGTCATCTCTTTAAGAGAACGGCCCTTTCTGATGGTCTGTTGTTCCAGATACCCAAAACGTTTGATAAACTTTCGGTTGGTACGTTCCAGCGCCGTCTCGGGATTGATGCCGTACAGCCGGGCCGCATTGACCAAAGAAAACATCACGTCCCCGAATTCAGCCTCCATACGGTCCGTATCCTCACGCTGCACCTCTGTTCTGAATTCGGCCACCTCTTCTTTTACCTTGTCCCATACCTGACTGCGCTGTTCCCAGTCAAAACCCACGTTGGCCACTTTTTCCTGCACGCGGAAAGCCTTTATAAGGGCGGGGAGCCCCTGCGGTACACCGGAAAGTACGGTTTTGTTGCCGTCTTTCTCTTTAATTTTCAATTGTTCCCAATTTTGAATAACCGTTTTTGCCGAGTCTGCCTGCACTTGCCCAAAGACGTGGGGATGACGGTATACCAGTTTGTCACACAAATGATTGATTACGTAATCCATGTCAAAGGCCTGTTTTTCCTCTCCTATCTTGGCGTAAAATACAATATGAAGCAACAGGTCTCCCAATTCTTTGGCAATCTCGTGCAAATCTTTCTGCAGGATGGCCTCGCTCAGTTCGTAGGTCTCTTCTATAGTGTTGGTACGCAAGGTGTCCAATGTCTGCACCCTGTCCCAGGGACACTCCACGCGTAGGCGGTCCATAATATCCAGGAGTTTTCCAAAATCTTCCAGCGTTTTTTCTCTGTCCATGTTATTTGTTTGCAAATAAAAATAAGTCTCTTTATGAATGAAATTGTATTTGAATCTCGGCATACAGTCCCAGGTTTTCCAAAGTGGCCAGGTTGCCTAAATAGACGGCTATTTCCAAAAGATCCAGGCTGTTGAAGAGCGCGATAAGCTCTCCGGGGCGTACCCCGCCGTACTGGGTGCATAAACGGGTAATCCGGGTATACGGTCCCTGCACGTATAGGTAAAACGGTCTTCCGGCACCCACCTTGTCAAAAACAGAGCGGCTTATGTTGGTCACCGCATTACCGTAAGAATCTATGTAAATCACTTGTCCCACAATAAAATCCCTCTCGGCCACGGCGCACTGCACCACCTCTGTCTTCATCCTTTCCGGCAACGTCCATTCTTCTACTTTGTCACTCGTCAGGGCGCGTATTCCCTTTACGTAACAATCCAGTTCAGAGAACGAACCGTCCGTCGCCCCTATGGCGCGTATCCATTGAGGCGGGCGGTCAAACAACAAAGAAAAACGGCCGTCGTTGACAGTAATGAAATACTGGCCCTCGTAAAAGGCCATACACATAGGATAAGTGTCGGAAGGTTGAGCCTGTACGGCCATTATATGAGCCGTTCCCTTGGGATAATGCGGATATACCTGACGCAGCACAAACATACCCATACGTACGTTATAGGCATTAATCTGCTGTGTGATAATTTGAAGTGTAGCCATCCCGGTCAGCGCTCCCTGAAGGGCTCCGGTATAATAATCACTTTTGTTCCAGTCGCTGACCAATGTAACAAGCATTGTGCAAAGGTAAGCAATTGGGCGGTTATTGCTTGATATCAAAAATTGTTTTACTTTTACTTTTAATAAATACTCGAATAAAAAATGAAAAATCTGTCAATTAAAGGATTAGTGTTTTCTTTTGGAATATTGCTCTTTGTTGCCTGCTCCCCCTCTGATCAAGCCTCCAAGTTATTTGTTGCGCCTCTGGAATTCCACTTTGGCGCCACTTCCAATGAACGCACCTTCATTGTGGACGCTTCAGAAAGTTGGGAAATTGTTACCCCTCCCGATGCTTCCTGGTGTACTTTCACTCCTGACAAACAACTTGCCGGCCGCCATATGGTAACCCTTCACGTGGACCCGCTCCCCGGGACCTCCCCACGTTCCGCCATTTTCACCGTAAAGACCTCCGTGAAATCCACCGATTTCCTGGTAGATCAGAACAACACGTATGATGACGACCAATACATCAGTTTTTACAACGCCCCCGAGGACGCGGCATACATTGAGCCTTCCGACACCACACGCTACAAAGTATATGTACGTACCAATGTAAGCCAATGGTCGACGGTGGTTTCTGAAGGAGCCCGGAATTGGCTTTCCTTTACAAGAGATGCCGACACGTTGCATATTACCGTCCTCCCCAACGAGTCGATTACGGGACGTAGCGGTTCCATCACCTGCATGGCCGGCGGATCCCTTAGCGCCACTTTTGACCTGCGCCAGTACGGCCTGCTGGAGCCCGGTTCAAAAGTACCCGATTTCATCCTGTCCATTCCGGATTCCACGGGCAGTGAACTGTCACTCAAACAAGTCTATCAGGGCGGCCGCGCCTATACCCTCCTTTACTTCTGGGCCAGCTGGTGCAGTGACTGCCGGGGTTTCCTTCCCATGATGAAACAATTGTATGAACACTATCATCCAATGGGTCTGGCCGTCTACGGTGTGGCATTGGAAATTGAAGACACCGAATCCCATTACAGGCAATACCTGATTGACAACGGACTGGAAGACAGAGATACGCTAACCGGGAAAAAGATTTATTGGGAAAACCGTCCGGTTTTCAATCCTTTCCTGGAACGCAAAGTAAACGCCTTTACCCATAAATTCTATGGCAACGATATGAACTACGTGCCCGCACTGATTTTGATGAACGGCAACGGGACCGTACAGCAACGGTTCATTGACAGTTATTCCACCAGTGATGAAGCCGGAGCCAGATGGTTGTACAATAAATTGGATGCCATCTTGGAAAAGAAACTGGATTGCGGCTGCGGAGGAGGAGAATAATTTTTGCGCACTGCATATAAAAAAACAGGCAGCACTTGCGGGTGCTGCCTGTTTTTTATCTCGTGCGGGCTACTTGAAAGCCGACTCGCTCAGACCGGGTCCGTCCAGAGCCAGTTTCCTGAAGTAATCCGGAACTTCTTTTCCCTGCAGGGCGTCTACATACAATTTGCCAAGATACTGGCTCAACATAAAGCCGTGTCCGCGCAACCCCAGGAACAGCCCCAGCTTGGGGTCAATGATATATCTGGGTTCCGTATAGTAACCGCACCATACCGCCTGGAAGCCCACACCCGCCAACTGAGGAATCCAGTCAATAAACACTTCCGAAGCAATGTTCAGGAACTCCTGCGTGTTTATTTTCAGATTTTTTCCGGCTTCCTGCGGGTCGCTTACGGGCGAGGCACAACCGATAATCTGGCCCGTTTCTGTCAATTGCTGTCCATACACGGCCGAGAATGATTTGTACTTGCGGCGGTCAATGAGCATATCCAGCGCGTGTCCGTCCTTGCCCAGCAAAGGCAACCGTTTGGTAATGAACGCCTGATGTTTTACGGGATACAGACCGGTTTCAATTCCCACCTTGCGGGCAAATTCGGCACCTTGATAGCCCAACGCGTTGACAAACAATTCTGTACTATAGGTCTGGTATTCGTTTTTATGGTTAATTACCAGAATGGTATACGTATTGCCCTGCTTGTTGACATCCACCACGCGCGTTTGCTCCAGAATCCGGCCCCCGTGCTGCACGCCGATATGACGAATCAGATCCAGGGTCTTTCCGGGAGTGGCCTGCCAACAGTTGTTAGAAATGAGCGCGTGCGAATATAACTTAAGGTTGGGGTTGAAGTTGGGAGAAATTTCTTTGCGAAAATCCTTGGCATCCACCATATAGGCGTCAGACCAGGCCTTGGATGCCTCCAACGAATCGTACGTTTGTTGGTCGTGAGCAAAATTCACGTACCGCGACAAATGAAAATCAATAGACTTGATCTGGTCAAGTGATTTGAATATTTCCAGATTATGGTTGGCTATATCGGCCAGCGCCGGAAGGCTGAAGGCCGGACGGCCGCCGGCAATGTTGCGCCAGGAACTTCCACGCTCATTGTTGACCATCAAAGGCTTGTAGCCGGCCTCGGCCATATAGCGAAATACGGAACTGCCGGTGATGCCCCCGCCGGCAATAAAGGCGCCCACTTTTACAGGTTCGGCTTGAGAAGCCTTGGGGAGAATGGCCTGCTCGTGTTGGGTAGCGGGATACAACTCGCCCATTTGGACCAGGTTGGCCATAGGACCGCGCGGGGTCAGGTCGGAAAGCAGTTCAATTCCCTTGCTGCGCAGGAACTGGGTGGCCCTGGGCAGACAGCTTGAGCCTCGGCAGGTACCCATACCCATACGGGTGATGTGTTTGAGTTCGTCGGCGGTGATGGAAGTGCGGTTGCCGATGGCGGCCAGCATATCCTCGGCCGTCACGTCCTCGCAATGGCAAATATAGGTTTTGGCTTGCGGGTCGGCATCAGGGTCGGTCAGGGACAGCGGTTGGGGATAATTTTCCTTGACAATGAAACCGCGCACCTGCAGCAAAGACTCCCCTTCCATATTCAGGGCCTTCACACGAGCCACATTGGTTTTGTTGGGTTTGACCAAAATCTTCTCAATCATCCCTTCTCCCAGTTTCTGACCCTGGTTGTTGACCAGATATACGGCGGCCCCTTCCCGTGCTTCGTACTCAATGGGAAGAAACAGGTTTTGCTTGGGCAGGTTATAGCCAAAGATGGCCAGACCGGGGCACTGGCTTACGCAATCCATACAACCTATACATTTATCAAAATCCACGTGCGGCACGGTCGAGGTGGACGACTTGGTGATGGCTCCGTGTTTGCAGGCAAAAGAACAGGGGTTGCAGGCAAAGCCGTACAGACAGTCGGGCACCACAAACGGGCGTTGCCACCTTCTTTCTGCAGAAGGCAGTACCGGTTGGTCCAGTATGCGCACGGGGTGCTGCTGGGAATCTATATATTCTTTGGAAATGGCAAGGAACAGGTCGTAATTGATACGAAGGCCCATCTGCTGCATAATTTCATAGGCACATTGCTTGCCACGCAACACGGCCGAGGTACCCTCGCCAATGCGGATGGCATCCCCCACCCCGTGACAACGCAAGCCAAAGCTTTCCTGACCTTTACGCAGTAACTGGTTATCGGGAATCAGGCCCGTGCAAATGTTGATGGCATCTATGCCTTCCAGACGCCTTTCCGTTCCGGGAACCGGCTGGAAATTCTTGCATTCGGCAATGATGGCTCCCACAATTCCGGTACGGTCTTCATTGGGCACGGCTTCCAGCAGAATGTGTGAAGTGATGACGGGAATGCCCAGACGGCGCACGCGGTTGGCCTGCACGGGAAAACCTCCCTCGGCCGGCATGGCCTCTATGATGGCTTTTACCCGAGCACCTGCCTGCATGGCCTGGTAAGAAGTGAGGTAACCTATGTTGCCGGCCCCGACGGTAAGAATGTTTTTGCCCAGAAGTGTGAATTCGCTGTTCATCATACGCTGTACCACGGCAGCGGTATATACGCCCGGAAGGTCACCGTTTTTGAAAGCGGGCATAAACGGCAGGGCTCCGGTAGCTACCACCAGATACTCGGCATCCACAAAAAATACTTCCTGTGTTTCCAGATTCTTTACAGCCAGACGGTGCGGTTCCAGAATGTCCCACACGGTACTGTTGAGCAGAATCCCGCTACGGTCCTCTCCGGCCAGATTTTTGGCAATATCAAAACCGCGCATTCCTCCAAAACGTTTTTCTTTTTCAAAAAAGAAAAACTGGTGGGTCTGCATATTAAACTGTCCCCCGATTTTACTGTTGTTATCCAGTACCAGGTTGGCGATTCCTTCTTGATTCAACACCTCTCTCACCGCCAGCCCGGAAGGACCGGCCCCTATAATGGCCACGGTGGTCTTATATACTTTGGCCGGTTGCGGGGCAGGGGCCGGAACATTTTCCGGAAGAAAATTGGCAGGAATGCGTTGTACCTCCTTCACCTCATCCACTTTGGTAATACAAATTCTGCGGACTCGGCCGTCAACCAACATTTCACAGGCACCGCACTTGCCAATGCCGCAGGAAAGGCTTCTGTTGCGGTGGGACAAACTGTGCTTGTGCACCAAAAGACCGGCCCGGTGCAGGGCGGTGGCCACGGTAAGACCGCGTTGGCCGTATACAGTTTTGCCTTCAAAAATGAAGGCAACTTTATCCTCTTTGGGAATTTCAAGAATCGGGTGTTTTTTAATAGGTTCCATTTTTACGAATTTGGTCAGAATATTAGACAAATGTAAAAATGTTTTTCGTAGAATTATACCCATTGTCCGCCTTGATATAAGCGGGCAAACTAGTTTTGCTTGCAGTCAGTAACTATTATATATATATATAGAAAAAAACTGCTGTTGGCGGGACTAGGTTTCCTTGCGGCAGCCACAGCCTGTAACGGGCTTAAGATTCTTCCCGGGCCCGAGGGTCTGTTGCGTGTGAATGTGTTTCTTGAAACTCCCTATGGTGTAAACACCAAGAGCGGCGGTCTGGACTCTTACGTTTTTCTTCTGCTGGGGCCCGGAGGGGATACCTTGCAGAAAAGTACGGTAGGACAAGTAACAGGGAACCCTCTGTCACTCAAAGAAGGGGAATATACCGTGCAGGTGTATAATCGCTCCTTTACCGGACCGGCTTTTGACAGTCCGTACTACACGGCCCGGGCGCAGGCAAGGGTACGCGCGGGAGAAGCGTGTGAAGTAAACCTTGTCTGCACTCAGGCCAACGCCGGGGTTCGCGTCACATTTACGGAGACTTTCCGGAAACAATATCCGCTCAGCCGCCTTTTGGTACAAGACAGCGTGGGATCTCTGGAGTATCTTTCATCTGTCGAAGGCAGATGGGGTTATTTTTTTCCGGGCCCTGTAGGCCTGACATTGCATTTGACGGAAGATTCCCTTTTGACTTCAAACAAAACGCTGCTGCCAAAATATATGTACACCTATACGGTAGACGGCGCGGGCGTAACGGAAAAAAGTGTGGAACCCGTGTTTCACTTGTCGGTAGACAGTTCTTGTGTAGCGGTTTCCGAGCCCTGGAACGCGGCCGGTGTGGCAGGTGACGGAAGTAGCAAAGAACAGGCATACAGCGTGGCCGGAGCACGCGCGGCAGCCGCCTCGGCCGATACGTCAGCGGTTTGGGTAAGCGGTTTTGTAGTGGGACAATTCACCTCCAAAAGCAATGTAATCACCTCGGGAGAAAGTCTTTCGGACGCTAACGTGGCCCTGGCCGATGCGGCGCCCTTAGGGACCGTAGCGGACTGTCTGCCGGTGGAACTGGCAAAAGCCACCTTCAAGACGGCCATAGGACTGTCCAGTAATCCGCTCATATTAAACAAACGGGGATGGGTAAAGGGGGTGCTGACATCCTATTTTTCACAAACAGGGCTGAAAAATATCTCGCAGGTAGTAGTAAAATAAACGACGCACCCAAAAGAGAATGGGGACAATCCTAGAACCGGACCGTCCCCAAATTGAAACCTATAAACCTAAAACCGCATATAAGATGCCGGCGCGTGCAAAAATGTTGCATGCGCCGGCATCTTTTTTTCAACTTTTTTTACTATTTATTAACAATAAAACGTAATCTACTCATCTTCATATAGATACACCCAGAAGAATAGAGGAGTGTATGGAGGTATGGAATAACCCCCATTAAGGAAAGATGAAGCAACGGAACCGCCAGATTCTCCGGAGGATCCATAACCCAGGTCCGCATTGAAAAAACAGATGGCCACATCTCCATAGCGCATATTCATGAGGCATTTACTGAACCCGGCCACTGCAGAGCCGGCATCTTCGCTGGCTGTAGATAAACCGGTGACATAATCCTTTGTTGGCATTGTAAATCCGTCGCTTATTTCGGATGCGGAAATAGAATAACACAACGCAGTGTCCGCGTGGTTGGTGTCAAACACGTGTCCGTCCAGATATTTGCCCACATAATAAATATGTGTCACTTTTTCTTCATAGGCAACGGTATCTCCGGTACCTTCCACCAACTTCATCATATAAAAACCTTTGGACAGGGAATCCAGACCGGGATAATGGGTATCCCTGAAAGCTTCCAGCAAATCCGTCTGGTACCGATCCATATCCGTAATCACCTTTTCTATTTCCAAATCATATACGGTAGTGGCCGTTTTGCTTGCCTTACCGCCTTCATAATAATTGGACAACCAATAAGGCAACCAGACGCGACGTTTGTCTCCTTCCCGCATCTGCAAAAGCATTTCCTCTATACCCAGCATATTGGAATGGTTTCCCATAGTCAGCAACAGCGGGGCATAATGGTTGGCTTCAGAATACGTCCCCAGCTGACGGGCCACCGCCTCTTCCGTACTGGCAGTGATGTTATAATTGAGGTCATACGTGGTCTCTCGTACCATCACAAAGGCCGAGTCGTTGTTTGCCTGTCCCGAGCCAAGACGCAGGGGCGCGTAATACAGACCGGAAGCGGTCTTCTGCAGGGTATCCTTATGCACCACGTGCACGTGGGCCTCCAGTTCTTTTTCATATACCGCCTGGGAAGATTCTTCGTCTTCGGTGGCGCAAGCGCCAAAAGTCAGAAGCACTCCGGCAGAAAATAATAAACCTATTGGAAATAAATATCTCATATAATGGTGCAAATGTATCTAATTTTTACGAATCTGCTTCAACCACACTTCAAACAGCAGGGCAGACAGTGCGGGAACCTGTCCCACACGCTGGTTGCCATACCCGTAATCGGCATTGAAGATAATATAGGAATGTTCGTTCAACCCCATTCCCTCCATACCGTAATCAAGCCCTTTCAACAGTTCTCCACTGCCCAGGGAAGCTGTCCGGAGTGTGGCGCCCTGTGCCTCCATGGGCCAGTTGTTAGCCTGTGCTACACTGTCGGAATTGGTATGGAAAAGTTGTCCCTTGCCGTTAGAAAAAATATAACCGGCGTAGTAAAAATAAACCGAGTCTCCCACGGCGGCTGTATCCTTGGTCGTTCCCCGGTCCAACACCGCCCTGACTACTCCGTTACAGTAGACCACTTCACTGTTTGTCAGAGTTTTTATATAGGAATCTATGGCAGATTCCTGTTGCACCACAAGGAACTTTCGGTCTTCCTTTGTACAAGAAAAAACGCAGAGGCATACCAACAGACAAAACAAAATCTTCTTCATGCTGCAGCCGTTTATGCAATTATTGTGCCCAGGGCATTTTCAAATAAAGCATCCATTTCCGCCACGGGTTTTTTGATACGTCCGGCCGCCGCATTGTAATGGCCGCCCCCTTGATACACGTCTTTGGCAATGCCATTTACCGGATAGGGCCCGCGCGACCGCAGCGACACTTTCACGTAGTGCTCCTTCTCCAGAAACAAGCCGGCAATGGATACACCGTCAATAGCCAGCGGCAGATTGGCAAAGCCCTCCGTATCTCCCTCCTGAAACTCAAATTGACTGAGTTCGGCGGCCGTCAACACAATATATGCCGCCTTGTAGCGCGGAATCAGTTTCATTTTTTGTAGGGCATAGCCCATAAGCCGCATACGATTATAGGTATAGCTGCCATATACTTTTTCCATAATGAGCCGGTTGTCCGCACCCATACGGAAAAGTTCCGAGGCCACCGTAAACGTGTCGGAGAAAAGACTATTGGCAAATTGATTGGTATCTGTATACATTCCGGCAAGAAAAGAGGTGGCCTGGGCCGCCGAAAAATCCACATCGGGATGCCACCGGGTCAACAGGCTGGAAGTCAACTCACAAGTAGAACTGACCTGAGTCAGCGAAAAAACAAGATCAAACTCTTCCGTGCAGGGGCCCGGATGATGGTCTATCAAAATTTTATGCACCGGTTTATTCACAAGCAGCTCCCCCAATTCATCCAAACGGGAGAACCCGCAGACATCCATTGCAATGAGCAAGTCCGCGCAATCAATCAATCTTGTGGCAAATTCTTCATTACCCTGATATATAACGATTTCTCCTTCTTTGTCCAAAAAATTAAGGAATGCGGGATAAGCGTTGGGACAGATGATAGAAGTGTTTATGTTTCTGTCTTTCAAATAAGAAGCAAGTCCGGTCACCGATCCAATGGCATCCCCGTCCGGGTGGGCGTGGGTAGCCAGAATTACGCGGGAAGCATTGCGCAGCAGGTTGTCCCATTTACTGATATCGTCGGGACTAAAAATGTTTTCCATACAAGAGTTATTGGTGCAAATATAAGTGAAATCTTGCAGAGGTTATTTTTTTTCATAAATTTGCAGGTCATATTGTCAAAACATTAAAACAGCATACATGAAAAAATTATTCACCATCGTAATTTTGCCCTTAGCTATCATAGGTTTGATCTACTTGGTATACTCAAGCCTTACAGCGCCTATCAACTTCAAGAAAGAATGTAAAATTCGCGACAACGTCACCATTGAACGTCTGAAGGACATCAGAACGCTCCAGACCACCTACAAAACAGAAAAAGGCTATTTTGCCGGAAGTTTTGACACTTTGGAAGATTTTTACATGAACGGTAATATTACCATCATCAAGCAAATCGGTTCCATGGACGACTCTGCAGCCGTTGCACAGAAACGTGTACGTCGCGACAGTATCCGTATGGCTGTCAAGGACACCCTGCTCAAACGCCCCGGATTTGTCATTGATTCTTTGCGCTACGTTCCCTTCTCCGGTGGTGAAGAATTTGAAATTCGTGCCGTCATCAAGAAAGTATCCGGTGTAGATGTTCCCCTGTTTGAAGCTTGCACTCCTTTTGATGTATTGTATAAGGGTCTGACCCGTCAGTTGGTGGTTAACTTGAATGCAGAACGCGAAGACACCGGACGTTATCCGGGTCTGAAAGTGGGCAGCATTGACCAACCTAACAACAACGCGGGTAACTGGGAATAATAATATGTCTGCGACAGATAAAATACCGCAGGCACAACATAGATTGTCCATTCAGGTTGACTTGAATGGACTTTCTTTTGTCATTGAAGATATGCAGACCCATACCTGTCTGCACTCAAAATATTACCCGTATACGCTCCCCGGAACAGATTACAACGACTGGACAAAAGACGTGGAAGCCCTCTTCAAAAAGGATGAATGGCTTCAAAAGCGTGCGGAGCAATGTACCGTATGCGTAATCACTCCTAAACACACGCTGGTTCCAAGCGGTCTGTTCCGGAGTACCCAGGCGGCCGCCCTGTTGAAAGAGTTATTTGTCCTGGATGACCTGGACGAGGTGAACTACACGGAATTGCCACAAATTGGCGCCACGTGTATTTACGCCATCCCCGCCCCCATCAGCGCCATGATCTTCAAATACCAGCGCAAGGCGGTATTTTTGGCGCACGTTATACCGTTATTCCATTTTCTGGCCTCGCAAAAAGATTTTTCCAGGGCCCTGCTTTATTACACTCCCTCGTTTATTCATTTGATTCTGATGCAGGGAGACAAATTGCTGTTGTGCAACGCCTATTCCATTGACCGTTTTACCTCGGCCCTGTACTACGTCTTTTTTGCCCTAAAGCAATGGCAACTGAATCCGCACAGCCTCAGCCTCTACATAAGCGGCGCGTTCAAGCCCATGCACCTGAAACAACTGACACAATTCTTCCCTACCATTACCGTAGCCACCGAGGCTGAGTACGTTTTTCCCTCAGAGAGCCTCAACCTACAGTTCGGTTCACACTTTTTCCCCACTTCTGCCTTATGCGAATAATCAGCGGCAGCCTTAAAGGCCGCAGCATTCTTCCGCCAAAGGCCTTTCACGCCAAACCCACTACAGACTTTGCCAAAGAAGGCCTGTTCAACATGCTGGAAAACACCTATGATTTTTCATCCCTGCGCGTGCTGGACCTTTTTGGAGGCGGGGGAGGTATCTCTTTGGAATTTGTGTCACGCGGCTGCCCCCGGGTAACCTGCATTGAGATGAACCCCCTGCATGCCCGCTTCATCAAAGACACCGCACGATTCCTGGCCGTGTCCGATCAATTGCAGGTGGTACATCACAACGTATTTGATTTCCTGAAAATCTGCACCCTGCAATACAACCTTGTCTTTGCCGACCCGCCCTACGACATAGATGCCCTTGAAACCATCCCCGACACCGTACTGTCCTCGGGGGTTCTGGAACCGGGCGCCCCCTTCATTTTGGAACATCCCGCCAAATTCTCTTTTGCAGACCACCCCCGTTTTGTAAAGGAGAAAAAATATGGCAACGTCCATTTCACTTTTTTTTGTTGATTCAAAAACATTCTATACATTTGCACTCCCAAACCAACAAGGTCCGGTAGTTCAGCTTGGTTAGAATACGTGCCTGTCACGCACGGGGTCGCGAGTTCGAGTCTCGTCCGGACCGCTCTTAATAAGAAAGAGCCAGATGCCTTCGGCACCCGGCTCTTTTGTTTTTTATGAATGTTCTTCTTTAGAAAGTTAAAAATGCCGGGCCAGCCATTGTACTATTTTCAATATTAACTTTTACAACTTCGCCTTCATGCAAAACCCATTTTTGAAGTGTAAATTTTCTATCATCATCCGGAGCATATTTATATGAAACTACAACCGCAGCAGCATTTTTGTCTGCTTCTATATAAGATGACTTTCCGCCTTCAAAATGGAGATTTGGAAGTTGTGTCTGTTTAACAACAAAGCCTTCACTGCTAACTTCAAGTGCCACAACATAAAACATTGAACCGTTATTATATTCATCAAAAAGTTCAGATTTCATCTCTGACATATTGTTGATAACCTGATAATAACATTTTCCCGGCTCAATCAACAATGATTCGTCAGGAGCTTCAAAGGTTACTTTTTGACAGGAGGCAAAAAGCGCAATCGCGGAAAGGATAAGAAAAAGTTTTTTCATAATTGTTTTTCTAAATGGTTAATAAGTAAATATATATTGTTAATAGTGGAAAATTAATTTGTGTTTTGCGTCAATGTTTTGCATCAATCACCACATATTTTGAATATCTTTTACGGCTTGCTTAAATTCCTCTGCATCACGTGGATTAATTACCTCAGCATACCTTATTCTAAATCGTTCTATGGTTTTTTCACTGAATAGTTGAAGATAATTGTTTACATCCTCGGCATTAAAATAAAGACCTGATAGATACTGATATTTACCACCTGACAAATAATCACAAATTGTTATCAGACTCCAGTTGTGTACCGTCCCATCCGTAAACTTTACCGAGACGTCTTGAGTATCTGAATAATCAGACGAATAACCTTCAGCTAAAAAAGAGATCATATAGGCGACACTGTGATCTTCCCCGTCTATTATTTTACTGATAACCATAGGACGACTAAATGATGACCTAATAGTGACTTCTCCACTATAAGCATCTGCTTTTCTTGAAAACTCTTGATATTCCGCTGCATCTTGAGAACAACTGACAAAAACCGACAACATTATTAATAGGTAAACAATTTTTTTCATAAAATGATTGGTATTAGCTAAGAGATGAGTTTGTAAATTGATTCATATTTTACCATTACGATAGGGCTTCTATAGAAAAAACATGTAATTTCATTTGACTTGTTTATTAATGAGATGCTTTAATCCGACATTGCTTCCAGCATCCTTGCCATCGGCGATACCCTTGCTGACTTCCTCAAGGTGGCTGGTGCAGCTTGTGGCGCAACGGCCGAAGGGGAATCGTTACCGGAAATATCACCGCTATATTTGCTACTCTTGACGGAACCCGTATTTGTGCAATTATAAACAACGCCATTGCTTTCATTGTAGCCACAAACACCTCCAGCATAGTTACCCATAGATTCTACCTTGGCGCTATTGGAAGACTCCGTTATCCTGCTGTAGTTTCGGTTGTAACCACACACACCGCCGGCCACAGAGCTAGCCAATACGGGGCCATCATTAGTACATTTATCTATTTTCCCCATTTTGGACGAGGTCCCCTCGCTTACTCCCGCAATGCCGCCTGCGTACATCGCTTCCGTGATTTCACCCTTGTTGGTGCAATTTTGTACGTCACCGCAATAGTTTATACCTACCACACCGCCTCCCTGTTTGCCATTGGCAATAATTTTGCCGGTATTTCCCGAGTTCTGAACAGTACCGTATCCACTATCACCGCCTCCGTTATATCCCGCGATACCACCTGTATATAAGTAACCGGTAATAGACGCGGCATTGGTACACCCAGCAATCAAAGCAGACTTTCCTACCATATACGCTGCAATGCCACCGGCGCTAGTTTTGTAGTTGCTACCGGAATACGTGCTGACAATTTCGCCATAATTATTGCTACTGGAGATATGGCCTTCATTCCATCCCACAATGCCTCCGATTGCCGAGGCAAGACCATACCCTGTAGCTTTATTTGTGCAATTACGAATAATACCGCCGTTCATTGCACAAATACCACCACTATAATACTCATCACCACCGTAAGTAGGAGAATAAATTGATCCCTTGTTTTGACAGTCAATAATTGTCCCTACGTTCACTCCACAGATTCCTCCAACAGCGCAACCATATAAGTAGAACGTATTATTCTCACAATTCTCAATGGTTCCCTTATTATAGCCACAAATTGCCCCTGTACAATTGGTATAGTCGTTTTCTGTGATTTCTGCAAAAATAAGACAGTCTTTATCAATTATGACATTACGTACTATACCACCGCTCACTATTGACGAGAATAGACCCGCCATATAATCTCTTGAAACGTACATACTGTCAATAGTAAAACCATTTCCGTCAAACGTGCCACCAAACGCATTAATTGGAACCCAATATTTATTTTTATAAGGCATCACAATATCCGCAATTAAATTAACCACTCCGTTTTCGTCTTTCCACGGCGAATAATCTTTCCCAGCATTGACCGCATCTCTAAACGCCGCCAGTTGTTCATACGTTCGTATTCCGTTTTTGGGCGCATTCGGACGTTCTTTCTGCGTAAGAATCAACGTGGCAGACACTTCTGAAGTACTAATGTTTATGGTTGCTTGACGCGCTCCGTATTGTTTATTCTCCTGGCGCTTAATTAGTATTTCGTTTGTCCCGAGGCTTCCGGAAGTGGGGGTAATCTCACACCATTGTGCATTGCAGGTTACGGTCCAGTCAGCACCTGCCATAAAAGTAAAGTTAGATTCGCCTTCCGTATTTTCCACGGCCAGCATCTCATAGGACAATTTCAAGCCCGTATTAGCCTTTTGGGTGACATACAACGTGTCACCATCTTCCAAACTACTGTGATAGAAGTAGATGACACCATTCCTTTCTTCAAAATTAGGATTGGTGTCTGCCTCAAAGCTATAATCTCGTGTCACAATGGTCTTGGTGGCACTCTGACGCAACCATCCGGCACACGATTCAGGTATACTTATATTTACTTCGTCATTCGATTTTACGGCGACACTGAATACGCCTCCCTTGTCAGAAATGGAGTACTCTTTTGTTTCAACACCAACTAACGTTTTTTGGGACTGCACAACGGTCAGTGTATCTTTGACGTCCATCCCTGTTCCGGAAATAATGACGGTTCCTATGCGTTCATTATAGGTAGGATTGGCATCGACTTGGAAGCTGAGTTGGTCCTCTTCCACCCCTTTGGTGTTTACCAAGTGCAGCCAACCATCCTTGATTTCCAATTCCAGTTCCACATTGCGCTGCAAGGGGACATCCACTACGCCTCCTTCTGCAGGTACTTCATATTGTTTTTTAGTAATAATCACAACACCTACAGGAGATTGTATAATCTTCACTTCCTCTTTCAATGAAGCATTTTTGTTGGTAAAAGCAATCACAGCCTCACGTACATCATACGTTTCATTGGGTTTGACGACTACCTCAACAGTATGAGATGACAACGCTTTGGTTGACGCAATAGACAGCCATTGCGCATCGGGCATTCCCACTTCATATTCCACATTGCTCTTTATCTCAATGGAAATATTGCCTCCATTTGTGGGTATATTATATTGATTCTGAGTAAGCACTATGGCGTCTTTCTGCGCCTGATAGACACGTACGGTATCTGACAATTTGCCTTCTTTTTCTTTAATGATTACCATTCCTTCCCGTTTTTCATATTCGGCGTTAGCCTCGGCAAGAATCAGCACCTTGTGGGTAGCAATGGCCTTGGTGGATGAATGTTTTAGCCAAGGTGTACCAGTGGGTATCACCACATCATAGTCAACATTGGCTTTTATCTCAATTTCAAAAGTACCTCCAGCCTGAGCTACTTCCTGTTTATCTGAAGTGATGGTCAAGGAACTTTTGGCTTTCTGTACCACTACAAGTGTGGCACTGGCGGTACCGCTTTTTGCGACAAGGCTTTCTCTACGCTCGGAATCACCTGTGTTTTCCGTAACGGTGATAGTAAGTGAACTTGACCCTTTTGCGCCTGAGGCCGGAGTGACGGTACACCATGAAGTAGATCCGGATACAGCCCAGACGCCTGTAGCAGTCATGTTAACAGAGATAGTAGAAGCTTGGGCGGCAAGCGACACACTCTGGACAGACCACTCAATTTTTGATTCTTGCTTGGATTCCGGTGCTAATTCGGGGTCTTTACCGGAATCGCACGATGCCAGCAAAAGGCCGGCTACAAAATAGAATCAATAACGTTTCATAATATATAATTAATGAGGATATTTCAAATTATAGCACACAAAAGGCATGAACTTTCCTCATTGACAAGACAAACATCGCCAAACGCCCAACAATCCAATAAATACGCTCAAGCAAACGCGTAAACATTTACTTAATGCTGATGGAATCGTTTGTGAAATTGGCGATTTCGTCGTGTACTAAAAATCGCAAACGCTATGAAGTATGTCTGATTGCTACGTATTGCTAACCAATAGCATAGTGTACTATCAGTATAAAGTTATAATAAAAAATTAAGGTAGACAATGATAGGGATAAAAAACTCTAGCACCGCCGTCTCCTGCCGGGAATAAGTGACTCAGGCTCCAGAGGACCTGCTATTTATTTTTCGGCGAGGACGGCGGGAATTCATTCAATATGTTCAGGCAGTGCAATAGGCCTCAAAGCGCACTACCTGAACACAGCCAAGAAAGAAACCCTTTGGATGAGCCCTACTCGCGCCGGCGGGAGCAGTCCCCGTGCAGCTGAAGGCGGCAGGAGTGTGAATTGTCATGGAGCAAGGGGGTTACGGGTGGCTGTGCCGACGTGGCAAAATGTATTTTGACACGGCGGTGCAGACGGCCGTAATGGCGCGACACCCGACGTTAGACGGGGCACCGCGTAGCGGGGACACGGCTAAAAGGAGCGGTTCGAGCGCCAACCCGCCGGCGAATGACCCTTCACAACGACCTCCGGTGCCGCCGGTGCTGCGCGGGAACTGCTCCCGTCGACGCGGGCCAACCCCATTAATCCACCAAATAATATAACAATTCATTCACTCAGCATAGGGCCATAAATAACTTGCGTTGCTTTTCATAAATTTGTACAAACAAGTCATCGTTATGAAAAAATTATTTGTAGGACTCACCGTGCTGATACTATCCGCCTTAACCGCACAGGCCCAGACCGTCATCGCCGGCCCCGACGGCAAAACCCAAGTGAATGTATTTGCGGAAGAAGGGAAAATCTTCTACACCGTCACCTATGACGGCGTACGCTTCCTGGACAAATCCCCGCTGGGCCTGAACACCAACGTGGGCGACTTCACCTCCGGACTGACCCTGGGGACCTGCACCACCACCCCCGTCAACGAAACCTATTCCTTACCCAACATCAAAAAAAGCCGGGTAGACTACAAAGCCACCGAAGGCATCATCCCCGTGGCCAAAAACGACAAACAAGCCTTTGACCTCATCTTCAGAGTCAGCGCCAACGACGTGGCCTTCCGCTACAAAATGTACACCCCGGGCCGAGGCAGACTCTCGTGCGTAATCCTGCAGGAAGCCACCGGATTCCTGCTTCCGGAAGGCAGCACCACCTTCCTCTCGGCCCAAATGCGGCCCATGACCGGATTTGCTTGCTCAGCCCCCAGCTACGAAATGCCCTACTCGGCAGACGACACCCTGGGTAAAAACGGCGTGGGCGGAGGCTACGTATTCCCCTGCCTGTTCCGCAACAACGACAAGGGCTGGATACTTATTTCCGAGACCGGGGTACACGGCGACTACTGCGGCAGCCGGCTGACGGGCGGAGCCGACCGACTCTATACCATAGGCTTCCCCCAAGAAGCCGAAAACAACGGCAACGGCACCGTAACCCCGGGCATCCCCCTGCCCGGTACCACCGCCTGGAGAACCATCACCGTAGGCACCACACTGGCCCCCATAGTAGAAACCACCGTCCCCTTTGACGTGGTGGAACCCCTGTATGAAGCCTCGCAACCCTACACCTACACCAAAGGCTCGTGGAGCTGGATCATCAAAATGGACGGCAACACCGTCTACGACGTGCAGAAACAATACATAGACTTCAGCGCCGCCATGGGATTCAACACCATCCTGGTGGATGCCCTGTGGGACACCCAGATTGGCCGGGACAAAATTGCCGAATTGGCCGCCTACGGTGCCACCAAAAACGTATACCTCTATCTGTGGTACAACTCAAACGGCTACTGGAATGATGCCCCGCAAGGCCCGCGCGGTATAATGAACAACGCCATTGAACGCCGCAAAGAAATGGCCTGGATGAAAAGCCTGGGAGTAAAAGGCATCAAGGTGGACTTCTTTGGCGGAGACAAACAAGTCACCATGCAACTATATGAAGACATCCTCGCCGATGCCAACGACTACGGCTTAATGGTTATCTTTCACGGATGCACCCTGCCGCGCGGATGGGAACGGATGTTCCCCAACTACGCCGCCAGTGAAGCCGTCCTGGCCAGCGAAAACCTCTACTTTGGACAAAACAACTGCGACAACGAAGCCTTTAACGCCTGCCTGCATCCCTTTATCCGCAACACCGTGGGCAGTATGGACTTTGGAGGCAGCGCCCTCAACAAATATTACAACGCCGACAACACCCCGGGCCGAGGCTCCGTACGCAAGACATCCGACGTATTTGCCCTGGCCACGGCCGTACTCTTCCAAAGCGGCGTGCAACACTTTGCCCTGGCTCCCAACAATTTGACGGACGCCCCTTCCTGGGCCATTGATTTTCTCAAGGAAGTCCCCACCACCTGGGATGAAATACGCTTCCTGGACGGCTACCCCGGAAAATATGTAATCCTTGCCCGCCGGCACGGCGACAAATGGTATATTGCGGGAGTCAATGCCTCAAAAGAAACGCTAAAAACCACCCTGAACCTTCCCATGGCCAATAAAGAGACGGAAATAACCCTCTATTCGGACGATGCGCAATGCAACGGTTCCGTAAACAAAACCAAACTCAACAAGAAAGGGGCGTTGGACCTTTCCATCCCCTGTAACGGCGGAGCGGTACTTGTCTTCTAGGGGGTAGTAACGAATGGCTCTTGCGTACGACACACAAAGTGAACACAGGAGCCATCTTGTTTTTTTATAGTTTTATGCTCCACCTGCTACTTTTCTAAGTTTTGCAAATTTAAGCAACAAAGTTTTACAGCCACCGAACTCAAAATCTATTACCGCTTTGGCATCCGGCGGGTTTCCTTCTAATTTTAAAATCCTTCCTTTGCCAAAACGGTCGTGCTCCACGCACATTCCTTCCCGAAACAAGGAGGAATCCTCGGCCACAAATCCTTCAATTTTGGGAGCTGCCGTACGAATAATCCGGGGTTTTGGGGGTTCCACCGTTTCCACCTCTCGCTCACGCCATCCGCTTCGGTTGTTGTCCCAGCGTTCGCGCATTTCCGAAAAATCTTCCCTAGCAGACACCGCCGCAATGGGCTTGCTCAAAAAACGCACTTCAATCTCGCGCAAAAAACGACTGGGCGGATTAGATGCCGTTTTCCCCCAGTGCATACGAGTTTGCGCATACGACAACGTCAACCCCTTTTTGGCCCGGGTCATGGCCACATAACACAACCGGCGTTCCTCTTCCAGGTCCGTCACTGAATAATTGGCCTGCAACGAAGGAAACAGTTGCTCTTCCAACCCCACTACATAAACGTAGGTAAATTCCAACCCTTTGGCAGCGTGCACCGTCATCAGATTCACCTTGTCCGACTCTTTGTCATCCGTCTTGTCATCGGTCTGGGATAGCAACGACACATTGGCTAGATACCGCTCCAGCGTGGGTTCCTCCTCTCCTTCCAGCGGCTCACTCACTTCCGACTCCTGCTCCTTGTCACTTTCCTGGCAAAAAGCCTGAATACTGTTGAGCAATTCCTCCACATTTTCCAACCGAGCCTTACCCTCAACGGATACATCCTGCCTCATGGCCGCCAAAAATCCGGACGAGGCCGCCAGTGCCGAGGCCAGCTCAAAGGCCGAGGCCCCCGGTGCGTCCGTCACTTCTTGTACCTTCAACGCCTCAAAGAGAGCCACAAACGATTCCAGCTTATCCCCCGAGGCCCCCTTGAGGCCGGCGGCCGACAAATCCCCTTCCTGCACGTAGCGGTACCATGCCATGCCGGCCGCATCGGCCGCAGCCGCCAACTTCTGCAAGGTAGTGGCGCCTATGCCGCGTGCGGGGACATTCACGCAGCGGCGGAACGCCTCGTTGTCCTGTGGATTCACCAGCAGGCGCAGGTAGGACATAAAGTCTTTCACCTCGGCCCTCTCATAAAATGACGTGCCGCCGTATATGCGATAGGGGATGTTGCGCTTGCGCAACACCTCTTCTATGACGCGGGACTGGGCATTGGTGCGATACAAAACGGCAAACTGGCCATAGGGCGTCTTGGTCCTGTACACACGCGAATTGATGGACTGAGCCACTTGCAGGGCCTCTTCCATATCCGTATAGGATGAAAGGATTTCAATTTTTTCTCCCACCTCACCGCGCGAGAAACATTCCTTATTCATCCGGCGCAGGTTGTGCTTAATAAGGCAGTTGGCCGCATCCACAATGGTTTGGGTGGAACGGTAGTTCTGCTCCAGACGGTATTCCTTGCGCTGGGCGGCGGGAAAGTCTTTCTTGAAATTAAGGATGTTCTCTATTTTGGCGCCGCGAAAAGCGTAGATACTTTGGGAATCATCCCCCACCACGGCAATGTTCTGATGCGCGGCGGCCAGGGTCTTGATAATGTAATACTGCGCCGTATTGGTATCCTGATACTCGTCCACCAGGATGTAACGCCAGCGGTCGCGGTATTTGGCCAATACTTCGGGGAAACGGTGCAACAGAATATTGGTATAGAGCAACAGGTCATCAAAGTCCATGGCCCCGGCCTGTCGGCATTTTTTGTCATACAAGGAATAGATGTCTGTGATGCGGGGACGCCGCGCCACCGCATCTGCCTGCTGCGCGGCTGCATCCTGGGCATACGTGCCGGCGGTGCACAATCCGTTTTTGGCTTTGGATATGCGGGAAAGAACTTCGTTGACCGGATAGCTTTTCTCATCCAGTTGCAAGGCTTTTATACAAGCCTTGACCAGCGACTTGCTGTCCGATTTGTCGTAGATGGTAAAATTGGCGGGAAATCCCAGAAGAGAAGACTCGGCCCGTAATATGCGCGCAAAAACGGAATGGAACGTACCCATCCAGATGGTGCGCACCCGCTGGGGACCCACCAGGGCCGCAATGCGTTCTTTCATTTCCTTGGCCGCCTTGTTGGTAAAGGTAAGGGCCAGTATCTGATAGGGAGGGATACCGCGCTCCAGCATATAAGCTATGCGGCACGTGATGACTTTTGTCTTGCCGCTGCCGGCACCGGCCACTATCAGTGAGGGCCCTTCAATATCTTCAACCGCTTGTCTTTGAGTAGGGTTAAGTTCCTGCAAATAATTACCGTTCATAGGCGGCAAAGATAGGCAAAAAAGGGCCTGTGCAAAAGTAAATTAATTGGTATATTTGCCCCCCGATGTCTGATACTATTACGTTGAAAAGAGGCCTGGATATTCCCCTGAAGGGCAAGGTGGACCGCAAAGTGGCCCCCATAGAGCCCTCCACTTTTTATGCCCTTAAGCCCACCGATTTTCCGCATGTTACCCCTCAGCTGACTGTCAATGAAGGAGACGCAGTGCTGGCCGGGACCCCTCTTTTCACCCACAAGGAACTGCCTCAAATGAAGTTTACCGCTCCGCTGAGCGGTACTATACACTCCATAGTGCGCGGCCCAAAACGCAAAATACTGGAAATACTCATTGCTCCCGACTGGTCAGCAGGTGCCGTCAGTTTCCCGGTGGCCCCTCCGGAAGATCTTTCCCCCGACCAAATAAAGGATTTGTTGCTGCAAAGCGGCTGTTGGCCCTATATCACCCGCAGGCCCTACGGCATGGTGGCTCCTCCCGATGAAGTACCCAAAGCCGTTTTCATAAGTTGTTTTGACTCGGCCCCCCTGGCCCCTGACTACGATTTTATCTATGCCCAGAAATTACAGGCGCTGCAAATGGGCTTGCGCGTAATGGAACGGTTGTGCCCGGGCAAAGTTCATTTGGGGTTGCGGGCCGACAGTAGTGCGCACAGCGTGTTCCGGCAACTGCAGGGAGTGGTGCATACCTTCAGCGGGCCCCACCCCTCGGGAAACGTGGGCGTGCAGATACACCACGTCTGCCCCATAGGCAAGGGAGACACGGTATGGACACTGGACCCCTGCGGCCTGTCCATCATCGGGACCTTGTTTCTGGAGGGTATTTATGAAGCGCTCAAACCGGTGGCCGTTACGGGCAGCGGTGCGCTTGACGCCCAATATATCTGGTGCCACTCGGGCATTGGTTTTGAAGCCCTGAAAGATTATATGGCACCCCGTCCGGAAGGATTGCGTTGTATCAGCGGCAACCCTCTCACGGGAGAGAATGTGGGAGCGGACGGTTATTTGGGGTTTTACCATCAGCAGGTAACCTTTCTCCCGGAAGGATTCCAAAAAGAACTATTTGGCTGGGCCAGGCCGCTGCGCTTCAAAAAATACAGCGCGGCACGCACCTATTTTACCCGTCTGACCCCCCGGCTTTTCCCGAACCACACCTTTGATTTGACCACCAATACCAATGGCGAACCACGCGCGTTTGTGGTGACGGACCACTACCGCCGCGTATTGCCTATGGATATTCTGCTACCGTTTTTGCTCAAAGCCATCCTGGCAGGAGATATTGACAAAATGGAAGCGCTGGGCATCTACGAAATAGTCCCGGAAGACATTGCCCTTTGTGAATTTGTCTGTGCATCCAAAATAGAACTGCAATCCATCCTTCAGGATGGCAT
The DNA here is from genome assembly GCA_964554535.1 of uncultured Muribaculaceae bacterium. Taxonomy (GTDB): domain Bacteria; phylum Bacteroidota; class Bacteroidia; order Bacteroidales; family UBA932; genus DMER64. Next base: position 90,060 of record CAZKPB010000002.1, on the reverse strand, counting down.
TGACCTTATGCTAAAGGAGATGGCACTATGAACCTGACCTTTTTGAACTCCACCCTCCAGGCTTTCCGGTCCTTTTTGTTTGTACCGGCAGACGTGACCCGCCGGGGCTCGCACATAAGGGACTGCAACGACCTCAAGCGGGTGATGATTATAGCTGTAATGGCGCTGGTGCCCAGCCTGCTGTTCGGGATGTACAATACCGGGCTGCAACACTTCCGTGCCATAGGGACGGACGCCGGATTCTGGCTGACTTTCCGGTACGGGTTCCTTCAGGTACTGCCATTGCTGGTAGTGTCTTACGCGGTGGGATTGGGCATAGAATTCGGCGTGGCTCAGGCACGCGGGCATCAGGTGAACGAGGGATACCTTGTCACCGGGATGCTCATTCCGCTGATTATTCCGGCCACAACCCCTCTGTGGATGTTGGCCGTGGCCGTGGCGTTTGCGGTTATCTTCGGGAAAGAGTTGTTTGGCGGCACCGGTATGAATATATGGAATCCCGCCCTGCTGTGCCGCGCCTTTTTGTTCTTTGCCTACCCCACCCGTATGACCGGAGAGAAAGTCTGGGCCGACGGATTCTCGGGAGCCACCCCACTGGCCGCTCTGTCGCAAAACGCAGCGCAGGCACAGTGGCCCTCGTTGCACGATTTGTTCTGGGGCTTCACCCCGGGCTGCGTGGGAGAAACTTCCGTGTTCTGTATTTTACTGGGTGCGTTCCTGCTGCTTTCCACCGGAGTGGCCAGTTGGAAGACCATGACCGCCTGTCTGGCAGGGGCCGTGATCACCTCACTGGGGCTCAACCTGTGTGCGCCGGAAGGTAGTTATGCCGCCGTACCGTTCTACTATCAACTGCTTATGGGAGGGTTTGCCTTTGGCTGCGTATTTATGGTAACCGACCCTGTGACAGGCCCCCAGACTGAAACCGGTAAATGGATCTTCGGGCTGCTTGTCGGCTTTTTTGTGATTATGCTGCGCCTGTACAACCCCGGGTATCCGGAAGGTATGATGCTGGCCATTCTGTTAATGAATACTTTTGCACCGCTCATTGACCACTGTGTGGTAGCCGCGCATTGCCGCCGCAGAGCAAAAAGGTTTGCCCGTTATGAAAGATAGCACACGCAACGGAAATGCCTATACGCTGGCCTACGCCGCAGCGCTTATTCTGGCGGCGGCGGCCCTGCTGTCCGTGGTAGCCGTCTATCTGGGCCCCCGGCAGCAAAGCAACCGATTGGCCGAGGAACGCCTATATGTCCTGCGGGCCGTCCATCTGGAAGGGGACTACCTGGCGGCCAAAGACCGCAATGCCTATATAGACGAAAGGTACACCCGCTTTATCACGGACACAGCCGTCACCGGGGAGTTGCTACCCATATATTTGTGTCGGCAACCCAACGCAACCCCGCAGTACGTGATTCCCCTGCACGGTCAGGGATTATGGGGCCCCATCTGGGGATACTTGGCCATAGACAGTGACCGCAACACCATCTGTGGGGCCGTATTTGACCACAAGGGAGAAACACCGGGCCTGGGGGCCGAAATTTCCACGGCCGAGTTTGGCCAACGCTTTGAAGGAAAAACGCTGTTCAAATCAGGCAGGTTCATCTCCATCACCCTGTCGAAAAAAGGCAGTGCCACAGCCCTTCCGGGCAGTGTGGACGCCATTTCCGGCGGCACGCTGACCAGCCGGGGAGTGGAAAATATGATACGGACCGGACTGGAACCCTATATAGATTATCTGCAAAATGGAAAATAAAATCATCATAGGGCCTCTGTTTAAAAACAATCCGGTATCGGTATTGGTTCTGGGTATCTGTTCGGCCCTGGCGGTGACGGCCAAAATGGAACCGGCAGCGGTAATGGCGCTGTCCGTAACCGTCGTGGCCGCTCTGTCCAATTTTATTCTTTCCCTGTTGCGGAACACCATTCCCAACCGCATACGAATTATTGTGCAACTGGTGGTCATTTCCACACTGGTTATTGTAGTGGACCAGGTGTTGAAAGCCTACGCCTACACGGTAAGCAAACAACTTTCCGTCTTCGTGGGCCTCATCATTACTAATTGTATCATTATGGGACGCGTGGAAGGTTTTGCCCTGTCACACAAACCGCTGCCCTCACTGCTGGACGGTCTGGCCAACGGGGTGGGGTATGGTCTGGTGCTGCTGATTGTGGCCTTTTTCAGAGAACTGATAGGGGCCGGCACTTTGTTTGGTGTACCCGTGATTCCCCAAAGCTGGTACGAGTCGCACGGAGGATTTTACCAGAACAACGGCCTGTTTGTATTACCCCCAATGGCTTTGATTCTGATAGGAATACTTATATGGATCCAGCGCTCCGTAACGCCGGATAATGCCGGCAATAAAAACCAGAAGTCATAGATTATGGAACAGCTGCTGCATATATTTGTCAAGTCGGTTTTCATAGACAATATGATCTTCTCCTTCTTTTTGGGAATGTGCTCTTTTCTGGCCGTTTCAAAGACCGTAAAGACAGCGGCCGGCCTGGGAACCGCCGTGTTGTTTGTATTGCTCATCACCGTACCCGTAAATTACCTGCTTGACAAATACCTGTTGTCTCCGGGCGCCCTGGCGTGGCTGGGGGACAAATACGCCACCGTAGACTTGAGTTTCCTCAGCTTCATCCTCTTTATTGCCGTCATAGCCGCCATGGTACAACTGGTGGAAATGGTGGTGGAAAAATACCTGCCATCGCTGTATAACAGCCTGGGCATTTTTCTGCCGCTTATAGCGGTAAACTGTGCCATTATGGGCGCTTCGCTGTTCATGCAGGAGCGGAACTATGAAAATATAGGCCAAGTAACTGCTTATGCCGCCGGTTCCGGGGTGGGATGGCTGCTGGCTATTGTGGCCCTGGCCGCCATAAGGGAAAAACTGAGCTACTCTAATATTCCGGTACCCCTTAGGGGACTGGGTATCACATTTATCATTACGGGACTCATGGGCATTGCCTTTATGTGTTTTATGGGCATACAACTTTGATTTGATGACTACTCTTTCACTGATAATTCTCTCCTGCGGCTGCGCATTGATCCTCACCCTGCTTTTGGTGGCCTTGCTGTTGTATGCCAAAAAACGTCTTTCACCGGGGGGAAAAGTCACTCTTGCCATCAACGGGGAAAAAAAGCTGGAAGTGGAACCCGGAGAAAGCCTGCTTTCCACCCTGGCCCGAGAAAAAATCTACCTTCCCTCGGCCTGCGGAGGCAGCGGCACCTGCGGATTGTGCAAATGCCGTATCGTCAGTGGCGGCGGCTCCATATTACCTACCGAAACCGGCTTTTTTACCCGGCGGCAGCGTCAGCAGCAATGGCGGTTGGGATGCCAGGTAAAAGTGCGGGACAACATGGAGATTGAAATTCCTCGGGAAGTGATGGGTATTAAAAAATGGGAATGTGAAGTGGTAAGCAACCGTAATGTGGCCACTTTTATTAAAGAACTGGCCCTGCAACTGCCGGCCGGAGAACATCTGGCTTTCCGCTCGGGTGGATTTTTCCAGGTGGACATTCCCCCTGTCACCGTTTCCTACAAAAATATGGACGTGGCCCCGGAATACCGACAAGACTGGGACCAGATGCATCTGTGGGACTTGACCATGCACAACAAAGAATATGCCTTCAGGGCCTATTCCATGGCCAATCATCCGGCCGAGGGAGACCGCATTCTGCTCAACGTCCGCATAGCCACTCCACCGTGGGACCGTGCCAAAGGCACCTTTATGAACGTCAATCCGGGCATCAGCTCGTCCTATCTGTTCTCCTGCAAACCGGGAGACAAAGTGACGGTATCAGGGCCTTACGGCGAATTTTTCCTAAAGGAGGAGGCCGGGGAAAAGTTATTTATTGGGGGTGGCGCCGGAATGGCTCCCATGCGATCGCATTTGTTTCATCTTTTCTATACCCTGCACACCTCGGACCGTGTCTCTTTATGGTACGGGGCGCGCTCCCGCAAAGAACTCTTCTACGTGGAGGAATTTGAAAAAATAGCCCGCGAATTTGACAATTTCTCTTTTCATATTGCCTTATCAGACCCCAAACCGGAAGACCGTTGGGAAGGCCCCACGGGCTTTATTCACCAAGTATTGTTTGACAACTACCTTTCCGCCCACAGCGCCCCGGAAGATATAGAGTACTATCTGTGCGGACCTCCCTTAATGACGGCCGCCGTGGTCTCCCTGTTGGATAATTTGGGAGTATCGCCAGATAATATTAACTACGATGACTTTGGCGGATAGGGCCGAATAATTATCTTTGTTCAAAATAACCCACATTATACTATGGAAGTCAATATCAGCACAGACACCGTTCCCGTAATCTCGGTAAGCGGTAGAATGGACACGGGCAACTCGTCCATATTTGAAGCGGCAGTCGCCCCTCTTATGCAAAGCGACACCAAAGAACTATTGGTGGAATGCAAAGATTTGGAATACATAAGCAGTTCCGGATTGCGCCAACTGCTGATGCTTCAGAAAAACATCACGGGCAAGGGCGGCAAGTTGCAGATTCGCGGCCTGCGTCCTGAAATCAAAGAAATCTTTGACCTCACCGGTTTTTCCAATATTTTAACCATCATTTAACAACCTTCACCCGCTGCCGCATGGGCAAATCCTTGCAGCAACTGCCGCAAAGAGGCATAGGTACGGGCCAGACGGTCTGTGATCTGCGCCGCAGGAACCCATTCCACTTTTTCTATACCCTCTTCCGTTTGTGGAATGAGGGTCTTTTCTGATAGGGTGGTCATCTCAAACCAATACGTCCGTTTGAGCATAAGATTTCCCTCATAATAATAACAATGATACGTCAGCACCGGGTCGGGATGAGTGATTTGCAGGCCTTCCACACCGGTTTCTTCTTCTACTTCCCGTAAGGCGGTAGTGCGGATATCCTCTCCCTCTTCCTGCTTCCCCTTGGGAAGGTCCCATAAATCAAAGCGGTAAATCATCAGCAAATCTCCCTGTGCATTGGTGACCAGTCCACCGGCCGCCGACAGTATCTCAAAAGCACCGCATATTTTTAGAAAGCACTCCTGCGGATGGTCCACAGGTACCACCAAGTGCTGTACGTGCAGCATACACTCAAAAGTAACCGGTAACTCTTCCCAAATTTCTTCCGTTTTGGGGTGGTAAACATATACGCAGGGATCTTGACATAAAGGATCATCTATCGTACATACGGTCAAGCATCTGTTATTAAAGAAAATTCTGTACATTTGTGGACAAAGATAACTTTATTTAAGTTTCGTACGTGCGAAACTTAACCTATTAAGGAACGTCAGCGACACGGCGGCCGGGTGGCCGCCCAAGCGAAGGAACTGAGCGCCTGAGCGAAGCGAAGTAAACCAACAACCCCACCCAAGGTCGCAAGACCTTGCAAACGGTTGTATAAGTGATAATTATAGCAACTTGTGCAGGTATTTTACATGCAAAATAACGTTAATATGGATTCTACTGATAAGATCGTGGCACGGCATTTACTGGATATTCAAGCCGTGCGTTTACGCCCCGAGGAACCGTTCACTTGGGCATCCGGATGGAAGTCACCCATTTATTGTGACAACCGCAAACTGCTGTCAGTTCCGGATGCACGTTCATACGTATGCGAGCAACTCTGCCAACTGATAAGCCAGCACTATCCCAAGACCGAAGTAGTGGCGGGGATTGCCACAGGAGCCATTGCTATGGGAGCCCTCATTGCAGACCGTCTGCACAAACCTTTCATCTATGTGCGACCCAAGCCCAAAGACCACGGGACCGGCGCCCAGATTGAAGGCAGCTTTGACCGCAATGCGGCCGTAGTGGTGGTGGAAGACCTCATTTCCACCGGACAGTCTGCCCTCTCGGCCGTGAATTGCCTGCGCAACAACGGGGCCAATGTATTGGGAATAGTGGCCATCTTTTCCTACAATTTTGACATCGCCCGCCGCGCCTTTGAAAAGGCCAACTGCGTCCTGCGCACGCTTACTCATTATGATTCTCTTATTGAAGAAGCCGTTGCCAAGCAATATATTTCCGACAGCCAGCTGGAAACCTTGCGTTCCTGGCGGCTGACACCCAACACCTGGGGGCAACAATAACCACAATCCGCCATTTATGGGAAACACACACGTAACCGGAGACATCCAACAAATAAACAAGCCGGCCACGATGGTCTTTGAATTATTCACCGACCTGTCACGCTTTGCCGACAAATTGCCCGAAGATAAAAAAGAACAAGTCACTCTTACCCCCGATTCCATCCTCACCAAAGTGCAGGGAATGGAAATGGGCGTACAGGTAGTGCAACGGGTAGCCCCTACCCTAGTGGTGCTGCAACAATACGGAAACGTACCGTTTAGCTTTACCATCAACGTCAACCTCAACCCCACCCCGGAAGGCTGCACCCTGCAACTGGACCTGGATGCCGAACTCAATATGATGTTCAAAATGATGTTGGGCGGCAAACTCAAAGAACTGGTCAACCAGTTCAGTGCACAGTTGGCTGCCGGATTGAACCAGCCCATTCCCTCGGCTCAAGTATAGTCGTTCGCGGACTATGGATGCTGCCTTTATAGAACTGTTGCACCAATCCATAACAGCCTGCGACATACCCCCCCTGCTTGCCGCATTGGAAGAAGTGCCGTTCCCCTCTGTGCGGTTGCATCCGGTGCGTCGTAACCGCCTGCACTCTCTCCCTCCGTTTTTGGCCGAGTCCAACCCCGTTCCCTGGTGCCCGCAAGGGTATTCCCTGCCCCGACGTCCCGTATTCGGCACCGACCCGCTGTTTCACGCGGGGGCGTATTACGTCCAGGAAGCCTCTAGCATGGCCGTCTGGCAACTGAAAGACTATTGGAGCCCCGGGCCGCTGCGCGTCTTGGACGCCTGCGCCGCCCCCGGAGGCAAATCCACCCTGTTGCTGGACCTCCTTCCCCCGGGAAGCCTGCTGGTGAGTAACGAGCCCATATCGGGCCGGACCGCCTCACTGGCCGAGAATATCGCCAAATGGGGCTACGCACAGGTGACGGTCACCCGCAACGACCCTTCCGCTTTCGGTGAACTGGGCGGATGGTTTGACGTGGTCTTAGTAGACGCCCCCTGCTCGGGCGAGGGGATGTTCCGCAAAGATCCGGCGGCCCGGGAACAATGGAGCCCGGCCAACGTAGCACTTTGCGCCGCCCGCCAGAAACGCATTATTTCCGATTTATGGCCCGTCCTGCGACCCGGAGGCATTCTGGCTTACAGCACCTGCACCTTCAATCATTTTGAAGACCAGGACCAGGTGGAATGGATGCAACAGACCTTTGACGCGCACCTTTTACGGCCGTGGCAGAAGTTTCTGCCTCCCGCCACCTGCGGGGAAGGATTCTTTCTGGCCCTGATGCAAAAGGGTGAGGCCGCCACCCCCGGTTCACGCCCCCGTTTCAGCCCCTCTGCCGGCAAACACCCCGCCCGCCCCATCACAGGCCATCCCACCCCGCTGGAAGGAGACTACCTGTACTATCAGAAAGGAGACTTGCTCAAGGCCGTTCCGGCCGCTTGCGCCACGGAGATGGCTTTCTTAGAACAGCACCTGTGCGTGGTCCATTCGGGCATAGCCGTGGCCACCCAAAAGGGAAAGGACTGGATTCCGCACGCCGACCTGGCCCTGGCCCTGGACCTGCGCTCGGACGCCTTCCCCGCCTACGACGCCTCTTTGGAAGAAGCCCAAACCTACCTGCGCCGCCAGCCCTTGAACCTGCCGCCTTTACAGCAGAAAGGCCACGTACTTGTAAAGTACTGTGGCCTTCCGTTAGGTTTTGTGAAGCATCTGGGGAACCGCACTAACAATCTGTATCCCGCGGCCCGAAGAATTTTCAATTAAGACTATTGGTTTCCGCCGTCGGTGTTGCCGTTGCCGTTGAAGTTGCCGTTACCGTTACCATTGCCGTTGTATGCCAGTTCGGTGAAGGTATCCAGTTTCAGGTTCAAGGAGTAGATTTTGCTGCGGAGCAATGCTGCGCCACCGGCCTGGCGTTCTCCTTCCAAAACCACTTTGGTTGCTCCCTCTTTTACTAACTCTACCGTGTATTTGAATGTTTTTCCGGTAAGGTCGGCGGGAAGCACGGTCATATACATTTTGCCGTTTTCGGTTAGAGGCGTCGCATTTGTCAAGGTAACCTTCACGCTGTTGGATGCGCCGTTGGTTACGTAGATGTTGGACTCGGTATTGCTGATCAATTCTGCCGAGTACTTGTGGGCTGCCAGGGCTTCACCTTCATCGGTCGTGAGGGTCACGCTCTTCACGCTGTAGTCTAGATATTTTTCAGTGGTAAAATTTATACGAAGGGTGGTTACTGCGTGATTCAGGGTAAAGGTTACAGGTGCGTCAACAGAGGTGGAAATTACGTTCATGTCGTAGCCGAAATCGTATTTTCCAAGATGTTCGCTGTTATTGGCGGCGCTTTGAATTTGCTCGGCAGCTAAGGTTAATCCGCTGATTGTATTTGCTTCTGCAGAGTAATTTGCATAATTTGTACGAGGATAATATACCAACAAATTGTTGTCTTCACCTTCCGTCAAATCTATGCGGGCATTTGTCATAAACACGCCCATATTGGAACCGATACCTTCAGAAATGGAAGCTTCTACATTTTTTGCGGAACAATTGGATGAAACGGCAAATATACCAATCGCATCGCCTTGGTCCCAGAAGAAGGTAACGCCGTTACCTTCCGTGCCGATGGACAATTTGGTGCTGTTGGCGGAAGTAAAAACCATAGGAGTGAATTTTTTCACTGCCGTTGTATTGTTTGAATTCAATTCTACAGAATCCATAGGAGCACAAGCCGCGAGGCTGGAAACTGCTAAAAGAATAATGCTGAACTTTTTCATATCGATTGATTTTTTGACTTGTTTTGTTTTTTGAACGCCACAAAGGTGCATCAGGAATTACAGATGCCCAAAGCGCTTCAATATAAAGATATACAGCATCAACCAGCGGGCGTTTTTTATCTACGAACGCCTTTTTTGCTCAATGAAAAATTTCAACGGATTTTTTGTTGAATAATTATATGCTTGATATTAAGCATATTAAGATTAAAACAACTTTCTGCCAAGCGAACAACAGGGCAAAATAAAAGGGCTCGCCTTCAACGAAACCCCCTTTTTCATCAACGAAACCCTTTTTACGAGACAAGGATTAGTAATCTACTCCATAATCCAAATCGTAAATATCTTTAGAAAGGCCTCCACTTTCCAGACCACCACCACCACAAATAGTATCCATAAGCAACAACTGCACCTCCGGTGCCAGATAAGGCTCCCGCAGGCTGTCAGACAGAACGGTTTCTAACGGTTTTTTGTGTAACATAATGCAAATGTAACAAAGTTACTTTACAAATTCAAACCGCGAGGCCGGAAAAGGATCCTGGATTTCAAATCCGTCCAGGGTAATGACGCTGCTACCCCCTTCTTTAAGCGTATAGGCAATACGCACCGGCACCGTGTCGGCGGCCCGCAGCCCCAGAATCACTTTCTCAAAGGGACTTTTGGACTCGTTGGGCAACAAGGTCACATTGAGGATGGCCTCGCCGTGAATTCCCTCCCCGGCAGCCGGCGTGGCCGTGATATAGTACCCCGTATGCAGGTGACGGAAAAACGCCGCCGGATTCTTGATGATGTCCCCGGATTTGGGATCGTGCGCACTTTGGGTTACTTCCTCAATCCCCTCGTTGTAGAACCACCGGACCTTTCCGTCGCAGTAAATGCGGTATTCGTCCATCTCTATATAGAAACAGTCGCCCTGCAGTATCATGCTGCCTTTCACGCGGCCGTCCACGGTAAACGAAGTCTGCAATGCCGGAGCGTTCTTATACTTTTTGGAAAAGGCATCCACCAGTTCCTGGGATGTCTGTGCCGCCAGCAGCCCGGGCAGGCTCAGTAGCACCATACCTATTATATAAATATATTTATTCATTGCGTGTACCCAGAAGTTCATTCAACGTATCCAGCGACCCCACCAGTACCTGCCGGGGCTTACCGCCTTCCGCGGCGCTGACAATACCGGCCGCTTCCAACTGGTCCATAATCCTGCCGGCGCGATTGTATCCCAGGTTCATTTTACGCTGCAACATGGACGTGGAGCCGTACTGCGCCTGTATCACCATGCGGGCGGCCTCTTCAAACAAATCGTCCCGAGGCCCGGAATTGTCGGTCCGGCCTTCTCCGTCTTCGGAATTTTCCACGTATTCAGGCAATGCAAAGGTGCCGGCATAACCCTGTTGCGCCCCCACAAATTCCACCAGGCGTTCCACCTCGGGCGTGTCTATAAAGGCACATTGCGCACGGACCATCTCATTGCCCGTAGCAATGAGCATGTCGCCCCGGCCCACCAGTTGCTTGGCCTCGCCCACGTCTATGATGGTGCGCGAGTCGGTCTGGGAAGCCACACGGAAGGCTATGCGGGCAGGGAAGTTGGCCTTGATGGTGCCGGTAATGATGTTGGTGGTGGGGCGTTGCGTGGCAATCACCAGGTGGATGCCGACGGCTCGGCCCATCTGTGCCAGGCGGGTCAACGGGGTTTCCACATCCCGGCCGGCAGTGGTGATCAGGTCGGCAAACTCGTCAATGATGACCACAATGAAAGGCATAAAGCGGTGCCCTTTGAGGGGGTTGAGTTTGCGGTCCAGGAACTTGCGATTGTATTCCTTGAGGTTACGCACCCCCGCCTTGTTATAGAGTTCCAGACGGTCTTCCATTTCTATGCACAGGGACTTGAGGGTGTGTACCACCTTTTTGGTATCGGTAATAATGGGATGCTCGCTGTCAGGCAAGGCGGCCAGGAAATGTTTTTCCAGCTTGGTGTACAAGCTCAGTTCCACCCGTTTGGGGTCCACAAGTACAAATTTGAGGTAGGCCGGATGCATCTTGTACAACAGTGAGGCAATGATGGCATTGAGCGCCACCGATTTCCCCTGTCCCGTAGCGCCGGCTACCAGCAAGTGGGGCATTTTGGTAAGGTCCAGCATATAAATTTCATTGGAGATACTCTTGCCCAGCACAATGGGAAGTTCTTCCTTGGATTCTTTGAATTTGGCCGAGTCCAGAACCGTCTTCATAGGCACCAGCGAGGGCTTGTCATTGGCCACTTCTATACCCACCATATTGGTCCCCGGGATGGGAGCTATCACGCGCATGCCGCGGGCCGCCAGGGAAAGCATGATGTCGTTTTCCAGACGGGTAAACTGCGAGATGCGGATACCGGGTTTGAGGATGATTTTATACAGCGTGACCGTAGGGCCGGGACTGGCTACAATTTTTTCAATTTCTATCCCGTATGTCCTCAGGCATTCCACAATCTTCTGGTTGTTGCGGGCCAGTTCCTCGGCCGGCACTTCCTGCAATTTGTCCTTGTAGTCTTCCAACAGTGACAACGGAGGCAACTGGTAGCGCGGCAAATCCAGTTTGGGGTCATACAATTTCATTTCCCCGCCGGCAGGTTCTTCCACCGCCTGTTCCACTTCAAAGGCAGGTACGGAGGCATCGACAGCAGGCTGCAAGTCATCCTCGGACGACTCAATGGTAAATTCAGGAACCGACCGCGAGGTTTCCTCAAGCGGATTGTTCTGTTCCCGCACCTCTTCTTTAGCCTCCTCACGCCGGGCATTGCGGCGCCTTAGGGCGCTATAAATAATAGGTACCAGCCACACCGTAGTCACAAAAAATATAAGGACCGAGGCCCCCCACACGCCCAATTGGGCAATAAGCCACTCATTGACGCGATACCCGTAAGTACCTCCCACTCCGGCCCCGAACAAGTAGCGCCATTTGGTAAATCCAAACACAAAACTGCACGCCACGGACAATACAATACATCCGTAAGTCGCCACAAAAAAGAGAGGTAACACACGTACCTTGCGGATTTGCAGGCAGATTACAGATAACGTAAGGCAGCATAGCGGTATAATAAATGCGCTTATACCAAACCATTGTCCTATAAACAAATGGGACCATTTATTACCTACAAGGCCGGCGCTGTTACGCGCCTTTTCGCCTGCCTGCACGCCGTCAATCAGACTCTGGTCGGCAGTCCAGGTAAATAAATAAGACACAAAGGCTATCAACAAATAGACTCCTATGGCCAGAAAAAGCCATCCTGCGATGGCTCTTACGGTTTCTTTAGAGGTACGTTGCGCAACAGGATTTTCCTGTTTCTGTACGGGTTTACGTTTTTGAGCCATTAGCACCTATCTTTTTTTCTTTTTGTTCTTGTTCCATTTTCCTTGCGGCCTGCGGGGCACGTTAATGGAATTGGGCTGTCGGAATTCTCCCTGAATGTCCGACAATTTAGTACCTTCCGGAACTTTAAGCGTGCCTCCGGACAACATTTCAATATCCTTAAAAATCGTCTGGTCCGCCACAGTGTCTTTATTCCAGATGAGGTACTGCTTCCGCATATACAATGCCAGAGCAATGGTGGTGGCATCGCGTTCCGCTCCTTCCGGTTTGGCGGCAATGGCCATGACCATATTCTGTATGTTGCGGCCATAATGCATCACCTTTACCGGGTTGCGCTGCATATCAATGGTATGGGGCTTGGAAACAAACGTCTCTTTCTCCGGAACGGGAAAAGGAGCGTCCACATCCAAATCATAGCCCGATATAATCTGCACGTGATCCCACAATTTGTGGTGATAGTCGTTCATCTCTCTCAAAAGGGGATTCAACGTACCCATCACGTTCACCACCGCCTTGATCTGTCGGGTACGATCCTGCTTGTCTTCAATGGTTTTTACCTTTTTAACCATTTCCTGCACATACCTTCCGTATTCGGGCAGAATGAGCTTTTCTCTTTGTGTGTTGTAATCCATCGGGAATTGTTTTTAGGCCACTAATATACAAAAACTATCTCACTAAGCAGTATCCAACCTTGGCGGCCATCCATCAACTCAATGCGGGCCCACTCTCCTACCTGCTCAAGCACCACCACCTTAGTCCCTTCGTGAACCACCAATAAATCTTTCCCCTGCGTATCTGGGGATGATTTGACGGAACTTACGGCACTGAACACAATGGCAGTATCCTTACGCATCACGTCAGCCCGGTTTTTCCAGGCAAAAGAGCCCCCGACAGCCGCCAGAAGAAACAAAAGCATAGACAGAATAAATGCCGTCTTGCGCCAACCGGTACCGCGCGCAAAATAAAAAGCCAGCAACAACAACAGAGCCAGTGCCAGCAAGGCCACAAAAATCCAGGCCCAGGCATTGGATGACACACTCTGTCTGAAATCCTTCACCCATTGCGCCAGAAAGAAACTGGGAACCGCTTCAATTTTGTCTATACACTCCTGCTGGGCAATGCTTAAGTTGTAAGCTATATCTTTGTTTCCGGGGTCAAGGGTCAACGCTTTTTCATAATAGAGAATGGCTTGCGGCACATACCTCATCTTAAAATATGTATTGCCCATATTGTAATACAACGTGGCCGACTCAATGCCCTGGCCCTCTATCTGCAAATACTCGTTCAGCGCCTCTTGATACCCTGCGGCGGCATAATGGGCATTGGCACTGTTCCACAAACTGTCCGCGCGGGCGGGGTCTTGTGCCGCATACAGAGAAGAATTCAGCAGAAGTGATGCAAAAAAGGAAAATATTAAAAAGCTCTTTTTCATACGTACGCCTCCTATTTTAAGCCTTGTTCCAGTTTACTGATTACCGCTACCGCCCTTTCATAGATCTTTTCTTTTTCCACCTGGCCCGGATCGGGTGCGTATCGGGCAAACTCACAGGCTTCAATAAGGGCCATAAACTCTTCTGTCAGAGAAGCGTCCACACCGCGCTGCTGCAAAAGTGCGGTAACCCGCTCACGGGAACAGTCCGCCTGCGACAAAGCCAATTTATCTCCTATATAGCCCCACAAGGTACGGTGAACTTCTTCATAATAGCCGGCAAAAAGCTGTTGTTTAAGTAATTCCTGAGCCGTTTTAAGGCGGTTACGGGCAATTTTGTTGGCTTTGCTGTTGCGCACACGTACCACATCTTTGCGACGTTCACGCATTTTGTTCAAACTGACATAAGTGCCGGCAAACGCGCCCCCAAGCAGGGCCAGAACCAGGAAGAAAGTCCAGCTTCCAAAGAAAAATGATCCCTTACGGTGCCATTTGGGCAAGGCTGTCTGTATGTAACGCACGTCCTCTCCCAGGCTTTGTACGCTGCGTCGCTGGGTTCCGGATACAGGTACCCCGGCATACGAGGCATCGTCGTTTTTCCCCACTTTCAGCGTTAAGGGATTAGTCCTGATTGTCTTGTAGGTTTTGGCGTCAATGTCGTAATAAGAAAATTCCACGGGGTCTATGGTAAATGTACCGTGACTTCTGGGAATCACCGGATACTCAAATTCTTTGGACCCGGAATACGCCCCACCGGTAGTACGGGAATTGTCGGACACCTTGGCATCGTATGTCTCAAAATCAGGAGGGAAAGAGACCTTGGGCGTCTCCACCAGATTGATATTCCCTTCTCCCGTTACCGTCACATACATGGAAACCGCCTCGTGAGCCAGTATGGAATCCTTGGCCAGACGTGCTTCCAGAGAAAATTTGCCAACCGCCCCGTTGAACGAGGCAGGCGCTCCGGCAGGAAGGTTGTCCACCTGTACCTTAACGGAAGGAGCCACCACCTTCTTGCGCACCGTCTGGTACGAATCAAAAAAGTCGTCCAATAACGAATTGCCGCGGGTCCCGCTGCGAACTTGCAGCAATACGGTAATCTCGGAAGGATCTATAGTCAGGTTTCCGGTCTGTTGCGGAAGCAACACATAACGCCTCAACACAGCCGACTGATATATCTGCCCGTTTACATTCTCGCGTTGCCAGTCAATTTGTTGCGGAGCAAAAGTTTCCTGACTCCAGAATCCGGTAAACGTAGGGAAGCGCACATCTTCGGCGCCTGCCACATCCACGCGGGTATACAATTTAAGTGTGCCGGTAAGAGGTTCTCCCTTGACCACACGATGTTTGCTGAGCGTAAGACGCAGGAAAACGTCATCCCCCCCCGCCGTGCCCACCTGAGCACTGCCTGTATCCTGACCCTGTGCCTGAACGGATTCCTGGCCGGATGACACTACTTCTATGATTACCGGTTGTGTTTTGTAGGCCACACCTTCCGATGTCACGGAAGCTGACCCTATAGTGAATTTGCCGGGCTGCGTAGCCTCCAAAATATAGGTATAACTGACGGTACGGCTTTGTGTACGATGTCCGTTGATGATTTCCACGCGATTCATTGTGGACGTGGTAGGGCCCGCCAGCACGGAGAAACCGGAAATGGCCGGAGGGGTAAACTGATCTTGTTTGGCGTCAGAAGTAAAAATCACTCTGAACCGTTCCCCCACTGCCACCACATTGGGAGCATCCACCGTAAAAGAGACTTGCGCCGGCATTGAAAGGCTCAGCAGAGAAAGAAGAAAAAAAAGTATCTGTCTTTTCATTCTAAATAGTATTTAGCTACCAATTTTTTCCGGAACGAACCGGAACTACCGCCTTAGCCTTCTCTTCATTTACCTTTTCTTGCGTCTCTTTTTCTTTTTGCTGTATGGCTTCCAGCATTTGCTGGGCAGCCTGCGGCGTTATCTTGGGCGCATTCTGCGGTTGTTCCTGTTTATTTTGGTCCTGATTCTGTTTCTGGTCCTGATTTTGATTCTGGTTCTGGTCCTGATTCTGGTCCTGGTCCTGGTTCTGGTCCTGGTTCTGGTCCTGGTTCTGCTGGTCCTCCTGGTCTTTCAACAGTTTCTGTGCATAGGCCAGATTGGACTTGGTTTCCATATCATTGGGACAAAGCCGCAAGGCGTTCTTGTATGCCTCAATGCTTTGTGCATATTCTTTTTTGGATAGTTGAAAATTTCCCAGATTATGGTAAGCGTTCGCACGGGCAGCGTCCGTTGTCATTGAATCCACTGCAGAGGTAATCAATCCTACGGCCTGGTCCGGCTGTTCCATACGATACAAGGCATTGGCCAGATTATACTTGGCTTTTACGGAAGTGGAATCCTTGGTCAGGGCCTTGCGGTAATCCACATTGGCTTTTTCGTAATTTTCCTTTCTAAAGGCCCGGTTGCCGGACCGCACGTCTTTTTTGTCTGTCTGAGCGGCTGCCGGAAGCGATATCCCCAACAGCAATATAAGGCAGGCCGTCTTGGAGAAAACGTCAAATCCCTTAAGCCGTTTCCCCTTGCGTTCACTGATGAGCAGTTCCAGTATAAGGAAGAAAACAGCGATACCAAAAAAGTACATATATTGTTCGTCAAAATCTTCAAAGACCACCGAATTGAATTTTTGCTGGTCCAACTGATGAATTTCGTCCACAATCCGGTCCAGTCCAAAATCGGAGTTGCCCGCCCTTACATACAGTCCGCCGCCTGCCTTTGCCACTTGCGCCAGAGTTTCTTCATCCAGCTTGGTGACAACGGTATTGCCTTCCTCGTCCTTGAGCAACGAGCCGTCGGGTAAAGGAATGGGCTTCCCGTATTCCGAGCCGATGCCGATACAATGTACCTGGATACCCATTTTTTGCGCCTCAGTCGCAGCCGCCACGGCGTCGTCTTCGTGGTTTTCACCGTCCGTAATCAGCACCATGGCGCGGCTGTTGGGTGAATCCATGGTATAACAGCGAATTCCGGTAAGTATGGCCTGCCCAAGAGCCGTCCCCTGACGCGGTACGGAAGTGGTGCTGATGGTATTCAGAAACATTTTAGCACTCACATAATCCGTGGTAACGGGCAATTGTACAAAGGCGTCTCCGGCAAACACAATCAGTCCAATGCGGTCCTTACCCAGGTGATCTACCAATTTGGATACGGCCAGTTTTGCCCTTTCCAGACGATTGGGGGTATAATCCTCGGCCAGCATGGAGTTGGAGACATCAAGGGCAATGACTATCTCCACTCCGGTACGCTCCATCTCCTTTACCCGGGCTCCGGTACGGGGACGTGAAAGTCCAATGGCAAAAAAGAACAACGCGGCACAAAAGAGACTTAACTTTAACCAGCCTCTACCGGAAGATACGCGGGGCATCAGCGGTTCCATCAGCCGCAGATTTCCAAAACGCGCCAGCAACCTGCGGTTACGCCTGCGGTACAGTGCATACAGCACAAACAGCAGCGGAATAACGGCTATAAGCAATAAATACTGAGGATTGGCTAACTGTATCATATATTAGGGTATACTGCGCAACACCACCCACCGCAGCAGGTAAGCAAGAGCCAGTGCGGCCAGTGCAATGAGCGCGTAATTCATAAACAATTCTTTGTAGACAGGAAACGAGTCAACGACTGTCCTGCTCTTTTCCATCTGATTAATCTGGTTGTAAATGGACAACAACTTGGTATTGTCCGTGGCTCTGAAATATTCCCCACCGGTGATTTGGGCTATCTGTTTGAGCAGGTCTTCGTCAATTTCCACTTCCACCTGCTGCAATTGTACCCCAAAGGGAGTCATGACGGGATACGGAGCCATTCCCCTGGCTCCCACTCCAATGGTATATACGCGTACACCGTAGGTATTGGCAATTTCGGCGGCAGTCAGGGGAGCCACTTCACCGCTGTTGTTCACGCCGTCTGTCAGCAGAATGACCACGCGGCTGAGGGCCTGCGAGTCTTTCAGGCGCGCCACGGCGGTGGCCAGTCCGTTGCCAATGGAGGTACCGTCTTCAATCAGGCCGGTTTGCACTTCTTTCATCATATTGATGAGGGTCACGCGGTCCGTGGTCAACGGGCACTGGGTGTAGGCCTCGCCCGCAAAAACCGCAATGCCTATGCGGTCAGTGGGGCGCTCGGCAATAAACTGAATGGCAATGTCTTTGGCGGCCGAGACCCTGTCCGGGTCAAAGTCGCGCGCCAGCATTGAGGTGGATACGTCCATAGCCAGTACGATGTCAATACCTTCCGTGTTGGTAGATTCAAAATCGGAAGAAGAGCGGGGACGTGCCATTGCCACAATGAGGGCCGCAATGGCAATCAGTTCCAGTACAAACGGCAGGTGACGCATCACGGTCTTTACGCGCGAACCGGTTCCGGCAAAGGGTTGCAACGAGGAAACCTGCAGGGAGGGAGTATTGCCTTTGAGTTCTCTGTAAATATACCATCCCGCCAAAGGTATCAGCAGTAGGTTCAGGTAAAGTAAATAGGGATATTCAAAAAACATGGCTATTCTCCTCCTTCTTCAGTCGTCCCGGCAGGGGCAGTGGCTGTTACAAAACGGACCGTCTGTTGCAACGCGTCTATATTTTCCTGTTCCGTAGGAGTATGCTTGGCAAATTTGGCCAGGTCACTCACGGAAAGCATATCAGAAATAGCCGCCATAGCCTCTTTTGTCAAAAGCGGTTCGGTACGGGCGGTCTGAGTCAGAGAATCAAGCATCTCGGCAGAGGTTTGTTCCATTGCCTGGATATTCCAGCGGTCGCACAAATATACGCGCAGGGTATCGGTAAGCTGGGTGTAGTATTGTTTGACCTTATTGTGTTTCCATAATTCCTGACTCTTGATTCGGTCCAAAGAACGCAACGCCACAATATGTGCCGGCTCTTTTGGTTTGGGGGCTCCAAACAGGGGAAGGTGTTTCTTACGGCGTTTTGCCATCCGGACCACAAACCAGACAAGAGCCGCCAGCGCCAGCACCACACCAAGACAGCCGAATACTTCCGCGGCCGTAACGGGATAAAGCATCTGACCTTTAATATCATACGCCTGATAGGTGGTGGTGTCAATGGGAATGGTATTGACTTTCAATACCCGGCCTTTATACCAAAGGGTGTCGGTACCTCCGTCCGTCCTTTTGAGATACAGGGGCACGTAGGGAAGCAGGTATGCCCCGCTGTCAAACGACGTCACCCGCACGCGGGCTTCTATTTCCTGAATTTTCTTTTTGCGGTACAAGGTGTCAAAACGAATCTGAGAAAGGGCTTCCACACCGTCCACCAGAGCGGCAGGCAGCCGGGGGGCTTCTATCCGTTCTGTAAGGGCCTGTTCCCAGGCTTCTTTGGGTAACGGTAATTTCCACCACACCTGATCCCCTATAAGAATGCTGTCGCGCTCCAGAACCGTCTCGCGAGCCTGACTGACCCCGCGGGCGTCAATCAGCGGCAGGTCCGGCTGGGCCAGCGCGGTAAGACTGAGTAGCGTACCCACAATATATGAAACTGTTCTTTTCATCTCATCGGTTCTTAAACAACCGGATAAGCGGTTGTACATAATCCTGATTGGTGGCAATCTGTACGTGGTCCACCCTGTATTTGTTCAACACCTGTTCCCATTTCTGAGTACCGACACTGAACCATTGGGCGTACGCATCACGCACGTTCTTTTTAGAGGTGTCCACCCATTGTTCGCCCCCGGTTTCCGCATCGCAAAGGCGCATAAGACCCACATTGGGGAGTTCAACCTCACGGGGGTCATATATCTTTATGGCGGCTAAGTCGTGTTTGTTGACCGCGATTTTGAGGGCTTCCTCGTAACGCGGACGCTGGGCATCGTCCACATCCATCATGTCGGAAAGCAGGAAAGCGGTACAGCGTTTTTTGATGGCATTGGTAAGAAACCGCAAGGCGGCACTTATGTCTGTCTGTTTGCTCTGCGGCTCAAATTCCAGCATTTCCCTGATGATGCGCAGCAGGTGGAAGCGGCCTTTTTTGGGCGGGATAAACTGTTCCACGCGGTCACTGAAAAACAGGGCGCCCACTTTGTCATTATTGATGGAGGCCGAGAAACTCAGCACCGCGGCCACCTCGGCCAGAAGTTCCTTTTTGAGTTTGTCGCAGGTCCCGAACCACCGCGACCCGCTGACGTCCACCAGCAACACGACAGTCAGTTCCCGTTCTTCTTCAAACACTTTAATGTACGGGGCGTTGTTGCGGGCCGTCACGTTCCAGTCCATAGTGCGCACATCGTCCCCCACCTGATACTCGCGCACCTCGCTGAAAGCCATACCCCTTCCCTTGAAGGCCGAGTGGTACTCGCCCGCAAATATCTGATGAGAAAGACCACGGGTCTTTATCTCAATCTTGCGTACATTTTTTAAAAGTTCAGTGGACATAGTTACTATTAAGGAACCTCTACGGCATTGATTATTTCCGTAATGATATTTTCTGACGTCATATTTTCGGCTTCCGCCTCGTAGGTAAGTCCAATACGGTGACGCAGCACTTCATAAGCCACGGCACGCACGTCTTCCGGAATCACATAGCCGCGACGTTTGATAAACGCATACGCTTTGGAGGCCATTGCCAGAGAGATGCTGGCACGGGGGGAGGCCCCGAAGGCAATAAGTTCCTTGAGTTTGCCCAACTTGTAATCTTCCGGGGTACGGGTGGCGTATACCAAATCCACAATGTAGCGCTCTATCTTTTCGTCCATATAAACTTCACGCACCACTTCACGGGCTTTGGAAATATCGTCGGGCTTGAGCACCTGAGAAGCCTTGGGGAAGGTACCGGAGTTGTTCATCCGGATAATAAGTTTTTCTTCTTCTTTCTTGGGATAATTCACTACCACCTTCAGCATGAAGCGGTCCACCTGGGCTTCGGGCAGCGGATAGGTGCCTTCCTGTTCAATGGGGTTCTGGGTGGCCAGCACCAGAAAAGGTTCGGGAAGCGGGTAGGTTTTGTCGCCAATGGTAACCTGACGTTCCTGCATGGCTTCCAGCAAAGCGGACTGCACCTTGGCCGGGGAACGGTTGATTTCATCTGCCAAAATAAAATTAGCAAAAACGGGGCCTTTTTTCACCTGAAATTCTTCTGAACGCTGGCTGTAGATAAGTGTACCAATCAAGTCGGCCGGAAGCAAATCGGGTGTAAACTGAATGCGACTGAATTTGGCGTCCACAATACTTGCCAATGTATTGATGGCTAATGTTTTTGCCAAACCGGGTACCCCTTCCAGTAATATGTGTCCGTTGGCCAGCAGCCCTATCAGCAAATTCTCAATCAACTGCTTCTGCCCCACTATCACCTTGTTCATTTCCATAGTGATAATGTCCACAAAAGCACTTTCCCGCTGGATACGTTCGTTCAGCTCTTTAATGTTTACGGTTTCCATTCTGTTACGGTTTTGTTATGGTTTTTTCGTTTATATTTGTCAAATATACATTTTTATGCGGTACTTCATACATCTTTCCTATAACGGCGCGCGTTACCACGGATGGCAAATTCAAAAGAACGCGCCGAGTGTGCAAGACACTTTGGAGCAGGCCCTGGGCTTGTTGTTGGGAGAGACGGTCTCCGTGACGGGATGCGGCAGGACGGATACCGGGGTACACGCAAAAGACTATTGGGCTCATTTTGACTGCCATCAAGAGATTATAAATCGCAGGTATTTGTGTTACAAAATAAATGCCATATTGCCTTCTGATATAAGGGTAATTGACATTTTTCACGTGGCTCCGGAAGCCCACGCGCGCTTTGACGCCACTGCCCGTACCTACTGGTATTTTATACGTACCGGCAAGGAGCCGTTCCGCGATGGCTACAGCGCCCTTGCGAGCGGTTGTTCTGCAGCAACGGATCTGGATATTGAGTCTATGAACCGCGCTGCATCTCTGCTGTTGGGCACCCGCGATTTCACCAGTTTTTCCAAAGGCCACACCCAGACCAAAACCAATATTTGTACCATAACCCGAGCACACTGGTTTTATGACACGGAAGCGCTGAACATTTCCAGACTGCTTGTCTATGAGGTGAGTGCGGACCGTTTTTTACGCAATATGGTACGCTGTATGGTAGGCACCCTGCTGGAAATAGGCCGTGGCAAACAGCCTGTGGAATGGATTTTGCAAGTTCTGGACGGAAAAAACCGGTCGGCCGCCGGCAATTCGGTGGCTCCTCAAGGATTGTTTCTCTGGAACATTGAATATGATAACCTTAAATTTTTAGATTGATATGTTGCACATTGTACTTCAAGCAGAAGCCGCAGTTGCGGCCGCCGACGCATCTTCCGTTTCTTTGTTGAGTATGGCCGCCAAAGGAGGTTGGCTGATGCTGGTTCTATTGGCTCTTTCACTTATTGCCGTATATATTTTTGGAGAACGTATGGTGGCGTTGCGCAGAGCCTCCCGGGTGGACGAGAATTTCATGAACAATATAAAGGAATATATCTATGATGGCAAAATAGAGGCTGCCATACATTTGTGCGAAGACACGAATACCGTTACATCAAGATTGATAATCAAAGGATTACAGGGTATCGGACGGCCAATGACCGACATTCAGGCCGCCATTGAAAACCGGGCCAATGTAGAAGTGGCGCAACTGGAAAAAGGTTTGCCCCTGATGGCATCCATTGCCGGAGGAGCTCCCATGGTGGGTTTTTTGGGTACGGTAATAGGAATGATTCAGGCTTTTTACAATATGTCCATGGCCGGCAATAACATTGATATCACCCTTCTTTCCGGAGGAATTTATACGGCCATGGTAACCACGGTGGGCGGTCTGCTTATTGGGATTCCCGCCTATTTTGCCTACAACTTCCTCTCGGCACGGGTAGGGAAAATTGTCAACCAGATGCAAATCAACACGCTTGATTTCATTGACATTCTTCAGGAACCCGTAAAATAGGCGGTTATGGCTATCAAAAGATACACCAAGGTAGAACCCTCTTTCAGTATGTCCTCCATGACGGACATAGTCTTTCTGTTGCTCATTTTCTTTCTGGTCACTTCCACCCTCATAAACCCCAATGCGCTGAAACTGCTGCTGCCCAAGAGTACCAACCAGGTTTCCGCCAAGGCTCAGGTCAGCGTATCCATCAAACATTACCCGCAGGCCGGCACGTTTTCTTATCACGTCAACGGCAGTCAGAAGGCCGTTCCCTTTGACCAGATTGAACCTCAGCTGCAACAGTTTCTGCAAAACAGCGATGACCCCACGGTTTCTCTGTATGTAGACAAATCCGTTCCCATGGAACAGGTAGTGGAAGTGATGAATATTGCCAAACGCAACAAATACAAAATAATTCTGGCAACTTCTCCGGAATAGTCCGGGCCGTCTTATCATGAGCAAAAATAACAGCAGACGGACAGGTGTTCTTGTTACCGTACTCCTCCACGGTCTGCTATTGATATGTTTGTTCCTCTGCGGGGTGAAAGCACCGTCCGCAGACCATTCCGATGGAATGGAGGTTGAATGGGAACCCACATCGGCTGACATCCCGGTAACGCCGCCCCGCCTTATAGTAGAACAAGGTACCGAGCCGCGCGCGCCACAAATCGTTCCGGAAAAAGAGCCCGAGTTGGTACAGCAAGCCGTAGCCCCTGAAGTGGTGGAAGGCACGCAGCGGACACAAGAGAGTTCTTTGGGTGACAACGGGGATGTGGAAAAATCGGACCCCCAACCTGCGACCATCAATCCACGCACTCTTTACCGCAGCCGAGACGTGGACACGCTGGCCGGCGAACAGACGGCCCAGGTGGCCGGTAAGTCGCAAGCGGGTGACGCGCTGGGAAATACCACACAAGGGAATCCCTACGGGACTCCCACCGCCCGTCTGGCGGGCCGCTCGGTAGTGGGCAAATTGCCCTCTCCGGAATACACAGAAAACACGGCCGGGCAGGTGGTGGTACGCATTCTGGTAGACACTTACGGGAAAGTAACCTCGGCCACACCCGGTGTGCAGGGGACCACGGTACAGAACAAGACCCTGTGGGAGGCCGCAAAAAAAGCGGCGCTGGAAGCCCGCTTTAATGTCAGTGGCAGTGCTCCTGCCGTACAGGAGGGCACCATCACCTATGTCTTTACGTTGCGTTAAGCCACGCTATAAAAAATATTCCTGACGAATCTCAAACTCTCTGAAATCTCCGTCTTCTAGGGTCACACGGATAAGTCCGCTGCGGACTACACCCGTAGTATTGGGGTCGGCGGAAAAGTGTACGCGAATCCGTTGGTCCGCTACTCCTGAGGGTTTGTCAAAATGGAGCCATGTTTCGCTGGCAGACAAGGTCCAGTCCAGATTGCCATAAATGCGAATCCCTGCAATGGGCGGAAGGTTTTCATAAAAATCACGTTGTTCTCCCTCTGCAGTAAGCCAGATTACGCAATCCGGAATGGAATAAAAATGATACCATTCCTGGTTATTGCAACTATTTAACAAAAACAATGATAAAAAAAGCCATAAGGAACGACTGAGCACGCGTTTTTTCATAATGTATCCTCCTATTTTCTACAAAGATATACAAATAGTTATAACATATAAACATGCAAGCGGCGTCTATTCGTAACGCAACGCCTCAATGGGATCCAAACGGCTGGCACGCACCGCCGGTATGTAACCCGACAATATACCCACCACAAAGCAAACGGTGATTCCCAACAGCATCCACAGCCACGGTACCACAAAATGGGTTTTCATGGCCAGTGATGTTATATTGCCTGCCAGCAGTCCCAGCATAATGCCCGCCAGTCCGCCCAACTGACCTATCACCACGGCCTCAAAAAGAAACTGTTGCTTGATAATCCGCGAGGTGGCCCCCATGGCTTTGCGCGCACCGATTTCACGGGTACGTTCGTTTACGGAAACCAGCATAATATTCATAAGTCCCACGGCGGCGCCCAACAAGGTGATAAAACCTATAACGGCAGCCACTATGGTGACTATGCGCATTATTTCCATGGAACGTTCCAGCATATCCTCGCTACGGTCCACGCTGAAGTCTGTCGCATCTTTGGGTGTCAACCGCCGTACGTTGCGGAAGTGAATCTCGGCCTCTTCATAGGCATCCACCTCTTTTGTGCCGGCTGCCGGCTGGATTTTGATTTCAAAGTTAAGTTCGTCCCCTCCGTACACGCTGCGTGCATTGGAAATCGGTATCACAAACTGTTTGTCCACGCCGCCTCCAAAAGAGGCTCCCTTGGCCTTAAGCACACCTATCACTTGATAACGGCGCCCCTCGACCGTCAGAAATTCGCCCACAGGATCCTCCCCGTCAAACAAGGAAACCAGGCCGTTGCCAATTACCGCCACATACGCGGCAGCATTGTCTTCATATAGAGAAAACGTACGGCCAGCCAACAATTCCAGGGCATTGACCTCAAAAAAGTTATTGTTGGCTCCCACTGCGGTGATATCCGGGTTGCTCTGCTGGTCCTTATAGGACACTTTGAGCATGGAGCGAGCTGTGGTAGAAATGGATACCAGGGCGTTTATCGGATAGGTCCGGGCAAAGTCCTCGGCCTGGCGGTAAGTAATAAGCGGTGTGTTGCGCACCCGGCGGCGAGCTTCCGATGATTGTCCGGAAACTCCTTTGGACCGGATGGTTATGGTAGAAGCTCCCATACTGTTAAAACTTTCTTCCACCGAACCCTTAATGGCGTCTATTGCGGTAAGGATCCCCACCAATGCCATAATGCCAATGGCAATCATCATAATCGTCAAAACAGAGCGTAACTTGTTAGTCTTAACAGCCGTAAGCGATACTCTGAAGTTTTCCCTCACCAAGGGGGACATTTTAAATATGTTTAGAACCATCATAATGCAATATTAAGAAAATTCGCTTACATTTGCCCGCTCAAATTAAAAATAATGGAAGAAAACGAAAACTCTCGCAAGGAGAGCACGGGCAAGAGAACTCGCACCCGCGTAACAACAAATGATGCCGCACGCGCAGAGCGCCCGGCCTATGAAAGATTAAGTCGCTCTGCAGAGGGCGAAAATGACAGACCCCGCCGTGAAGGTGGTTACAATTCGGAAAGACCGCGCCGAGAAAGTGGTTACCATTCAGAACGTCCGCACCGCGAAGGCGGCTACAACGCGGACAGACCCCGTCGCGAAGGCGGTTACAACTCAGAGAGACCTCGTCGTGAAGGCGGCTATAACTCAGAGAGACCTCGTCGCGAAGGCGGCTACAACTCAGAGAGACCTCGTCGCGAAGGCGGCTACAACTCAGAGAGACCTCGTCGCGAAGGCGGTTACAACTC
Source organism: uncultured Muribaculaceae bacterium (assembly GCA_964554535.1). Classification (GTDB taxonomy): domain Bacteria; phylum Bacteroidota; class Bacteroidia; order Bacteroidales; family UBA932; genus DMER64. The sequence continues at coordinate 64,141 of CAZKPB010000002.1, read as the reverse complement.
AGAGAGACCCCGTCGTGAAGGCGGCTATAACTCAGAGAGACCTCGTCGCGAAGGCGGCTACAACT
>CAZKPB010000002.1:63892-63976 GCA_964554535.1 uncultured Muribaculaceae bacterium | reverse complement strand
GCGAAGGCGGCTACAACTCAGAGAGACCTCGTCGCGAAGGCGGTTACAACTCAGAAAGACCCCGTCGCGAAGGCGGTTACAACT
>CAZKPB010000002.1:0-63792 GCA_964554535.1 uncultured Muribaculaceae bacterium | reverse complement strand
CAGAGAGACCTCGTCGCGAAGGCGGTTACAACTCAGAGAGACCTCGTCGCGAAGGCGGTTACAACTCAGAGAGACCTCGTCGCGAAGGAGGATACAACTCAGAGAGACCTCGTCGCGAAGGAGGATACAACTCAGAGAGACCTTACAACGCGGACAGACCCCGTCGCAACAACCATTATGGTGAAGAACGGATGGAAAGCGCGCCCAAAACTATACGTGAAAAGAAACTTCCCCCCGAACCCAAACAACCCAAAGTTCCCGGAGAAATCAGATTGAACAAATTTATAGCCAACTCGGGCCTTTGCTCTCGCAGAGAAGCGGATACCTTTATTTCTACGGGACTTGTATCTGTCAACGGCACCATTGTCAACGAGCTGGGTACCAAAGTGCAACCTTCTGACGATATCCGTGTAAACGGACAACGCATCAAAGGCGAACCCAAAGTATATATTATTATGAATAAGCCTAAAGGCTACGTGACCACACTCAGCGACGACCACGCCGACAAAACCGTTATGGATCTAATTGGAAGTCAGTGCGAACAACGCGTTTACCCGGTAGGCAGACTGGACAAAAACACTATGGGTGTACTGCTGTTCACCAATGACGGTGAACTGACGGAACAACTAACCCATCCTTCATACAATCACAAGAAAATCTATCAGGCACGTCTGGACAAAAATCTGAAAAAGCCCGATATGGATCGTCTGGTGGAAGGGATAGAACTGGAGGACGGTCCCATGCAGGTGGATATGATTTCCTATATTGACGGAGACGAAAAAGAAATCGGTCTGGAAATCCATTCCGGCCGCAACCGTGTGGTACGCCGTCTGTTTGAAGCCTTGGAATACAAGGTGATGAAACTGGACCGCGTCTATTTTGCCGGTATGACCAAGAAAAATCTGAAACGCGGCCAATGGCGCTTCCTCACAGATGAAGAAGTCAATATGCTGCGCACCGGTTTTTACGACTAATATGGCTCAAAAACACAGAGCAGGTTTTGTAAACATCATTGGCAATCCCAACGTGGGCAAGTCCACGCTGATGAATGCCTTGGTGGGGGAACGGTTGTCCATCATCACATCCAAGGCACAGACCACCCGCCACCGGATTATGGGAATTGTAAACGGGGAGGATTACCAGATTGTCTATTCCGACACTCCGGGAATCCTCAAACCCAATTACAAGCTTCAAGAATCAATGATGGCTTTTGTAGACACCGCCATGGGCGACGCAGACATTATTCTGTATGTGACAGACGTGGTGGAGACCGTCTCCAAAAACCGGGAATATATAGACAAGCTGAGCCAGGTGGATGTGCCGGTCATTGTGGCCCTCAACAAAATTGACAAGAGTTCCCAGGAACAGGTCCATGCGCTGATGGAGCAGTGGCACGCCCTGGTACCTGCCGCTCAGATTGTTCCGGTAAGTGCGCTGGAAAAATTCAATCTGGAATCTCTCTTTGACCGTATTTTGGACTTGCTCCCCGTCTCGCCGCCGTGGTTTGATAAAGAGCAACTGACGGACAAGAGTATGCGGTTCTTTGCCTCGGAAATCATCAGGGAAAAGATTCTACTCAACTACAGCAAAGAGATTCCCTATTGCACGGAAGTGGTGGTGGAAGAATTTAAAGAGACGGAAGAACAATATCATATCCGCGCCATTATCAACGTGATGCGTGATTCCCAAAAGGGCATCATTATTGGCAGCAAGGGGGCCGCGTTAAAACGCACCGGCACGCAGGCACGCTTAGATATGGAACAATTCTTTGAGAAAAAGGTCTATCTGGAACTGTACGTAAAAGTCAGTCCGGACTGGCGGGAAGACAAACGCAAACTCAAGCTGTTTGGATATATTCAAGACTAGCTGTGCGTTGGATCTTTAGTTTACTTCGCTTACCCTACCTTTCCTCCAGTTTTTGTATAGCCCTCAGCATCACGTTGTCTATCCGGTCAAGGTAAGGATAGAACCCGCGGTCATCCAGCTTGGTATTGCGCCCGATGTAGGCTTTCACCTGAGTCATCACAATATCTTTGCACTCGTTCCACTCGGAAGGGGTGGGAGTCACTTTGTTCCGGGCCGCATAGGATAAAAAGTCCTTCTCCAGCGGCAGGGTGGCAAAATAGGCGTCCAGCACGGGCAGCGAATCTATGGCGTTGAGCCGGCTGCGGTGTTGGTCGGCAAAGGTTATGCTGTATTTTATAGGCAAGCCCAGACGCGACATACGTATATAGCAGTCATTCATCCCCAGCGTGTCCAATGGCACAAAGACGTCCGGAATGATACCGCCGCCCCCGTACAATACCTTACCACCGGCGGTCACAAACTTGAGAGAGTCGTTTTTGCGAATGGAATCTTCCTGCATGAATTCTCCGTGACGGTAACGTTCCAGAATATCATACGCGTAATCTTCTCTGTTGCCTTCATAGGATTTCTGAATACAACGTCCCACCGGAGTGTAAAAACGGGCCACCGTCAAACGCATACCCGATTTGTCGGAAAAATAGATGGGCTCCTGCACCAACCCCTTACCGTACGAACGGCGGCCCACAATGATGCCCCGGTCGTTATCCTGCAGCGCTCCCGCCATAATCTCTGAAGAAGAAGCCGATCCGTCATCAATAAGTACGGCCAACGGCAGATTGGCACAGATGCCCTGGCTTGGGTTGAAGTAATCTTCACGGGTACGGTGCTCGCCTTCCGTGTAGACTATCAGTTTCCCTTTGTCCAAAAACAGTGAAGATATTTTCAGGGCCTGGTCCAGATAGCCTCCCGGATTGCCCCGCAAGTCAAAAATAAGACTCTTCATATTCTGTTCCATCAGGGAAACAATGGCTTGCAATACTTCCACATGACTGGTGCGGGCAAACTTGGACAATTTAATGTAACCGATTTCCGGGGTAACCATATAGGCCACATCCACCGTGTTTACCGGAATCTTGTCCCTGATAACGGAAAAGGTAATCAGTTCTTTCTCACCATAGCGCAATACGGAAATATCCACTTTTGAATCTTTGGGCCCTTTCATAAGGCGTACCATAGAATCCTGAGGCATATTCACCCCTGCAATCACCTGAGTGTCCACCTTGATAATGCGGTCACCGGGTTGCAGCCCCATCCGTTCAGAAGGCCCCCCCACCACCACGCTGATAACGGTGGCGGTATCATCGGGCACGTTGAACACCACACCAATGCCTTCTATGTTCCCTTGCAATTCTTCGTCGGCCGACTGTAATTCGGTGGGTTCCAGATATACGGAATGCGGATCCAGTTCTTCCATAAGCAGGGGAAGCGTTTTTTCTATAAAAGAAGACACGTCAATGGAGTCCACATAATTATTTTGAATCTGATTCAGAATCAGTTCCAGTTTGGACCATTCCCGGCCCAGGTGCCCGTCGGCCACGTTTCCGTTGGTCCGGCGTGCCGACTGAAATTTATACGTAACGACACAAATCAGGAGCACCAGCAACACGGTGGCCGTTATGCCCAAAATCTTACGAATATTTTCTTTCATGAGTATTTACATTTTATCAACCTGAATTCCCGCTCGAAGCAGTAATTCCACTCCGTCCGCACAACGGTATTCGTCACGGTACACCACCCTCACTATACCCGCCTGAATGATCAGTTTAGCACATTCCACGCAGGGCGAGGCGGTGATGTATATGGTGGCCCCTGCACTGCTGTTGTTGCTCTGCGCCACTTTGGTGATAGCGTTGGCCTCGGCATGAAGCACATAGGCTTTGGTGGTTCCGTCGGGCAGTTCGCACACGTTTTCAAAGCCGCGCGGAGTGCCGTTGTAGCCGTCGGATATAATCATCCGGTCCTTGACCATAAGCGCCCCCACCTTGCGCCGTACGCAATACGAATTCTGCGCCCATATCTGCGCCATTTCCAAATAGTGCAAATCAAACTGAATCTGTTTTTGATTATCCATTGTACAAGAAACGTTTTATACTCCGTTTGGGCGTTTTTTCAAATTCTTCCGGAACTATGCGTACTTTGGCAATCTGGCTGTACTTGGGCAGTTCCATATTGATTTGCGAACGCATGGCTTCCATAGTGGCATCCATGGCCGAGTCGGGCAATCCGTCGGCCGCCGCCTTTTCAAAGTCGGGATAGACCAGCGCCACCAACTGGTCGTTTTCCATAATCACCAGACTCTCGTTGACATACGACATGTTGTTGATGGAACCTTCAATTTCTTCGGGATAGATATTCTGACCATTGGGGCCCAAAATCATATTTTTGGAACGGCCCTTGATATAGAGAAAACCCTGTGCATCCATCACCCCCACGTCACCCGTACGGAACCAGCCGTCGGGAGTCATTACCTGAGCGGACGCCTCGGGATTCTTATAGTATCCCATCATCACGTTGTCTCCTTTCAACTGAATTTCACCGGGAACCGAATCTGGTTTGGACGAATCTATGCGGATGGACATCCGGGGAGCCGCTTTGCCGCAAGAATATAAAGGCCGGGTATACCAGGGGGCGTAGGTGGCAATCGGACCGCATTCGGTAAGTCCATAGCCTACCGTAAACGGGAAATCCAGACTCTTGAGGAAAGGCTCCACCTCATGATTGAACGGCGCTCCGCCAATGATCACTTCCATAAACTCTCCGCCAAAGGCCTGTACCAACTCGTCGTGGATGCGTTTTTTGATTTTGTGGTCAATAAAAGGCATCCGTAACATCACTTTTATGGAGGGCCTGTTGAGCAAAGGCAAAAGTTTCTGTTTGTATATCTTTTCAATAATCATTGGCACCGCTATGATTATCTTGGGTTTGACCGTACTGAAAGCCTCGCTGATCACGCGTGGAGAAGGTATGCGCGTAAGAAAATAAACGTGGGCCCCGTTGCTGACTTCATACAGCAATTCAAACATCAGCCCGTACATATGGGCCGAGGGTAACAGCGAGACCACACTGGCGCCGTTGCCCACCCCGGGCAGCACATCGTAGGCAAAAAGCACATTGGAGAGCAGGCTGCGGTAAGGCAGCATCACCCCCTTGGAAAAGCCGGTAGTGCCGCTGGTGTAATTGATGAGCGCCAACTCGTCGGGGGAATCCTTGTAGTATTTGATGTCGGAGGCTTTGAGGTCGTGAGGAAATTTTTGCTTGTACAATTCCATAATCTGCTCGCGCTCTTGGGTAATCACGCCATCGGCGGTATACAGAATATCAAAGTCGTTAAGGCCTATTATGGCTTCCAGATTAGGCATTTCAGAGGCACTTAATCCTTCCCACACCTGTTCTCCCACAAAGAAAATCCGGGCATCGGAATGGTTTACCAGATGCTGGATATTCCCCGGTTTGAACTCGTGCAGAATGGGTACCGCCACGGCACCGTACGTCAACGTAGCCAACAGGGCCACCGCCCAGTTGATCTGGTTGCGTCCGCATACCGCCACTTTGTCTCCCCTGCGTAAACCGCAGCGTTCAAATTCCAGATGCACCATCTGGATACGACGGGCCAAATCTCTATAATAAATAGTATCTCCCTTAAAGTTAGTTAACGCCTTGAAGTCCCAGTATTTTTTAAAGCTGGCTTCAAACAACGCATTCAACGAATTTGTCTTGGGTATTTTGCTCATAATGCACAAATTTACGCAAATGTTTGCAATTCACACAGGTGCTTATACAGTCCGCCCTGCGCCATCAGTTGTTCGTGGGACCCCTGCTGCACTATAACCCCGTGCTGCATCACCACAATCAGGTCCGCATTGCGGATGGTGGACAGCCTGTGGGCAATGACCACGGAAGTACGATTTTTCATCAGTTGGGTCAGCGCGTCCTGCACCAGACGTTCACTTTCCGTATCCAGGGCCGAGGTGGCCTCGTCCAGAATCAGGAGAGGTGGATTTTTGAGCACGGCCCGGGCAATGGCCAGGCGCTGACGCTGGCCGCCGGAAAGTTTCTCGCCACGGTCACCGATATTGGTCTGATAGCCGTCTTCCATCTGCGAGATGAATTCATGCGCATTGGCTATCCTTGCGGCCTTTTCTATAGCCTCCATTGAGACGTCTTCCATCCCGAACGAGATATTGTTGGCCACCGTATCGTTAAACAGGATAGCTTCCTGTGTCACAATGCCCATCAGCGAAATAACGTCTTTGGGACGGTATTTTTTGAGATTTACGCCGTCCAGCAGAATTTCACCCTCGGTCACGTCATAATACCGCGGCAGCAAATCGGCCATCGTGGTCTTTCCGGCTCCGGAAGGGCCCACCAGCGCCACCACTTTTCCCTTGGGGATTTGCAGGTTGATGTGCTGCAACACGTATTCTCCACCCTCGAAATATTTGAAAAAGACTTCCTTATACTCCAATTCCCGCTCAAAAGAACTTATCGGCAGGGCCTGGGGATCTTTGCGGATTTCTGTGGGCGCATCAATAATAGCAAAAATGCGGTTTCCGGAAACCATCCCCTTCTTGATCATGGCATACGCCTTGGCAATGGCTTTTGACGGCTCCAGAACCCTCCAGTAAAAACCAATGTACACCACAAAAGAAGGCCAGTCCATACCCAATTCTCCGTGAAGTTGCAACCAACCGCCGTAAAAAAGTATGGCGGCCGCCACGGAAATACCCAGAAATTCACTAAGGGGCGAGGCGAGTTCCTGGCGGTTGTACAGCCGGCGAGTGGCCCTGCGGTGCAACTCGTTACTATTTTCAAAACGCGCCTGCACATAGTGCTGCGCGTTAAACGCCTTTATGATGCGGCTGCCCGATATGGCTTCTTCAAACTGGCTGACAATACGCCCCAACAAGGATTGGGACACCTCGGCCCCGGAACGCAGCGAATGCCCTATGCGGCCTATCACTATTGCCGTTACGGGAAGCGTCAGCAAAGTTACCAGTGTCAGTTTGGGACTCATATAGAACAGCATGGTCAGAAAGCCAATAATCAGCAGCGGGTCCCTGAAAATGATATGGAAAGAACTGGCCACCGAATTCTGCACCTCGTTCACATCATTGGACACACTGGAGAGAATATCGCCCTTGCGCTGGCTGTGGAAATAACCTATATGCAGACGACTGATTTTCCGGAACAAATCCGTGCGGATATTTTTCATAAGCGTGGTGCGCATGGATACCAGCACTCTTTGGGAAAGGTACTGCATGGCATTGGCCAGCAATGAAGCGGAAAGAATAATGGCGCAAACAAAAACCAGAGCCGTTAGAATACCCTTTTGGGCAATAATGGAACTCAGGTAATGACTGAACAAGTCCTTAACGTAATCTATGGTAAAACTGTATTCGGGCATGGGGACCACACCGGACACGGTCTCGGGTTCAAACAACACGCTCAACAGAGGGGCTATCAACGCATAATTGGCAATGCCAAAAACCACACTGAGCAGAGAGAGTATCAGATAAGGCGGCCAGTATTTACTGTACGGCTTGCCGTAAGCCAAAATGCGCAGAAAATCTTTCATCAGTCGGTTATTTCTTCATAATCCACATAATCGCCCGTGTCTTTTGTAATCTTTTTTTTGTTGACAGCCGCGTGTCGCAAGGGTTGTTGGCCGGCTTGCGCCTGTGAGCCGGACTGTTGCTGCATTTTGGCCACCTTGCGGCGCAACCAGTAAGGCAATACGCGGGTAAGGAAAAACAACCCGATGACAAATATCAGAAATATTGAAAGAAGAAATATCATATCAGTTCAGATTAATGGTGATACTCTTTCCCTCAATAGTTGTGCCGCAGAGTTGACCCGGGGCCGAAACTTCCATTTTGGCAGAGGGGTCCAGACATTCTTCCTGCATCAAAACGGCGGCCACCTCACCGGAAACCGTCAGAAAAACGGTCTGACTGTTGGTATACACCACCCAATAAGGCACTTTGTCCGGCACCACACAATTCATCGGGGCTGTCAGGTAATCGGGCAAGGTGAAGTCCGTCCAGCCTGCCAGCGGTTTGCCGTATTTGGTGTAACAACGCAAGACTCCGTCGCGATGCACCAGGAAGATACGGTACTCTTTGTCTTCTTGCGGGTCAAACACATACGGACCAAAGGTAATGCTTTCCATAAACGATTTGGGATAAGGGGACACATGACGGCCCAGACGGTCTGTAAGATACAGGTGGTTTCCCACGGCATACAACAATTGCAACTTGTTATTGTTCAAAAAATCAATCTGCCGGACCGTATCCTGTACAGGCCCTTCCAGTTTGAGCTTCCACAACGTTTTGCCGGTATGGTCTTTCTGTACCAGCTGGCAGTCGGGCCAGGGGGTCTGTTCCAGAGTATTCTGTTTTTTGGTGGCGTGGTTATAAATCGTATAAGGCGGGGCGGCAGGACGCAGGGAATCCTGATGTACACCGGCATTGGCTCTAACCGGCTTGGGTTTGGGCACCAAGGGCGACGTTTCCAGTCTGTCCCCGTACAACAGCAGATGCGTATAAATAACGGTATCCATGGCGCTGAACTGCAAAAAAGCGTATTGGGCATTGTAGCGGGCCAGAGAATCCAGGCGGTCCCGGTAACGGGAATCCACCATCAGACGCAACGAATCCAACGCCGTGACCGGTTGCACAAACAACGTGGCATTGGCCCGATCCATCACGTGCTCTCCGGCGGGAGTCTGCCGCAGGTTCTGTTGCAAAGAAAAAAAAGTACCGTTCTGCCGGCGGAGCCTCAACTCTTCCAACAATTCCCTGGAGCCGTAAAGAATACAGGATCCTTCATAACAATATGCAGTAGCCGTACATAGACCGAATACGGGACCAAAGAGTTCTTCAAACAAACCCGGCAAAGGATGCTCCATCACCGCATTTTCCGTCTGGCGGTTAAGCAGGGCATATTGTATTTTGGCCTGATTGATATATTTGGATTCTATCACGCCCATCCATTCCATACGGCCGCGGAATGGCACGCAGGCCACCGCCACTTCAGAAGGATACAAAAGGTTGAACCATTCCATGCGCTCTTGCGACGCAGTGGAACGGAGAGATTTTGTCACTTCAAGATACTCCCGGTAACGTGCAAAATAGGTCGGAAAATCCGACAAGCCCAGCATGATGCCTGCCGTAGTGTTGGCCGGAAGGTATTCAGGTATATTACAATTTTGAGCCTCCTGGCCGGAAAACGTGGAAAAGTATTCCTGAACACCGCGAGTAAGTATGGAATAGCCGTCCATCAACAAACAGTTGGCTCCGGTGGTGCCGTCCAAAGCCGTCCAGGAAGCGGTGGAGCCGCAGAACGACGCATAAGCCTGCAGCGGACGCCCCATATAGGCGGCAAACAACTTGGGTAGTTTGTTGTGGGCGATAAACAAGCGGGATGGCTTGGTATGCAGCGACTTGTTGACAATTTGATTGAATTGGGGATTGTCCAGCAGTGACCCGCCGGTTTTGATGTGGCGGATAGAAGATTCAATAATTACCTGTTCGGCCGAGGCAATGAGCACGTGGTTGACAAATGCCGCGTAAAGCGGTTCCTGATTAGTATACAGTTGGTACACCTTGACATCGTTGTATATGCGCGAAGTGGCCTGCAGGTGCTGCCGCGTCAGAAAATCGGGCCAGATTACCTGTTCCCAAGTGTCATCAACGGCAAGTCCAAAAAGGACACCCAACATATAACGCTGGGCATCGTGCAGCGAGCAAAGCGCCGGCGTCTGCAGCAGCGCGGGATTGACCTCCGCAGCATATTCATTCAGCTGATGCAAAAAAAGATTCAAGCCGTTGCCGGAGTCCGGAAAGCGGGCAAAATAGCTGTCAGGGGCATTCACGGCATCCAGCAGATCCTGCGCACGGGTAAAGTGCTGCACCAACACCGCGTCCAGCGGAACTGTATTATACGTATAATCTTGCCCCGTGGTCTGCTGCGGCTTGTGGTACAATTTGAAGAAACCATACCCGCAGGCACCTAACAACATAACTGCCAGCACAATACATGATATGAGAGTGGATTTTCGCATGAAACTGCGAATTTACGCGAAAATGTTGTGTCACACAAAAACTAATTGGCTACCTCAACCAAAAATTTAATGCGTACCAGGCGGACTTCCTCTTCCGTGTAATCGGAACCCAATTCGTGTACGGCATCTGTCAGTGATTCTGACGTGGCTTCATCCCGGAAATAATCAAATATTTCTTCTTGTTTGTCTTCATCCACCATCTGCTCAAGGTAATAATCGACATTGAGCTTGGTGCCGGAGTTCACAATAGCCTCAATTTCTTCCAGCAACTCGTCCATAGTAAGGCCTTTGGCCTCGGCAATGTCTTCAAACAGCATCTGGCGGTCTATACTCTGGATGATGTATACCTTGTTGACCGACTTGTTGATTACCGACTTGACCACCATGTCCTGAGGACGCTCAATGTCGTTCTCTTCCACATAGCGGGAAATCAAGTCCACAAAAGGAGTACCGTATTTTTTGGCCTTGCCTTCCCCCACGCCCTGGCAATGCACTAACTCTTCCAGGGTAACGGGATAATTAATAGACATATCTTCCAGACTGGGGTCCTGAAAAATAACAAACGGAGCCAACTTGTATTTATGGGCCATGTCCTTGCGCAATTCCTTGAGCATGGAAAACAAGGTGGTGTCCCCGCCTCCACCGGCGCCCCTGGAAGCGCCGGAGGGCGCGTCGTCGTCTTCTTCCTCTGTGGCCATCTCCCGGTCTTCCACCAGCATCAGGGTATGGGAATTTTCCAGAAAGTCTTTGCCGGCCGGTGTCAGAAACAGAGTGCCGTACTTTTCTATATCCTTGTCCAACAAATGCAGGATAAGCCCCTGACGAATGACGGCACACCAGAAATTCACCGACTTGTCCTTGCCCATCCCAAACACATCCAACTTGTGGTGCTGATAGGATTTGACCATGGCATTGGCCACACCGGCAATAATATTGGCTATATGTTCCGTGTTGAATTGTTCCAGGGCTTTCTGCACCGTTTCCAGCACCAGACACATCTGGTCCTGTCCGTCAAACTGTTTTTTGGGATGCAGGCAATTGTCACAATTGCCGCAATTATCCTGCGGGTAATCCTCTCCGAAATAATTCAGCAGCACCTTGCGGCGACAGACGTACGTTTCTGCATAAGCCACCGTTTCCATAAGCAGTTGCTTGCTGATTTCCTGCTCGGCAATAGGCTTGCCCTGTTTGAATTTTTCCAGTTTCTGTATATCCTTGTAACTGTAGAAGGCAATGCACTTGCCCTCCCCGCCGTCGCGTCCGGCCCGTCCCGTCTCCTGATAATATCCTTCCAATGATTTGGGAATGTCATAATGTATGACAAACCGCACGTCGGGTTTATCAATTCCCATACCAAAGGCAATGGTGGCCACAATCACGTCCACTTCTTCCATCAGAAACTGGTCCTGATTATAACTGCGCTGGTGGGCGTCCATCCCCGCATGATAAGGCAAAGCCCGAATACCGTTCACCTGTAGAAAAGAAGCCACTTCCTCCACTTTCTTGCGGCTGATACAATACACAATGCCGCTCTTTCCCTCGTTTTCCTTGATGAATTTGACCAGTTCCTTGTCCACCTGCACCTTGGGACGCACCTCATAATACAAGTTCTCCCGGTTGAACGAATCCTTGAACACGCGCGCGTCCAACATACCCAGATTCTTCTGGATATCCTGTTGCACCTTGGGCGTAGCGGTAGCGGTAAGCGCAATGACGGGCGCTTTGCCTATTTCCTGTACCAGCGGTTGTATGCGCCGGTATTCCGGACGGAAATCGTGTCCCCATTCAGAGATACAATGGGCCTCGTCAATGGCGTAAAAAGAAATCTTCACCTGACGCAGCAATTGGACGTTTTCCTCTTTGGTCAATGATTCCGGAGCCACATACAGTAATTTGGTGTGTCCGGAAAGTAACGACTCCCTCACCTCGGTAATCTGTTGCTTGTTGAGGGAAGAATTAAGAAAATGGGCCACTCCCTGGTTCCCTTGAATAAAACCGCGTATGGCGTCCACCTGATTCTTCATAAGGGCAATCAACGGAGACACCACTATGGCCGTACCGTCCATCAGTAAGGCGGGAAGTTGATAACATAGAGACTTGCCACCGCCGGTTGGCATCAGTACAAACGCATTGCCCCCGTTCATCAGATGCAGGATAATTTCTTCTTGTTGTCCCTTGAACGAATCAAACCCAAAATGTTTTTTTAACGCGGAATGCAGTTCTAAAGAAGTACACATATTTTGCTACCTTTGGGCCTAAATTACGCTTTTGTTTCAATTTAGCAAAATTTTTATGAACGGACAGGAAAAAGACATAATTAATACCGCTTGTGAAGCCATTGATAAAGAACTTCTTGCCGTCGAGCAATTGAAGCACTTCATAGATGCTGCCTTTGTTCGGGCGGTGGAAATGATATATCGTTCCACCGGACGACTCATTGTCACCGGTATTGGCAAAAGTGCCATTGTAGGACAAAAAATAGTGGCTACGCTCAACTCTACAGGAACGCCCGCCGTCTTTATGCACGCGGCCGACGCCATCCACGGGGACCTGGGCATCATCCAACTCCACGACGTGGTCCTTTGCCTGTCAAAGAGTGGCAACACGGCGGAAATCAAAGTGCTGGTACCGTTAATCCGCCAAATGGGCAATCCCCTTATTGGTATGGTAGCCAACCGGGATTCCTTTTTGGGAACCCACGCGGATCTGGTACTGACTGCCTGTGCCCCGCAGGAAGCCTGTCCCAACAACCTGGCCCCTACGGCCAGCACCACCTCGCAAATGGTACTGGGTGACGCCCTGGCCATCTGCCTGCTCAAGCTCAAAGGCTTTACCCCGACTGATTTTGCACGTTTCCATCCCGGCGGTTCACTCGGCAAAAAATTATATACTCGCGTGGAGGACATTATGGATTTGAGCGTGCGCCCGGCCGTAGGTATGGACACCACCATCCGGGACAGCATTTTCATTATCTCCAAAAACCGTCTGGGAGCCACAGCCGTACTTGACAAAGACGGCAACATGAAAGGCATTATCACGGACGGCGATATCCGCCGCATGGTGGAAAAGAACCTGCCCGTCGAATCCCTGCACGCCGGAGACGTAATGAACCCCACCCCAAAAATCATTTCTCACGACGCCCTGGCGGTTGACGCCTACGACAAGATGAAAACCAACAAAATCACCCAGCTCGTGGTGCTGCAGGACGGCAAGTACATCGGGATGGTGCACATTCACGATATTTTAAGAGAAGGAATCGTATAATTTCACACGTAACTTATGGATACATTTGACCCTAACCAACCCGGTGTTGCCAACGGCGGTTATTTTGCCTTGCCCTTCAGTGCCGAGGAAGCCGCCATAGCCTTGATTTCCGTCCCCTGGGACGTCACCACTTCCTACCGTGCCGGCACCCATAAAGGCCCGCAGGCCATCATTGACGCCTCGCTTCAGGTGGACCTGTTCCACCCGCGCGTACCCAAAGCTTGGGAAATTCCCATAGGCACCGTCCCCTGCTCGCCCGAACTGTTGCCCCTCAATCAAGCCGCACGCCTGCAGGCCGAGGAAATCATCGGTGCCTGGGAAGAAGGGCTTGACCCCACGACCGCAGACGCCGCACCGGCTCTGTGTGAGTGTCTGGCCCAAGTCAACGACGCCTGCCGGCGGATGAACCGCATTGTGTACCTGCAGGCCGCAGAAGCCCTCCGATCCGGCAAGACGGTGGGTCTGGTGGGCGGAGAACATTCCGTGCCGCTGGGACTGTATCAGGCCCTGGCCCAACAATACGAATCTTTTGGTATCCTGCATATTGACGCTCACGCCGACCTGCGTTGTGCCTATGAAGGATTTGAATTTTCACACGCTTCCATTATGTACAACACGCTGGAGCGAATTCCACAGGTAACCACGCTCACACAGGTGGGTATCCGCGATTATTGCCAGCAGGAAGACGACCTCATACGGTCCAACCCGCGCATTGCCTTTTTCCCGGACCACTCGCTGCAACAGGACCTGTTTGAAGGACTCGCCTGGCAGGATGAATGCCATCGCATCATAGAAAGTCTGCCACAAAATGTTCATATAAGTCTGGATATTGACGGTCTCTCGCCCGACCTATGCCCGCATACGGGAACTCCCGTCCCGGGTGGACTGACCTTTGCGCAGGCGGACTACCTTTTCTACCTGCTGGCCACCTCTTCCAAACGGATTATCAGTTTTGACCTGTGCGAAGTCGCCCCCGCTACCGACGACACCTGGGATGCCAACGTGGGAGCCCGAATTCTCCACAAACTTTGCTGTTACACATATTTGAATAATAAGAAATAGAACGTATCTTTGTTGTTTGCTTAGACCGTTTGATTGAATAATCAACTTATCTTTAACTAATTATAATGAAAACAATTAAATTTTTCTCCGTCGCCTTATTGTGCGGCGTTCTTGCTGTATCCTGCCAAAACTCGGGCAGCAAAGCATCCAATCCTGATTTTTCTCCTTCAGAACTTGACACCTTGAGCCGCGCCGTGGGTTACTCCCTTGGTTCTATGGTAAAACAGGCCGGTTTTGGTGATTTGAATCAGGCAGAAGTTATCAAGGCCTTCAAGGAAGTCCTCAACCGCACCGACGAAATCACTCAGGACGAAATGATGTCCTGGAATCAGGATATGCAAAATATGATGCAGAAAAAATCCGAACGTCTTGGCCAACGCAACCTTACCGAAGGACAGGCTTTCCTGGATGAAAACCGCACCAAGGAAGGCGTTGTGGAACTGCCCAGCGGCCTGCAATATAAAGTAGTGCTTCCGGGTAACGACTTACGCGCTACCACATCAGACACCGTAGAAGTAAACTACGTGGGCACTCTGCTGGACGGTACCGAATTTGACTCTTCTTACAAACGCAACGAGCCCGCCAAATTCCCCCTCGACCGCGTAATTCCTGCCTGGACAGAAGGTATGCAGCTGGTAGGTGAAGGTGGCAAGATCATCCTCTACGTACCCGCTTCTCTGGGTTACGGAGTCAATGGTGCCGGCGACCAGATTGGTCCCAACGCCACATTGATTTTTGAAGTGGAAGTAAACAAAATATTTCCCGCAGCCGAAGGCGCGGAAGCAATTGACTAATTGGCGGTTATGTCTTTAGAGATTTCGGGCCGACTAATACAGAAGCTACCTGTTTTTACCGGTACCAGTGCACGTGGAAACTGGAGCAAGCAAGAGTTTGTTCTAGATACACAGGACGGTCAATATTCCCGCAAAGTATGCTTTTCCGTATTTGGGGACGACAAAATCCGTGAACTGGATGCCTTTAAGGAAGGTGACGCATTAAAAGTCTCCATCAATCTGGAATCCCGCGAATACAACGGCCGCTGGTATACCGAGGCCCGCGCTTGGCGCATTGCCAAAGATAGCGGTGAACCCGCCTCCGCAGCCCCTGTTGTTGCCCACGCGGTGCCGCCAATGCCCACCCCTCCCCCACCCAGTGTGGAGGATGACGGAGCGGACGACCTGCCGTTCTAAAGAACACCGGATTTGGTTACTCACCGAATCCGGTTTTTTTGTACTTTTGAGCCCCCAATATTACTGCCAAATGATATACAACGAATTTAAAGGAGAGACCCTGTCTCACCTGGGGTTTGGTGCCATGCGCCTGCCCGTGGACGCTGATGGAAAAGTGGATGAAGCACAGGTAGAACAAATGGTCCGTTATGCCCTGGCGCACGGAGTCAACTATTTTGATACCGCCTACCCGTATCACGGGGGACTGTCGGAAACGGTATTGTGCCGCATTCTCAACACCTACCCGCGCAACAGTTTCTATTTGGCCGACAAATACCCCGGACACCAGATCTGCAAAGCGTATGACCCCGCCTATACATTTGAGGAACAGCTACGTAAATGCCGAGTGGATTATTTTGACTTCTATCTGCTGCACAACGTCTGCGAAAGTTCTATGGACACCTATACGGACCCGCGCTGGAATATCATTCCCTACTTTGTGGAACAGCGCCGACTGGGCCGCATCCGCCACCTGGGCTTTTCCTCGCATGCCGAGCCCCGGGCTCTCGACCGCTTTCTGGACAGCTATGCCTGGGCCATGGAATTTTGTCAAATTCAGCTCAATTATGTGGACTGGACCTTGCAGCGCGCGCGGGAAAAATGCGACATCCTTCAGGCACACCACATTCCAATCTGGGTTATGGAACCCTTGCGGGGCGGAAAACTGGCGGTATTGGAGGCCGAAGACAGGGCGGCACTGGACAAATTCCGGCCGGGAGAAACCCCTGCAACCTGGGCCTTCCGCTGGCTGCAGGGCAAGCCCGGAGTCAAGGTGATTCTTAGCGGTATGTCCAATCTGGAACAGATGCAGCAGAATATTCAGACATTTGCCGCACAGGACCCTTTGTCTGCAGAAGAGACGGGGCTGCTGGAAGGCATTGCCACCCGCCTGGGAAAAATGGTGCCCTGCACCGGCTGCCGCTACTGTTGCGACGGCTGCCCCCAGGGTTTGGACATTCCGCTGATGATGGCCACCCTGAGCGATGCCCGTTTCCAACCCTCGTTCACCCCCGGAATGCGTATGGAATTCCTGCCTGCAGACAAACAACCCTCGGCCTGCATTGGCTGTGGGGCCTGCGCCCGCATCTGCCCGCAGCACATAGATATTCCCGCTGCCATGAAGGAACTGTGCCGGGTGCTGCAGGAGATTCCCAACTGGAGAGAGCTTTCACGGCAGCGGGAAGAGGCGGCGGCCAGGCTACGCGGGTGAGCCGGGTGGTCGGACTCTGCCAAGCGGCTCACAAGCGTTCCTTGTATGAGCTCTACCCGCAAACCCGCCATTCAATGGACGCATCCCGCCTCCAGTAACTCATCTGCCGCTTGGCATACCGCCGGGTATGGCATTTGATGTCGGTCACGGCTTGTTCCAGAGAAAGCTTCCCGTCAAAATAATCAAACAACTCGCGGTAGCCTACCGTTTGCAGGGCCGGCGTATCCTTGTAGGGGTAGAGCGCTCGGGCCTCGGCCAGTAACCCCCGTTGCATCATTACATCCACCCGCGCGTTTATCCGCGCATTCAGCTCCTCCCGAGGCCGTTCCAGCCCTATCTTGCAAATCTCGCAGGGCCGCTCTCTAAACGGATGCGACTTAAAGGACGAGTAAGGCCTGCCGCTGAGCAGACACACCTCCACCGCCCGCAGCACCCGCTGCCAGTTACACAAATCAATCTGATGATAGGTGACACTGTCCAACAACCTCAACTGGGCCCGCAGTTGCTCCAACCCGCCCGGTTGATGCGCCTGAGCGGTCAACTGGGCCCGCAACTGAGGATCCGTCTGCGGAAAATCATCCATCCCGTTGCAAAACGCGTCAATATACAGCCCCGATCCGCCCACCATCAGCAACGTGTCATAGCGCCCGGCCAGCGAATTCACCAACTCCCAGGCTTCCAGCTCGTAAGCTCCGGCCGAGATAGGCTGCTCAATAGAATGCGAACCCACAAAATAATGCGTAACAGCCGCCAGTTCGGCGGCCGAGGGACGCGCCACCCCTATGTTCAACTCTTTATACAACTGCCGGCTGTCGCAATTGATTATGGGACAACCATACTGCCGTGCAAGCGAAATACTGTACGCCGTCTTCCCCACCGCAGTAGGTCCCAGAATAATTAGAAGTTTTGCAGCCATTCCAGCGTATTTATTCCGTCCGCAAAATCATAAAACCCGGGAAATTGCGCCTGTCCAAAAGGCACTCCCACACCGGGCACACACTGAATCTGCGGCGCATTATCCCGCAAAAAAGACATCACCTGGTCCCTGTCCCGGTACGTTACGTAATGCAGCACCGCCATATCCGGAAACATGTTGGCCGAGGCCTTCAGCAGAAACACCCCGCCGTCAACTACCGCGTCGCCTTCCATCAGCGCCACTGCCCGGGCATGCCGGTAAGCATTCCCAAAACCCTTGTGCGCACGCAACTCATCCAGCGGACCGCCGGCACTAGAGAGCCTTTCCACCGCCTGCAAAAACGGCGCAAAATCATAACCCTCCGGAACCAGCAGCATAGTCACATTGCGACAACCGAGCCCAAAATAAGAAAAACAGTCATAAGCCAGGCCCTCCATTTTGGCCCCATCCTCCGACCCGTCCAGCACCGCCACCGAAGTGCGAGAGCTCCGCACCAGCAGGCGGGCCTGCGGGTAGGCGGCGCGATAGTGAGCCTCGACCGTTGACCCTCCGGAAAAGAGGAGGGCTTGCGGGTGGAAAAGGGTGGACACAAAACGGACGGTCAGAGGGACCGGCGGGCGGGAAGCCTGCATCTGCGGCCAGAGCTCCGGCAGCAACACGGCGTCCTTGGAAGATAGTTTCACCTCCAGCTCAACCGGTTGCGGGGCAAGGGCGCTGCAGAGGTAAACACAGAACAAATCGTGGGCGCAAACCAGCGGAATATTGCCCGCCGCCACAATGCCAATACGACTCAGGCGGGTGGGACAACCGGGCAACGGAAGACGCTCCCATTGATTACTTACAATTTGTAACCTTTCTTGTACAAATCGAGACGTAAACCAGGGATTGGCCGCACAGGCGCGTGAAATCAAATCAGCATCAAAAATCATTTTGCGAAGATAAGTAAATTCCCTATTTTCGCGAGGTGACTTCCTGCGAGATATATAAAACAATAGCCGCTCCAAGTCGGGGGCTGTACAAAGAAAAGGGAAGCAAATTCTTGGCCTTTGCCTACCCCGTGGATTCTCAGGAAGAAATCAAAGTTCATTTACAGGAATTGAAGAAAGAATTCTTTGATGCGCGCCACCACTGCTACGCCTATCGTCTGGGACCCCAGGGGGAAGACTGGAGGGCCAACGACAACGGAGAACCCTCTTCCACGGCGGGCAAACCCATTTACGGCCAACTACTTTCCTTTGACGTGTCGGACGTGTTGCTGGTGGTCATACGTTACTTTGGCGGCATCAAACTGGGGGTGGGCGGGCTCATCAACGCATACCGTACCGCAGCGCAGGATGCCCTTTCACAAGCCGACATAGTGGAAAAGCAGGTGAAACAACGCATCACCCTGTGTTTTAACTACGAGCAGACCAGTGCCGTGATGAAAGCCGTGAGAGAGATGCAGGGCAGCGTGGTATCACAGACTTTCCGGGAAGGGCCGGCACCCTGTTGCATGGACGTTGACATTTTGCCCTCTAAAGCGGCCGCATTGCGGGCCGTACTTGACCCTGAAAATTAATTACATCTATATGAAATCGCTCATATCCATAACCGACTTTGGCAAAGAGGAAATGTTAAAAGTGTTGGATCTGGCCGCCGGATACCAACTTCAGCCCAACAATCCGCGCTATGCAGACAAGGTCATTGCCTGCATCTTTTTTGAGCCCTCCACTCGGACCCGCCTGAGTTTTGAAACGGCCGCCAACCGTCTTGGCGCCAGAGTCATAGGTTTTTCTTCCCTCAGTTCCACCAGCGTCACCAAAGGGGAAAGCCTAAAAGACACCCTTAAAATGGTGTCCAACTATGCCGATATGATCATCATGCGTCACCCGCTGGACGGCGCGGCGCGGTTTGCCTCGGAAATTGCGGACTGCCCCGTGATCAACGCCGGAGACGGCACCAACCAGCATCCCAGCCAGACCCTGTTGGACATGTACTCCATACGCAAGACGCAAGGCACACTGGAGAACCTGTCCATCACTATGGTGGGGGACCTCAAATACGGACGCACGGTGCACTCCCTGCTGCAGGCAATGAGCCACTTCAACCCGCGCTTCACCTTTATTTCCTGTTCCGAATTGGGACTTCCGGAAGAATACAAGGAGTTTCTGGACGAACACCATATTCCCTACCGGGAAAAAAGCGTGCTGGAAGGCAATATCCAGGATTGTGACATCCTGTACATGACCCGGGTACAGCAGGAACGCTTCCAGGACCCCATGGAGTACGAACGTGTCAAGGACCTCTATTCCCTCACTCCGGCCATGCTGGCGGGAGACAAGCCCAATATGAAAATCCTGCACCCGCTGCCACGCGTCAACGAAATTTCGCAGGAAGTGGATGCCTGCCCGGAGGCCTACTATTTTGAACAGGCCCGTAACGGCGTCTTTACCCGCATGGGCATCATTTCCTATTTGATGGAGCAATAATCTGCACAGTATATTATGGAAAAAGAAAAACAACTGAAAGTCAGCGCTATACGCAACGGTACCGTCATTGACCGCATCCCTTCCCAGGAACTTTTCCGCGTCATAGAAATTCTGGGGCTCAGCCAGGGGCACTATCAGATGACCTTTGGCACCAATCTGGAGAGCAAACACCTGGGGCGCAAAGCCATCGTTAAGATTGCCGACAAATATTTTGAAGATGACGACGTTAACCGCATAGCCCTCATTGCCCCGGACGCCAAAATTAATATCATCAAAGAGTACGAGGTGGTAGAAAAACGCCCGCTCACCACTCCGGCCGAGGTCTTTGGCATAGCCCGCTGCGTGAACCCGCGGTGCGTGACAAACCACGAACCCATTGAAACCCGCTTCTCCACCCACAATACTCCGGAAGGCGTTGTGCTCAAATGCCATTACTGTGAAAAAGTAACCACTCGGAAAAACATTCAAATTATTACCAAAAAAGGCAACTTTGATTAAAAACTTTGCCATATCTTTGCAAAATAATTATAAATTATAACCAAAAATAAAATACATTTATGAAAACTGCCCACAACTTCAACGCCGGTCCCTGTGTGCTTCCCAAAGAAGCCCTCCAGGCCGGAATACAAGCCCTGCAAGACTTTAACGGTACCGGAATGTCAGTAATAGAAATCTCTCACCGCTCCAAGGATTGGGAAGCGGTCATGACAGAATGCCGCGCCCTCTGGCGTGAACTGCTGCATATTCCCGAAGAATATGATATCCTGTTCCTGGGCGGCGGCGCCAGCCTGCAATTCTGTATGGTTGCCATGAACCTGCTGGAACACAAAGCGGCCTACCTGGAAACCGGCGTCTGGGCCAAAAAAGCCCTCAAGGAAGCCAAAGGTCTTGGCAACGCCGTATGCGTAGCCTCATCGGCAGAAAAAACCTACAACTACATTCCCAAGGGATATGAGATTCCCACCGACGCCGACTACTTCCACATTACCACCAACAACACCATTTACGGCACCGAAATCAAAGAAGATATGGACTGCCCCGTTAACCTGGTGGCCGATATGAGTTCTGACATCATGAGCCGCCCCGTGGACGTGACCAAATACGCCATGATTTATGGAGGCGCTCAAAAGAACGTAGGCCCTGCCGGCGTGGCTTTTGTCATCATCCGCAAAGACATCCTGGGCAAAGTGACCCGCTACATCCCCACCATGCTCAACTACCAGACCCATATTGAAGGTGAATCCATGTTCAACACGCCTCCCGTATTCTCCATCTACATTATGAAGGAAACCCTCAAATGGCTCAAATCCATTGGCGGCGTGGAAGCCATTCATAAAATCAACGTGGAAAAATCCAAAATGCTTTACGATGAGATTGACCGCAATCCCTTGTTTGTGGGAACTGCCGCCAAGGAAGACCGTTCCATCATGAACCATTGCTTTGTAATGGCTCCGGAATATGCCGCCCTGGAAGGCGAATTTATGGAATTTGCCAAGGCCCGCGGTATGGTGGGCATCAAGGGACACCGTTCCGTAGGCGGTTTCCGCGCCTCGCTGTACAACGCCTGCCCAGTGGAAAGTGTAAAGGCCCTTATTGATTGCATGCAGGAATTTGAAAAACTTCATAAATAATTCACCTATGAACGTATTAGTTGCCACTGAAAAACCGTTTGCCAAAGCAGCGGTAGACGGCATCCGCACTATTGTGGAAGGTGCCGGAATGACTCTCACCCTATTGGAAAAATATACTTCCGCAGACCAGTTGTATGAAGCCGTAAAGACGGCCGATGCCCTGATTGTCCGCTCGGACAAGGTCACCGCTCAGGTAGTGGAAGCCGCCCCCAACCTCAAGATTGTAGTACGCGCCGGAGCCGGATACGACAACCTGGACCTGAGCGCCTGCACCGCCCATAACATTGTGGCGATGAACACCCCCGGGCAGAACTCCAACGCCGTGGCCGAACTGGCGCTTGGTATGATGGTCTATATGGCCCGCAACAACTTCCAGCCCGGTACCGGAAGCGAACTCAAGGGTAAAAAACTGGGAATCCAGGCCTACGGTAACGTGGGACGTCTGGTAGCCGCCCTGGCCAAAGGTTTTGGAATGGAAATCCACGCCTACGACCCGTTTGTTCCGGCCGCCGCCATGGAAGCCGACGGAGTCAAGGTTGCCGCCGACGTGGAAGAACTGTACCGCACTTGCAACTACGTGTCACTACATATTCCGGCCACGGAACAGACCAAGGGCTCCATTGGCGCGGACCTGCTCAACCTCATGCCCAAAGGTGCCTGTCTGGTCAACACCGCCCGCAAGGAAGTCATCAACGAGGCCGAATTGGAACAGGTACTGGCCCAGCGTCCCGACCTCAAGTACGTGGCCGACGTAGCCCCTGCCAATATGGAAGCTCTCAAGGCCCAGTTTGGCACCCGCGTATTTGCCACCCCCAAGAAGATGGGTGCCGAGACAGCCGAGGCCAACATCAACGCCGGCCTTGCCGCCGCCCGCCAGATTGTGGGATTCCTGCAGCAAGGTGACCGCAAATTCCAATTAAACAAGTAATTATTTATGGTAAAAGTAAAGCCTTTTGCAGCCCTCAGACCTCCCAAACAATACGTGACGGAGGTTGCCGCCCGACCCTACGACGTACTCAACAGTGCCGAGGCCAGGGCAGAAGCCAGCGAAAAGTCCCTGCTCCACATTACCAAACCGGAAATTGACTTTGATCCAGTTATAGACGAGCACTCGGCCCCCGCATACGACAAAGCGGTGGAAAACTTCAAAAAATGGCAAGCCAACGGCTGGCTGGTACGCGATTCCAAAGAAATGTACTACGTCTACGCCCAGACCATGGACGGACGGACCCAGTACGGACTGGTCGTCTGCGCCAACGTGGAAGACTATCTGGACGGCCATATCAAGAAGCACGAACTCACCCGCAAGGATAAGGAAGAAGACCGTATGGTGCACGTACGCATACAGAGCGCCAACATTGAACCCGTATTCTTTGCCTACCAGGACGTGGAAGAGATTAACCGTATTGTGGCACAAATCGCGTCCCTACCCGCCGAATACGATTTTGTGGCCGAAGACGGCTTTGCCCATAAATTCTGGCCCGTTACCGATGACGCCGTCAACCGCCGCATCACGGAAATCTTTGCCACCGTACCCGACTTTTACGTAGCCGACGGGCATCACCGCACCGCAGCCGCCGCACTGGTGGGTGCCGAGCGTAAAGCCGCCAACCCGCACCACAACGGCACGGAAGAATACAACTACTTTATGGCCGTCGTATTCCCTGAAAGCCAACTCAAAATCATTGACTACAACCGCGTGGTCAAAGATTTGAACGGAATGAGTTCGGCCCGATTCCTCAACGCCCTCAAAGAAGACTTTGTAGTGGAATGCCAATGCACAGGCAACGGCACCTGCGCCGGGAGCTACATTCCGCAGGGCCTGCACAACTTTGCCATGTATCTGGATGACTGCTGGTACAGCCTAACCGCCAAACCGGGCACCTATGACAACGACGACCCCATTGGCGTATTGGATGTAACGGTACTTTCCCGCCTGGTATTTGACAAATTGCTTGATATCAAAGACCTGCGCACCTCAAAACGTATAGATTTTGTGGGTGGCATCCGCGGATTGGGAGAACTCAAGCGCCGCGTGGACACTGGAAAAATGGCGGCCGCCTTTGCCCTATACCCCGTCACCATGCAACAGTTGATTCACATTGCCGATACCGGTAATATCATGCCGCCCAAAACCACCTGGTTTGAACCCAAACTGCGCAGCGGCATCACCATCCATACCTTCTGATTATGAACGTAACCTGCAAGACCCTGCTTTGTTTTGCAAAACAGGGTCTGTTTTTTCTTCTGCTACTTCCACTGTCCCTGCAAGCCCAGGAAGTCCGCCGGGGCCAGGAAGATGTAATAGTGTACCAACGTGTGATGCAACAATTGGACGCCCTGCCCGCAGACACTTTGTTTGCCGCGCGAGTAATGAACGCCGCTCAGGCAATGACGGGCGTCCCGTACGTGGGCGGCACCCTGGAACAAGAACCGGAAATCCTGACGGTGGCACTTGCCCGGACCGACTGCATCCTGTTTGTAGAAGCCTGTCTGTGCCTTGCACAGACTTCACTGCAGAAAGACCACACCTTTGACTCCTACTGCCACAACCTGCGCCAACTGCGCTACCGCAACGGTACCACCAACGGTTATGCCAGTCGCATTCATTACACCAGCGAATGGATTCAGCAGGCAGAACGTCTTAAAAAAGCAGACGGGGCCCCATTGCTGCAAGAAATTACCCGGGAGCTTTCCCCAGTTCCGCTGGACCAGAAATTTTCCTATATGACGACCCACGCGGCCGCCTATTCCGCATTGGTCAAACATCCGGAAGAAATTTCCGGGATTGCCGCCACGGAAAAGCAACTCACGCAACAAAGCTATTTTTACATTCCCAAAGCACAGTTGAAGGCCTGCCTTGACAAGATTCAGGACGGAGATATAATCTGCTTTGTCACCAAAGTGGAAGGACTGGATATCTCTCACGTGGCCCTGGCGCGCGTCACTTACCATTGTGAACACGACTGCTGCCCCGACGCCCGCGGCTGTTCCAACGGGCAACGGGAGGTAGGCTTTATTCATGCCAGTTCGGCCGCAAAACAAGTGACCGTTGACTCGCAAACACTGCTTTCCTACGCACTGTCCCAAAGCAACTGCATTGGAATACGGGTTGTTCGGTTCTAATTCATTGAATTGCCACAGGTTTTTTCTAAATTTGTGGAATGACTACAAGAAAAACAGTTAACACCATTCTCTCTGTTCTTACAGTCGGTCTGGTGGTGTTTTTTTGCCTCGGCAGCAAATTAAACATTCTCACTCCCCTGCTGTCCCTGTATATTTTATTGCCTCTGCTGGCATTTGCCGTCATATGGCATTACAGAGACCTCAAGGCGGCCCCCGTCTGTTTGACGGATATGGTGTTACTGGCGATTTTTCTGTATGAGGTGATAAACCCGTTTTTTGTGCCACGCGAAGGCACTGCCGCCTTCTGGAGTATCTTTCACATAGTGGCCCTGTTGCTTTATTTTCTGTTGCGCTGGGGACTGGACAAAAAGTACCTGCCTCTTTTGTATCACTCGTTCACCCTGCTGGCCTTGGCAGCTGCCTGTACGGGCATCAAATCTTTTGCGGATTTTATCCGCAATATCTCTGAGGCGGGGTTCACTACCCACGAGGTGATTCCCCTGCGATTCCTGTATGCTCCGTGGAAGATCATGCAGAACGACTGGGCTACCCTGTTGCTGTGGCTGCTGCCCTTCCCCTTGCTGAGTGCCCACAGCCTCAAAGAAAAATACCGTATCTTCCCTGTTTCCGTGTTTTTCCTGTGCGGATACGCTATGGTACTGACCCTTTCACGCGGCATCTTTCTGGCGGTGGCCGTATTTCTGATTCTTGCGGTGGTGAGCCTGAAGGGCAGCAAATGCCCGTTTGCCTGGAACAAAAAGAAATACTACCTCCTGACGGTCCTCTTTTTACTTGCGCTTATTCCCGTAAGAAAACCCATTCTGAACGTAGTGCGTGTCAATGCCTCCATAGTGCAGCAACAAAGTACAACGGGGCGTTTGGGTTTATGGAACCGGTGTATTGATATTGCCCGGGAACACCCTGCATTTGGTATAGGAAGCCGCAGCTTTGTATATGAAAATATGAAACTGTGTTACCGCAATCGGTTGACCGTTACACGCAAAACCACCAATATCTATTTGCAGGTACTTACAGAAAAAGGATTCATTGGAGCCGCTCTTTACCTGGTATTGCTGGGCAACATAGGTTACCTGCTGTGGCGGGGTTTCAGAAAAAAGCAGGCCGGGGATGCAATGGTGCAGTGCATCACTCTTTCCTTACTGGTAGCCATGGCCCTCAGGGAAGGGACCTTCTCCACCCTGTTTGACATTGACTCGGCCTTTATTCTTTTTTGTGTCTGGCTCTTTATACTCCAGGGCAATACGGTCCCAAAAACCACAAGATACCCGGCAGGGATTCTGGCTGTTTGCACCCTGGCCTTGCTTGCGGGCGGTTACACCGTGGCCTACCGGCATTACTTCCGGAGCAAATTCACTATGCATATGAATCAGAATGCGGTATTCTATTCCCAGCAGGGAGACCCTAAGGGAACCGCCGACTTTTTGGGCCTGCTGCCCGAATACCAGAACATATCACCCGTAGTCACCTTTAACCGCGCTCTGGCGGAAATTGCGCCGGAAGACACCCTCTCTTTTGATGCGGTCTTACGTGAGCACACCCTTCCGGATTTCAGCTCGGCACATACCGCTGCTCTCATTTTAAAAATGGAACGCGCTTATAATGAAGCGCCCGAGTTCCCCCTGCTGAGCCAGAATATGGGCTGGCTGTATCTGCTGAACGGTCGCCCGGAAGATGCCTGTGACGTGTGGGAACAAGGACTGCTGTACAAGCCCGACGCCACCACGCTGTTGCTTTCATTGGGTATGGTGGACGAATTGCAACAGGACCGCGAAAATGCCGCCCGTCTGTATGCCGAGGCGCTGGCATACGCCCCCTATACGGTGGAAAGTCCTTTCTTTGCAGACCTGACCCGCAGGGATAAAGATCTGGCCACAGGAGCGTTAGAGAGGGCCATTACTAAACTGGACACGCCCCAAGCCACCCTCAAGGAACATGTACAATTAGCCAAATTGTTGTATACCACCGGTAAAGACAACGAAAGAGCCCAACTGTTGCTGGAAGAGGCGGTGAAAACGGTTCCCAACCTCAACCGCGCCTGGCTGACCCTGGGGGACCTCTACTATAGGCAGGGCCAGCTTGCCAAGGCCGAATCCTGCTTTAAAAAATCATTTCTGCTGGACAACACGGACTATTTGGCTTCCCTGAGGTTGTACCGGGTCTACCGTCAGAAAAATAACAGCACCCTGCAGGAACAATACCGAAAACGCGCGTTGTTGATTTACCGGCAGCGTATGGCTCAAGTGGAAAATCTCAACGGCGTACTGTTTTATGAATACCTGCCCGACGTGCAGTATCCCATGAATGTAAATACTTACCTTTACCCTTCCATAGTATTTTAATTACTAATGACGACAATGCATAAATTGGTTATTGGCCTGCTGGGAGTTGCCTTATGTGCCTGCACTCCGAATTACTACAAACAGGCACTCAAAATGGCCGGTAACAACCGCAGCCAGCTGGAACAAGTAGTGGCGCACTACCAAGAGACCGGAGAGTCCTTGAAAGTGAAAGCCGCCCGTTATCTGATTGCCAATATGGAGGGTAAACAATCGGCTGTCTATGCAGATCCGGCACAGTGCGAGCAAATACTCCGCACGCTGGATTCCATATACACTGCAGAAAATATGTCGGATGCCGCCATCCCAAAGATGCATCAATACGTAACCGCCCAAACCATAGAAGGCTTTCTGGTAAATGACTTGGAATTCATCAGTGCTCGTTACCTTATTCAACAGATAGACAGCGCTTTTGAAACCTGGGAACGCACCGGTTGGCATACGCAGTATCCGTTTGACCTGTTCTGTGAGCATATGTTGCCCTATAAAGTGGCCAGTAAAGCCCCCCTGGAGGACTGGCGTACAGACGCTTCGGCCGGAGCGGACGCCCTGGACGACTCCCTGCAGCAGATAGAAAATCCCATGTTACTGGCCCGTAGGCTGTTAGCCAATGCCGGTTTTATATATGACAGCGAGGTGGGATCTACATTTCCGTATTCCTTTGGGTTCAAGCAGTTGAAGTTGCTTCCCTACGGAGACTGCATCGCAATGGGTAATCTGGGCGTTTATTATGCCCGCTCGCGCGGTATTCCCTGCAGTTCCGACATCAATATGGCTTGGGCCAACCGCAGTGCTGCACACGCCTGGCCTGTGGTACTCATGCCGGACGGCTCACACAAGACGCTGACCTACTATATGACCGACTACTCGCCCTTGTCCCATAAAGACCATGAGCAGGGCTGGTATTTTAAAGCCTCAAAAGTTTACCGGAATACCTATTCCGTTCCCCGCATGAACGCAGCCTATCGCCTTAAGGACAAAGAACCGGTACACTCCCAGTTTATCTGGCTCACAGACGTTACCCGGCTGTACCGGATGCCCCTGTTTACAGCCAAAGTGACTTTGACGCAACCTCTGCCACAGCAATTGGTATACCTGAGCACCTTCAACAACGCCCTCTGGGTTCCGGTTGCCTGCGCCCAACGCAAGGGCAAAAAAGTGGAATTCCCCGATATGGGCGTAGGAGTGGCCCCGGAGATTATGAACCTGCAGACTCCCTTTGTGGACGGAGGGGAAGGCATTGTATTCCTGCCCGTCCAATTCAATGGAGAAGACAACATTGCGGTAGCCCCGCCCTTCATATTGGATACCCTGGGCATACAGCATCCCTTGATGCCCGATTTTTCGGAGCTTCATCACCTGACCATTACCCGCAAATATCCGGAAAGCCAGGACTTTTACAATCACCGGGGATATACGGCCGGCCTGCGCCTTCAGGCTTCTCAGACCGCCGACTGCTCCCGCACCCGCCACCTGCTTACCGTGGAAAAAATGCTGGACTCTCTGTACCAGCCGTTTGCACTAGCTCCGGGCGAGAGCTGCCGATACGTCAGGATGGAAGCCGACACCAACTTACTGGAGATTGCCGAGGCTGTTTTCTACGACACGCAGGGCAACCGGCTGCATCCTGCCGTTCTGGACGGCAAAGGAACAGAATGTGTGGATGGGGATATTCTTTCCTCCTTCCATGAGCCAAACCCCGGGCCCCTGTGTATCCGCCTGGACTTTGGCCGCCCCGTTCAATTGGCCCGCGTGGAACTGGCCACCCGCAACGATGACAACGAGATTGTCCCCGGCTTCCTATACGAATTGCAGTACTGGAACGGAGAATGGATTCCTTTGGAACGGCAGACGGCCCGCGCCCACTTTCTGAACTTTGACAACCTTCCCTCCAATGCCCTCTTCAGGCTGCATTGCCTGTCGGGCGGTAAGGAAGAACGTATCTTCACCGTTCCGGACGACAAACCGCTCTGGTGGTAACCCTATGAGACGGCTGACTTTTTACCCCGCCACCCTGGAAGGTTCCCTGCAAGCCGTCCCGTCCAAATCATACGCCATCCGCATGCTGCTGTGCAGCGCCCTGGCAGACCGTTCCGTAACCCTTGACACCGGTATGGACAGCGGCGACCTGCAAGCCGCTCGCGTCTGCATGGAAGCCCTGGGCTGTCAAATCTCATTTATGGCCGAGGCAAAAGCCCGCATAACCCCTCCGGCACAACCCGCCACCAACCCCCTGCTGCCCTGCGGACAGAGCGGCACCCTGCTGCGAATGTTGTTGCCCGTAGTGGCGGCCCTGGGCACCGGCGGATACTTTACGGGAGACTCTCAGTTGGAACGGAGGCCCCTGGCCCCCCTGGCTCAAGTACTCGCGGCCCACGGCGCCACGCTCTCTTCCTCTACCCTGCCCCTCACGGTTTCCGGCCGCCTGCGGCCCGGAAAATACCGTATTGACGGCAGCCTCAGCTCGCAATACATCAGCGGACTGTTGCTGGCCCTTCCCTTGCTGGAAGAAAACTCGTTGCTGCAGGTGGACGGGGCGGGGGCCTCGGCCGGATATATTGATATGACGCTGGAGGTGATGCGGCTCTTTGGGGTGCACGTCGTCCCGGTGACAGGCGGCTACGAAGTGGCGGGAAAACAGTGCTACCGAACACCCGAAGCATTGCCGCTGGAAGGAGACTGGTCACAGGCCGCAGCCTGGCTGGTCGCCGGGGCGCTGGGAGGACCCGTCTGCGTCCGGGGACTGAATGCAGACTCGCTGCAGGGTGACCGCATCATTGTAACACTATTGGAGCAAATGGGGGCGCAAGTGAAACGAGAAGCCGACAGTATTACGGTACAGGCCGGACCGCTGCACGCCGTGGAGGTATCGCTGGACCGGACTCCCGACCTGGCACCAGTGCTCTGTGCCGCCTGTGCCTGTGCCACGGGAACCAGCCGGCTTAAAGGGATAAACCGTTTACGATATAAAGAAAGTGACCGGCTGAAAGCCATTTGCGCAGTGCTCCGTGCCTCGGGTATTGCCCACCGCGTGGAAGAGGATTGCCTGTGCCTCACGGGAGGCAAACCAACGGGAGCTTGCGTGAGTTCTTTTGACGATCACCGTATGGTGATGATGGAAGCCTTGCTTGCCCTTAAGGCCCAGGGGCCGGTAAGTGTAGAAGCCGCGGAGGCCCTGGAAAAGTCCTATCCGCACTTTGTGAGCCACTACCGGAAATTGGGAGGAATCGTTACCTTTGCTATATGAGCCGCATAGTCATTCAAAACGGGGCACTTGGTCAAACAGGGGAGTTACTGGGGCCCCTGCCGGATTCCTGTCTGCTGGTCATTGTGAGCGATGACCGCGTGGAACCCCTGTACGGTGCCACCGTGCGTCAGAGTCTGGAACGGGCGGGGTACCGGACGGCCACCTTTGTCTTTGCCCACGGGGAAGAACACAAGAATCTGGACACATACACGCAGTTGCTGCATTTTCTGGCACAAAACGACTGTTCGCGTTCCGATGCGGTGGTGGCGCTGGGCGGAGGAGTCACGGGAGACTTGGCCGGTTTTGCCGCTGCTACTTATATGCGTGGGATTTATTTTATACAACTGCCCACCTCCCTGCTGGCGTGCATTGATTCCTGTGCCGGAGGCAAAACCGGGGTGAATCTGCCTTGCGGAAAAAATCTGGCGGGAGCCTTTCATCTGCCGGACCTTATTGTGGTGGACCCCACCGTACTGGGCACCCTGCCCCCGGAAGAATTTCACAACGGGATGGGCGAGGCCGTCAAATACGCCCTGCTGTGCGGAGGGGAGGTTTACGACATCCTACGCGAGGACACACTGAACGCTCACAGAGAACGGTTTATTTCCCTGTGCCTCGACTATAAAAATACGCTGGTAGCACACGACTTCAGAGACAGTTCAGAGCGCCATCTGCTCAATCTGGGACACACCCTGGGCCATTGCGTGGAGCAATTGTCGGGCTATACAATAGCCCACGGTCTGTGTGTGGCGCTGGGAATCAGGATGATGGCCGGCATCTGCCTGCGGGCGGGATGGCTGGACCGCGACGGCTACCGGAGTGTCAACGCATTGCTGGACCAATACCATATGCCGGCCGACTGTCCTTTCTCTCCCGCTCAGATGGAACAGGCGCTGCGGTTGGACAAAAAAATCCACACCGGAGTATTGCGCGCGGTAACCCTGCATGGCATTGGTGATTGCCGTCTAACCGATATTCCCCTAACTCAATTCAAGTATGTCTTCAATAATTGGTAATCAGTTGAAAATAAGCCTTTGGGGCCAATCTCACGGAAGTGCCGTCGGGGTGGTCATTGACGGGCTTCCCGCCGGAGAACGCATAGACACCGAGCGGCTGCAACAATTTATGGAACGCCGCAGCGCCCGGGTCAATCCCTATGCCACGGCCCGGCATGAAGAAGACGTGCCCCAAATTCTTTCCGGCATGGTCAACGGCACCACCTGCGGAGCACCGCTTTGCCTTTCCATTGCCAACCGTGACGTACGCAGCAGCGACTATCCGGAAGACGTTCTCATTCCCCGGCCCTCCCACGCGGATTATGCGGCACACCTCCGTTACCACGGATTTGAAGACCGCCGCGGCGGAGGTCATTTCTCGGGACGACTTACCGCACCGCTCTGTGCCGCCGGCGGAATTGCCGTGCAGATTCTGGAACGGTGGGGAGTCACGGTGACTTCCAAAATAGTACGGATTGGAGAAGCCGCCGGGGACGGATTCACGGAAGAAATGCTCTCGCAGATAGCCCGCGCCCACGCACATAAAGATTCCGTGGGCGGAATCATTGAATGTACCGCGACCGGCGTACCGGCCGGCTGGGGCAATCCGATGTTTGATTCCCTGGAGGGAACACTGGCCAAGCTGCTTTTTGGCATTCCGGCCGTAAAAGGAGTGGAGTTTGGCAGCGGCTTTGCTCTGGGAAGTCTGACGGGAAACCGGGCCAACGACGCCTTCTATCTTGACGGGGACACCGTCCGTACCCGCACCAACCACTGCGGCGGTATCAACGGGGGCATTTCCAACGGGATGCCCGTCACATTGCGCGTAGTCATTAAGCCCACCCCATCCATTGGAACGGAGCAGGAAAGTGTGGACATGGACCATAAAACTGCAGCCACCCTTGCCCTGCAGGGACGCCACGACTGCTGCATTGTGCCTCGGGCAGCTGTTTGCGTGGAAGCCGCCGTAGCGCTGGGATTGCTGGACAGCAAACTGAGTCTCTGACTTATGGAAAAACAATATGGTATCATTGGCCAAAAACTGGCACACAGCTATTCTCCGCTGATTCACAAAGATTTTGGCTATGACTACCGTGCCCTTGAACTGACGCAGGAAGAACTGCCCGCCTGGGTAGCTCGCAAAGCATGGGCCGGTTACAATGTTACCATTCCCTACAAACAATACCTCCTTCCGCTGCTGGACCGGGTGGACCCCGCCGCCGCAAGGATTGGAGCCGTGAATACGGTGGTGAACCGAAACGGTATCCTGACCGGTTACAACACCGACTTTGGAGGTATGTGTTACGCGCTGGAACAGACGGAAATTTCCCTTGCAGGACGTCACGTGCTCATTCTGGGTACGGGAGGCACCTCGCTCACAGCCACGGCGGTATGCGACGCCCTGGGGGCGGCTTCGGTCACCTGTGCCGGCCGCACCTCGCCGGTCAATTACTCAAATATCTATAGGGAAGCCTCTCACGCCCAGGTGCTGATCAATACCACCCCGGTGGGAATGTTTCCCACTATGGGCACTTCCTTGGTGGACCCTACCCTTTTTCCGCATCTGGAAGGGGTGCTGGATGTCATTCCCAACCCCATCTACACGGAACTTGCCCTGCGCTCCCTGCAGGCCGGGCTTCGCACCGCCTGCGGTCTGGATATGCTGGTGGCACAAGCGGTACTGACCCGCAACTTGTTTCTGGACACCTCGGCCGGACAAACGGTGCCGCTTTCCATGATGCTGAAATCACTTGGAGCGGATATTGCCTCGGCACGTAAACGGTTGTGGCGTCAAGTGGGTAATGTGGTGCTGACGGGGATGCCCGGTTGCGGCAAGACGGTGGTGGGACAAGCCTTGGCCCGCAAGACGGGTCTGGCTTTTTTGGACACGGACCTGGAGCTGGAAAAAGAATTCGGCTGCAGTGCCGGGACATTGCTAAAAACCCACGGCACGGAATGGTTCAGGGAAAAGGAACGGGCACTGGCGCAACATGCCGGCCGCCTGTCGGGTACCGTAATTGCCACCGGAGGCGGCCTGGTGACCGATGAAACAAGCCTGCACGCCGTGGCGCAAAACGGAGTGGTCATCTACATAGAGCGTTCCACTGACCGACTGGCCGTTGACGGCAGGCCGCTCAGCGCCGGTACACAAGCCCTTGCCCAGTTGTATGCGCAACGTCATCCGCTGTACCGGCGCTACGCGCGGTGGACGGTAGACAACAACGGGACTTTGGGAGATTGCGTGGATACCCTATTTGATTTGTTGAAAAATCTTGTCTTATGAAAATATTAGTGATTAACGGCCCCAACCTGAATCTGTTGGGGCAGCGCGAACCGCAATGGTACGGCATACGCACCTACGCCGACTTAGAAGACTACATCCGCCAATGCGCCACAAATCTGGGAATAGAAGTGAGCCTTATCCAGTCCAACAGTGAAGGCCGGTTGGTGACAAGTATTCAAAAGGCTTACGGTGTCTTTGATGCGCTGGTAGTCAATGCAGCAGCCTATTCGCACACCAGCATCGCCCTGCTGGACGCCCTCAGGGCGGTGAATTTGCCCACCGTAAATGTTCATCTGAGTGATTTGACAAAAAGAGAACCGTTCCGTCAGACGGACTACATAAGTCTGTATGCCCAAAAAAACATCTGCGGGGAAGGGTTTGACGGATACCGGCTGGCGCTGGAATTTCTGGCCGGCAATTTTAATTAATTTAAAAATTCCCCCGCCCTGTCAAACACCCGGCGAAAGCTCCCGTATAGCTCCGCAGAAGGTATGTTTTTGTTTGAAGGGAAGGGGATTTGGTGCGTATAGTCAAAAGGAAAGTCCAATTCTTCCAGCATGGAGGCACAGGCGCAGGGGCCCAACGCTTCCCGTACTCCCAGAGTGGGAATGACACTGTCCTTTTTGAGCGTGACGGCATGAATCCTATTCTTGTTGCCGCAAAAGAAAGCTTCCCGCTGCGCGGAAAAAAGATAAGGGTCAATCATCCACTTGAACGCCGTTTCTATGGAATCGTTGGCAAAAAGTGTGTTATTGGGCTGATAGTATTTGTCGTGAACAAACGTATTGAGGTAATACTCTTTGATGGAGTCGCTGGCCTGCTGGTCAATGATATCCTTGGCGTTCCCGTTCATTTTTTCAAAAATGGAGCCACCGCAGAACATGAACAACTTGCTGTCGTCAAACAAATGGGCCGGATTGGCTATGAGCAATATCTGGGAAAGCATGGCCCCGATGGAATAGGCAAAGAGATCCACCCGGCAGTCAGGGGCAAACAGCGGATGTTGTCCCTGTTTCATCTGTGCCACCAGCTGCCATATATTGAAGGCCGATTCCCTTCCGGATACATAGAACCGCAAGGGACTCTGGGTAAGTCTTGAGCTTAGGGCCACGTTGAAGAACGAGGCGTTGCACAAATTCATTATTTCCTGTTTGCGTCGGTTCGCCCACTGCAAAAGCCAGCGTGCCTGATTCCAAACGGCCGGGGTGCGGTTCATGTGAAACGCAATGGGAAACAAAATGACCGGACACCCGCAACTGAGAGCCAGATCCTCGGCCCAAGGCAGGTACTTGTCCCAACTTCTCTCGTTCAATCCGTGAAGCAGCAAGACGGCCTTGTGCGCCCGTTTACATCCTTCGGGAACAAACACGGTATAGGTAAAATTACGGTTTTCTCCCACACTGCTGTCGTTGTCCGAGCATAACTGAGACACGGGCATGTTTTTCTGAAACTGCTCTATGTCCGTGCGCCCGATTTCCTGCTCAAAAAGATAGGGAATCACCTCAAGGGAACTGTCCTCAAGAGTCACCCGCTGCTGGAGCGAGAACCGGGCTGCAAGCCTTTTAGTATGTTCATCTAAATTCACGGTGCAAAGAAATGTTACACCGCCCGAGCGGCCAAGAAAGTGGGACGGATAGTCTTTCTGTGGGACAGAAAACTTCCATCAGGGATAAACCATACGAGAAAACTTCTATATCTTTGCCTACTATGCTGGAAAAAATACCACCTTATATTTACCGGAAGAACAACATTGTGTTGCTGGTTGTGTTTACCTCACTGTTTGCGTTGGTATTCATCAACGTGTACCAACCGTTCAATTCCAGACTCTGGTATCCCGACCTCACCGATTTCAAATATTTCCTTTACGCCAGCCTGCTTACCCTTACCGGTATGCTGGTAGTGGTGGTCAGTCGTATGGTAATGTATTATTTTACCCAAAAACACACGTTGACCTATTGGCAATTTGCCTTGTGGATAGCCTTTGAGATTATTTGCATGTCGGCGTTGTATACCTTGTTTGCCTATACATTGGGTGACCAGCGCGACTATTGGACCATCTACCGCTCGGCCATCGGCAAAACGGCCCTCATCCTGCTGCTCCCCTACACCATTTCCATATTGTTCTTCTCCTGGCAGGAGCGGGCGCGACAGATTCTGGACCTGCAAAAAAACCATCCGGCAGCCGAGTCTGCCGAAGCCCCCAAAAACGACATTCTGGCGTTCTACGACGACAAGAACGAATTGCGGCTGTCCATTAAAAAGGACCACCTGCTGTATATGGAATCATCTGACAATTACGTGTCTGTCTGGTATATGAGCAAATCGGGAGTCAGCAAGTTTCTGTTGCGCAACACGCTCAAAACCATGGAAGAACGTTTTGCCAATACCCATATAGTCCGCTGCCACCGCTCGTTTATGGTCAATCTGGACCAGGTAAAGGTAGCCAAACGGACCAAAGAAGGAATCCTGCTGGATTTCGGGGTGGACCGCATTCCCGACATCCCCGTATCCAAAAGTTACGGCGAGCACATCACCGAATGGTTTGCCTCCCTTATGTAACTATATAGTTGTATGGAAGAGTTTGATAAAACATATCTGTTATTTTTTGCCCGTCTCTGCCGTTTTGCAAAGCAATACACCGGTTCTGAACCGGAAGCGGAGAGTCTGGTACAGGATGTCTTTATCACTGCCTGGGAAAAACGGGAAAGTTGGGAAATTACCCTGCCGCTGCTCTATACGCTGGTCAAAACAAAATGTATTGACTACCTGCGTCATCGGATGGTAACGGAAAAATACAACCGGGAACTCTCCTATAAATTGGCTTCGTTGGAATACCTGGACCGGTCGTTTGACCCCCAACTGGATTTGGAACAACGGGTACAGGAAGCCGTGGACCGGCTACCCGACCAATGCCGCAAGGTCTTTCTAAAAAGCCGTCTGGAAGGTAAAAAATATAAAGAAATCGCCTCTGAATTAGGTCTTTCCGTGAACACCGTGGAGAATCAGATAGCCATTGCCCTCAAAAAACTTAAAAAAGAATTGCAACAGTATTTGGTGGTAAAAGCGTAGCAATACGTTATATGAGTACTAACACCCAAATACAATGCATCCTCTTTTCCATAAATATTTCAACCAAACCATCACCCCGCTTGAAAAAGAGGTTCTTTTTAACGAGCTGGACAAAGACCCCGCACTGCAGCAGGAGTTTATAGAGATGCAGGCCTACGCCTCGCTCACCGGCCTGTTGCCGGCCGGCACCGTACAAGACGCTTCCGCCCCGACACGTCGCAAACATCCGCTTACTGTGGTTTCCCGCCGCATACTGCGCTACGCGGCTGCCGCTGTAGTGGTGGCGCTCTCCACCTGGGGTCTGGCGCATACTTCCCACGGACTTTTTGCCGATGACGACGCCAACACGGTCACCCTTACCGCACTTGCCGGCCAGCGCATATCCATTACCCTGCAGGACGGCACCCAGGTATGGCTCAACAGCAATTCCACCCTGCAGTATCCCAAACATTTTGATAAAGACGCCCGTCGGGTGGAACTGGACGGAGAAGCCTATTTTGACGTGGCTCCGGACAAGAGACATCCGTTTGTGGTTTCAACCGACAAATACGATATTGAAGTCTTGGGCACCGAATTCAACGTACTGGCCTACAAAGACAGTCCGCTTTTCAAAACGTCCCTGGTGGAAGGCGCCGTCAAAATCTACGACCCGGCCCACAAGGACATTGCCCTGCATCTGGAACCTTCCCAGGAGGCGTCTATATCTGACGGCGAGTTGCTTGCCTCGACCTTCACCGATACCTCTTTCCTGCGCTGGAAAGAAGGCATCTATGCCTTTGATGACTGTACCTTTGCCCAAATCATTGACAAATTGCAACTCTATTACGGAGTTCCCATCCGTATAGAAAACAGCGCTCTGGCGCATTTTCGCCTGAGCGGCAAGTTCCGCCAGCAGGACGGTCTGGAATACGCCTTAAAGAACATGCAACGTGTGACCCATTTCAAATATAAAATGGACGAACAATCAGACACATTGATTATCAAATAAATAAAAAGAAAGCCGGCTCGTGCGGACACACTTGCCGGCCGACAGTTAACACAAAAAAACGCTCCTGTACTAACTATTTAATTACAAAGTTATGAAAAAAAGTCTATTTCTGCTCATCGGGCTCTTTTTAGCCTTGGCGGCCCCCCGTGGAGCCTATGCAAATGACCTGCCTCAAAACGCTCCCATCACCATTACCGGCAACTCTCTTACGCTTGGATCTTTCATTGAACAAGTGGAAAAACAGACCCAATACCTTTTTGTCTACAGCAAAAGTGAAGTAAACATCAACGAAGTCCTGCCCATCAAGGCCGGACGCAAGACCGTAGCCCAATGCCTCAAGGAGGCTTTTGCGCAAAACGGGATGAAATTCGTATTTGAAAACGATTACATTGTACTCACCGCTCACGACCAGTTGCCGCAATTGCTCAGCATCAGCGGCTCGGTGGCCGATGCCGACTCCAAAAAACCGCTGGTATTTGCCTCTCTGTCGGTTGAAGAGGTCGGCATCAGCAACGTCACCAACGGGGAAGGCGCCTTTGTGTTCAAATTCCCGGAAACCGCGGCCAACCAGACGTTACGTATTTCCTTCCTCGGATATGAAACACAAAATATTCCGCTAAAGACCCTTATGGCGCAGAAAAACAACGTCATCTACCTCAAGGCAGTGGCATTGGACCTTCCCAGCATTGTGGTACGCCCCACGGATGCCCTGGATTTGGTGGAACGTTCTTTGGCCCGTGTGTCGGAAAACTACCCTACCGAACCTATGCAAATGACCGGTTTTTATCGTGAAATGATTCGCAAGGGAAGCAACTACGTCACGTTATCAGAAGCCGTAGTGGATATTTACAAGACCTCGTACCGCAGCATGGGCAGTGACCAGGTGGGTATCTATAAAGGTCGTGGCAGTATTGACTGGCAACGCATTGATACTGTTTTTGTCAAGTTCCGCGGGGGGATTAACTCGGCCCTTGAAATTGACGTAGCCAAATATCCCTTCCTGGGCGTCAATACTCCGGAGATCAAGGATGCATACGATTTCACCATGGAATCTCCCATCCAGATTGACGGCAAGGTGCATTACGTGGTGGCTTTTGATCAAAAACCCTCCATACAGCCCATATTGTTCCGCGGCAAAATATATATTGAATCCAAATCGCTGGCCATTTCCCGCATTGAATTCAATATGAACATAGAAGAGAATCCCAACGCATCCGCCCTGTTAATTCACCGCAAACCCATTGGCCTGGCCATTGACTTCCAGTACGCCACCTATTTGGTAAACTACAAGGAAGTTGACGGAAAATGGGTATTTGACTATTCGCGCACCGAGTTAAAATTCGACTCCAAATGGCAACGCAAACTTTTCAAGAATTCGTACACGGTTACCTCGGAAATGGCCATTACGGAACGCAGCAACAATATGTACAAAATTCCGTCCGAGAGCAGAATCCGCTCAAATGATATCGTTATGGACAAGGTGGCCGACTTCCAGGACGAGGACTTCTGGGAAGATTACAACATCATTGAACCCGAATCGGGCATTGAACAAGTCATTTCCCGTATCATCAAACAGCTGAAAAAACGCCAGCTGGATTAACCGCATCCACAACATTTACTAACTTTGGCGCTCATTTATATAAACGTATGAACAAGATTTTATCTCTGTCAATTTTGGGAATCTCCCTTCTCTTATTCACACCTTTAGTTATGAGCGCCCAAGTTATTGTTAAAGATCAGATTACTCCTGCAGGCATTCGCAAGGTGGAAGCCACTCCTGATTCCACGGTATGCTCTACCAAAATCAATATTGAAATCAACACCAAAGCCAACACCCTCCAGCGTGTAGTGTTTACCAACGGTTGTGACGGCAATAGCAAAGGCTTGGGGGCCCTGCTCAAGGGTATGACGCCCGAGGAAGCGACCAAACGCCTCAAAGGCATCCCCTGCGGCAAGAAGAACACTTCCTGCCCCGACCAACTGGCCAAAGTGTTACTGAATCTAAAAAACAGCAAACCGATAGCCGTTGCAAAATAACAATCGGGCTTGTCGGTTATGCCACCATACGGTTAATTCTCCCGTATCGGTGCACTTCGCTACTATTTGTTTTCTTTTAGCAAATCCCGGATTTCTGTAAGCAACACTTCTTCTTTGGTAGGTTGCGGATCCGGAGCGGGAGCGGCCGGTTCTTCTTTCTTGCCAAGGGCGGTCAATTTGGCAATCCCTTTTATCAGCAGGAAGATACAGAACGCAACAATCAGAAAATCAAATAGTACTTGCAGAAAATTGCCATAATTGAATGTCACGGCCGGCATAGTGACAGACGGGTCCAGCAGGCCGGGATGTTCCTGTACAATAGTCCATTTCCAGTCCGTGAAATTGACACCACCCACCAGAGCCCCAATCAAGGGCATTAGCAGGTCGGATACCAATGAAGTGATAATTTTACCAAAGGCAGCCCCTATGATTACGCCCACGGCCATATCAATTACGTTGCCTCTCATGGCGAATGCTTTGAAGTCTTTGAAAAATTTTGACATAATATTAAGGTTATTTTACATGCGAATATATCAATTTTTTACCTTTATACCCAAGTTGATATTCCTACTATGAAACGAACTCTCCTTTTATCCTTTTTTTGTGCTTTGGGGCTGAGCCTGGCAGCCCAGACGTCCGGCGCTGAAGCCCGTTTGTTGCGTTTTCCCGCTGTAAGCGACCGGCAGATTGCCTTTTCTTACGCAGGTGACCTTTACACGGTACCCGTAAACGGCGGTACCGCCCAAAAACTTACCTCGCACATTGGCTATGAAGTATTCCCGAGGTTTTCACCGGACGGAAAAACCATTGCTTTTACCGGACAATACGACGGCAATACCGAAGTATACAGCGTTCCCGCCACCGGCGGCACGCCGGAACGCCTTACCTGGACCGCCACCCTTGACCGTGACAACATCGGCGACCGTATGGGGCCCAACAACATTGTCATGGGCTGGACTCCGGACGGAAATGAAATCATTTACCGCTCACGCTGGTATACCTTCTCGGGGCTCAGGGGACAAATCCGCTTTGTGGCTCCTACCGGCGGCGAATCCACGCAACTCCCCACCTCGGAAGGAAGTTTCTGCTCCTTCTCTCCGAACGGCAAGCAACTGGCCATGAACCGCATGTTCCGGGAATTCCGCACCTGGAAGTATTACCGCGGCGGCCAGGCGGACGACATCT
The DNA here is from genome assembly GCA_964554535.1 of uncultured Muribaculaceae bacterium. Taxonomy (GTDB): domain Bacteria; phylum Bacteroidota; class Bacteroidia; order Bacteroidales; family UBA932; genus DMER64. The sequence continues at coordinate 22,796 of CAZKPB010000002.1, read as the reverse complement.
GGGTTCATCCCATGGGCACCACGCAGTTGGAGAACATTACCAACCACCCCGCACAGGACATTTTCCCCATGTGGATAGACCAGGAAATTTACTTTTTGTCTGACCGCGATTCCATCATGAACCTGTTCTGCTACGACACCCGGACAAAAAACATTTCCAAAATCACGAATTTTGATACCTACGATGTAAAATTCCCCGCCAACTCCAACGACTATATTGTATTTGAAAACGGCGGCTATATTTACAAATATACCGTGGCCACGCGCAAAACGGAAAAAGTGGACATCCGCCTGAACAGTGAAGACCTGTACGCACGCAATCAATGGGTGTACGCCGCCCCACAAGCCTCGGATATGGACCTGGCTCCGGACGGCAGCCGCGTGCTGGTAGGCGCTCACGGAGATATTTTCTCTGTGCCCTCGACCGAGGGTGCCACCTACAATTTAACCCGCACCAGCGGCGTGCATGAACGCGAGGCTGTTTGGTCACCGGACGGCAGGCAAATCGCTTTCTTCTCCGACGAATCAGGTGAATACCAGCTCTATGTAGCCCCCTTTGACAATTTTGACTCGGCCGCAGTCATCTCTCAATTTGACCACGGTTACCCCCAGGGACTTTCCTGGAGCCTTGACTCCAAGGGGCTCTACTTCACTACAGATGAAAGGGACTTCTTCTATGCCGACGTAGCCTCCAAAAACGTAAAGCGCATTATTCAGTTCCCGCACTCGGGCATCCGCAGTTACGACCTATCTCCGGACAGCAAATGGATAGTCTACACCACGGAAGACGACAACCGTACCAGTGTGGTGTATCTGTATGAAGTGGCCACCGGCACCTCAACGGCCGTAACCACCCAATGGTACAACGCCTCGTCCGCTATTTTCTCGCAAGACGGTAAATACTTGTTTTACACCCTGGCCACGGATTTTTCTCCCCGTATGTCACAAGTGGAATGGGACTATGCTTATGACGTAAGCAGCAAGGTCTTTATAGTGCCCCTTGCCAAAAATACCCCCAACCCCGTAGCGCTCAAGGGCGATGAATATAAATTGCCCGAACCCGCCAAAGAAGAAGCCGTTGCACCCGCTCCCACAAAAGGCGGCAAGAACGTCTCTGCCGCCAAACCGGCCCCCGCCATACAGGATATGAAAGTGGATCTGGAAGGCATAGTGGAACGCGCCAGTGCCCTGCCCCTTCCCGCCGGCCGCTACCAACTGCTGGGTGCCTTTGATGACGAACTGTTCTTCAGCAGCAACCGTGCTGCCGAGGTTCAGAAAATATCTCTGAAAGACCTTAAGGTGTCGTCCGTGACCCAGGGCCGCATGATGGCTTTTGCGCCCGCCGCCAAAAAAGCCCTGTTGTACAAAGGGAACGAATTCTATGTGGTGGAAGCTCCTACCTGGAAAGTAGACAAGAAAGTAGATATGAACGACGTCAAAGTGTATGTGGACTACGCACAGGAATGGAATCAGATTTTCAACGAGACCTGGCGCGTGTTCCGGGACGGATTCTACCTGCCCACTATGCACGGCAGGGACTGGAACTTCATCCACGAAAAGTACGCCCAACTGCTGCCCTACGTCAAACACCGCCACGACTTGACCTATGTCATTGGCGAGATGATTTCCGAGCTGAACATCGGCCACTCGTACGTGACCTCGCCGGAAAGCGCCCCCGCCGCCCCGCGCGTGAAAGTGGGCCTGCTGGGCGCCAAATTTGCCAAAGCCGAACAAGGTTTCTTTAAAGTGACCCACGTGTTCAAAGGGGAAAACTGGGATGCCGCACTCTGTTCACCGCTTACCCTTCCGGGAGTTGAGGTCAAAGAAGGCCATTACATTCTGGCAATAGACGGAGTAAGCGCTACCTCATTAAAGAGCGTCCATCAGGCCTTGGTGGGCAAGGTGGGTCGAACCGTGGCACTAAAAGTCAACACCACCGCCTCTGAAAAGGGCGCCCGCACCGTATACGTAAAACCCATAGCCGATGAAAGCCAGCTGGCGTACTACGAATGGGTACAGGAGAATATTGCCAAGGTGGACAAAGCCTCCAACGGGCAGATCGGTTACATCCACATTCCCGATATGAGTGATGCCGGGCTGGAAATGTTCACCAAACTCTTCTACACGCAGCTCAACAAAAAAGCCCTGATTATTGATGACCGGATGAACGGTGGCGGCAACGTGTCACCCATCATTCTGGAACGGTTAAACCGCGAGATGTATCGGATAAGCATGTACCGCAACGGAGACAACATCCCCGTTCCCAACGAGATGCACTACGGCCCAAAAGTATGTCTGATTGACAAATATTCCTCATCTGACGGCGACCTGTTCCCCTACAGCTTCCGCCAGCTGGGCGTGGGTAAACTGATTGGAATGCGCACCTGGGGCGGTATTGTGGGCATCTCCGGCTCCAAACCCTACCTGGACGGCCAGGACGTGCGCACCCCGTTCTTCACCTCTTATTCCACTGACGGAGAATGGATAGTGGAAGGTCACGGCGTAGACCCGGATATTGAAGTAGACATCAATCCTTTTGAAGACTTCCTGGGTAACGACGCCCAACTAAATAAAGCTGTGGAAGTACTGCTTGAAGAATTGAAAGACTGGAAACCTATGCCTCCCACACCGGCCGACCGGTTTATGTAACCGCACAAAAAAAAGAGGGTGGCTCAAAAAGTCACCCTCTTTTTTTTGTGCCGCCTTTTTACAGCCCCAACAGCGACAAAATCTTGTGAGGAATGTCCGTATTGTCCATCAGCCCGCTGAAGTTTTCCGCTCCGGGGCCGTAAGCAAATACGGGAACCAGTGACCCCGAATGGGAAGGAAGGCTGAAAAGCGGTTCCCCGTTATTGTCCACCATCACCCCGCCGGTTTCATGGTCGGCCGTCACTACCACCAGCGTGCCCGGATGCGCATCGGCATAATCCAGCAAGGTGGTGAGGGTGTTGTTGAAATGTTCCATCTCGGCCTTCATACCCTCGGCATTGTTGTCGTGGCCCCAATGGTCTATCTGCGCCTCTTCAATCATCAAAAAGAACCCTTTGGAGTTGGCCTTGGCGTCTATCAGGGAAAGCGTTTTTGTAACCGCTTGGTTTAAGATATCGGCGGGAAGGCCTTCCATGCTGTTATCAAATACCGCCAGCATTTTGTCTGCCTGCGCATTCTTGGCTTGATCCCATTGATTGCACACCAGATACCCCTGCTTTTCAAACAACGGCAGAATGCTCACCGAATCCGCCCGCTGATTGAACGAGGGAAGCCCCGCCCCCACATAAAAATCCACGTTGGCCGTAAGCATCTGCATAGCCAACTCTTCCCAGTCATAACGTTTAGTCACGTGGCCGTAAAAAGCGGCCGGAGTGGCATCCACCAGAGCGGTGTTGACCACAATACCGGTTGTCTTTCCGGCATCCTGTGCCTTCATGAGCACACTGCGCAACGTGTCGCCCGCCGCATTGATTCCCACCATACTATTCTTGGTCTTTTCTCCGGTAGCCAGGGCGGTACCCCCCGCAGCAGAGTCAGTAACCTTGGCATTCATGGAATATGTGGTGGCAGCTCCGGCATTGTCCATCCGGTACAGGGCCACCTCCTGCGGTGCCTTGTCCATATGCTGCATCACCAGAGTTGATACGGCGCCCCATCCCATACCGTCACCGATATAAAAAATCACATTTTCCACTTTCTGTTCCGCGGTACAGGCCGTACCCAACAGCAAGGCAACCGCCACGGCTGCCAAGGGTCTACTCATTAGTTTCATCTGGTAAGGATTTATCTCCGGTTTTTGCCGCAAAATCCCGCGGCAACATCCCGAATTGATTGCAAAAACATTTAGAAAAATAAGAGGGTGTGTTAAAGCCCACTATATAGGAAATTTCATTAATCTGGTACTCGCCGGTACTCAACAACTCGGCGGCGCGTTTCAGACGAATGAGTTGGATATAATCGTTGGGGGTCATTCCGGACACGGCCTTGATCTTCTTGTGCAAGCTGGACCGGCTGATGGACAGGTTAAGCGCCAAAGTCTCAATGAGGTTGGAGGACTCGGCCAGATTATTCATAATAATGTCGTTCACCCGTGTAAGAAACTTAAGGTCCGATGTGTTGCGGGCAATGCTTTGGGGCGGAGTAAGCGGAGAAGAGGTGAATATTTCCTTCAACTGGTTTCGGTTCTTGATGATACTGGCACCTGGGCCTTCAAAAATTCCAGAGAGAAAGGCTTTTCAATAAACACATCGGCACCGTAGTCCAGCCCGTGGGTTTTGGACCGGATATCGGTCTGTGCGGTAAGCAGAATAATGGGAATATGACACAACATGGGGTTGGCACGCACCGCACGGCACAATTCCACTCCGTCCATCACCGGCATAAGTATATCCGTTATAATCACGTCTATGATGGCACTTTCCTCCAGGCGCGCCAACGCCTCCTTGCCGTTAACGGCCGTCACCACGTTATACATATGCCCAAAATTGATCTGCAGGAAATTGAGCAATTCATAATTGTCCTCCACAATCAACAACGTGTTGGCAAACGGCTGTTCTTCCGCCTGATACCTCTCATCTTCCGGCGCATTTTCCATTGCCTCTGCCGGGTAATCCAGCAAATCGCCCTGCAGTGGGGCCGCCTCCTTGGCCGCGGTTCCGTAAGGAAGGATAATGGTAAAGGTGGTGTTGTCCGGCACACTGCTGACCTCAATGGAGGCCTTCTGCAAATCCACCAACTGCTTCACCAGAGCCAGTCCAATGCCGGTACCCTCCTTGCCGGGATACGTCGCCTCATCGTTTACCCTATAAAAAGGCATAAAGATTTTATCAATATTGGCGACAGGAATAGCCGCCCCGTCATCAAACACTTTGACCACGCCTCCTTTGGGCCCTTTTATCATGCTTATTGTGATAGCGGATTTGGCATATTTGAGGGCATTACTCAGAAGGTTGCTCAATATCTTGGTCAGCGCTTCGGAGTCTACCATACAAATTACGGGATCATCGGAGAGGCTTACCGTAAGCGTTATGTTGCGCAGGCGGCAGGAAGATTTGTACCGGAAAGCCACACTTTGGATGATGGGTGCCAGATTATACGGTTTTATATTGCTTACGTATACATTCTGCTCTATTTTGCGATAATCCAGAATCTGGTCCGCCAGCGAGTGCAACCGCTCGACGTTGCGTTCCATAATATCGTAATTTTCGCGAGACTCGGTAGGAGGCAATGCGTTGATGATACTTTCAAGCGGGGCTTTGATAAGGCTCAGCGGGGTACGGATTTCGTGAATGATGTTGGTAAAGAATTGTACCTGTCGGCTGTACAATTCCTTGTCTTTTTCCATCTGATAATGGAGCATCTCGCTTTCCATCCTGCGTTTTTGCGTGCGGCGGGGCAGTTTCACCGCCATACTGAAGGCTCCGACCAACAACAACACATAAAATACTATCATATAAGGCCTGCGCCACAATATGGCTTTCACCCGGAAGGGGACACTCAGCGGGGTCTCATTCCACACCCCGTCACTGTTGGCCCCCTTGACGTAAAACACATAACTGCCCGGAGGCAGGTTGATATATGACGCAAAGGGCTCCGTCCCGGAATGACTCCAGGGATCTTCATATCCTTCCAAATAATAGGTATAGCTGTTTCGGGTGGGAAACGAATAACTCAATGCCACAAAATCAAACCGGATGGACGGAGTACGAGGAGCCACCACAATGGGCCCCGACGTGGCATACCTGACGTCATTCTGCCCATTGTGCACTCCGGTAATCATCACCGTGGGAGGCAGTGTGTTATAGTGTAGTTGGTCCGGATTAACCGTCATAAAACCGTTGGCATGGCCAAAATACAATACCCCGTCGGCATCTTCATAAATGCCGTTGTAACAGTAATAATACCCTTCCATCCCCACACTCTCGTCCAATACATATACCTGTTTGGTGGCCATATCCACATAACTTATGGAACGGCTCTGGCTAATCCACAGATTGCCCTTGTGGTCCGACAATATGCCGCAGATAATGCCGTTGGACAGCCCTTCGTACGACACCACCTGATCAAAACACGACGACTCGTAATTATACTGGCACAACCCCGCACCCTCCGTGCCTATGAACAAACGGTGTTGCTTGTCTGTGTGCAGGCTGATCAGACAGTCAGACGGCAAGGCACCCTCGTTGTGGGAATGGCGGAAAGAACGCCACTCCCCGGTAGCCGGGTTGTAACAATACAACCCTTCCTGATAGGTAGCTACCCATACCAGTCCCAGGTAATCCTCCACTATACTGTGTATACGCGTATTTCCTATCTCCGAAACCCGAGTAAAACGTTCCGTGACCGGATCAAAAATATCCAGTCCCAGAATAGTGCCTATATATATAACGTCCCTAGTGGTTTTATAGATAGTGTACACCGCATTGTGTGACAGAGAAGTGGTATCGTCCGTCCGGTGCGTATAGTGCTTTACCGACCCCGTAAGAGTATTCAGGCGCACCAGACCGTCCGCATAATAACCAATCCACAACTGGTCGTCAAACGACGCCAACTCGCGGACGTTCCGGTAAGGTACTACATCCGAGTAGTCCGTATATTCTCCCGTGGTTTTGTTGTATGAGCAGAAACCGCCCCAATCGTCACGCGCCCCAATCCACAGATAATCCTTATCACTGGCACTGAGAATGCTGGATATCACCCTGCCGGTCTGCGGTGGAACCGTATGCTGGCTTACCGCCTCAAAACCGGGACGCAGGTAATGCACCCCGTCATAATAGGTGCCTACCCATATTCCCCCCTCCTTATCCTGTACAAGAGAAAAAATGGATTGCAGAGACGCCAGCAGGCGAAATTTCTGGGTAACCGTATTGAATAAATACAGACCCTGTTCCGTTCCCACCGCCAGTTCACTGGAGGAATAGCGCACAATGGCATATATGCCGTGCAACAATTCCTGAGATGCCTCTGTCTGAAAAGCACGCCACCGGCCCGTTTTATAGTCGTAACACATCAAGCCGCTTGACAGAGTCCCCACCCAAAGGCAATCGTTGGAAAGGTCTTCAAAAAAAGAGCGCGTTTCCTGCGCATCGTCCATACCGGGGCCTTCCGGAAAGGCAATATATTCAAAATCATTCTTTGCCGGGATAAACCGATACACCCCCGCACTAAATGCCGCCGTCCAAAGGGTACCGTAAGAGTCAATACACAGAGACCACGGAAAACTGGTCCGGGAATAAAACTCCATCTGCCGGGTTTGCATATCGTAGCAGTAGATGCCCACATCCACCTCGGATATCCAGATTTTGTCCCCCTGCCTGACCATGGAATTTACCGGTGCCTCGGGAGTGAGACCCTCCTCGGTAGTGGCGGAAAAACGGGTAAACCGATCCGTTTCCATATGGTAAATGGAGATGCCTTCTCCGGTACCCACCCAGATTTCCTTTCCCGGAACCACCTCCAGGATGGAACGGATAAAACTGTTGCGCAACGACAAGGAATCGGCCGGGTCGTTTTTATATATGGTATTGTAATAACCGTTATAGGCATTCAGCCCTTCTTTGGTCCCAATCCACATCACCCCGCGGCTGTCCTGCATCATGACCCAGACCGAATTGTTGGACAGGGACTCGTTGACACCGGACCCGGTATTGGATGTCTGGGCCCTGCCCTGTACCACGGTCAGAAGCAGCAGAAGGAAGCACAATACCACAAGAAGCGAATTTTTCATAGCCGTTTTTCTCTTTAGCAAAATTACTACAAATAAGGTAATGGCTAATCCTACGATTCTGCATAATAATGCAACAATATTGGAAAAACGACTTTTTACAATATTCTTTCATTTTTATCAAATATCCTTGCATTCGTTAACATTTATATTGTATTATTTCGCGTTATAACCAAAACTAAAACTATGGAAGGTAAAACTATCAAACTTCTCTTTGCTTGTCTGCTGCTGGCCGTGGGATCCACACAGGCCTACGCACAGGCATCCGTCAAAATCAAAGGAGTTGTGTCTTCTGTGACAGGGGAACCCTTGATTGGGGTTACTATAATGCAACAGGGCACAACCAACGGATCCATCACGGACGAGAACGGGGCCTACACCCTCAACGTTCCGGAAAATGCCTCACTGGAAGCCTCATATATGGGCTTCACTACGCAAGTGGTTCAATTACGCGCCAATGTATTTGAATACAACATCACTCTTAAAGAAGACAATCTCTGGTTGGACGAGCTGGTAGTTATGGGCTACGGCGTGCAGCAGAAAAAACTGATTACGGGTTCTACGGTTCAGGTCAAAGGGGAAGACATCACCAAACTCAATACTGTAAGCGTATTGGGCGCCCTGCAAAGCCAAACCCCCGGGGTATACATCACCCAGAGCTCCGGTCAGGTTGGTGAAAATTACAACATCAATATCCGCGGTTTGGGTACCACCGGCAGCAACTCGCCGCTGTATGTCGTGGACGGTGTAGCCGGAGGTTCTTTAAATTCCCTGAATCCCAGTGATATTGAATCCATTGACGTATTAAAGGACGCCGCCTCGGCGGCCATCTACGGAGCCCGCGCCGCCAACGGGGTAGTACTGGTAACCACCAGACAGGGGAAAGAAGGGCGCCTGCAAGTCAGTTACGACGGGTATTACGGAGTACAGAACGCCATCACCAACGGTGTGGAACCGGCCAATGCCACCCAGTATATGGAATTGATCAACAAAGCCCTGTTGGAACAGGATCCTTCCGGAGGCCTGCTCTACAACTGGGAACAGGAACTTCCCGCCACCATGCTGGCCTCCATCAAGAACGGCAGCTGGAAAGGTACCAACTGGCTAAAAGAAGGTATGACGGCAAATGCGCCCATTACCAACCACTCCATAAACCTGATGGGCGGTAATAACCAGTCGCGTTTTTCTATGGGAGCTTCCTACCTTATGCAGGACGGTACCATTGGTACCCCCGCAACACCCCATTACGACCGTTACACTGTCCGTATGAACTCGGACCACTCGCTGTGGAAGAAAAACGGCCGGGACATCATCCGCTTTGGAGAAAACATAGTGTATTCCCACTACACAAAATCCGGTGTGAACATTGGCAGCATGTACAGCAACAATGTCCGCAACCTGTTGAAGATGACTCCTCTGTTGCCTGCATACAACAATGACGGAGACTACTATATATATAAGGATATGCTGGCTGAAGGATGGGATTTTGACCAGGCCCTGGCCAACCCTCTGGCCCAACTGGATTACACCCGCAAATACCGCAATTCCATTACCCGTCGCCTGCAGGCCAACGCTTACCTGGAAATTACTCCCGTCAAGTCGGTTAAATTCCGCAGCAGCGTAGGTTACAATCTAAATTTGGCTTCCAGCCGGTCCTACACGCCTGTGTATGAACTTTCCGCCAAATCATCCAACGAGACCGACGACGTGAACCAGAGCCAATCCTGGAGTTCTCAGTGGACCTGGGAAAACACCTTGAATTTCTCCCAACGTTTTGGAGAACATTCCATTGATTTCCTGGCCGGTCAATCCGTAGAAAAATGGGGTTACGGAGAAAGCCTCTCGGCCAAGAATTCCTACTCCCTGTTCCCGGGCTCATTTGACCACGCCTACATCAGCAACACCCAGGGGCTTGACACCACAAACTCCAGTATGTCGGGCTCTCCCGAAGGAGCCGGTGCACTGGCCTCCTTCTTTGGACGTCTGAATTACAACTACAAAGAAAAGTATATGGCCTCTCTGGTAATGCGCGCCGACGGCTCGTCCAACTTCGCCCGCGGTCACCGCTGGGGCTATTTCCCCTCGGTATCTGCCGGTTGGGTCATCAGCAGTGAACCTTTTATGGACTGGAGCAAAAACTGGCTCAGTTTCTTCAAACTGCGCGGCAGTTGGGGACAGAACGGTAACTGCAACATCTCCAATTTCCAATACCTGGCCACCATTGCCTTCAACACCAATGCCTATTATTACAATGACAAGGCAAATCCTTCCACCGGTGCCTATCCCGACATCCTTCCCAACCAAAACGTGACCTGGGAAACCTCAGAACAGATTGACCTTGGTTTTGATGCCCGCTTCTTCCGCTCGCGTTTGGGCGTCAACTTTGACTGGTACAACAAATCCACAAAAGACTGGCTGGTTGTGGCTCCCACACTTTTGTCCTACGGAACCGGCGCTCCCTATATCAACGGCGGCGACGTGGTAAACAAGGGTGTAGAACTGGCATTCAACTGGAACGACCGTGTAGGAAACGATTTTTCCTACGGTTTCAACCTCAATATGTCCCACAATAAAAATGAAGTCCTGCGTCTGGCCAATGAAGAAGGTATTATCCACGGTCCTCAGCAGGTTATTGCGGAAAACACCACCGAATGTTTCCGCGTGGAAGTGGGCAAACCCATGGGCTACTTCTGGGGTTACAAGACCCTGGGCGTATTCCAGAACCAGAACCAGATTGACAAATGGCTTGCCGACGGCCACGTGACCCGCCAAACCAATCCCCAGCCCGGTGACCTTATTTTCCAGGACACCGACGGCAACGGCAAGATTGATGCGGACGACAAGACTATGATAGGTAACCCCCACCCCGACTTTACCGGCAGTTTCAGCCTGAACCTGGCCTACAAAGGCTTTGATTTCTCAATGACCGCCTACGGATCGTTTGGCATGCAGGTTATCAAATGCTACCGCTCCTACTCTGACACCCCCAACGACAACTACGTCGTAGAAGATTTGACCAAATACTGGAACGGAGAAGGCTCCACCAACAAGTACCCCAAATTCTCGTACGGCAAGAATGTCAACTTCATTGATATTTCCGACATCTACCTGGAAGACGCCGACTTTGTGAAGATTTCCAACGTAACTCTGGGTTACGACTTCAAGAAAGGCTTCCGCAACCTCAAGCTGTCCCAACTGCGTGTATACGTAACGGCCCAGAACCTGTTTACCATTTCACAGTACCCCGGGATGGACCCCGAAGTGGGCTACAACGCCGGCTACAGCTGGGCATCGGGTATTGATTGCGGTTACTACCCCAGCTCACGGACGTTTATGTTAGGTGTTAATCTTAAATTTTAACAAGGAGGAATGACTATTATGAAAAGACTAACCACAATACTTTTAACGGGCATTTGCCTCTTTGCCTTTGCAGGATGTGAAGAATTCCTTGACACAGAAAGCTACACCAAGAAAAACACATCCAACTTCCCCGCCTCGCAAGACGACGCGGAACAGATGGTTACCGGTATCTATGCCAGTATCAACGACATGATTCCCGACCCGGAAAGCGTTCCCTTCTTTGTTTATGAAATGGCCGGTGACGACCGTTTTGGAGCCGGCAGTACCAGCAACAAGGGGCCACAATCCATGGACCGTCTTATGAACGCCGGCATCAGCTGGTTTGAACCCATGTGGAAAGACAGTTACGCCGGGATCTTCCGTGCCAACAACGCCATTGCCACCATGGACAATGTAAAGTCATGGAGCAATCAGGCCGTCAAGAACCGCCTGCTGGCCGAGGCCCATTTCCTGCGTGCCTACTACTACATAGGCCTTGTACAACTTTTTGGCCAAGTACCTCTGGTGCTGTCCACCGCCCCCGAAAACCTGCCCAAGGCCTCTGGTGAAGAAATCTACGCACAGATTGGCTATGACCTGGACCAGGCCATAAAACTGTTCCCTGCCACGCCTTATCCCGAATATGGTCCCGGCCACGCCTCCAAATGGGCGGCAGAAGCCCTGATGGCCCGCACCTGGATGTTCTACACCGGTTTCTACAAACAGACCACCCTGCCCATTGCGGGAGGCGGTTCGGTGAGCAAACAGGACGTCATCGGCTACCTGGATGACTGCATCCGCAACAGCGGCCACTCTCTGGTAAGCGACCAGCGTAACCTGTGGCCCTACTCCAATACCTACACCGGCGCCGACTACCAATACGACATTGACAACGGTCTGGTTTGGGAAGGCGACAACAGCAAAGAAACCATCTTTGCCATCAAGTTTGCCAACGCGGGCTACTTAACCGTATTGTCGAATACTTTGGTATGCGCAAGACCAACGCCTCCTGCTTCCCCTTCTCCGTACAGGGATATTCCAACGGTTCGGTCAACACCACCCTTTGGAACGACTGGGCCAACGACCCCGACTACGCCGGTGACTACCGCCGCAGAGGTTCCATCTGCAATGAGGCCGATGAAATTCCCAATTACCCCGGTGACAAGGCCAAAGAAGTGGAAAAGACCCGCCTGTGGGCCAAGAAATACCTGGGAGCCAGCGCCTACGACGGCAACACCCTGGTAACCACCTTCGGTTTCTTCTACGGAGGCCAGAACAACCGTCAGAGCGGTTTGAACAATGACATCATCCTTATCCGCTACGCCGACGTGCTGCTGATGCACTCGGAACTGACCGAGACCGTATCCGGAATCAACCAGGTACGCGCCCGCGCCAAACTGGCCCCACGCGCTGCCTACTCTCTGGACATTTTAAAGAAAGAACGCCGTTACGAGCTTTGCTTTGAAGCCCTACGCTGGAACGACTTGCGTCGTTGGGGCGATGTAGCCGTCATTGTGGAGAACCAGGAAGGGGTAGCCATCACCAACCGCGGTGTTCCCGCCAAGTATACTTTCGGATCCTTTGACTTTATGCAGCGCTATGAAGCTACAGGCGGAGGTTTCTGGAAAATCCCCGATTCGCAGGTAATTCTTTCCGAAGGTGTCCTGGAACAAAACCCGGGATGGGAAGATACATATACCTTCATCAGCCTTCCCTACTACGCGAATTAATTAGTGTTAATTAGGTAAGCAATAGGGTGGTCCATTCCGGAGACCACCCTATTCTTGTTATTGGGGAGGCTCCATATACCGCACCGTCTTCGCGTGAGAAAGCGCATAGTCAATCTCGGAACGCGTACTGCTGCCGATATACCCTCCCGGATTAATCACAAAAATCTCCTGTGCCATATCAATTTTTCGTTTGTGCATATCGTCCAACATTTCCTTGACCCCCGGCTGCCAGACCTGCTCATCCCCGCTGTGTCCAAACAGCCCCACGGAAATGACAATGCACCCCTGCAGGGTCAACTCTCTCTGTACGCGAAAAAACTCTTCCTTGAAGCGCGTACTGCCGCAAAGCGTAACTACTTTATATTCCATATATTATAACGATTTTTCCAACAATTCCAGCACCTGTGGAAAATTTTCCCGCCCAAAGCCAATCCGCAAGTACTTCCCGGGATAGGCAAATAGCTCCGAGGGCACCGTCATAATGCCCGTCCGTTCCACCAGCGAGTCACTGAACTCCAAGGCACTCCCCTTCACCTGCAACGGCACAAACGCCACCGACCCGGCCCTTGGTGCCACAAACTCCCCAAAACACGCCAGCCTTTTCACGGCCGAGGCAAACAGCCCCACGTGCGTGCGTATCTTGGCCACATTGGGCCCCAGAAAGTCCTGCGAATGGCGCAGGGCAATGGCCGCCAGCACTTCGGAAGGGGCACTGCTGCAAATGGACAGGTAATCCTTGAACGCCGTCACCCGCCCCAGCAACTCCCTGTCTCGGCAAGCCAGCCAGCCGATGCGCAATCCGGCCAGCCCAAACGATTTGGCCATTCCCCACAGGCTGATACCACGCTCGTACAAGTCACAAACGGCCGGCACCTTTTCACAGGCCGGGTCAATCAACAGGTCCCGGTACATCTCGTCCGAATAGAGCCAAGCCCCGCAGCCTCGCGCCATGTCCGTCACCTCGCGCAACTGGGTCACCGAAAGACATGCCCCTGTAGGATTGTGAGGAAAATTAATGATAATCAGCTTCGTATTGGGACGAACCAATTTGCGCAGCACCGCCGTATCAAAGGTCCACGTCCCGGGCTCCGGCTCCCAGAAAGACAAATCGCAACCCCAAGCCCGCGCCGGCTCGTAAAGCGACTGATAAGCGGGAAACGTCGCCACCACATGCGCCCTCATGGCCGAGGCCCCCAACAGCACCTGCATCAGGGAATAATTCAACTCCCCGGGTGATGAAACCACCACGTTGTCTTCCCCCATCCCGGTGTAAAAAGAGGCAATGACCCGGCGCAACGCCACGCTGCCCGTGCTTTCCGTATACCCCAACCGCAAGGCCTCCCACCACTCCCGCTCCTGCGGCGTGGCTTTCTCCAGTATGTAAGACATAGGGTACCCGTCGCAATCCGAACTGGACAACAGGTAACGGGCACTGAACTCGTGACGCGCAAAATAGCGTTCCAATCTAAAATCTTCCATAGGGTAAAGGTAGGCAAAAAAAGAATCTTCCGTCGGGCACGACGTTACAAGAAAGGAAGGTCAGCCGCGTTTCAAGGCAATTGCCTGCGGTGTTTCCGGGAGATTTCTATTTCCGCTCCGTCATCCATCAGCAGATGAGTGGCGCCAGTGCAGCCAATGTGTTTTTTGTTTACGATGAAGGAGCGGTGCACGCGCTGGAAGCGGTCGTCAAGGATTTCTTCCCAGCGGGAGATCTTCATTTTGGTGCGGTAACCGGTAGTAGCGGCGGCATCTGACGGGCGGGTGTGAATCCACACCTCGTTGTTATTGGACTCAATATAGATGATGGAATCCAGTTCCAGTCTTACCTTTTTCCGGTCCGAAATAAAGTCTATGAATTTTTCCGGCTCTTTGGGGCGGTGGAACAATTTGTTCTCCAGGTAGAAGTTGATGCCTCCGTAGAACGAGATGATCAGCAAGATGAAGACGGGGTTGAGCAGGATGTCTTCTGCGTCGGTCTTTAGTAGGTACCAGTGAATGCAAAGGATACTCAGCCACGTGGTCAGCAGTACGGCCAGGGCAAGGTAGACGGCGTTGCGCAGGCCTTCCCTGCGGTGGGAAAAACTGATGTCCCTTCCCAGATATTTGGCAAGCAGGGTGCCCGGCAGCAGGGCGCAGGAGGTCAGCAGGGCCTGGCCAAAACTGTATTTGGTGCTCAACAGGATGAGGCTCAGTAGCACCAGGCCGCTTAACCAGTATACCATAATAAATAGAAACCGTTTCATGGGTTTGCGTGATTCACAGTTCAAAAGTAGTGATAAAAGAACGAAAAAATTCGTAACAGATGGATTTGACGCTTGGACAAATGGTTTTAAAAATCTCAAAAAAGGGAACCTGCCGTACCTTTGTCATACAAAAACAACAAATTACTCACTTAATTTTTTAAACCATGTTTGTATTATTCAAAGCGGGCGGCCCGTTGTTTATGGCCGTATTGACGATTCTTCTTATTGCGATTTTCCTGGCTGCCTGGAAGGCTCCGGCCTGGGTAAAGGAATTGGGCCTTATAGCTATGGCATTCGGGGTGGTATCTATGTTGCTTGGATTTTTCCAGGTTTGTGATGCCATAGAAATGGCAGGCGAAGTGCCTCAGCCTGTCCTCTGCGGCGGCATAAAAGTAGGCCTTATCCCCGTGATTTATGGAATGGGGATATACATAGTGTCACTGATACTGAGAATAGTGCAGAAGCCCAGGATATAGGCAATCTACAAGTTGTAGAATCCATAGAAGAAGATGGCGGCGGCGGCCCATTCTTTTTTGATTCCCCTGGCGCTGCCAACCGGTGCCCCGTCTTTGCGCACGGTGCCGTCATCATCAATTTTTCCAATGACGGCGCCGTCTTTGAGGACAGTGCCGTCTTTTTCTATTTTACCCAGTACGGTGCCGTTATTGCGTACGGTGCCGTCGCTTTCTATTTTGCCTATGCAGGTGCCGTTTTTGTTGATGCTTCCGTCTTCCTTAAACTGGCCAATGGAGAAGCCCGAGGAATTGCGCAGGGTGCCGTTGGCTTCAATTTTACCTATTAAGGCGCCTGCACCGTTAAGCACACTCTGTGCGCTTGCTTTTTGAGTGGAAAGACCGCTGCAGAGAAGCAGAGCGGTGGCCAAAACAGTAAAATATCTTTTCATTTGCTTACGTTGTTTGTTGAATCACAAATATACAAAAAGAAGGCCGATGTCGGTGATTTTGTATATTTGCACGTATAGCCCATCTGTTGAAAAATGAGAATTGCCTTTATAATCAATCCCATAGCCGGCCGCGCCACTCCGCAGCGGACGGCCCGTGTAATTGAAAGGAAACTGGCTCGGCATCCGGAAGTGTCAGGTACGCTGTATTTTACTAAAAGTGGCGAAGATACCGTTGCCGCAGCCCGTCGGTTTGTGGATTTGAAATACAATACCATAGTGGCGGTGGGGGGAGACGGTACGGTCAATCAGGTGGGGAGTGTGGTGGCTGCGTGCGGAGAAGGGGCCCAAGTGGCGCTGGGCATTATTCCGGCCGGATCGGGGAACGGGCTGGCGCGTCACCTGCGGATCTCAATGGACTTGAACCGCGCGGTGGAGCAGTTGCTTACAGGAGGGCGGATGCGCATTGATGCGTGTACGCTCAACGGGCGGTACTTTTTCTGTACGGCCGGTCTGGGGTTTGATGCCCACGTGAGCCATCTGTTCAACGCCTCGGCCGGAAGGGGGCTTTGGCGTTATGTGCAACTTGTTTTGACAGAGTATAATACGTACCGATCGTTGACCCTCAACCTGGAGGTGGACGGGGTGCCCTATAGCCGGGAGGCGTTTCTGCTTACGGTGGCCAATGCGGCCCAGTGGGGCAATAATTTTTACATTGCGCCCAAGGCCTCGGTCACGGACGGGTTGCTGCATACGGTCATCTGTACGCGCCCCGCGTTAATAGAGGTACCTATATTGGCGGGGGAATTCAGGGATCGGGTGGTGGACAGGAACCGTCACGTGGAAATCATTCCGGGACGCAGCATCTCCATTGTGCTGGATGAACCGACGTGGTTTCATTATGACGGGGAATCGCTGCAGTTGAGTCAAAAGGCAGAGATAGCCGTTTGTGAAAAGGCTCTTTGGGTACAGGTACCCTTACGTACGGTCACTTCCGGTGCTTAGTCGCATCACTCCGGCCAGAATCAGGAACAGTCCCAGCGACCCGGCCAGTAGCGCGTAACTTTCCATTTGCAGCAGTAGATATACAAATAGGTAGATTCCTGTCAGCAGGCCGCCAATGTACAGGGCGGTCTTTTTTTGCGGCAGCAGGTGGTACAGGTAACTGCTCAGCAGGGCAACGGTCAGGGCGGCGGCCACGGCGTAGGCCCAGCCAAAGAGCATTACCTCGGACAGCGAAATCAGCAGCGAGTAAAACAGTACCAGTGCCAGACCCGAGAGCAGGTATTGGAATATGTTGATGGTATTGCCGGCTTTTTGGTCGGCAAAAAAGACCACTACAAAGGTCAGTACAATCACCAGCAGGGCGTATTTGACGGCGCGTTGCGCCTGGCGATATGGAGAAACAGTGTCCAGCAGCTCCACTCCAAACACGGAAGGGGCCACCACGGCGTACCAGTCTGCCTGTTCCATTTGTTGGGGGTAATTGCGGGTGAGGTCGGGGATTTCCCATTGGGCGCTGAATCCGTTGTCCAGGACGCTGCGCTCTGCGGGCAGGTAGTTGCCGCTGAATTTGGGCGAGGGGTAGTCGGCCGTCAGGTGCACGTGATTCATTTTCCCCATAGGGGCAAACCAGATACTTTCCGAGCCCTTGAGCGGAATTTCCAGAGAGAAAGGCAGGTTCAGCATTCCGTCCTGCCGGGGTACCTCTTCCAGAAGGTCCGCAGGGAGTGTGGCCGTAAGGCCCTGTGTGCTCACCGCCGGGTCCAGTCCGGAGGTTAGTTCCAACGTCCGGCCGGCAAGGGAAAGGTTGACTCGGCTTTCAATACCGCGCAGGTCGGCAATTCCCAGCGAAACGGTAATTTTCTCCCGACGCGAGGCGCCGATAGACTGCAGTGCTTCCGGGGAGAGCCGGAAAACACCGGAAATTTTAACGTCCGAGCGGTATACCTGCACGGGATAAATCCCCCGCTTGAGTTGTTGGTGCTGCAGAGAGGCCTCCATAGTCAGATCTTCCGGCAAAAAGTGAGTCCAGGAAATTTCTTCCGTCACGGCCGAGGATGTGGGCGGATTGGGTATGGGACTGTCCGTCACCCGGCGGATGCTGAGTACCGGCCCGGTCAGAGTCTGGGCTTTGCTCCAGGCTTGGCTCACCTCTGCAGTGGCTTCCCTGGCGGCCTGTTGCCGATCGTTTACCAATTCGAAAACAAATACCAGAGGAATGAGCATCAGCAGGCTGATAATTCCTACTACCACGGCTTTAACAAAAAGCCGGGGCTTTGGGGAAGTGAGCGATGAATTCATACCGTAAAAATTACTAAAACACCCGTCTTTTATGACAAAAAACCTGCCATAGATTTTATAAATTTGTAAACGTTATGAAAACAGTTGTTATTTGTTTGATAATGTGTGTTTTATTGCTCGTGCTGGTTTTTTTTCAATTGCGGTACTGGCATCTTACAGTCAAATCACACCGGGCCTGGCTAAAGTTTTTGGAACAGATAATCAATGCCTACGGCCGCTGTATGCCGGATTTGTTTGCGGACTTGCAACAGTTGGTGAATAAATGCTACAAGACGGATCCGCAATTGTATGCCGATTTTCACCGGTGTCTGAGGACTCATACGGAGGATTATCAGGATTTTCTGGTGCAAGTGGTACAATCCACCCGTTTTCCGGGCATGAGCTCTTGTGAAGGGTTGACCGAAAGGGAAAAGATTGTCCATTTGCTTACTAGTTTGGACTTTTCCAATGAAACCATCGGGGGGCTTTTAGGAGCTACACGGGACAATATTCGCTCTACCAAGTCCCGGATAGCGCATAAAATGTACGGAACCGGAAGTTACCATTCCCATTTGAATCCTACCACTACAGAGCGTGGAGCGGCCGGTCCGTAAAAATATTTGGAATCTTTACTTACTCCGTAATCCAAGTCTTTTTGGAAAGAATCCAAGATGTTTTTGACGGCGGCAAAGGTTTGCAACCGGCAAGACCCGAATATACTGAATTCATAACTGATTTTAAAGGACAGGTCCCAGAAAGAAGAGCTTGTTTGTTCGCTATCGCGGGCAATGGTACCTGAGTAGTGTTGCAACAACATTTTGCCGGTGTAGGTACCGTTTGCCGTGAATGTAAGCCGTTCTGAAGGATTGTAATCCAATGTATAATAACCGTAATGGTCCGGTGTGCGGAACATTTTCCGCTGCGGGGCAACCGTAGGTTCCGTTGTCCAGGTAAAAGGTTGGTTATAAATGCTTTGCTGATAGGTGTAACCGGCCTGCAAAGAAAATAACTTTCCGCAGGCTATGCGCGATTCGGCATTTACACCGGTCACAGTGGCTCCGGGGGCATTGACGCGTACCAGTAATAAATTTCCGGAGAGGTCCTGCCCGTTTTCTTCTAAGGCAAATACGTTTTCCAGGGCGGTGTAGAACCCTTCTGCCAGCAGGTTGATTTGCCAGGGGCCCCATTGCGCCCAATAATCAAACGATGCGTTTACGGTGTGGGACCTTTCAGGGACAAGATCGGGCGCTACGCTTATCAAGGCCACATTGCCTCCTACCGCGCCCACGTGTAAATCTTCATCGTAGGTTTGCGGGGCACGGAAGCCTTGGCCGTAGCTGCCGCGCAAAGTAATGTGGGTGTTGGGGGCGTAGCGCAGGTTGACTCTGGGCGAAAAGACGGGGCGTGTTACTAAAGAGTGTTTGTCAATACGTCCGCCTGCCAGCAGACTGAATTTCTCCGTAACCCATTCGTTTTGCAGGTATACGCCGGTAGTGTGGGTAATCTGGGTAAGGTCGCGGTGGTACCCCAACATTTGGTCGTGCAGGTGGTCATAGGTATAGTCTGCGCCCGCGCTGAGTACGGCGGGCATAAACAGCAAATGCGCCAGACGCGTAGACCATTGCGCACCAGCATTCAATGTCAGATCTGAGGTTTTGCCGTATGCATTAGGGTTTTGGTGGGTGCCAAAGTAAGAGTTACGGTCAATATATTGAGCCCCCACATAGGTACCAAAGTGGGTTTTGGCGTTTTTAGAGGCATAGTCGTAAGCCAGCGATCCGCCGGTAATGTTATGGTCCAGTTGCTCGGCCAGGTTGGATTCGTGGGCGGGGTAGTCAAACCGGTCACCTCCCCGGCGGAATTCGTGGATGTAGTGGTACTCGGTCGTTATTTTGGAGCTGCGGGACAAGTTGAAATAAGAGCGCATACCTACAGTCTGACCGGTAAGCTTGGGAAGTTCGGACAGGTTGTCTGCGTTGCGGTCGTAGGGGTCGCGTTGACGCATCATAGAAAACAGGTAAGTGCCCGTTTTGCGGTCTTGAGAGATTAAAGAAGCATTGAGTGAGGTGTTTACGTCCGTGGCACCCCCGGGAAGTAGGGCGGTCTGGTGGGACAATTGCAGCAAGTTGGCAGTGGGTTCTTTGGTAATGATGTTGACCGTGCCGGCAATGGCGTTAGCACCATATAGGGCTGACCCGCCGCCACGTACCGTTTCTATACGTTCCACCATCGCCCCGGGAATTTGTTCCAACCCGTATACCATACCTAATGAGCTGAACAGCGGGCGGCTGTCCAGCAATATTTGGGAATACTGTCCCCCCAGGCCGTTGATACGCAGTTGCGGCACACCGCAGTTGCCGCAGTTGTATTCCACCCGGCCTCCGGGTTGAAAATCAAGTACTCCTGCCGGATTAACCGACATAGTCTGTTCAAAACGTTTGGGAGGGGTTACGTTCACCAGCGTGCCTGTTTCTCTTTGTTTGGTGGCGTAGCGGTTGCCAGTGATGACGACCTCTGAGAGTTCCATAGGATTGGGGGGCAACTCTATGTGCAGTACATAGGTTTTCCCCTTTTGCACTTCTATGGATTGTCTACTTTGTTGATATCCTATACATGAGGCTTCTATGGTCTGTGGGCCTACCGGAACGTGGGTAAGCATATAGTGCCCGGTAGAGTCACTCTGGGTTCCGTATGTGGTGCCCGGAATCACCACGGTGGCGTAAGGAATGTGTTCTCCGGTAGATAAATCTATTACGTGACCGGTAATTTGTGAATCGGTCTTTTCTTGTGCCCATAAGGGCAATGCCAGCATCGCACACGCGAGTGGCACAAAAAATTTTTTTGTCATTGT
Source organism: uncultured Muribaculaceae bacterium (assembly GCA_964554535.1). Classification (GTDB taxonomy): domain Bacteria; phylum Bacteroidota; class Bacteroidia; order Bacteroidales; family UBA932; genus DMER64. The sequence continues at coordinate 1,736 of CAZKPB010000002.1, read as the reverse complement.
GAGGTACTATTGGGTGAAAAATATAAACAAGTGGAACGGGGTTTTATAGATTCACCGGAGGAGCCCTCAGACAACGGCAAGTTCCGTAATAAGAAGTTTGGTTTTTTAGGGTGCTGCAGTACAGCAATTTGTTTTTTCTTACGGCGGGTAGCGCCAATAAAGACAGACCGCAAGAAAGGAAAGCCAGGCGGGCGTATGCCGCCAGCAGGTTAAGCTCGGCTCCGCTGTGGGAGTGAGTGGTTTTGTGCGAGAAAGGGTGTGAGTGGGTTACTAATTGTGAATTGACAATGTGGGTATGAATAAACAGATTGGAAGAAGCCCACAATCCCATAAACAAGATGAGCAATAAACAGGCTGTGGCGGTTCTTGTGTGTCTAGTAAGATTCATACAGTGTCTTCACGTAAGGGGGGCAAAGGTAAAGATTTTTTTGGAGATGTTCCACCCGGAGCATGGCACGTGTTTTGAAATTTATACGGTAAGTCGAATCATTAAACAGACAAGAGTATGAAAACAACACTTAGACTTCAGTTCTTACTCATTTTGATGACTCTGTTGATTCTATCAAATGAGGGCTACGCCCAATCTTACGAGCGTAGAAGCACGCAATTCAATTCTCAGCGTTCTGAGAAGGTACAGCCATCCAAAACAAGATCTTCGCAAGAGATTCACAGAGATAACACCCACAAGAGTGTAAAACCCGCTACCGCCGCCAAAGCTCAGGCCACGCGTGAACGTACGTTCCAGGCGCAGGCAGCGCCCAAGCCGACGGCACCCCGCCAGGAGGCCCAAAAGCCTCAGGTCCAGGAGCACAAACAAGGTCAGACCACTACGTTTGAACGCCGTGCCAACCAGAGCCGGGAGAACAACAAAGCCCAGGCCGCCCCGCGCACCCAAAACAAAGTGGTGTTCCAGGACAACAACCGTACCGACCGCGCCCCGCAAGGCGACCGGGTAGCTCCCAAAAATAACGGCCGAGGCAATAACCGAGTGGAACCGCAACGCAACACCCCGAGCGCCCCGCGCTACAATGACCCTCCGGGACAGTCCCGCCCCAACCACGCAGCTGACTTGCGGATGCCTCCGCCGCCCAAACACAACGCAATGCCTCCTTTCCGTCCGGCACCTGTTGACCGCTATTACGGTTACCGGACCCGCCGCCTGCCTCGTGAGGCACGCCGCTACACCTACGCCGGACTGGATTACTACTTTCTGCAGGGAGTCTACTACCGCCTGGTAAACGGGTTCTACCGCATCTGCAGACCTCCGGTGGGAGCCATTCTGGATGCCGCTGCGGTAGGAACCCTGAGCGCCATTACCGTAGCCCTGCTAACCCAAGACAATGTATACCGTGGAAGTGGGGATATGACGTACGCCTACAATCCCTACGGCACCGAGCAGCTCTTCTACCAGGACGGCATCTTTTTAGTTTTGGATGAATACGGACAATACATAGTGGTAGACGCCCCCATTGGAGCCCGTGTTCCTTACCTGCCCCAAGATTATAAAAAAGTAAAATACGACGGACGTTCTTACTATGAAGTGGATTACACCCTGTACCGCCCCATCCGTATAAACGGAGAAGTATTTTACGAAGTAGTGGGAATGCTGCAATTAAATTGAAAAAGAACATACCTCATGGAAGGCGGCTTTCAGCCGCCGCCTTAAACAAAAAAGCCCCGTTGACGAATGTCAACGAGGCTTTTGTTTAAGGCGGCGGCTACCTACTCTCCCACTT
>CAZKPB010000001.1:0-245047 GCA_964554535.1 uncultured Muribaculaceae bacterium | reverse complement strand
CCGCAGCGAATGACAATTCACAACGACCTTCGGTGCCGCCGGTGCTGCGCGGGGGGGTGCTGTCGCCGGCGCGGGTGAACCCACTACGCGAACAAACCCACTAAGAATCCCACGCGCTTTTACAATGAAAGTCGTGTGCAGGCCACAATTACTGAAAACGCACCTGTACAAATGATAGGAACCAGGCTAAAAAGAGCGGTTCGAGCGCCAAACCGTCAGCGAATGACAATTCACAACGACTCCCGGTGCCGCCGGTGCTGCGCGGGGGGGTGCTGTCGCCGGCGCGGGTGAACCCACTACGCGAACAAACCCACTAAGAATCCCACGCGCTTTTACAATGAAAGTCGTGTGCAGGCCACAATTACTGAAAACGCACCTGTACAAATGATAGGAACCAGGCTAAAAAGAGCGGTTCGAGCGCCAAACCGTCAGCGAATGACAATTCACAACGACTCCCGGTGCCGCCGGTGCTGCGCGGGGGCTGCTGCCGCCGGCGCGGGATTAACATATCAAGAAAGCATCAGTGCAAATGATATAGACACAAAAGAAGTCCATACAAGACAAGAGTACCTTGGGGCGTCAACACGTCGGTGAGTGACCATTCACAACGACTCCTGGTGCCGCCGGTGCTGAGCGGGGATGCTGTCGCAGGCGCGGAAGTAACCCAACAAGATAAAAAATAAGGGCGAGTACCAAAGTATCGGCGAATGACAATGCACAAAGACCCACGGGCCGCTGACGCGTAGGGACAGCTTCCCCGGCGCGAGCCAAGCCAAATAAGAAACCGTTACCTATCTTCCCTACCGCCCCAAATAAAGCAACAGCACCGAAACATCTGCGGGAGAAACCCCCGGAATACGAGAAGCCTGTCCAATGGTCCCCGGCCTGATCCGCTGCAACTTCTGCCGAGCCTCCATAGACAAAGCCTTCATCCTCTCATAATCAAACGAAGCAGGAATCACCACCCGTTCCAACCGCATGAGCTTATCCGCAAAACCATCCTCGCGATCAATATAACCCTGATACTTTACCAAAATCTCAACAGATTCACAAATCTCCTGAAACGCAGGATGATCCACACAAAGTGTTTCACGTGGAACAAAAGATTCCACATCCTTCCAAGAAACCTGAGGCCGAGCAAGAATCTCGGAAATCTTTTTCTTCTGAGACACCGGAGAAGTACCCAACAACTCAAGCAACGGATTCCACTGTGCGGCCGTCGGCGTCGTCTGGTCCAATGCCGCAAACAAAACATCCCTTGCCTGAACCTTGGACTGCAAGGCGGCATAGCGTGCTTCAGACGCTAAGCCCAACTTATACGATAACACAGTCAACCGTTCATCAGCATTATCCTGACGCAACAAAATACGATGTTCAGCGCGAGAGGTAAACATCCGGTAAGGCTCATCCACCCCCTTGGTCACCAGGTCATCAATCAGTACCCCAATGTAGGCCTGATTCCTTTGCAACACAAACGGCTCCCCATCCACACATTTTTGATGTGCATTTATCCCGGCCATCAACCCTTGTGCGCCGGCCTCTTCATAACCCGTAGTCCCGTTGACCTGACCGGCAAAAAACAAATTGGGGATATTTTTTACTTCCAGAGAGTGCGTTATTTGAGTGGGCGGAAAGTAATCGTACTCAATAGCGTAAGCAGGACGGAAAAACTTGGCGGATTCCAGGCCTTTTATAGCTCTAACTGCCTGAAATTGAACGTCAATTGGCAAAGATGAAGAAAAGCCCTGCAAATAGAATTCGTGCGTATTCCAGCCTTCGGGCTCCAAAAAAAGAGGATGCTGGTCCTTTCCGGCAAACGTGCGCAACTTATCTTCAATACTGGGACAATACCTGGGCCCCTTTCCGGAAATGCGTCCTGTAAAAAGCGGAGACCTGTCAAAACCCGTCCGCAAGATATCGTGCACCACCGGATTGGTATAAACCAAATAACAGGGCCGCTGCACACCCCTATGCTGAATGGCCGAGTCCACCGGCAGAAAAGAAAACCTGGCAGGTTGCTCATCACCCGGCTGCACCTGAAGCGCCTCCAAGTCCACCGACCTCCCGTCAATACGGGGAGGTGTACCGGTCTTCATACGCTCAAACGTCAACCCGCACTCACCCAACTGCTGACTGAGCCCTATTGCCGGAGGCTCTCCTATCCTACCCGCCGGAGCCGTCTGTGTACCCAGAAAAATTTTGCCGTTCAAAAAAGTACCGGCCGTAAGGACCACCGTCCGGGCGGCAAAAGACGCCCCCAATTCGGTACGCACCCCGCTCAGTCTGTTGTGGTCAAAAAGAAGACCGGTCACCTGATCCTGCCACAAGTCCAAATGAGGAACAGCTTCCAGAAGCTCCCTCCAGGTGGCCGAAAACAACATCCTGTCGCATTGTGCCCGCGGACTCCACATAGCTGGTCCTTTAGAACGATTTAGCATCCGGAACTGAATGGTGCTGGCATCGGTTACCAAACCCATTGCCCCGCCTAACGCATCTATTTCCCTTACAATCTGCCCCTTGGCTATGCCTCCTACCGCAGGGTTGCAAGACATCTGCCCGGTCTTTGTTAAATCCATAGTAATCAACAAGGTAGAAGACCCCAGCATAGCTGCGGCGTAGGCGGCTTCACACCCTGCGTGGCCCGCTCCTACCACAATGACATCATAACTCAAATTCACGATTAAAAGGTATATAAGGTTTGTAAACTGGCAAGTGCCGCATCTTCCAGCGCACGCATCTGTGTCTGTTGTTCGGGGGTCCTGTCATCTTGACCCAACAGATGCAATACACCGTGCACCATCACCCGGTGCATTTCTTCAGTATAAGTGGTATGGTATACCCCGGCATTGTCCTTCACCGTTTCCACATCAATAAATATGTCGCCCGCCAGGCCGGCCGGTGCTCCGTCGTAAGGAAAAGTAATCACGTCAGTATAATAACTGTGGCCCAAAAATTGCTTATTAATTTGTAAAAGGGCGGTGGCAGAACAAAAAATAAAACAAATGTCGGCTCTGCAAAAACCTTCCCTCTTTATGACGTCCATAAGCCAGGAACGGAGAATGCGCTTATCTTTAAGTGAATAAGAAATTTGATTGGTTGTAAAAGTAATCATCCGTAAAAAAATATGCTGCAAAATTACACATCTTCATTGAAAACATTACTTCTTGGGGCTTGTTGTTTCAAATAATCTTTTTAATTTTGCAGACCTATACGGGCCATTAGCTCAGTTGGCTAGAGCGCTTGCATGGCATGCACGAGGTCATCGGTTCGACTCCGATATGGTCCACAAACTAAATTAAGTAACTAACAACATGGAAATTAAAAAAAGCAAAAAGGCCAGTCTTGAAAATAAGAGAGTGCTCTTTGTTGAGATAGGCTTAATCTTTTCTCTGATTGTTGTGCTCGCTGCTTTTGAATACAAATCATACGAGACCAGCATTGCAGACATAGACACAGGCACCGCTGTAGTGGTAGAAGAGGAACAAGTCCCCATCACTATGGAAACCCCTCCCCCGCCGCCGGAAATGCCCAAAGCTCCCGTCTTGTCAGAATCCATTGAAATTGTTGACGACGATATTTCTATTGAAGAAGACATTTTCATTGAGACAGAAGACGATGCCAGTATGGGTATTGAAATCCGTGAATACGTTGTAGCTGCTGAAGAAGAAATTGTTGAAGAAGAAGCTATTCCGTTGGCCATTGTAGAAGAAAAGCCCTCATTCCAGGGTGGTGATGAAAACTCCTTCACCAAGTGGGTATTTGAACGTATTATTTACCCGGAAGTTGCCAAAGAAAACGGTGTTCAGGGTCGTGTAGTTCTTTCCTTCATTGTAGATACCGACGGTTCCGTAAAGAACGTGCAGGTATTGCGCGGGGTTGACCCCTCCATTGACAAAGAAGCGGTACGCGTTGTATCCTCTTCTCCCAAATGGAAACCCGGTAGACAGCGTGACAAAGCGGTCAAGGTTAAGTACAATTTTCCCTTAAACTTCCAATTACGCTAAGTAGTAAGTTCCCTAATAAATAATAGTGAGCGCTCCTTGTAACAAGTGAGCGCTCTTTTTTGATTTGTACCAACTATGATAACCAGAGATGTAGCACCGGAAAAAGCGGTTTTTGTGAGCGTCTTCAGACAAGGCGAGGACGAACGTATGTTTAACGAATATATGGATGAGTTGGAATTCCTGGCACATACCGCCGGAGTGGTAGGCTGCGGAAGAATGGTGCAAAAAATGGAAAAACCGCAACAAACTACCTATCTGGGCAGCGGTAAAATTCAGGAACTGGCTGCCTATATCAAGATGGAAGAAGCCACCGTCGCTATTTTTGATGACGAGCTCTCCCCTTCCCAATTGCGCAATCTTGAAAAAGCACTGGAGTGCAAAGTGCTGGACCGCACCAACCTCATTCTGGATATCTTTGCCCAGAGAGCCAAAACGGCCTATGCTAAAACGCAAGTGGAACTGGCTCAATACCAATACCTTTTGCCTCGTTTGACAGGTATGTGGACCCACTTGGAACGGCAACGCGGCGGTATTGGGATGAGGGGGCCCGGGGAATCTCAAATAGAAACCGACCGACGCATTATTCTGGACAAAATCGCACGACTCAAAACGCAATTGAGCAAGATTGACCGTCAAATGGCCTCGCAACGCAGCAACAGAGGCTCCCTGGTGCGTATAGCCCTTGTGGGATATACCAATGTGGGTAAAAGCACACTGATGAACCTGCTGGCCAAAACCGACGTTTTTGCCGAGAACAAGCTCTTTGCCACCCTGGATACCACCGTACGGAAAGTAGTGGTGGACAACATCCCCTTCCTGTTGAGCGACACGGTGGGCTTCATACGAAAATTACCCACACAGCTGGTAGAGTCATTTAAAAGTACGCTGGACGAAGTGCGCGAAAGCGACATTCTGGTACACGTGGTGGATATATCGCACCCCAACTTTGAAGAAATGATGGCTGTGGTGAACCAAACCCTACAGGAAATCGGTTGCTCCGATAAGCCTGTATATTTGGTTTTCAATAAGATAGACGCCTTTGTGGATGAGAGTGAAATGGACCCACAAGCACCGGAAAAAGAATTGAGAACCTTGGAAGGCCTGCGCCGCACGTGGATGTCCAAAGAACACACTCCCAGCATTTTCATCTCTGCCAAAGAGAAAACCAACATAGACAAGCTGCGCGCCGATTTGTACAAGATGGTGGCCGAGGTACAGGCAGGCCGCTACCCGTTTGGCAATTTCCTCTGGTAGGTCCGCAAGGCCTCGGCCACAGCCTGCGGCTCTTCCTTAAACCCGTTATGGCCGCTGGAGGCCAAAAAAACGGTAGTTGCCTGCGGATAAGAGGCGGCCAGTTGACGGGCTTTTTCCTCGGAAATATGGTAGTCTTTCAGCCCAAAAAAGAACATCAGGGGTAGGGGAGTGGCAGCCAGCAATTCGGTATAGTCGGGACGTGTTTTCATCCCAAGCAGAGACGCACAAATACCTTCCGGACTATGAGAAAGGGCCGCTCCGCAGATAGCTTCTATCTGTGTGTGAAATTTTGAGCGGTTTTCTTCCGCAAACATCAAAGGAATAGATAATTCCACAATTTTTTCCAGTCCGCCTCGCTGAATCAGCGCAATTTCCTTGTCACGAGCCTCCCGCTTTAGGGGCGTATCGGCAAAGGGCGTGGAATGGAGCAAAATAAGCCCCTTTACCAGGTCAGGATAATCATTCAATAGAGCCTGGGCAATATACCCTCCCATGGAGTGACCGGCCACAACAGCGCCTGAAAGGTGCTCCTTTTTAAGATAAGAAGCCAGCACACCGGCACACCGTTCCATGGTATTCACCTCAAAGGTCCCGCTTACCCCGTGACCCGGCAAATCCGGAGCAATCACCCGGTAGGTGTCACTCACCAACGGAATAAAGGATTCCCAGACTTCCAGCGTTTCCAAATACCCGTGAAGCAGCAAAAGAGGGGTTTTTGGCGTCTTGGTATCAAAAACTCTGACCGGAATACCGTCAAGCATACAAAAAGATTCCATTTGCTATTATTTATTATATTTGTGTCCTATGCATTGTTTACTCCATATAATCCGTTTATCCTCAGTGCTATTCATCGGCCTTCTGGGTACCGCCTGCAGTAAGGATCCGTATCGGTACGTCAATAACATTTATGTGGGATCCTGGCATATTGATACAGCCAAAGTTAACGTTTCCATTTCATTAAACGGAGCCGATATCAACAATTATCCCTTCTTCAGCAGCAATTACGGTAAAATAAGAGAGTTGCTGAAAGAACCCGGGCTGATCAAGGTTTCAGCCTCGGGAAAGGAGGACCCTCATTCCGGAACGTACACTTGTTACTTTTCCGACGGAACCACCTATGAAGGCACTTACAAGCTGGCTTCCAACATTTTATACCTCAACATTAAAGGACCGTCCGGAGATAGATTTGCCATTCCGTGTCAGGCGGACGGCAACACCCTGCAGATTTTCTATTCAAACACCTATATGACTTCCGTGTTGTGGGATTATGTTCAAGACCGTTTCCCCGACCAGATGACCGCCATTAAACAGGCCTTGTCCGGCACCACACTTACTATTGAGGGTCTTGGCGTTTACAATACAAGAATTCGCGGTTCAGACGTGCAATAACCTCTATGGATATTCCTTTGGGACATTCCGCTTCACACGCGCCGATATTGGTGCAGGCTCCAAAACCCAGTTCGTCCATCCGAGCTATCATGGCCCGGGCCCTCTCACTCGCATTCTCGCGGCCCTGAGGTAACAGAGACAAGGTACTTACGCGCGCAGCCACAAACAACATGGCAGACCCGTTGGGACAGGCCGCCACACAGGCGCCACAACCAATACAGGCAGCTGCATCCATACTTAACTCGGCCTTCCGGACGGGCACACCTATACTTTGAGCCTCGGGAGCCTGTCCCACGTCCACCGAAATATAGCCGCCCGCTTGCCATATCTTGTCAAGCGCCTTGCGGTCCACCATCAAATCTTTTATCACCGGAAAGACCTTGCTGCGCCAGGGTTCCACCGTAATAACGGCCCCGTCCCTAAAATGACGCATATATAATTGACACGTGGTAATCTGGTTGTCAGGACCGTGAGGACGGCCGTTAATGAACAGACCGCAAGCACCGCAGATGCCTTCCCTGCAATCGTGGTCAAACGCCACCGGATCTTCATTCCGGGCCACAAGACTGTTGTTGAGTATATCCAGGACTTCCAGAAAAGACGTATCTTCCGTAAAGCCGTCCACCGGATACATTTGAAACATTCCAGCAGCTTTGGCATGAGCCTGTCTCCAAATACGCAATATAACTTTCATGGGAAATAGATTAATTTAAGTTTCGCAAGAGCGAAAGTTGCGCTGTTTTATTTATAATTACGTTGTGAAATTTCGGTAAATTCAAAGTGCAGCTGTTCTTTGTGCAACTCGGGCTCCCCGTCCGGGCCTTTATATTCCCAGGCTCCCACATACATATACTCTGCGTCGTTACGCAGAGTTTCCCCGTCCGGGGTGGAACTTTCCTGCCTGAAGTGACCCCCGCAGGACTCGGCACGGTGTAGGGCGTCTTTTATCATCAGGCGGGCCATATCAAAGAAATCCCATACCCGCACCGCCTTTTCCAGTTCCTGGTTCATTCCGTATTGCACCCCGGGAACACAAGCGGCTTTTTCAAAAGCAGCTTCTAATGTATCCACTTCTGCCAAAGCACTTTCCAAATCCGCAGCATTCCGGCTTATCCCCACTTTTTCCCACATCAAGTGCCCCAGTTGACGGTAAATCTCGTCAGCGGGAGTCCGTCTGGAAGCGGCATCCTGCGGCCCGTAGGTGGCCGCCACGGCACAATTAAGCAAGCTGTTAATCCGCTGCTGTACTTCCAGATGCACTTTTACAAATGCCGGATGCTCCGTGGAACAAAGCGCGACGGAAGGCAGACCGGAAAGGTAATGCGGCAAGGTAGTCGGCAAAATGAAATAGCCGTCAGCCAACCCCTGCATAAGGGCCGAGGCCCCAAGACGGTTGGCCCCGTGGTCGCTGAAGTTAGCCTCGCCAATGGCAAAAAGGCCGTCAATGGTGGTCATAAGGCGGTAATCCACCCATAAGCCGCCCATAGTGTAATGGATGGCAGGGTAGATCATCATGGGTTCTTTATATGGATTATCTCCGGTAATCTTTTCATACATCTGAAACAGATTACCGTACCTGCGATCTATTTCTTTGCGCCCCAGGCGCTGCAAGGCATCCTTGAAGTCCAGGAACACGGCGCGTCCTGTCACATTGACCCCATAGCCCGCATCACAGCGTTCTTTGGCAGCACGCGAAGCTATATCTCTTGGTACCAGATTTTTATAGGCAGGGTAGCGGCGCTCCAGATAATAATCGCGGTCAGCCTCGAGGATTTGAGAAGGACGCAGGGTCCCCTCACGCAGACGCCGCACAGTGTCCAGTTCTTTTGGCACCCAGATGCGGCCGTCATTACGCAGCGACTCGCTCATTAAAGTCAGTTTGGACTGGTGTTCCCCGTGCACGGGTATACAGGTGGGATGAATCTGGGCAAAGCAGGGATTGGCAAAAAAAGCCCCGCGTCGGTAACACTGCATGAGAGCCGACCCGTTGCTGTTCATGGCATTGGTAGAGAGAAAATACACATTGCCGTAGCCTCCGGTAGCCAATACCACGGCGTGGGCGGCATAGCGCTCAATAGTTCCGGAAACCAGATCCCGGGCTATAATACCTTGTGCACGACCATCCACCACCACCAAATCCAGCATCTCGTGACGTTCTTTTACAGTAACCCTGCCTTTGGCCACCTGACGGTTCATTGAGGCATACGCTCCCAAAAGCAATTGCTGGCCGGTCTGGCCCCGGGCATAAAACGTACGGCTCACCTTGGTGCCGCCAAAAGAACGATTAGACAGGAAGCCTTGATAATCACGGGCAAAAGGAACTCCCTGCGCCACACAATGGTCAATAATCAGATTGCTCAACTGGGCCAGCCGATACACGTTGGCTTCGCGGCTGCGGTAATCGCCACCCTTGAGAGTTTCCTCATAAAGGCGCTGTACCGAATCCCCGTCGTTTTGGTAATTCTTGGCCGCATTAATTCCACCCTGTGCCGCCACAGAATGAGCCCTGCGCGGCGAGTCACTGATACAGAAGACCGTCACGTTAAACCCCATTTCGGCCAGTGCGGCACTGGCCGAGGAACCTGCAAGCCCGGTCCCTACTACAATAATTGTGTACAAATTACGCTGGTATTCAGGTATTTGCTTTAATTCCGAGCGGCAAAGTGCCCATTTGCCTTCCAAGGGTCCGGCAGGTATATGTGCGTCCAAGATGTTGTTCATAATGCAAAAGTACAAAACAATGTCAAGATGCATTTTTTTTATAACTTAGTCGAATGAACATCTTAATGGTTTTTGGTATTTTCCTAGCATCTATTGTACGTCCGGTGGCCCCCTTGCGCACAGGTGCCGAAAACACGGCAGCCTACCTTGACCTGTTGCAGGGCAAGAGGGTGGGGGTTATGGCCAACCATACCTCGCGTATAGACAATACCCATTTGGTTGACAGCTTGGTAAGCCTCGGCATTGATATCCGTGTGATATTTGCACCGGAACACGGATTTCGTGGTACGGCAGATGCCGGAGCACCTGTGGACAATGCCGTTGATCCGGCTACGGGAATCCCCGTGTACTCTGTCTACGGCGGCACTTACGCTCCGGCGGACAGCCTTATGCGCCGCATAGACGTGGCGGTCTTTGATATACAGGATGTGGGACTGCGTTTCTATACCTACCTGTCTTCAATGTACTACTATATGGAAGCCTGTGCACGGCACGGCGTACCTCTGGTGGTACTGGACCGGCCTAATCCCAACGGACATATTGTGTCGGGGCCCGTGCTGGACATGCAGTACAAATCGTTTGTGGGCATTGTGCCTGTGCCGGTGGTACACGGTATGACTTTGGGCGAGTTGGCCGAAATGATCAATCAAAAAGGCTGGCTTCCGGAGGGCCTTCATACCGCTTTAACGGTAATACCCTGCCTGGGTTATACCCACCACACCAAGTATACGTTGCCCGTAAAACCATCACCCAATCTTCCCGATAACCGGGCCATCTACCTATATCCGTCTCTCTGCCCGTTTGAAGCCACCGTAGTGAGTGTGGGCCGAGGAACCGATTTTCCCTTCAAGGTATTTGGCCATCCGCAATGGCAGGGCGGTACGTTTACTTTTACGCCGGTGTCTGTACCGGGGGCCCAGCATCCCCCGCAACAAGACAAATTATGCCATGGTGTGGATTTACGAACGGCTCCCTCTGATGAAACCATTTGGAATGAAGGATTTACCCTTAAATACATTATTGAGGCCTACCGTAATTTAAACCGTGACGGCACTATGGGAGATCACTTTTTCCTCTCGTCCGGTTTTGAAAGACTGGTGGAAGTATCCTATGCCAGGCCAATGATTAGTGAGGGAAAAAGTGCCGAGGACATTGCCGCACTATGGCAAAATGAGTTGGAGGCTTTTAAAAAGGAAAGAGCACGCTTTTTGATATATCCCGAGTAATTTATTAAAAGTCAATATATGCATCTTTTGCATTTTTATCTGAACGGTCAGCCCGTGACATTGGATTTTTCCCTTTCCAAAAGTCCGTCTCCACTATGCTCTGTTCTGCATTACTTGCGTGACGTGCTTCACTTAAAAGGCACCAAAGAAGTATGCGGCAAAGGGGACTGCGGGGCCTGCACGGTGATACTGGTATCTGCGCCTACTGCCACAACACCGGCCGTATACCGTGCGGTAGACTCCTGTCTGTTGCGTCTGCCAGATCTGGATGGGAAACACCTGCTAACCATAGAAGCTCCCACGCATTTACTGGATACGGAGCCCATACGCAATGCCTTTCTCAAATACAGAGGAAGCCAATGCGGATTCTGCTCTCCCGGAATGGTGCTTTCCACTTATGCCCATCTCAAAAACAACCGTCCGTTTACCCGGGAAGAAATACAGCGGTCTCTGTCAGGAAATTTATGCCGTTGCACCGGATATCTGGCCATATATGATGCCGTGGCTTCTCTGGAAGGTGCTGTGCTGCAAGATTGTCTTCCTGAATTTCCCACGACTGAAAAAGGACTGAAAATCTTTTGTAAAGACAACGTAACCTATTGCCTGCCACACAACCCGGAAGAAGTATCCTCGGCTTTTCAACAATTTCCCGGTGCTAAACCGGCCGGAGGATTTACCGGAAGTGCGCTGGTATGGCAACCCTCCGAGGAACCTTTGCAGGTAATGGACCTTTCGCAGGTGAGCTCGTGGGCCGAATGCTCGGTCGGCAACCGTGAAATCATCCTGGGCGCAACCGCGCCCATTGAAACCCTGCGTACTTTTTTACGTCCCTATTACAGTGCCGTCAGTGAGTATCTGGATGATTTTGCCGGAACACAGATTCGTAACAAGGCCACTTTGGGAGGCAGTATTGCGGACGGATCTCCGGTAGGGGATGCTATGCCTTTTTGTATGGCCCTGAAGGCACAGGTGGTAATATGGGGACCCGGCGGAACACGTCGGGTGAGCGCAGAAGACTTTACAAAAGGGTATCGCCATGTGGATTTAAACCCACAGGAAGTGGTGGCCCAAGTAATTCTTCCGCTCCCCGATCCGTATACACATTACTTTGTCTACAAACAGGCCCGTCGCAAGAATATGGATATCAGCACCCTTTCTTTTGCCGCCGCAATAAGGGTGGAAAACGGAAAATGCACCGACGTGCAACTGGTATACGGCGGGATGGCCGAAAAGGTCATGCACGCTTCCCATGCAGAACGGTTTTTGAACGGCCATCCCTTCACTCTTATCAATTGTAAAAAGGCCGGAGACCTTCTTGAACAAGATTTCAGCCCGCTCTCGGACCTCAGGGGCGGTAAGGAATACCGTATGCAGTGCGCCCGTAACTTACTGCTCTTACAATACCAACACTATACACAGCAACACAATGGACAGTCAATATAGAGAACAGGCGCACTTACTGGGTAAGACTGAATATTTACCCGATATCCGGGTTCCTGAAGGAACGTTGGAAGGATACGTGGTGCAGGCCCCTTACGCACACGCGCGATTACTGGGTTATGATATTGGGGAAGCCCTTTGCACAAAAGGGGTGCATGCCATAGTAGGTGCCGATGATATCCCTGGGATAAACCAAATGGGGACGGTGGCGGCAGACGAGCCTTGCCTGTTGCCCGTGGGATCCAGCAACGGGTATATGGGACAAGCCGTATTGCTCATTGCGGCCTGCAGTAAAGAAGCAGCTCTTGAGGCACGTAGCAAAATATCCTGGCAGTGGGAAGAACAGACACCCATCTTGAATGTGGACCTTGCAATGACAAAAGGATCTTTTGTATGTCCATCCAAACATCTGGAAAAAGGAGACTGGCAAAGGGCCATGCAGCAGGCTCCCCATACCTTGCAGGGACAAATGGAAACAGGCGGACAAGAACATTTATATTTTGAAACGCAAAGTGCACTGGCCGTCAAACAGGGACAAAATAATTACCGGGTACGCGCTTCCACACAAAATCCTACAGACACACAACGCATAGTGGCTCAAATTCTGAATGTTTCCAATGCACAGGTAGATATTGAGGCCGGTTGCATTGGCGGAGGCTTTGGCGGTAAACAGAGCCAGGGTGCCTGGACTGCTGCCTGGGCCGCTCTGCTTGCCTGTGTCACTGACAGACCCGTACGGATAGTGCTTGACCGGGAAGAAGATATGTGCCTCACCGGAAAACGTCACGCAGTAACCTCTTCATGGAAAATCGGTTTTTCAGGAGAGGGGAATATTCTGGCATATAAAGTAGTTATGAAATTTGACTGCGGTTGGTGTGCCGATGTATCAGAAGCGGTTATATGCCACGCTATGTTTCACCTGGATTCAGCCTATTATATTCCGGCCATTTGTGCCGATGCTTACGGTTATAAAACAAATAAAACCAGCAGTACCGCATTCAGAGGATTCGGAGTTCCCCAGGCGGTAATACTTATTGAAAACGCCATTGATCAAATAGCAACATATCTAAAAAAAGATCCTGCTTCCATACGTTTGAGAAATTATTACGGTACTTCCGTACGTAACACCACTTTCTATAATATGAAGGTGAATGACAATATATTACGTTGTACGCACCGGCAAATATGTAAAGAAAGTAATTATGTGCAGTTACAAAAACAGGTGGCCCGTTTCAACAAAAACAACAAATATGTAAAACAAGGTGTGTCTCTTATTCCCTGCAAATTCGGAATTTCTTTCAATGAAGATTTTTTAAACCAGGCCGGAGCCTTACTGAATATCTATCAGGATGGCACAGCCCTTATTCATCATTCGGGTATTGAAATGGGACAAGGGCTCAATGATAAAATGCGCAGGGTCGTCCATAACCAATTGGGAATTCCCATGGAAAATATAAGAGTGGAAGATACCCGGACTTCTGTTATTCCCAATACTACGTCTACAGCCGCTTCTACCGGTGCCGATTTCAATGGAGGGGCATTGGCCGATGCCTGTCACAGACTCAAGCAACGGTTAAATCCGCTTGCCCTTAAATTATTGCATCTTTCAGAAGGTATTCCCGAATGGAAAGAAAACAACGTCTGTTGTGACAATAAAAGCATTTCTTTTCCTGAATTTGTAAAGTATGTATACAACAATAGGGAATCATTAAGTGAAAAGGGATATTACAGCAGAGACATCATCTCGTACGACTGGAATAAGATGAGTGGACTTCCTTACTGGTATTTTGTTATGGGGATGGCGGTAATTCACGTTCAAGTATCTTTGCTGACCGGAACATATACCATGGAAGAAGTCTGGATTTTGCATGACTGCGGAATTTCCATTGATGAAAGTATTGACAGGGGACAAATACAGGGAGCCTTTATACAGGGGGCGGGGTGGTGCACTATGGAAAAAACGGTTATTTCTTCCAAAGGGAAACTATTGACAAATGATTTAGACAATTATAAGATTCCCGGAGTTTATGACATTCCCTTAAAATTTCATTGCAGTCTTGTAAAAGATAATCCGGAATTTCACAATATTCAAAATTCCAGGGCAGTGGGAGAACCCCCACTTCTCTATTCCTTAGGTATTTGGCTGGCTCTGCAAAAGGCAGTTAACAAACAGCTTCCTTTCCCTGCCACAAAGGAATCTTTGTTGAAAGCTTTTTAACAAATAGAGAAAACTTGTTCATTTTCCTGTTGAAAAAAACACTTTTTATGTAAATAACTTTTTCAATGTGAATAAACCCTATTTTTTTAATAATTTTGAACAGTTTTTTAAACAATAAAATAGACGTAAATAATTCTTATCTATTTTATTTTTAATTAGTTGTAATAAGTTCTTAACTTTTCAACAAACTATATATAAAACAATAAGATCAAATTTTAAAACCTATATTTATATATATGGAGCGTTTTGACCCGCATATAAACAAGGAATCTGCCGACAAAGATTTTGAAGAAAAAATAAGGCCGCAGGATTTTACACAATTCTCCGGTCAGGATAAGATCACTGAGAATCTCAAAATTTTTGTAAAGGCAGCTCTTTTGCGCGGAGATTCATTGGATCACGTACTTTTGCACGGTCCTCCGGGTTTGGGAAAGACTACTTTGGCTCATATTATTGCCAATGAATTGGGGGTAGGACTTAAAATAACCTCGGGTCCGGTGCTGGATAAAGCGGGAGATCTTGCGGGGTTACTTACAGGTCTGGAAAAAGGAGATGTATTGTTTATTGATGAAATACACCGTCTTTCTCCTGTTGTGGAAGAATATTTATATTCCGCCATGGAGGACTTTACTATTGATTTGATGATAGACAAAGGTCCCGGAGCAAGGTCCGTCCAACTTTCTCTGCAACCTTTTACATTAGTGGGAGCCACTACCCGTAGCGGATTATTGACAGCTCCTTTAAGGGCTCGTTTTGGAATTCAATGTCACCTAGAATATTACGATGCTTCCGTATTATTTGATATTATTTTACGTTCCGCCGCCATATTACAGGTAGATATAGACCGGCAGGCCGCCCTTGAAATAGCCTCCCGCAGCCGGGGAACACCACGCATTGCCAATTCACTGTTGCGCAGGGTGAGGGATTTTGCACAAGTGAAGGGAAACGGAATAATAGATTTGAAAATAACCAGATATGCTCTTGATGCACTAAATATTGATATAAAGGGACTTGATCAGATGGATAATAAAATTTTATCCACCATTATACATAAATTTAAAGGAGGTCCTGTGGGAGTGGGCACCATAGCAACCGCCGTGAGTGAAGATGTGGGTACTTTGGAAGAAGTTTACGAACCTTTTCTGATAAAGGAAGGTTTGTTGCAGCGCACACCGCGTGGAAGGGAAGCCACTCCGCTGGCTTATGAACATTTGGAAATAATTTTTCCAAAGGAATCTCAGTCCCTTTTTTAAAAAATTTTTATGAAAAAGAAAAAGCCGATTGTTATTTGTTTCATAGTAGTTTTTACGCTTGTTTTTGTTCCATTTACCGGCAGGGCGTGTACTTCGGCCATTATCACCGCAAAGGCCTCGGCCGACGGGAGGCCTTTATTGTGGAAGCATAGGGATACAAGCAACGAACAAAACAGAATAGCCTATTTTAGCACCGGAAAATATTCTTTTCTGGCACTTGTGAATGCAGATGACAAGGAAGGAATTGCCTGGACGGGAACCAATGAGGCCGGTTTTTCCATAATGAATACGGCATCATATAATTTAAAGGATGATGACATAAAAGAGATGGACAAAGAAGGGGAAGTAATGTATAAGGCGCTGGAAAGATGTGCCACGTTGACTGATTTTGAAAAACTGCTCAATACGTTGCCGCGTCCCATGGGGGTGGAAACTAATTTTGGAGTGATAGATGCGCAGGGGGGAGCTGCCTATTATGAAGTGAATAACCACAGTTGGGTAAAAGTAGATGTAAATGATCCCAAAATAGCCCCCAACGGTTATTTAGTGTATACCAATCATTCGTTTACCGGAAGATTTAATGAAGGTAGCGGTTACGAACGCTACCAGACAGCCACGGAAATATTCGGGAAAAAAGCGGCAACGGCCGATTTTTCACCTCAATGGATTTTTGACAATTTATCACGTTCATTTTATCACGCGCTGTTAGGATATGATTTATGCAAGCAGCCGTTTTCACCGGAAAACGGCAACGGCTGGTTTATTGATCAGGATTTTATTCCGCGTAAAACTTCCACCTGTTCCATTGTGGTGGAGGGAGTGTGCAAGGGACAGGATCCATCGTTGACGGTGATGTGGACGGTAATGGGGTATCCTCCGGCTGGTGTATGTATTCCTTTATGGGTATCCATGGGGGAGGATTAGCCGCAGATGCTTGTTGCCGGAAAGGAAAATTCACTTTCCGAACTTTGCAACCTGGCGGTGCGGTTAAAACACAAGACCTTTCCCATTACCCGGGGAAATGGAGAAAAATATATGAAATTCAGCCTTATATTTAATCAGCAGGGGACAGGATATATGCAACAGTTGCATTCTCTTGAGCAAGAGTTGTATTCCATTTATAACCAAGTACTTCCATCCATCACAGACAAACAGCAGGTGATAAGGATGTATACTCAAATACAAGAGAAGATAAGAAAGGTATATGATAGACTTTGATATTAAAGAGTTACGGGAAAAGATTAAAAGTTCTTCAGCAGGTTTCAGTATTTCCTTAAAAGGTATTTGCGGGTCGGCACAGGTATTTCCTCTGGCAGCTCTTGTAGGGGAAAAGATTCCCCAAATAGACCGTCGGGTTCATATATTCATACAGGACAATGCCATGGAGGCTTCCTTTGCCGCCAGTGACCTTACCATGCTATTGGGAGAAAATAATGTTTTTTATTTTCCCAACACGTACCGCGGGGTAGGTCAGGCACAACGTCCCGACGAATCATTTCAGGTACAGCGCACGGCGGCCATTGAAGCCCTTTCCCAATGGAATCACAGGGAGGACCTTATTCTGGTAACGTATTCCTCGGCTTTGGAAGAAGGATTGCCCGATAAAAAGGCTATGGCCAAAGAAAATCTATCCCTGGCCGTAGGTGATAAACTTTCTCACGAATTTATTAAAGAGTGTCTTTTTGCCGCACAGTTTGAAAGAGTGGATTTTGTGTCGGAACCGGGTCAGTTTGCTTTGCGCGGAAGTATAATAGATGTTTTTTCATTTACCGAGAACAGGCCCTACCGTATTAATTTCTTTGGAGACGATGTAGAAAGCATACGTCTGTTTGACCCGAACACTCAGCTTTCCATAGAGGATCGCCGCCAAATCCGCATAGTGTCTTCTCTCAAGGGTACCGTATCTATCTGGGATTGGATAGGGCAGGATGCTGTTATCTGGGAACATAATACGGTATACACCCTCTCTCACCGTCCCGATTTTGATCATATTCCCTATGTCACGGATTATACCGTAACCTACCGGACCACTCCGCAACCTTCTTTCAATAAGAACTTTGAATTGTTGGCGCAAGATATAGTAAGCAAGAAGAGGCTCGGTTATAAGGTGTATATATTGAGTGACAACCCCGCCCAGGTACGTCGCCTGGACGATATTTTTGATAGTCTTGGGCATCACAAACCCTTTGTGGATTACATTCAGTTTTCCTTGCACGAAGGTTTTGTGGACAATACGCAAAAAGTATGTCTGTACACAGACCATCAACTGTTTGGTCGTATTCACCGAGTGATGCTAAAACGGGCCGTTCAGAAGAGTGAACAACTTACCATCAACGATCTGTCCGGTTTCCGCATAGGAGACTATGTGGTGCATATTGACCACGGGGTGGGAATCTTTGGAGGACTGGTTAAGGCCCAGATCAACGGCAAGCCGCAAGAAGTGGTAAAACTGATTTATCGGGACAACGACGTATTGTTTGTCAGTATCCACGGTTTGCATCGGATATCTCGTTACAAGAGCAAAGACAGTACGCCCCCTAAAATATACAAATTGGGTTCGGGAGCCTGGGATCGCCTCAAACAGCAAACCAAGAAGAAGGTAAAAGACATTGCGCAGGATCTGATACGCTTGTATGCCCAGCGCCGAGCCACCGCCGGCTTTGCCTTTGCTCCCGACACCTATATGCAGCACGAACTGGAAGCTTCATTTCTTTTTGAGGACACTCCGGATCAGTTGAAGGCCACTCAGGACGTAAAGCACGATATGGAACAGTCATTTCCTATGGACCGTCTTATTTGCGGTGACGTGGGTTTTGGGAAAACGGAAGTTGCCATCCGGGCAGCCTTTAAAGCCGTCGCCGACGGAAAACAGGTGGCCGTTTTGGTACCCACCACTATTCTGGCCCTGCAACACTATCAGACGTTCAGAGAGCGATTGTCCAATTTTCCCACCAGCGTCCAGTTTTTATCGCGCCTCAAAACCAATGCCGAGGCAAAGGAAATCACCACCCTGCTTGCGGCCGGGAAAATAGACATTCTTATAGGCACCCACCGCATTTTAAATGCCGATATGAAATTCAAGGACCTTGGATTGCTGATTATTGACGAGGAACAAAAATTCGGTGTGGCGGCCAAGGAAAAGCTGCGGCAACTGAAACTGAACGTGGATACCCTCACCATGACGGCCACCCCCATTCCGCGTACCCTGCAATTTTCACTGATGGGCGCCCGCGACCTGTCCATCATCCAGACGCCTCCGTTAAACCGCTTACCCATTCAAACCGAGGTGTCCCAATTTGATGAAGTGCTTATCCGCGACGTCATCAACCAGGAATTGGAGCGTGGCGGTCAGATTTTTTTTGTGCACAACCGGGTGCAGGATATAGGAGAAATGGCCGAAAAACTGGAAAGGATATACCCCGGATTACGAATTGCAATAGGTCATGGCCAGATGCCCCCCAGCGCCCTTGAAAAAGTTTTGCTGGATTTCATTTGCGGAGATTATGATTTATTACTTGCCACTTCCATCATAGAAAACGGAATTGATATTCCCAATGCCAATACCATCATCATCAACCGGGCGCATACCTTTGGCCTGAGCGACCTGCACCAGATGCGTGGCCGTGTGGGAAGGTCCAACAGAAAAGCCTACTGCTATCTGCTGGTTCCTCCTGATGACGCGCTTTCAGACGATTCCAAGCGCCGTCTCAAAGCCATAGAATCCTTTACCGAGCTGGGCAGCGGATTTAACATTGCCATGCAGGATTTGGACATCCGCGGTGCCGGAAACCTGCTGGGCGGCGAACAGAGCGGCTTTGTGGCCGAGATGGGTTTTGAGGCCTACCAGCGCATCCTTGAAGAAGCATTTGCCGAGTTAAACGCCGCTCCGGCAGAAGGAAGCATTGTGTCCGATATCCCCACGGAATTCTTGACGGACAGCACAATAGACACCGACCTGGAAGTGCTTATTCCGGACGATTATATTCCGCAGGTACCGGAAAAAATCCGTCTATACAAAGAGTTGGATAACATAAAGGAAGAGGACCAGTTGGTACGCTTTTTTGAGTCGCTGCAGGACCGTTTTGGTCCAATTCCCGAGCCGCTTCGCCAGTTGGGCTATGTGGTGAGATTGCGCAGATTGGCCGTCCGGCTTGGCTTTGAACGAATAGTGCTTAAAAACGGCATAATGATTGCATATTTCATTCACAATCAGCAGTCGGCCTACTATAAGACACCACTTTTTGCCGGTATTCTGGATTTTATTTCAAAACGTCCGGGATATTTTCGGGTAAAAGAGCAAGGAGACAAACTCTTTGTAAAGGTGAAAGAAGTGACCAGCGTGGAGGCTGCTTACAATTTTTTGAATTATTTTGTTGTAAAACACTGAAAAAGTACGAAATTTGCAAGCTATGTTTAAATCGGGTATACTTTCATTTTTCATTGCCGTTGGCTGTATCCTTTGCAGCACAACCGTTTCAAGGGCTCAGACCCTGGACGCTTTAGGCACGTATACTCCGTATTCTATGTTCGGCTTGGGCGATTTGGCACGTCCCGGCACGGCTTATAACCGTTCAATGGGTGGCATTGGCGTAGGGGTGCGGGACAATCGTTTTATTAATTACCTTAATCCGGCGGCGGTTTCCGCTCACGACACTCTGGCATTCATGATAGATTTTGGCTTGATGCAGAACAATGTGTTCAGTGCGGATGCCACTTCTTCTTCTGCCTTCAATATGTGCAATATGCACCATATAGTCATGTCGTTCCCCGTTTGGAAAACATCCGCTATGCAGATAGGTTTTGTTCCTTACAGCAATGTGGGTTACAAATTTGTTGCCGATGAAACCAGAGAAGACATCCTTGCCACTATGGGTTCCTGGAGGTATTACTATTACGGACAGGGAAGTATCAACCAATTGTTTGCCGCCTACTCGGCCACATTTTGGAAACATTTTTCAGTTGGCCTTCAGGGAATGTATTATTTTGGTAATATAGAGCGCAGTACCAAATCGGTTCCAATGACACAGTCTTCTACGTACGCCACTTTATCATCGGGTTATGATGTGGTTATCAACTCTTTTGGAGGACAAGCGGGAGTACAGTATTCCGGCAGACTTGGGACGGGGACCGAACTCACCCTTGGAGCCACCTACCAGTTGGGATCCCAACTCAAAGGGGAAACCACACGTTATGCCCATTCATCTCTGGTGGATACTGTTTATTCAGACATTACTTCCGGAGCGCATATGGGTATTCCTTCCGAATGGTCTGTGGGAGCCTCCCTGCGCCGCACGGAAAAATGGATGTTCGGAGTGGATTACACTCAATCTGACTGGTCCAAAGCCTCTTTCCTTCCTACTCCCGGTGTAAACTTCACCTCTTCCCTGAGCCGTCAGATTAAAGCAGGCTTTGAAATTACCCCGGACCGTTACAGCGTACGATATTTTTTGCGTCGCTGGACCTACAGGCTGGGTGCCTATTACGAACAATCCTATATGGCGTTTAACGGGAATCCCGTCAACACCCGAGGAGTCACGCTGGGTTTCTCCATTCCGGTATACCGCTGGTATAATTCCATAAGTGTGACGGTCGATGCCGGAGAACGCGGCAGTATCAAAAACAATATGACCCGGGAGCGCTACCTTATGTTCATTTTTAATTTCAGTCTCCAGGACGTTTGGTTCCTCAAGCAACGGTACGATTAATAAGAACCTAATTATTATTAACTTTATCTATTATAAGTAAAAAAAGAGATGAAAAAAATTGGTATCCTTTTGGTGTTGGCGATGTTTGCAATAACAGGCCAAAGTTACGCTCAGGCGGGAAAATACGGGGCAACTCCGGAAGATAGTATTGAGTGTATAAAATATTTATCATTTTATAAAGAATACTACAAAAACGGAAACATCAGGGAAGCAATTCCTTCTTGGCGTGGTGCCGTAAAAGGATGTCCCATCGGTGTAACCCAGAGTTTGTATCAGGACGGGCAGAATATTCTTAAGTTCATGATCAACCAGACTACCGATGCGGCAACCCGCAAAGCACTGGTAGATTCTCTGATTATGATGTACGATATCCGTATTGAAAAATTCCCCACCAGCAAGGCAGTGGCCAGCGCGTATACCTATAGGGCTTATGATATTTCTTCGTTCTGTAAGGATGACGAACAACGTGTTTACGATGCCGTCAAACAAGCGATTGATTTCTGTGGAGAAAGTGCAGACCCCGGTTTGCTGGTACTGAATATGCAATATGCCACCGCACTGTTTAAGAAAGGTGCCATGCAGGCTCAGAATGTCATTGAAGATTATGAAAAACTGGTGGAATTGTTTGATGTCAAGGCTAAAGCGGAAAACGACGACGCCCTGCAGGAAGCCCGTTCCAATTTTGAAACCATTTTTGCCATCAGCGGCGTGGCCGACTGCGACAACCTTTTGGCTTTGTTTGGCCCTCAGTTTGACAGCAATGCCGAAAATGTAACTTACGTAAAACGCGTAGTACAGTTGCTTTCCAATGCCGGTTGTGAAACTTCCGATCTGTTCCTCAAAGCGGTGGAAGCGTTATACAAACAGGAACCGTCCGCCAACTCGGCCTATTATCTGTACCGCCTGTACTCTTCAAAGGGTGAAAACGAAAGCGCACTGGACTTCCTGCAGAAAGCAGCCAACGACGAGACGGCCGAAGTTGCGGCCCGCGCGGATTACTTTTTGCAGATGGGTACCTTCTACTTCAAGATGATGAACAACCGCCCCGCTGCGGCTGAAGCCGCCCGCAAGGCAATGGAACTGGATGAACAGCTCAAGGGCAAAGCCTATCTGTTGCTGGGTCATATCTGGGCCAACTCCAAATCTACCAGTGACTCCGAAATAGACGCCCGTGCCAACTTCTGGGTAGCCGTGGATTATTTCTCACGTGCCAAATCGGCCGATGATGACCTGGCGGAAGAATGTGACAAACTGATTGGCACTTACCGCCAATACTTCCCCTCCATTGAAGAAGCCTTTATGTATGACCTGTCCGACGGGTCAAGCTACACGGTCAACTGTCCCGGCATGTCCGCCACGACTACCGTTAGAACACGTAAATAAAATGATTCGCGCCAGCGGATTCTGTAAAATGGGAGCGGTAGCAATAACTTGTGTTATTGCTACCCTCTTTTTCTCATGCAAGAACCGCGTGGATATGGTGGAATCATTGGAAAATCTGGATAGTATTCCCACGCAGACCGTAGAAAATATGGTTGCCTGGCAAATAGAAAGCGGCGTGATTCAAGGCAAAATGATGGCTCCCCTTATGCAGAAATACACAAGAGGGTCAGATCCTTACGATATTTTTCCCACTTCTTTCCGGGTAGAAGGATACAATGCCTCCGGCGAACTGGAGACGGTGATTACGGCAGACAAGGCCATACATCATACCGGCGACACTTCCGTCTGGGCGGCATACGGCCATGTAGTCATTATTAATATGACCAAGAGCGAGCGGATGGATACGGATACCCTTTTCTGGAACCAGAAAACGCAGAAAATCTATACGCATAGCTTTGTGAAAATGGTGTCTCCCGATTTTTATGCACAGGGGTACGGTATGGAGTCCGACGAACGGGCCGCCAATGCCAAAATCCTTCAACCTTTCGATTCATATGGTTACATTCAAAGAGATACTTTGTCTAATGAATAAAAAGAATTATCTTCGCGCCCTAATATAAAACATAAATTTAATCAAGATGGCAGTTCTGGAAAAGATTAGAGTACAAATGGGTATTTTTATTACCGTACTCATTGCAATTGCTTTACTATCTTTTATTATTGACCCCACTACTTTACAGTCGGCTATGTCCATGTTCTCGTCAAAAAATGACGTGGCTCAAATGAACGGACAGGATATAACGTATATGGAGTATAGTAAAAAATTAGAATATTACACCAACCTTCACCAGGCGTTGGCAGGGACTTCCTCCCTGGATGAGAACGGTCAGGAAACCGTCAACCAGGGTACCTGGCAGTCTTTCCTCAAGAACCTTGTCTATATGCCGGCCATAAACAAAGCGGGTATCCAGCTGGGAACGGACGAGATGTATGATATGACTCAGGGCAAGGACATTTCTCCCGTATTGATGCAAGACGCCCTTTTTCTTTCTGATGACGGCACCTTTGACCGTAGCAAGTTGGCCTCGTTTGTCCAGAATAATCTGGCCGACAAAGAAGGTATTGCCGCACAATATTGGGCCTACCTGCAGGATAATATTGAGACCGACCGCATATTCACCAAATATGCCGCGTTACTGGCCAAGAGCGGTGTAGCCACTCCGGTAGAAATCCGCAGAAACATGGAGGAAAACAACCAGACTGCAGACGTGCGTTTTGCTCTGGTTCCCATCAACTTTGGTGTGGATTCGACCATTACCGTTTCTGAAAAGGAAATCAAGGATTACTATGAAGCCCACAAACATCTGTATACCCAGAAGGCTTCACGTGACTTGGAATACGTGGTGTTCCCCATTGAACCTTCAGTAAACGATCTCAATCTGGCAGAAGAAGACATCAACAAGGTATTTCCCGAATTTGCAGAAACTTCTAACCTGCGCCAGTTCCTGGCCCGCAATTCAGACCAGCCTCTTGACACTTATTATTACAAACAGGGTGAACTAGCCTCCCTGTCCGCCGTATTGGACAGTTTTGCCTTTGCCGCCACAACAAAAGACGTGCTTCCCGTATACCAGGATGGCAATTTCTTCCGCGCAGCCCGTATTGCCGATACCAAAGAAATGCCCGACTCCGTATTTGTAAACCATATCCTCATTCAGCGTGAAACTCCCGAACAGGGACACGCCCTGGCGGACAGTCTTATGGGACTTCTGGCAAAAGACCCCAACCGCTTCACCGAGTTTGCCCTCCAGTTCTCTGCCGACCAGAATCCCAATATGCCTGTCGGTCAGATTGGCTGGTTTGTACAGGCGGCCTATGTGCCCGGTATGGAATCCGTTTTTGATGCCCCTCTTAATAAACCCTACGTGATTGAAACCCAATACGGGGTTCATATTGTAACCGTAAGCGAACGCACCAGACCTCTCCATAAGGTACAACTTGCCGTTCTGGTAAAAGAAGCCGTTGCCGGAAAGGAAACCTACCAGACCGTTTATGCACTGGCCAATACCCTTTCCACTTCCGCCAAAGATTACGCGGCTTTCAACGAGGTGGCATCCCAGAACAATTGGCATACGGTTCCCGCAATGTCTGTAACCGAAGATGCCAAAACTATTTCAGGTTATGAAAATATGCGTGAAATCACCCGTTGGGCTTTTGACAAGAAAACCAAGACAGGAAACGTTTCTCCCGTATTTGCTGTAGACAACAAATACTTCTTTGTGGTAACCCTAACCGGTCAGCATGCGGAAGGTGTTCCCACAGTAGCGGAAATGAGAGCTGAAATTGAAGCCCAGCTTACCGTTGACAAGAAAATGGACAACTTATACAATCAGTTGAAAGAACAAGTGGCTCAGTATACTACTTTGGATGCCTGGGCAGAAGCCACCGGAAATACCGTTACTTCTCAAACCGGTGTAGCCTTTGCCACCACACAGCAGACCGATCCTCTGTTTGTCGGTGCCGTGGTGAATGCTCCGGAACAGAAACTTTGCGGTCCCGTAAAAGGTCAGATAGGCGTGTACGTATTTCAGGTAGAGGCTCGTAATGACGGTGCCTATTACACCGAGGCGGATGCCAAGCAGCACGCTTTCAACAATTCCAGCGTACAGATTCAGATGGTTCCCACCGTTTTGGAAACTGCTGCCGAGATCACCGACCATCGCGCCAAATTCTTTTAGCCAAGGTTGACCCCCGGCCATAAAAGACCCCCAAAAGCGTATGCCTTTGGGGGTCTTCTTTTTGCCGTCCCTGCACGCGCCGGTTACCGGCTGAACAGAAAATGCATTATATCTCCGTCCTGTACCACGTAATCTTTACCTTCTATGCCCATCTTGCCGGCTTCGCGGCAGGCGGCTTCCGACCCGCAGGCAAGGTAATCTTTGTATTTGATGACCTCGGCTCGTATAAAACCGTGTTCAAAGTCGGAGTGGATGATGCCGGCCGCCTGGGGGGCCTTTGTCCCTTGCACATAAGTCCAGGCTTTCACTTCCATGGGACCGGCGGTGAAATAAGTTTCCAGTCGCAGCAGGCGGAAAGCGGCTTTTATCAGACGGCTTACGCCCGATTCTTCCAGTCCCAGTTCCAGCAGAAACATTTCCCTTTCTTCGTAACTTTCCAGTTCGGCTATTTCAGATTCTATTTTGGCGGCTACCACAAGGTAGCGTGCTCCTTCGGCTTCCAGTGCGGCGGCTACCCGGCGGGTATATTCGTTCCCGTTAAGGGCGGACGCCTCGTCCACATTACAGACATACAGCACCGGTTTGTTGGTGAGCAGGAACAGTTCTTTGGCCATCTTTTCCTCCTCGGCATTCTGTAATGTCACGCAACGGGCGTTTTTCCCCTGCCGCAACACTTCCTGGTAGCGCAACAGCAACTCCAGGAATTTTTTGGCGGTCTTGTCCCCACCGGTGACCGCTTGTTTCTGTACCTTTGATACGCGGCTTTCTACGGCTTCTAGATCCTTGAGTTGCAGCTCGGTGTCAATGATTTCCTTGTCTCGGACGGGGTCTACGCTGCCGTCCACGTGTACCACATTGGGGTCGTCAAAGCAGCGCAATACATGCAGGATGGCGTCCGTCTCGCGGATGTTGGCCAAAAACTGATTGCCCAGACCTTCTCCCTTGCTGGCGCCTTTCACCAGGCCGGCAATGTCCACAATCTCCACACTCGCGGGGACTATGCGCCCCGGGTGTACAATGTCTGCCAGTTTTTGCAGCCGATCATCGGGAACCTGCGTAGAACCGATATTGGGTTCAATGGTGCAGAACGGGAAATTGGCCGCCTGGGCCTTTCCCGAACTGATACAGTTAAAAAGGGTGGACTTTCCTACATTGGGCAACCCCACAATACCACATTTCAATGCCATAATATTGTCTTTATTACCAGAAACGGCAAAAATACTAACTTTTTACGAAATGACGTCTGCCAATGAACCAACCTGTGTACATTGCACTATGATATGCCTTGTGGGATGCCTGCTGCAAATAGCCGTTTCTTTCTGGAATGTGGAAAATTATTTTGATCCTTTTAAAGATACGCTTGCCGCCGATGCGGAGTTTACCCCCTATGGAACCAACCACTGGACCTGGGGGAAATTCACTGCCAAACGCAATGCACTGGCCAAAAGCATCATAGCAATGGATGCCCCGGAAATTGTGGGATTGGCCGAGGTGGAAAACCGTTTTGTCCTTTGGCAACTTGTCAACCAGACACCGCTGCTGGCGTATGATTACAAGCTGATTCACCGCGACAGTCCGGACCCCCGCGGTATTGACGTGGCTTTGCTGTACCGCAGGGACCGTTTCAAACCGCTTCACACGTCCTTTTACGCACTGTTCACCGAGGATTCCACGCGCCTCGCCACGAGGGAGATCCTGTATGTAAAGGGGGTTTGCACCGTCTCGGCCGACACCCTGCACCTGCTGGTGAACCATTGGCCTTCGCAGCGGGGAGGAAAGGACTCGGCCAAGAAACGGCAGGTCGCGCGGGAAACGGCTGTGCGTATAACCGACAGTATTTTGCTGGCGGACACGGCGGCACTGGTGGTGGTGACGGGCGACTTTAATCAGCCGGTGGCGGCGTGGCCCGGCGTGGTTAATGTATCGGCCGGAGACACGTATAAATACCGTGGCCGATGGGAATGTCTGGACCAGTTTCTGGTGAGCCGGGCGCTGCAGCGGCGCCTTGTCCGGGTAGAAGTGGGAAAGTATCCCTTTTTGTTGGAACAAGATGATTCCTATCTGGGGCACAAGCCCAAGCGCACCTATTCCGGGCCGCGTTATCTGGGTGGCATCAGTGACCACCTGCCAATAAGGTTATTTTTTACTACCTTTGTTTGTTATGGCCACGCAAGAAACTAAAACCCCTTTAATGGACCAGTACTTTGCCATAAAAGCAACCTACCCGGAAACGCTTTTGCTTATGAGGGTGGGGGACTTTTATGAAACGTACGGGGAAGACGCCGTCAAGTCCTCCAAGGCGTTGGGTATTGTACTCACGCACCGTTCCAACGGAATGGCGGCTGACGTGGAATTAGCGGGTTTTCCCCATCATGCGCTGGATACTTATCTGCCCAAGTTGGTTCGTGCCGGGTACAAGGTGGCTGTCTGCGACCAGTTGGAAGACCCCAAAATGACCAAGAAATTAGTCAAGAGAGGCGTCACCGAGGTAGTGACTCCCGGAGTATCGTATAACCCCCAACTACTGGACGCGTCGGTCAATAACTTCCTGGCTTCCCTGTATGCCCCCGACACGGACCCGCAGTCCTCTGCGGGCCTGGCGCTCATAGACATATCCACCGGCACGGTGAAACTGGCCGAGGGAAACCGCGTGTATATAGACAGCCTGTTTGGCCAGTACCGGCCCAACGAGCTGCTGGTGGCCCGCAGTGCCGAGAAGTACTGGAAAACAGTTTTTGGGACCCAGTTGTGTGTGTCTTCCATTGACGACTGGGCTTTTGTACCTGCGGCTGCCATTGAGAAGGTGAAAGACCATTTTGGAGTGGATACATTGCGCGGTTACGGGGTGGAAACCATGGGGCCCGCCCTGTCGGCCGTGGGGGCGGCGCTGTTCTATATGGAGCAGACTCAGCATACCCGGTACGACCATTTGTGCACGTTGCAGCGTATAGACCGCAGCGAGTATATGTGGATAGACAAATACAGCATCCGCAACCTGGAACTTTTCCCGGGCAGGGATAAGGCCGGTGAGGGGGCCAGTCTCATAGAAGTGATAGACAAAACGGCCACGCCCATGGGAGCCCGCCTGCTGCGCCAGTGGGTGGTGATGCCTTTGCGCGACAAGGCACAGATTGAGGAACGTCAGAGGGTGGTATCCTTTTTTTGGCTTAATACCAAACACAGGGCCGGATACCGGGAAATACTGCCCCAGATAGGAGACCTGGAGCGAATCAGCTCACGTGCCGCGGTGGGCCGCATTACCCCGCGTGAAATGGAGCAGTTGAGCACAGGGCTCAAAAATACCGCCCTCCTGCACCGGACCGGTGGAGGAATAGGGGAAGAACAACTGACCGATTGCGAGGACCTCACCCGTGTATTGGATGCCACGCTTGCAGAAGCCCCTCCCGCGCAACTTTCCAAAGGCGGCGTTATCCGCGCCGGATGCAATCCCAGTCTGGATGAGTTGCGCGACATTGTGGCCCACAGTAAGGAATACCTGCAGCAACTGCAGCAGCAGGCGGCCCGGGATACCGGTATTTCTTCCTTGAAAATCAGTTACAACAACGTATTCGGTTACTACATTGAAGTACGCAACGCTCACAAGGACAAAGTGCCGGCCGGGTGGATCCGCAAGCAGACGCTGGTTAATGCAGAACGTTACATCACGCAGGAACTGAAAGAATACGAAGAAAAAATCCTTGGGGCTCAAGAAAAGATACAGTCTCTGGAGCAGGAGGCGTTTGCCGCCCTGGTGGCCCTGGTGCAGCAACATATAAGAACCATCCAGCAGAACGCGGCCGTTGTGGCTCGTATAGACTGTCTGTGCGCCCTGGCCACCCTGGCGGCTGCAAACAATTACTGCTGTCCAAACATTACAGAAGACGGTTGCATTCAAATCACTAAAGGGCGCCATCCCGTATTGGAGACCCTTATGCCGCCCGGAGAAAAGTACATTCCCAACAATGTCCGGTTGGATCCGTATGACCAGCAGATCATCATTCTCACCGGCCCCAATATGGCCGGGAAATCGGCTTTATTACGCCAAACGGGTCTTATAGTACTGTTGGCCCAGATGGGAAGTTTTGTGCCCGCAGAAGCGGCGCAAATAAGCCTTGTGGACAAATTGTTCACCCGCGTGGGGGCCAGCGACAACATTGCCCGCGGTGAGTCCACCTTTATGGTGGAAATGCTGGAAAGTGCCGCCATCCTCAACAATGTCACCGACAATTCTCTGGTGTTGTTTGACGAGATTGGCCGAGGTACCAGCACCTACGACGGTATATCCATTGCCTGGGCCATAGTGGAATACCTGCATCAGAAAGAAGGGGCCCGCGCCAAGACCCTGTTTGCCACCCACTACCACGAGCTCAACCGGATGTGTGACGACTACCCGCGCGTAAAGAACTTCCACATAGCCGTCAAGGAAAGCGACCAGAAAGTCCTCTTCCTGCGCAAAATGGTTCCCGGCGGAGTGGCTCACAGTTTTGGCATCCACGTGGCCGCCATGGCCGGCATGCCCCGGCGCGTGCTCACAACGGCACAAGATGTGCTCAAACGTCTGGAAGCGGAAAAAGAGGTACCCCCCTCGGCCCAGAATCCCCGGCAACTGTCTTTCTTTTTGGAAGACCCGTTGCTGCAGTCGCTCCGCATGGATATAGAAACCATTGATATTAATAAACTTACTCCTTTGGAGGCGTTTGATGCCCTCCGTGAGCTAAAACGTAAAATAGGCTGGAAAGGATGAATAAAGCAGCTAAAAACATACAGATATTCTTCAAACTGGTTGGAGAAAGTTTCTCTTTTGCTTACGAGTCGGTGAAAGGGGATAAATTCAGGGCTTTTCTGTCCCTGTTGGGCGTTACCATTGGAATTTTCTCCATTGTGGCCGTATTCACCGCCATAGAAGGGCTGGAAACCAACGTGCGCGGTCTGGTGGCCTCTCTGGGCACCGATGTGGTCTACATAGACAAAATGTCCTGGTCTGACGCGGCCGAGGAGGGCGGTGCCATCAAATGGTGGGAATACCGGCAGCGTCCCAACAATACGTATGAGGAATTCTTGTACCTGCAGGAAAATTGCACCCTGGCCGACCGTGTGGCACTGGCCGCCAGTACCACCGCCCACGTGGCCAACGGCCGCAAC
Source organism: uncultured Muribaculaceae bacterium (assembly GCA_964554535.1). Classification (GTDB taxonomy): domain Bacteria; phylum Bacteroidota; class Bacteroidia; order Bacteroidales; family UBA932; genus DMER64. Next base: position 214,574 of record CAZKPB010000001.1, on the reverse strand, counting down.
GTGGTAAAAAACGTCATGGTGGAGGGCATCACCTATTACTGGAACCAGGTGGCTTATTTTGAAATAGACAACGGCCGCTACTTCACCATGGCCGAATCTGCCGCCAGTACTCCGGTGGCCATCATCGGGAATTCGGTGGCGGAAGAACTTTTTCCGGCAGGGCAGGACCCCGTGAATCGCAATATAAAAATCGGCGGTTTTACGGTACGGGTGATTGGCGTCACCAAGAAAAAGGGCTCCTCGCTGTTTGACCCCTCATCCTTTGACCAGGCCGTGTTGATTCCGTTGCCCTTTATACGCAATATGATTGACCTGCGCGGGCAATCGCCCACCGTGGTGGTGCACAAGGACCCCTCGGCCGACCAGGAGGAATTCATGGGCGAGTTGCGTACGTGCCTGCGCAATGCCCGTCGCCTGAAACCGGTACAGAAAGATAATTTTGCCCTCAATACCCTGTCGTTCCTGGACGATGCCCTGGGACAGCTGTTTGGTGTTATTTCCGTGGCCGGATGGGTCATAGGCGGTTTTTCCATATTGATTGGCGCCTTTGGGGTGGCCAACATCATGTTTGTGTCCGTCAAGGAGCGGACTCACATCATTGGTATAGAAAAGGCAATGGGGGCCAAGAGTTTCTTTGTACTCACCCAATTCCTCTTTGAGTCGGCATTGCTTGCCATTATGGGAGGTATTATAGGCATACTCATAGTCTGGGGAGGGACCACATTTATCTCGCATAATTATGACTTTGTACTGACGCTGTCTTTCAGAAACATTATGCGCGGAGTGCTGATTTCAGGAGCGGTAGGTTTGGTTGCCGGCTTTATTCCGGCCATGCAGGCGGCTCGGATGAATCCGGTGGAAGCCATCAACCAGCATTAGGCAGGACCGGGGATCAGCCCAATACTTTGGCCACTTCCTGAGTCAGTTCTACGAACTCTTCCACGTCCAGTTGTTCGGGACGCAAATCCAGAATTACGTAATCCGGTACGGTTTTGCCGTCCAGCAACGGTTTAAGACTGTTACGGATGGTTTTGCGTCGCTGGTTGAAGGTGGTCTTTACCACTTTTACAAACAAATCTTCCGGACAATCCAGCCGGGTGCGCGTGTTTCGTGTGAGCCTAATGACACCGGACTGCACTTTGGGAGGCGGTAAAAAGGCAGAGGGAGGTACTGTAAACAGATATTCCATATGGTACCAGGCTTGCAGCAACACACTCAGAATACCGTATGTTTTTGACCCCGGAGGGGCGCACAGCCGTTGGGCCACCTCTTTTTGAACCATTCCCACTACTTCCGGAACAAGGTCCTTGTTCTCAATAACCTTGAAAAAAATTTGAGAAGAAATGTTGTAGGGAAAATTGCCAATCAGGCAAAACGGCTCTTCCTTCTTACGCAGGTTCATCTGCAGAAAGTCGTTTTCTATCAGTCTGGTGCCCAGCAGGGGATAGTGTTTGTGCAGGTACCTGACGGATTCCCGGTCAAGTTCCACGGCATAATAATCCACGTTGGGATGGTCCCAAAGAAACTGCGTCAGCACTCCGGTGCCCGGTCCCACTTCCAGTACCGGAACCTTCTGTCCGTCCGGTTCCATCTGCATTACCGAAAGGCTGTCCACAATGCGGCGTGCTATGTCCGTATCTTTGAGAAAATGCTGGCCCAGGGCCTTTTTTGCGTGTACTTCCACTCTGTGACGGGCTTTACCGGGTGTTATTTGAGTCCCAGCTCTTTTTTCTGTATGGCGTCAATATCAGACGGAGCATCCAGCATCATATCTCTTCCGGAATTGTTCTTGGGGAAGGCAATATAGTCGCGGATGCTTTCGCTTCCGCCAAACAGGGAACACCAGCGGTCAAAGCCAAAGGCAATGCCTCCGTGAGGAGGAGCCCCGTAGCGGAAGGCATTGATCATGAAAGAGAATTTGTAATTGGCTTCTTCCTTGGTCATGCCCAGCACCTCAAACATCCGTTCCTGAATGGCCGAGTCGTGGATACGCAAGGACCCGCCTCCCACTTCCGTGCCGTTGAGCACAAAGTCGTAGGCATTGGCGTTTACCTGTTCCAGGTCTTCCTTCTTGTTGGAGTAGAACAGATCCATCTGTTCGGGCTTGGGGGCGGTAAAGGGATGGTGCTTGGCATAGAAACGGTTGGTTTCGTCATCCCATTCAAGCAGCGGAAAATCTATGACCCAGAGCGGGGCAAATACGTCTTTGGGACGCAGACCCAAACGGTTGCCCATCTCAATGCGCAACGTGCCCAGGGCCGTTTGTGTTTTTTCTTCCGGTCCGCACAGAATCAATACCAGGTCCCCTTCCTGCGCACCGGTTTCTTTGGCCCATACGGCCAAATCTTCCGGGGTGTAAAATTTATCAACGGAGGATTTGAGTTCCGGGGTGCCGTCGGCTCCCGCGGTGCAACGCATATATACCAGGCCCTTGGCTCCCACTTGCGGCCGCTTAACCCACTCGGTCAACTCGTCCAGCTGTTTGCGGGTGTACAAGGCGCATCCCTTTACACAGATGGCGCCAACGTACGGGGCGTTGTTGAAGACGGAAAAGTCGCGGTGACGTGTTACGGCGGTAAGGTCGTGCAGACACATATCAAAACGGATGTCCGGTTTGTCGCTGCCGTATTGACTCATGGCCCGGCTGTAGGGCATTCTGGGGAAGGGGGCGTCAAAGGTTTTGTCAAGAACGGTCTTGAACACGTGTTTGATGAGCCCTTCAAATTGCTGCAGGATGTCTTCCCGTTCTATGAAAGACATTTCACAGTCTATCTGGGTGAATTCGGGCTGGCGGTCCGCACGCAGGTCTTCATCCCTGAAACAACGTACAATCTGGAAGTAGCGGTCATAGCCGGCCACCATAAGTAATTGCTTGAGTTGCTGGGGACTTTGGGGTAGGGCGTAAAACTGTCCCTGATTCATACGTGAGGGAACCACAAAATCACGGGCGCCTTCCGGGGTGGATTTGATGAGGAACGGGGTTTCAATTTCAAGGAAACCGCAATCACTTAAATATTTGCGGATTTCCTGTCCCATCCGGTGACGTAGCGTCAAGGCCCGTTTCAACGGGGGACGCCGCAGGTCAAGGTAACGGTATTTGGCGCGGAGTTCTTCTCCCCCGTCCGATTCTTCTTCAATGGTAAAAGGAGGGGTAAGTGAAGCGTTCAGCACGGTCAACGTGGTGACGGCAATTTCAATGTCTCCGGTAGCCATTTTGGCGTTTTTACTGGCCCGTTCCACGACATCTCCCTGCACTTGCACCACATACTCCCGGCCCAGACTCTCTGCCGTGGCGCGTATGGCCTCTGCCGCGGTGCTGTTTACAGTCAATTGGGTGATTCCATAGCGGTCCCTCAAATCAATGAAGGTCATGCCGCCTAATTTGCGCACGCGCTGTACCCAGCCGGCCAACGTAACATGCTGTCCAATATGGGAGCTGTTCAATTCTCCGCAAGTGTGAGTTCTGTACATATAATAGAGATGGTTGTTTTTCTTAAATCGCACAAAGATAAATATTCTATCTTTGTATGTATGCAGAACTATTTGAATTTACTCCAATACATTCTTGACCACGGCATAGACAAACAGGACCGTACCGGTACCGGAACGCGCAGTGTGTTCGGTTACCAGCTGCGCTGTCCGCTTGACGAGGGCTTTCCCCTGTTGACCACCAAAAAAGTGCACCTAAAGTCCATTATATATGAATTACTGTGGTTTATTCAGGGTGACACCAACATCCGTTATCTGCACGACCACGGTGTATCCATCTGGGACGAGTGGGCCGACCCGCACGGGAACCTGGGGCCGGTATACGGCAAGCAATGGCGCAGCTGGGGTGCTCCGGACGGAAAAACCATAGACCAATTGCGTCTGCTGATAGAAGGCCTTAAAAACAATCCCGACAGCCGCCGGCATATCATCTGTGCCTGGAACGTGGGGGAAATAGAAAAAATGGCTTTGCCCCCCTGCCACGCCCTGTTTCAATTTTACGTGGCCGGCGACCGCCTGTCGTGCCAGTTGTACCAGCGCAGTGCGGACGTTTTTCTGGGTGTTCCCTTTAATATTGCCTCGTATGCGTTGTTGACCCTGATGGTAGCTCAGGTATGCGGTTACAGGCCCGGAGACTTTGTCCATACTTTTGGAGACGTGCACATCTACCACAATCACCTGGAGCAGGTCAAACTGCAGTTGTCGCGCACGCCACGTCCGCTGCCCCGGATGCACCTGAATCCACAAATAAAAAGTATCTTTGACTTCCATTACGAAGACTTTACCCTGGAAGGCTATGACCCTTATCCCGGAATAAAAGCGCCCGTAGCGGTATAAATTATTAAATTAAAGTCTGTTCAATGCACGGATCAAGAGCGTATACCCTTTCTGTAATTGCCGCGGTGGGTCCCGGCAATGCACTGGGTGCCCGTAACGACCTGTTATGGCATATCAGGGAAGACCTGCAACATTTCAAAAAAATCACCACCGGGCATACGGTTATTATGGGCAGCCGCACCTTTGAGTCGTTGGGCAGCAAGCCGCTTCCCGGCCGCCACAACATTGTGCTCTATCCCGATACCAATCCGCTGGACAAGGTGCTTGCGGAAATTGAACCCGGTACGGAAGCTTTCATTATAGGTGGGGCCATGGTATATGCGCAAACCGTACCCATTGCGGACAAGTTGTATATCACCCATATAGACGCTCCTCTTCCGGAAGGGGGCGCCGATGTCTTTTTTCCGGAAATTGACCTGAACGTATGGCGCGAAGTATCCCGCGAGGACTTCCCTTGCGGAGGCGCTTTTCCTTATCCTTTTTCATTTGTAGAGTATATTCGTAAGTAAATTCCGTATGGCAAGAGACAGTTTTACCGGTATGTTCGGTGTGATTGTAGCTACGGTGGGTTCTGCCGTAGGCTTGGGTAATTTGTGGCGTTTTCCTTATCTGGTAGGTTCCCACGGCGGTGCCGCCTTTATTTTGATCTATCTGGGCTTTGTGGTATTTCTGTGCCTTCCCGTAATGATTGCCGAGTTTGTGATAGGACGCCGTACCAAAACCAATGTGATGGAGTCGTTCCGCATTCTGGCCCCGCGCACGCCGTGGGGCGTCATCGGCATCATCAGCGTACTGGGGGCGTTCTGCATTCTGGCTTTCTATACGGTGGTGGGCGGCTGGACACTGGATTACCTGGGGCGGGCCATAGTGAACGTGGGGACGCGCAGTGACCTGGCTTCCATGGACTCGGAATTCACTACGCTGGTTACCGCACCTTTCCGTCCCATCATTTGGACCTTTGTGTTTGTGTTGCTCTCGGCCCTTATTGTAATGGTGGGCATTAAGGACGGCATTGAGAAATACTCCAAGGTGATGATGCCCTTTTTATTTCTGATGGTCATTATATTAGCCATACGGTCAGTGACCCTTTCCGGAGCCGGCGAGGGCATTTCCTTCTTATTAAAACCGGATTTTTCCAAACTGACCCGTGAGGCCTTTCTGGCCGCGCTGGGACAGGCGTTTTTCTCGCTCAGTCTGGGAATGGGTTGTATGATTACCTACGGGTCGTATATTCCGGCAAAGGAGAAGTTGTCCAAATTGTCGTTTATCACGGCCATGTCAGATACGCTGTTTGCCCTGCTGGCCGGTTTTGCCATCATGCCGGCCGTCTTTGCCTTTGGGATGTCCCCCGCGCAGGGCCCCGGGCTTCTCTTTATTATGCTACCCAAGATTTTTGCCCAGATACCCATGGGCAATGTCTTTGCCATTCTGTTCTTCGTTATGGTGTTTCTGGCCGCCATTACCTCGGTTATTTCCATTATGGAAGTCATTGTGGCCTACCTTACGGAAAGCACACGGATGTCCCGCAAGTTGTCGGTGGGTCTGGTAAGCGCCGTAGTGGCCGTGTTTGCCTGCCTGAGTTCCCTCTCACAGGGTGTGCTCAATAACGTACGCATAGCCGGCAAGACCATTTTTGATTGCTTTGACTTTCTCTCGGCCAATATTCTGTTGCCCGTGGGCGGTCTGCTGGTAGTGCTTTTTGTAGGCTGGTACATGAAAAAGAGCGACGTCTATGCCGAGTATACCAACGAAAAAAGCCTCAAAGGAACCACCTTCAAGGCTTTCTACTTTTTACTGCGCTACGTGGCTCCAATAGGGATAGCGGTAGTGCTGGTGGACAGTCTTATCTGACGCCAATTCCAATGTGCCAGTTACCCTGATACCCCACGTCACTGAGCGAGGTCACATCTTTGTTGGAACCCATTACCAAGGTATTTCCACCCGTCTGGGCCGGTCCCTGACCGTCTGTCATCAGCGTGCCTTGGGTACCTTTCTGCGACATAATCATATTAACCACAAAGCCCGACCCCGCAGGGATGGTAATGGTGGCGTCTTCGGTAATACCCAGCATAGCCAGGGTGGAGCGGGTTGAGGCGTCCATCTGGGCAAACATCATGGACTTCATATTGGATGTGGCGTGATTGATCACACTGGTTTGTGCCGGCAGACCGGAAATGGTGACTATGCGTTGCGCGTGCGTTTTGAGCACACTGATAAGTACCTCGCTTCCGGCTCCGTTCACGTCAATCTGGCCTTCACTGTCAAACAGGGATTGCATCACTTCATAGGTATCCTGCAGTTCTTGGAGCGAGTTGGCCACAATGGCCATGCAGGAAGAAGTGTCGGCACGGTAAACCACCAGTTGGCGCAGTTTGGTATCGCCGGACAGCCCCATGACCGAGGGGTCAAAGTTCACCAGGGCAATGACATTGTCATTGGCTACCGGAGACACAAAGACCCGAGTGGCCGTATTGGGCCGGTACAAGGCCACAAAATTCATATTGTAGTCTTTGATGGGCACGTCATTGACGGCTATTTCGTGGGTACCTTCCTCCACATTGATGTGTTTGTAGAACGGATAATGGCCATCCACGGCTACCCGCATGGAATACGTGCCCGGCAGGATACCGTCAATGGTAAATCGCCCATCGCTGTCCGTATACACCGTATAATCCGGTTCCGAGGCGGAGGCAGCGGCCATCACGTAATTACGCGGGGCAGACGTCCTTCGTCCAATCAGTGAGGCATTGCGCCGGATCTCCCCTATGTAGGGCTGTACGCGGCGCAACAATTCTTCCGCGGCCTGGCGCAGTACCTGCTCTGAAGTACCTTCGTAAGAGAGGGTGTTCTGCCGGCGGACGGCTTGCTTACGGGTAGCAGTGGCGGAGGCGGTGGATGCCCCGGCCTGGACATCACCTATCCGGCTGAGCGTCACTTCCACGCGGCGCAACGTCTCGCCCGTAGTATCTGCCAGGGCAACCGTCAACACACTGTAGGGCAGGGTGGTCAACACCACCTCCGGAGAGTAGACGGTCCCGGCCGAGTTGGTGGCATAAGCCTGTACGGTGTAGGAAGTGTTGGGGGTCTGCGAATTGTAGATGTAGGTGAAACTTCCCGTGCCGCTGCCCACTTTGCGCGATTTACCGTTCACCACAAAACCGCGGGCCGTCACGTTGCCACCGCCGTCTGCAATCACAGAAGCGGTCAGTGTATATTTATTGTAGCTTACATCGGATACGGTGACCGCACTGACTTGCGGCAACGTGGCTTCCAGGTCCAGGTAGACCCCGTTTTGCTGGCTGCGGATGCCGTGAGTGGTGCCCGTAATGATACGGTCCCATTTGTCTTCCGTCCAGTTGACGTGGCTCAGGATGGCCTTTGGAACCACTCCGGTCAGTTTGTTCCCGTAAAGGAGCAGTTGGGTGCAGGCGGCGGGCAGCGAGGCCCATTCTGCGGGCACACTGCCGGTAAAGTTGTTGTTGTGCAGGTCAATCATCAGAGTACTCTGGTCCGTGGTCAGATTGCCCAACCATAAGGGCAGGGTTCCGGTATACTTGGCGTTGTCACTCAGTACTAAAGAAGACAGGTGTTTCCAACTCAAGATGACTTCTTGTGTGAGCGGCGTTTCCATCCCGGTGTGGTGTGCGGCCACCTCACGCAGAAGCGCAAGGTCTTTCATAGAGGCCGGAAGCACTCCGGTCAGGTTGGCATTGTTACTCAGGTCTAATCCGGTCAGAGAAGTCAGTTTGGCCAAGGCATCCGGAATCTGCCCCTTTAACCCAAATCCGTTGAGGTTTAACCCCACAATGGCCTCGTTGGCCATAGTGACACCGCCCCAGGTGGCTATGTCATTGTCGGTATTCCAGTTATTCTTCTTGGAGGCCACCCAGTTTTTGCCGTCCAGCGCGTTGTAAATTTCCATCAACACATCGCGTTGGGCGTCGGGTACTTTTTCCAATTCAAGGAACACACTGTTCTGCTGGGTACGCAGGTAGTGGGTACTATCATTTTTGTAGGCGTCCCATTTGCCGTTGACCCAGTTGGTGTGTCCCTGTATGGACAAAGGTACCGGTTCGGTAAGCTGGTTGCCGTATACCTGCAGGTCGGTGCAACCTTCGGGCAGATGGCTCCATTCGGAGGGGATGCTTCCGGTAAAGTTGTTTCCGTACAGCCATACCTGTGTCAACGAGGGCAGGGTACCTATTTCTGCAGGCAGGGTACCGGTCAGGAACGGGTTGTCAGACAAATTGAGCGTCTGCAGAGCCGTCCAGGCACTCAGGATTTCTCCGTCGATCGGACCTTCCATTGAGGTACCGGCTATTTCAACCCCGGTAAGGGCGGTCAACGCGGCCCATTGGGCCGGCAGTGTGCCTTTGAGATGGGTCTGACTCAACCGCAGGTCGGTCAGAGAAGTAAGGGCAGCCCACGAGGCGGGCAAGTTGCCGCTCAGGTCGGGGTTGGCACTCAGGTCCAGTACCGTCAGGTCGGTAAACGTGGCCAGACTTTCCGGCAGTGTGCCTTTCAACCCAAAGCCGTTGAGGTTAAGGGCCGCCACTTTTCCGGCATCGGTAAGGGTTACGCCGGCCCATTGGCCAACTGCCTTGTCAGAGGCCCAACCGGCACTCTTGGTCTTGTCCCAGTTATTGCCATCCATGGCGTTGTACAGCGCCATAAGCGCAGTACGCAGGGCCGGTTCTTTCTGGGTAAGGGTTACCACGGCTGGAGCGGCCACACCGGCTTTATCCTTTATGGAAATGCTTCCGGTACGTTCCGCACCCGTATTGGCGGCCACGGTAAAAGACAATTTGGCCTCAGACATAGCCTTTGTGCCGTTGTACTGAATCCAGCTGGTGGCGTCGTCGTCCACTTCTACGTTATAGTCGGTGTTGTATTTCAAGTTGACCGTGTAGGCACCTCCTTCCGCGCCAATGATGGTTTCCCCGTTGGCTATCAAGGTGTTTTTGGCACTTTGTGTCAACGTGACGGTGGCCTTGAGCGTACCGCTGGAAAGGGTCAGGGTGCCGGTCACGTCATTGGTGGACGTGGAGGGTTTGGCGGTCAGGGTGAGGGTTGCGTTTCCGGCCCCGGAAGCGGGACTCACGCTGAAGCCGGTACCCGATATCGACGCCTGCCATGACATACTGTTGGTAGACAAACTGATACTCTGGGTGCCGCCTCCTTGTGAAAAGGCAACGGAGGAGGGAGTCGCCGTCATATAGGGAACATCCTCTTTACAACTTACGGCGGTGGTGAGCCACATCATAAGCAGGACACAAGCCGCCGGGCTGTTTCTTAAAAAACGTTTCATAGTTTAATGTTATTGTCAAATTGGAACAAAGACGTACAAAAGCAGCAATTAGTTGCTTTTGTACGTTCTTTTGTTGTAGTCTTTATGCAGTCAACTCGGCCAGTTCTCTGGCTAATTTACGGAAGGCCTGTCCTGCCGGATGTTCTTCATTGGCTACGGGGATACCACTGTCGCTTCGTTCACAGATTCCCTGCACCAGAGGTATTTGTGCCAGTATGGGCAGGTGGTATTTTTGGGCTAATGCGTCGCAACCGCCCTTGCCAAAAATATAGTATTTATGGTCGGGCAGTTCTTCCGGGGTAAACCAGGCCATATTTTCCACCAGTCCGTAGATTCGCTTGTGGATATCTTTGTGCAAGAACATATTCAAGCATTTTTCCACATCGGCCACAGCCACCTGTTGCGGGGTGGTCACTACAATGCCGCCACTGAGTGGAATGTCGTGCATAAGGCTTATGTGAATGTCTCCCGTTCCGGGGGGGAGGTCTATCAGCAGGAAGTCCAGTTCTCCCCAATTCACTTGCAGAATCAGTTGTTTGAGGGCGTTGCTGGCCATGGGCCCGCGCCAGATAAGGGCTTGTTCTCTTGTGGCAAAATAGCCGATGGACATCCATTTTACCCCGTATTTTTCCAGAGGAACAAATACCTGCTTGTTGGCATCCACCACTTCCACTTCCGGTTGTTCGCCTTCTGTTCCGGTAAGGGTGGGTACCGAGGGACCGTAGATGTCGGCATCGGCCAGACCCACTTTAAATCCTTCCAGTGCCAGGGCAACGGCCAGGTTGACCGCAACCGTGGATTTCCCCACACCGCCTTTGCCGCTGGCAATGGCTACAATGTGTTTTACTTTGCCCAGTCCCTCGTTGTCCAGGGTCGGTAACGAGTGTTGTGGGGCGGGCTGGGCCGGCTTCATAGCCGCATAATTGATTTTTTCCATATTAAATTATTTACGGATATCCATTTCTTTCAACAGATAAGAGGCATCTCCGTATTTATCAATGATAAACAGTACGTAGCGAATGTCCACGGCAATGCAGCGTTGCAGGTCGGGTTCAAAAATAACGTCGCCGCTCATGGATTCCCAGTTGCCGTCAAAAGCCAGGCCAATCAGTTCGCCATAGGCGTTGAGCACCGGAGATCCCGAGTTGCCGCCCGTAATGTCGGTATTGGCAATAAAACCGGTAACCACTTCTTTGCCCGGCGCGGCGTATTGTCCGTAGTCCTTGGCTTTGTACAGGTCTTTCAGTTTTTCAGGAACCACAAATTCCCAGTTGTCGGGATCTTCTTTTTCCATCACTCCGGTCAAGGTGGTGTAATAGTCATATACCACAGCGTCTTTGGGGCTGTAGGTAAGCACGTTGCCGTAGGTAAGGCGCATGGAGAAATTGGCGTCGGGGTACATGGCTTCTCCCTTGCGCATTTCCATCATACCGCCAATGAAGTTGCGATGCCCGCGTTCATACTGCAGGGCGTAAGGAGTGATTTTTTTCTGGCATTCCTGCATTTTGGCGTTGACTGCGTTGGCCAGTTTCACGGCGGGGTCTTCCGCCACAATCTGTTTGCGGATGGCGTCACGGTCAGCTCCCGGAGCCGTTACACGGGCAATATAGGCTTCCACTTTGGCCGGGTCGGAAAATGCAGTATTGGCAAACAGGTCATCTACGTAGGCATCCACGTTGCCGCCAAAGTTTTCTTCAATGGTACGGTAGAAGTCGGGGTATTCGGCCTTGTCCACGCGTTGGGCAAATAGTTTGATCATGGCCTTGGCCACCTTGATGTCCGTGGGGCGGTTGTAGTCGTCAAAGAACGACGTGGCAGCGCTTCTCAGAGCCTCGGCCGTGGGTTCTTTTCCGTCACGTCCTACCGACAGGGCTATGCGGGTGGCAAAGTTGGTCACTTCTATGTTGCGCAGTGACTCGGACAGGTAGCGCTGTACATAGGTGGCGTCCCATTGTCCCTTTATGGATTCGTTGATGTCCTGCAGGGCGGTGCCGTATTTTTCCTGCCGTTTTTTGTTGGCGTTGACACATTTGGTAAAGTCGGCTTCTTCTTGGGCACGGCGTTGTGGCACGTTCAGTTTGGTAAAGGTCTCGTTCATACCCATCCACTTTTTCCAGGCGTTTGAGCTGCTGGAATATTTATTGGCGTATTGCAGCTGTACCTTGGGGTCCGCCAGCATGTCTTCCAGCATGATGTCCTGGCGTACGGTGCGTACTTCCACGCCAATGTCGTTGGTCAGTTTGGCCTGTTTTTCCACTTCCAGAGAAGTCATGAAACGCTGGGTGCTTCCGGGGTATCCCAAGGTCATCACAAAGTCTCCCTGAGCGACGCCCTTAAGGCTTACCGGCAGGGAGTATTTGGGTTGCAGGGGTTTGTTTTCGGGCGAGTAGGGAGCCGGTTCGTTGTCCGCTCCGGCGTAAATACGGAACATAGAAAAGTCGCAGGTATGGCGGGGCCACATCCAGTTGTCGGTGTCCGCCCCGAATTTTCCGATGGAGGACGGGGGAGCGCCTACAAAGCGGACGTCGTTGTAAATCTTGTAGCTTACCAGGTAGAAGGTGTTGCCGCCGTACATGGAATATACTTCACTCTCGCATTTTGGGAAAGCTTTGTCTGCCTGTTGGGCCAGCTTGCGTGACATTTCATCTTCCATAGCCACGCGGCTCTCTTCGGTGGTGCAGGTGTCCAGCACTTGGGCCATTTCTTTGGTCACATCTTGCATTTGTTCCAGAAAGTATACGGACAGGCCGGGGGCGGGCAGTTCTTCCGCCTTGCTCTTGGCCCAGTAGCCGTCTTTAAGGTAGTTGTGCTCCACGGAGCTGAGGGCCTGGATGCTGCTGTAACCGCAATGATGGTTGGTAAGCAGCAAGCCGTCTTTAGAGACGACCTCTCCGGTGCAACCGCCGCCAAATATGACGACCGCGTCTTTGATGCTGGAATGGTTGATACTGTAAATATCTTCCGGACTCAGTTTAAGACCGGCCTGTTTCAAACCTTTTGCATTCAGCTGGTTGAGCAGCGGCAGCAGCCACATACCCTCGTCTGCGGAAGCAAATCCCGTGCACAGCAGCAAGCCGCACAGAAAGAGACTTATTTTCTTCATTTCAGATAATTGTGTTAATTATGGTTATTTTCTGTATATATATATCTTACAAAGATAGGGAATTTTCTTTAGCAGCTAAAACAGCGAAGCCGCTTCCTGAATATGAAAACTCCGCCGGTGGTAGGGAGAAAGCCCATATTCCCGCACCGCCTCCCGGTGCGCCGTGGTGGGATATCCCTTGTTACCCGCCCACCCGTATTGCGGATACTCTTTGTCAATAGCCTCCATATAGGCATCGCGGTGCGTCTTGGCCAGTACCGAGGCGGCCGCAATGGCCGCAAACCGTCCGTCGCCCTTCACAAAGCATTGATGCGCAATAGGCTTGCCCACTGCCGGATACGGATAAAACCGGTTTCCGTCCACCAGAATAAAGTCGGGCACCGCGGACAACTGAGCCAATGCGCGGTGCATGGCGGTGATGGAGGCCCGCAGAATATTCAACCGGTCAATTTCCCCGGCCGAGGCCCTTCCCACCGCCCAAGCCACCGCCTGTGCCTCAATGAGCGGCCGGACCTCCGCGCGTTGCAGGGCGGTCATTTGCTTGGAGTCGTTGAGCAGGGGATGGTAAAAATCGGGCGGAAGAATGACGGCGGCCGCAAACACGTCGCCGGCCAGGCAGCCCCGACCCGCCTCGTCGCAGCCGGCCTCGGCACGTCCCGCCACCAAAAAAGGGGCTAACCGGGAGTGTGTGCAAGACATAAATTAGAAATTGTCGAATGCAAATGTAGTGTTTCTTTTTTTTATTACCTTTGTCCGCTTATAAATGCAACAAATCCAAAAATTTATCTCTTAATTTATAATGAAAACTTACTCTACCGAACAAATTCGCAACGTGGTTCTGATGGGGAATACCAAATCGGGAAAAACCACTTTGGCCGAAGCCATGATGATGGAAGGCAAAGTGATTGACCGCCGTGGAACCGTGGAAGCCAAAAACACCGTATGTGACAATACGGACATTGAACAAATGTATCAACGTTCCATTTATCCTACCCTGTTTTATACAGAGTTCATGGATTACAAGCTCAATTTCATTGATACTCCGGGTTCAGACGATTTCATTGGTGGTCTTATTTCTGCATTTAGAGTGGCCGATGCCGGTGTGATGCTTATCAACGCACAACAGGGCGTGGAAGTGGGCACGGAAATTTTTGCCCGTTACGCAGAGCAGCATCAAAAGCCCCTTATTCTGGCCGTAAACCAGGTGGACCACGAAAAAGCCAACTGGGATGCTACATTAGATTCTGTACACGAATGTTTTGGCAACAAAATCTGCCAGATACAATTTCCCGCCACGGTAGGGCCTGACTTCAACGCCATTATTGACGTGCTCACCATGAAGATGTACCGTTTCAAAGATGAAAACGGCACCCGCGAAGAACTGGAGATTCCCGCAGAATATGCCGACAAGGCGGAAGAAGTTCACGCCGCGCTGGCAGAACGTGCCGCCGAGGCGGAAGAAGCCCTTATGGAAATTTTCTTTGACAAGGGAGAATTGACCACGGAAGAAATCATCAAGGGCCTCAACATCGGCTTTAAGAAAGGTGAAATCATGCCGTTGTTTGTAGTTTCCGGGAAAAAGGATATGGGTGTGAAGCGCCTGATGGAATTTATAACCGATATTGTTCCGGATCCCGGACACGTGGTAAGCAAAACCATTGAAGGAGAAGAAGTCCCCTGCAACGCGGCCGGTGCCCCGTCCATCTATATTTACCGCACCGCTTTGGAACAACACTTGGGCGACATTGCCTATTTCCGTGTCATGTCCGGCAAGATTACGGAAGGTATTGACCTGGTCAACGCAGAAAACGGCACCAAGGAACGTTTGACCGCCTTGTACGCCTGTGCGGGCAAAAAACGTGAAAAAGTGTCCGAACTCGTGGCCGGTGATATGGGATGCGTAGTGAAACTGAAATCCGCCAAAGTGAACGTCACTTTAAACGGAGCCGGCAAAGAATGGCAGTTTGAACCCATTCAGTTCCCCCAATCCAAGTTCCGCACCGCTATCAAAGCCAAATCAGAAAAGGATGATGAAAAGTTGGGTGAAGTGCTCAACCGCGCCGCGGCGGAAGACCCCACCTACGTGGTGGAATATTCCAAAGAACTGAAACAGATCATCCTCAGCGGCCAGGGAGAACATCATATCAATATTTTGAAATGGCAATTGAACAATGTCCACAAAATTGAAGTGGACCTGCTCAATCCCAAGATTCCCTACCGTGAAACCATTACCAAAGTGGCAGCCGCCAACTACCGTCACAAAAAACAATCCGGTGGAGCCGGCCAGTTTGGGGAAGTACATTTGCTCATTGAACCCTACATTGAAGGCGCTCCGGAAAACAACCGCTTTAAAGTGGACGGCAAAGACCTGGTACTGACCATCAAGGGTAAAGATGAACAAACCATGCCCTGGGGCGGTAAACTGGTTTACTACAACTGTATCGTGGGCGGTGCCATTGACGCCAGCTTTATGCCCGCCATCCTCAAGGGGATTCTGGGTCGTATGGAAGAAGGCCCTCTTACCGGTTCGTATGCCCGCGACATCAAGGTTTATGTATACGACGGCAAGATGCACCCTGTAGATTCCAAGGAAATTGCCTTTATCCTTGCCGGACGCAACGCCTTTAAAGAAGCGTTCAAGAAAGCCGGCCCCAAGATTCTGGAACCTATCTATATGGTAGAAGTTATGGTACCGTCCGACTGTATGGGTGATGTGACCAGTGACCTGCAGAACCGTCGTGCCGTCATTGAAGGTATGGGCAGTGAAAAAGGTTTCCAGGTGCTTAAAGCCCGCGTACCTTTGGCAGAATTGAACAAATACTCCACCACACTGAGTTCTCTGACTTCGGGCCGCGCCAGTTTCACTATGGAATTCCTGGAATACGCACCTGTACCCGCAGACGTTCAGGACAAGCTCTTGAAGGCCTACGAAGAAGAAGACAAAGACGAGTGATAGAAGCACTTAATATTACCAAATCGTTCGGCAGCCTGCAAGTGTTGAAAGGCATCTCCTTTCACGCTTCGGCTGCCGAAGTGGTTTGTATTACCGGGGCCAGCGGCGCCGGAAAAACCACTTTTCTGCAAATCCTGGGCAGTCTGGACACACCCACCGGCGGGCAGGTACTCATCCAGGGGGTACCCATCTTTGAACTGAGCAAAGACCGTCTGGATACATTTCGTAACCGCCAGATCGGCTTTGTGTTTCAGGCGCATCACCTGCTACCTGAATTTACGGCGCTTGAAAATGTCTGCCTTCCGGGATTCATTGCCAAAGACCCAACGGATAAAGTAAAGGAACGGGCTTGCGAGTTGTTGGATTTTCTGGGCCTTGCGGCACGGATGGACCACAAACCTTCCGAGTTGAGCGGAGGCGAGCAGCAGCGCGTGGCCGTGGCCCGAGCCCTCATTAACCGCCCTGCGGTACTGCTGGCGGACGAGCCGTCGGGCAATCTGGATTCTCATAACAAGGAAGAATTGCACAAGTTGTTTTTTCAGTTGCGGGACACTTACCACCAGACCATTGTGATAGTGACTCACGACCCGTCATTAGCCAATCAGGGCGACCGTCACCTGACTATGTGTGATGGACAGTTTGTTTAAATTCAAACAATTTTCGGTAAGCCATTCCCAATGTGCACTCCGCGTCAATACAGACGGGGTGCTGCTGGGGGCGTGGGCTGCGTTGGAACAACCCCGGACTCTTTTGGACGTAGGTACCGGGTGCGGGGTGATAGCCCTTATGTTGGCCCAGCGATACCCGTCCTCGCAAGTGGATGCCGTAGAAATTGACGGTCCCGCTGCGGCCGAGGCGCAAGCCAATGCGGCCGCCTCCCCATGGAGTGACCGCCTGAGGGTTTTCCACGCCCCTTTTGACCTTTTTGCCCAGGAGATTCCGGACGGGCATTATGACCTTATCGTTTCCAATCCTCCGTATTTTGTAAACAGTCTGCCCTCTGCGGGCAGGGCATATGCCCGGGCAGAACGCCTCAATACGGCACGTCACAGCACCGAGGAAAGCCTGCCACATACACAATTGCTCTCACTGGCGGCAAGGTTGTTGAGCCCGCGCGGGGAACTGGCACTGATTCTTCCGGCCGAGTCGGCGGCCCGTATGGCCCCATGGGCACCCGGCTACGGACTGTATACGCGACGTTTTACACAGGTGTATACCGTGGCGCATAAAAAAGCCGCACGCGTTTTATGGCAGTGCGGCAAGAGTCCCGGATTGGTGAGGGAAGATCAACTGACGCTATACAAGGAAGACGGAAAAACCCCTTCACGGGAATATGCAGCGCTGGTCAGCGCCTTTTATCTGTGGGCGTAAGGCCGTCCCGCTTAAATTATTTTCTGGATTTTTCCTTTTCCGTCCTTTCATTAATGTGTTGTTCCATCCACTCCCTAAGCAGTTTGTTCTGGAAACGTTCTTCCGCCATATAGAGCTTGGCCACTTTTTCTTTTGAGAGAATGGCGCAGAATTTGGCGTGGTAACTGTTGCGCAGGTTCTGTTCTTCTTGGAAAGTCTGCACATAAGAGTCTAAATAAGGAGCCACGTTGGGGGTGGGAGAGGCAAGGGCTCTTTTCATTTGCCCTTCATAGCGGTCACGTTTGGCAGATACAAAGCCCAACTGTTTTTCCCACTCGTTGTAAACGGGCCAGAATTTTTGCGCTTCTTCACTGGTCAAATCAATTTGCTGGGTCATAAAGGCTACCTTCTGGGCCCTGATGGCCTCCCATCCTGCTTTTGGGTCCAGGGGCCTTTCCTGCAGGTTCTGGGCCCACAAACCGCTCAAAGAAACTATACAGCAAGTAATTAATAAATATATACGTCTCATAACCAAAGAGTTATTCATAATCCATAACCGAAGACAAAACTAAAGACTCCACATCCACTCCCTGCGAGCTCAGGTATTCCACCATATCATCCAGACTCAGTGAAGCGTAATCCGGTTCTACCGGTTGATTTTCCAGAAAATCACGTACGGTGGAACGATTTACGTATTCATACAATGCGGAGAATTCATCCGGAGTATCTTCTTCTGTAAGGCGCTGTGTGCGGGTGAGCTTCATGGTGCCGTACCCCAGACCGAACAAAAGGGCAAAACCGGCGGCAAGAGAAAGAGAAGGTTTGATAAAAGTCCATAAACGGTTTGTCTTTTTGGCCTCCGGAAGCGTTTGGGATACCTCCCCGGCTTTTTTGGCAACCGTCCACTGTGCCACCACGCTTTCAAAATATCCACCGGGCACGGTAAAAGGATTCTCTTTTAAATGCGGGTTTGCTAAAAGGCTATCTTCTTTCAATTTATCTTCTTGCTCCATTTCAGTGTTTAGATAAATAACGGGTTGAATAGTTTAATCAAAGCAACATTTCTTTCATGGCGGCCTCCACTTTCTGGGCGGCGTGATGGTAGGAGGCCTTCAGTGCCCCCACGGAGGTGCCCAGAATCTCGGACATGTCTTCGTACTTGATTTCATCAAAATAGCGCATATTGAAAACAAGCCGTTGCTTGTCCGGCAGACAGGCTATGGCTTTCTGCAGGGCCTTCTGGATATGGTCCCCGTCAAAAAGGGTTGCCTCGCCCGAGCAGGACAATACTTCCAGATCTTCTGTGTTGACTTTGTTTTTCTTTAAAAAAGAGAGTACTTCATTGGTGGCTATACGGTACAACCAGGTGTACAGTTGGGCTTCCCAACGGAACAGGGGTAATCCGGTCCACGCCTTGATGAGGGTGTTTTGCAGCACATCGTTGGCGTCCTCGTGGTTACAGACCATTTTGCGGATGTGCCAGTACAACCGTTGATGGTACTGGCGCACGACTTCTTCAAAAGCCACGTCCAGGCGGCCCTGCCGGCAAATGTCCTGAATTTCCCTGTCACTCATGGTTGCGCAAAACTATTTGCTGCGCAACAAGTTTTGTGCCTTTGTGACAATTGTGGCGGCGTTTAATCCATAAAAATCCATCAATTGTCTGGGGGTTCCACTTTGACCAAAACCGTCTTCCATTGCCACCATGGCCATGGGAGTGGGACAGTGGGTAGCCAGTACACCGGCCACCAGTTCGCCCAAACCGCCGCTGACCAGGTGTTCTTCTGCCGTCAGCACGGCACCCGTTTTCAGGGCCGAGTCAAGGACTGCCTTTACGTCCAAAGGTTTGATGGTGTGAATGTTGATGAGTTCAGCCTTGACGCCTTCTGCGGCCAAAGTCTTTACGGCTTCCAGTGCTTCCCATACCATATGGCCGGTAGCCAGAATGGTAATGTCTTCTCCGGGCTGCATCATCCAGGCTTTGCCAATTTCAAAGGGCATATCCACCGGGGTGAAGTTGGCTACGGAAGGACGGCCAAAACGCAGGTATACGGGGCCTTTCCAGGCGGCGGCAGCCAGTGTGGCCTGGCGGGTCTGGTTGTAGTCGCACGGGTTGACGACCACCATATGCGGCAAGGCGCGCATCAGCGCAATGTCTTCCATGGTCTGGTGGGTGGCTCCGTCCTCACCCAGGGTGATTCCGGCGTGCGAGGCGGCAATCTTAACATTGGTTTGCGAATAGCAGACGGCCTGGCGTACCTGGTCGTATACCCTGCCGCTGGCAAACTCGGCAAATGTACCTATGAAGGGGATTTTTCCGGCCACGGCCATACCGGCGGCTACGCCCACCATATTGCTTTCTGCAATGCCGCACTGGACAAAACGCTGGGGGAACTCGGCCACAAAGGCCTCCATCTTGAGGGAACCAATCAAGTCTGCGCACAGTGCAACTACATTGGAATTGGCGCGTCCCGCTTCATACAAGCCGGCACCAAAGCCACTGCGGGTATCTTTATTTCCTGTATTTTCAAAATTCATAACTGTAAATTTTTATTGCTGCCACCTGCGGTTTAATAATCACCCAATGTCTCTTTCAATTGCACCAGGGCTTTTTCAACCTGTTCTGCATTGGGCGCTTTGCCGTGCCATTTATGGGTACCGCACATAAAGTCCACGCCCTGTCCCATATTGGTGTGCATCAGAATCATTGTGGGACGGCTTTCTGCGTCCGGCATAAGGGCGGTGCGGAAGGCATTGCGGATAGCGTCGTAATTATGGCCGTCGGCTTCCAGGACTCTCCAGCCAAAAGCTTCCCATTTGGCACGCAGGTCGCCAACGCCGCCAATCTGGTCCACCGGACCGTCAATCTGCTGGTGGTTCCAGTCGGTCATTCCAATCAGATGGTCCAATTTATGGTGGCCGGCAAATAGGGCGGCTTCCCAAATCTGGCCTTCTTCACTCTCGCCGTCCCCCATAAGGGCATATACGTGGTGAGGGTCTGCATTGATTCGTTTGCTCAAGGCGGCTCCGCAAGCAACGGAAAGGCCCTGGCCCAGTGATCCGCTGGCCACGTGAATGCCTGCCAGACCGCTTTCCACACAGGGGTGACCTTGCAGCCGGCTCCCCAGACGACGGAATGTGGCCAGTTCGGCTACGGGAAAGTACCCGTTGCGGGCCAGCAGACTGTAGTACAACGGGGAAATGTGGCCAATGGAAAGAAAAAACATATCCTGATCCTTGCCTTCGCGATTCCAAGTCTTGGGGGATTGTTCCAAAAATTCCGCAAAGAGGACGGACATAAAGTCCGTGCTGCTGAGCGAACCTCCCGGATGGCCGCTTGCGGCCCCGGCTACCATACGAATAATATCGCGTCTGATTTGTGATGCCAAATCCGGTACATTAATAGATGTTGTATTCATATCACGCAAAGGTAAATAAATCTACTTTTTATAAAAATATTATCTTTGCGCAGATTATGAAGAACATTAGAAATTTTTGCATCATTGCCCATATCGATCACGGGAAAAGTACGCTGGCAGACCGTTTGCTGGAATTGACAAATACGGTTGACAAACGGCAAATGGAAGCTCAGGTACTGGATAATATGGAGTTGGAGAAAGAGAAGGGCATCACTATAAAGTCGCACGCTATCCAATTGGATTATGTCTTTAAGGGTGAGACCTATACGTTAAACCTTATTGACACCCCGGGCCACGTGGATTTTTCTTACGAGGTGTCCCGCGCCATAGCCTCGTGCGAGGGAGCTGTGCTGGTGGTGGACGCCACCCAGGGCGTGCAGGCGCAGACCATATCCAATCTTTACCTGGCCATTGCGCACAATCTGGAAATCATTCCGGTACTCAACAAGATAGATATGGAAGCCGCCATGGTGGACACCGTAAGGGACCAGGTGGTGGATTTGCTGGGCTGTGACCCGCAGGACGTTCTCTGCGTGAGCGCCCGTACCGGAGAAGGTGTACCCGCCGTACTGGACGCCATTGTGGAACGGGTGCCGGGACCGCAGGGAGACCCTTCCGCCCCGCTGCAGGCCCTGCTGTTTGACTCGGTCTTCAACTCGTTCCGCGGTATCATTGCGTATTTCAAAATTTTCAACGGCACATTGCGTAGCGGGGAAAAGGTTAAGTTCTTCAACACGGGCAAGGAATACCTGGCCGACGAGGTCGGCATCCTCAAACTGGATATGCATCCGCGTGACCAGCTGCAGGCCGGCAACGTGGGTTATATCATTTCCGGCATCAAAACGGCCGCCGAGGTGAAAGTGGGGGATACCGTCACCTCGGTGGACCGTCCGTGCTCCAAAGCCATTGCCGGTTTTGAGGAAGTAAAGCCTATGGTGTTTGCCGGGCTGTATCCGGTAGACACGGACGGCTATGAAGACTTGCGCGCCGCTTTGGAAAAATTGCAACTCAACGACGCCTCCCTCACCTTTGAGCCCGAATCTTCCCTGGCCTTGGGCTTTGGTTTCCGTTGTGGCTTTCTGGGCCTGTTGCACATGGAAATAGTGCAGGAACGTCTTTTCCGCGAGTTTGACACGGACGTCATCACCACGGTGCCCAACGTATCGTATAAGGTATATACCACCCAGCAGGAGGTGGTGGACGTGCACAATCCTTCCGGACTGCCCGCCCCCACGCTGATTGACCATATAGAAGAGCCCTACATCCGTGCCCAGGTGATTTCCAAGGCGGACTATTTTGGCCCCATTATGAAACTTTGCCTGGACAAGCGCGGGGTGCTGTCCAACCAGCATTACCTTACGGCGGACCGGGTGGAACTGACCTTCAAGATGCCGCTGGCGGAAATTGTGTTTGACTTCTACGACAAACTCAAAAGTATTTCACGCGGCTATGCTTCTTTTGACTATCACCTTACCGGCTATGATACCGCAGATCTGGTGAAACTGGATATTCTGCTCAACGGCGAGCCGGTGGACGCCTTGTCTTCCCTCATTCACCGCGACCACTCCTACGATTTTGGCCGCCGTATGTGCGAGAAGTTGAAGGACCTGATTCCCCGCCAACAATTTGATATTGCCATCCAGGCCGCCATCGGGGCCAAGATTATTGCCCGGGAAACGGTAAAGGCCGTACGCAAGGACGTGACGGCCAAATGCTACGGAGGGGATATCACCCGCAAGCGCAAGTTGCTTGAAAAACAGAAAAAGGGCAAACGTCGTATGCGTCAGATAGGCAACGTGGAAGTGCCGCAGAGCGCCTTTATGGCGGTCCTCAAGTTGGATTAGCCCTTGCACCGCGCATAAAAAGACCCCGCCGCGGCGGGGTCTTATGGAGAGAAGGCGTGCTGTAATAATTACAACGGCAACCAAAATTCAGGAATAAGGAAAGACCGTTTGGGAACAATGCCTGTATAACGTGCATGCACCGGATTATCATCATAGTCTTTGGCGTCAATGATAATGTCGTAATTCATCATACCTCTTTTTACTTCTACAGTACCGCTATCTATTGGTACAGGAGCCGTGTATTCAAACATATACGGATCAGCCACTTTGGTAGAGGGGCCCCAATCCATACCTACCGTGTCTCTAAAAATGATAGCGTTAGACGCTTGGAAGAAAACTGCCGAAGGTATTGGCCACACATTTTTGGTAGAAACAAAGAGCCCATCGTTAATTTCATAAGTCCCTTCACAAATGCGGTCCAATCCCGGGGAAAGAAGGGTTATGCCTATGAGGGCAAAACGTTTGTCAGCAGGATAGGTGTACACGGTGTCACCGTATTCTGTGGTATCCACGGCGATTCCGGGGGTGTAAAGTTCCAACCGGAAAAAACGGCCGGTGTAGACAGTGTCGCCATCATGGAGACCTACAAGAGTGTCCGTTACATCTTGGCAATATTCATCAACAAATTGTGCGGCATATGCCAAATTATAATTGTAACCTCTGTGTTCCAACAGATTACGGGTAATCGCTTCCGAGCTTTCACAAGAAGCAAACAGCACTACGCCACAGGCGATGGCAAAAAAAGATAATAATTTTTTCATAAATGCTTGATGTTTTAATTAGTTAATGATTAATTTTCAATGTCAAAGTTAATCTTTTTTTTGACATTACAAAAAAACGGGCAACAAATTATTGTTGCCCGCCAAAATAGTATAGGATACTGTATTATAGCATACTGTCCGGATTTATTCAATAGGGACTTCGGTTACCGGTTCTGTGGTGGCACCTGCTGCATCGGTGGCTGTGCCGTCAGTGGGAAATTGCGGCAGGCCCGAGGGCTGTTGGGTTTGTTCAATGCGCTGTTCCAACTCTGTGGCCTTCTTGTTGAGACCGGTGGAAATAAAGGTGGTTCCCAGCAGGCAGAGAAACAAGATTACAAGGGCAAGCGTCCAGGTGGTTTTTTCCAGAAAGTCGGCCGTCTGGCGCACCCCAAAGGTAGCGTTGCCCGTGGCAAAATTAGCGGCCAATCCGCCTCCCTTTGAATTTTGTACCAACACCACAAGGGTTAATAGAATACTTGCAATAACAATAAGGATGGCAATAGCGGTATACATAGTTTTATATGGTTTACGAATTTGATTTTTCCTTAATTTCTTCTATAAGGGTCGCAAAGTAACTGCTTTTTTTTGGATATAACAAAATAAGTTTTCCGTAACACGATATGGCTAACTTGTTATAGCCCTGCTGTGCATAAATGCGTGCCAGGGTTTCTGTTACACAATCGTCGTCGGCCAGAGCCGGCGACTGCTCCTGTTGTTCCACATCAATTTCTTCTCCGGGCCTCTTGAAGACCTGCGTAAAACGCGGCTGTTGACGTATAAAACGGTCCACGGGCGCCGAGTCGTCCAAGGTTACCTGTGCCATATCGGCCTTGCCAAAATAGTCGGCCCCCACCAAAAACACGCGCCGCGAGGGAGCTTCCAGTACAATCTCACGCTGTGCCGCCCGGTCAAGGCCACCGGTACTGTCCGGCCCCGTAATTTTTGTTTCTACAGCCACTTCCCCACTTGCGGTAACTTCCAGTGCTACCTCCGGCCCCTGCGGGGGCACTTCTTCGGGTGCCGTTTCAAGGGCCACTGCTATCCGACTCTGCGTCACTTCTTCTTCGGAATCAAAGTCAAGGGTAAACCATTCTTCTTCGGTCTGCAGCGCCTTTTGGCGGGTGTCCCTTACGATCTGAAAAAGCACGGCGCGCCGGTAAGCGTATGCCGCGGCCTTCTCCGCCTGAGACAGGTAGGCGTCGCCTCCCAGCGCACAAAGCGATTTGAACAACAGCAGGTGAGCCAGCGAAAACCACGGGTAGCGGTTGACGGTCTCTTGCAATGCAAATCCGTAGCCGGCCAGATCTTCCGTCCCGGCGGTAAGGTAATTGTTATAGAATGCAGCAGCGTCCATATTCTACCAGTTGGCTACGGTGGCGTTAAAGATATCTTCCACGATTTTTTCCACAATGGCGTCTACCAGAGTGGCTTCCGCGCTGTCAAAAGACAGGGTGGTGGCGTAGTCCTCGTAGCTTGAAAAACTCTTCTCAAAATTTTCTTTCTCATTCAATTTGTTTTCAAATTTGATTCTGACATTGACTGTCAGACGCGACTGCGAGGCCACTTCATCAGAGGTGACGGCCATAGGCTTGATATCGTATCCCGTGATTTCTCCGGTGACGGCGTAGTCGCCCCCCTCGGAAAGCACGGACAGCCGGGTGAGTTTGGTGTATTTGTCTTTGAGAGCCTCGGTAAGGGTATTGCTCAGTGCGGGATTGACCCGTTCCGCTCGGTTTTCTATATACCCCACGCTGATGGACTGGGCCGCCGGGTCTATGGACGTTCCGGAAAAGGAATACCACCAGCACTGGGTGCAGCAGCACAGGGCAAGGGTTACACAGGCAAGGCGCAATAAGGCGGAGAGCGTTCTCATACGGTAGTTATTCTATGTTGTATTCTTTAATTTTGCGATACAGGGTGCGTTCTGAAATCCCCAATTCCTGCGAAGCCGCCTTTCGGTGCCCCTTGTGTTTTTGCAATGCCTTACTAATCAAATCTTTTTCGAATGAATCCAAAGAAAGACCTGCGGGGGTGTGCCACGGTTCCACCGGGGTGTCCATAGGCAGGATTTCCCCCTCGGTCACGTCTTCCTCCTGAGGCATTGCGTGGCGCGAGAGGTCGGTGGGCAGTCCGCCCTGCGCCTGGGGGTGCTGGGACGGAGGCAGTGCGTGCGTGCCTTGCAGCTGCTCTACCTGCGCGCGCAACCGGTCCACCTCGGCCCGTAACTGGAAGAGGGCCTTTACCCACATGTCGCGTTCCGACACAAAATCCGAGTTGGCTTGCGCGGCCGGGTCAACCACTACAGGCAGGTGCAGGGGCGTGTCTTCCGGAAGGTAGTGCTGCAGGACTTCCGGGGCAATCTTGCGGTTCTGTTCCAGAATGCTCAACTGCTCGGTGAGGTTCTTCAGTTGGCGGATGTTACCGGGCCAGCGGTAATGCTCCAGCAGGGTGCGGGCGCCGTCGCTCAGGCGTACCACGGGCATCTTGTATTTCTCGGCAAAGTCGGCGGCAAATTTGCGGAACAGCAGGTGAATGTCTTCGGGACGCTCACGCAAGGCGGGGACGGCAATGGGGACGGTGTTCAGACGGTAGTAGAGGTCTTCACGGAATTTACCGTTGTGTATGGCGTGCGGCAGGTTGATGTTGGTGGCGGCAATGACCCGGACGTCGGTCTTCTGGACCTTGGACGATCCCACGCGGATGAATTCGCCGGTCTCCAGCACGCGCAACAGCCGCACCTGGGTGGAAAGGGGCAATTCGGCCACCTCGTCCAGAAACAGGGAACCGCCGGTGGCCACTTCAAAATAACCCTTGCGGTCTTCCAGGGCGCCGGTGAACGATCCTTTCTGGTGCCCAAACAGTTCCGAATCAATGGTGCCTTCCGGAATGGCGCCGCAGTTGACGGCAAAATAGTTGCCGTGCTTGCGGGCGCTGTTGGCGTGAATAATCTTGGGAATAAACTCTTTCCCCACGCCGCTTTCTCCGGTGACCAGCACGGACAAATCCGTGGCGGCTACCTGGGCGGCTATATCTATGGCGCGGTCCAGCAATGGGCTGGTGCCTATAATGCCAAAGCTCTGCTTAATTGACGTAATATCCATCTTTGCAAAGATAGGAATTTTGTACTATCTTTGTTAGTTCAAACAGGAATGTTTATATAACCACATAAATAACAACCATTTAATAAGATTTTTATGAGTAAAACTTTATTACGCTTTTTAAGCATTGCCGCTTTTGGTGTGCTGCTTATGGCCTGCAGCAGCCCTAAGGACATGGTGAAATATGCAGATGACATTGAAAAGACCTGTAATCCGGAAGTTCTGGAAGTTATTGCAGACAAGATAGATGTCACTTATACTCTCAAATTCCCGGAAGGTTATTTTCATCCCAAAGCTATCCTGGAAGTTACTCCCGTACTAGTATATGAAGGTGGCGAGGTAGCCGCTCCCGCCCTCAAACTCCAAGGAGAAAAAGTGGAAGACAACTACAACGTGATCCCTGCTGTCGGTGATGAAATCCAGCACAAAATTCAGTTTGATTATGTAGAAGGCATGGCCAAGTCCTACCTGGAACTGCGCGTTGCCGTCCTCTACAAAGACAATGTATGGCCTTTCCCCGTTGCCTACAAGATTGCCGACGGTGCCAACATCACCTACAAATGGGTAGAACTGAACGGAGTAGCCGCCTTCAGAAAGGACAATTACCAGAAGGTGATTGCCGAGGCTGAAGAAACCGCCATCATGTATGCCAAGAACTCGGCCCAGGTCAACTCCAAAGAACTGACCAAGAATGAAATCAAGGAATTCCAGGAGTTCCTGAAGAACCTTGCTGCAGACGAGCGCAGAGAAGTCAAGGGTACCGACATTATTGCCTATGCTTCTCCGGAAGGCCCTGTGGACTTTAATAATGAACTTTCTGAAAACCGTATGAAGAGTGCAGAAAAGGCATACGACAAGATTACCAAAAAGATCAAACCCGATGCTCCCCTCAATGTAAAGACCGTGGGTGAAGACTGGGAAGGCTTCCAACAACTGGTAAGTAAAACCGATCTGGGCGACAAAGACCTTATCTTGCGCGTGTTGTCCATGTATTCAGACCCTGTTGTCAGAGAACGTGAAATCCGCAACATGTCTGCCGTTTACAAAACACTGGAAGACAAGGTCCTCCCCGAACTGCGCCGTGCCCGTATGATTACCAACGTGGAATTCACCAACTATTCCGACCAGGAACTTATTGCTATGACCGCCAACAATATGGACGCTATGAATGAAGAAGCCCTGTTGTACGCCGCCACTCTGACCGAAGACCTGGACACCCAGACCGCCCTCTACAAGAAAGCCGCCGACAAATTCAACAGTGAAAGAGGGTATAACAACCTGGCTGCCTGCTACCTGAATGCCGGTAAAGTAAATGAAGCCGCTGCCGCTCTGGCGAAATGCGACCAGGAATGCTGCGCGGTAGCCAACAACTTGGGCGTAATTGAAATGCGCAAAGGCAACTTTGCCAAGGCTGCCGAATATTTTGAAAAATCGGGCAATGAAACCGCCAAGTTGAACCAGGGTGCTTTGGATATCCTCAATGGAAAATACAAAGAAGCTTTGGAAAAATTGGACGGTCAGAGCCACCTGAACGCCGGCCTGGCCCAATTGCTCAACGGCAATTATGACAAGGCGGAAAAAGCCCTGGAAAGTTGCACCTGTATGAAGTCCGCCTATTTAAAAGCTGTGGTGGCCGCCCGCAAGGGGCAGACGTCCAAGGTGAACGAACTGATGCAGACCCTCAACCAGAATAAGAACCTGGCTGCCCGCGCCGCCAAGGACATTGAATTTGCCAAGTTCCGTTAATAGATTTATTCACTTCTTATTTATCGGTTTATATGAAAAAACTCTTCTCATTTTTTGCCATCGCGTGTGGCGTAGTGCTGTTTGCTTCTTGTGAAAGCTCAGAAGCGATTACCCGTAATCTATTGAAACACAACGATTACAATTATAATTTGGCATATGCCGCACAATTTGTGGATGAAACTTGCCAAACCGTAACGGACACTGTTTCAGGTATCGATGAAGAAGAAGACACTGTCTACACCGGCCGTTATTTCCGGATGGAACTTTACACTCCCGGAATTGCCGTGGATACCACAGAAGACGGTGACACCGCATACACCTATCCCGCTGACAAACGCTTT
Source organism: uncultured Muribaculaceae bacterium (assembly GCA_964554535.1). Taxonomy (GTDB): domain Bacteria; phylum Bacteroidota; class Bacteroidia; order Bacteroidales; family UBA932; genus DMER64. The sequence goes on along the minus strand of CAZKPB010000001.1, from coordinate 186,325 downwards.
GCCCAAATAGGCATGACCCTGCTTTCCCCGGGATTGGACCGTATTTGTGAAGGGACTTATGAAATTGGTTCGGAACCCTTTACAAAATATGTTTTAGGTGTGGTGGACCCCGATGATTTCTATAAAGCGACCGAAGTTGGAATTCTTAGAGACACGGTAGGTATGGATGGTTATTACCCTACCCCTCCTCCCAAACTGGTTAATCCTACAGACATGTTTGAATACACGGATTATATAAGAATTAATGAAGGTACTGTAGAAGTAAAACAAGGTATGATGGGGTACGACATTACCATTGACGCCATAGACCAATTTGGAGGGCCTGTGTATGCACGTTATACAGGCATTGTAGCAAAATGGCCCTTGTATATATGGGATCTGTATATGTGGAGTGAGTATCTGTGGTGGGATTAAATAAGAGGGTTCATTTTACACCTTCTCTCCATAAAACCCCGCTGCGGCGGGGTTTTTTTATGCCCGTCGTGTTCCCAAAAACCGTATATTTGACAAAAATTCAATGACTATGTATACTTCTTTTCAGCAACACCTTCAACAGGAACTCTCCGACATCCAGGATGCTGGACTGTATAAGAATGAACGCATCATTACCTCGGCCCAGCAGGCTGCCATCAAGGTAGGGGAGCAGGAAGTGCTCAACTTCTGCGCCAACAACTACCTGGGTTTGTCCAACCACCCCGCCCTGATACAGGCCGCCCGGGACATTATGGATAGCCGGGGCTACGGAATGTCCAGCGTACGCTTTATCTGCGGTACTCAGGACACCCACAAGGAACTGGAAAAAACCATTTCTCAATTTTTCGGGACGGAAGATACCATTCTTTATGCCGCTTGCTTTGACGCCAACGGCGGTGTGTTTGAACCCCTTTTTACGGAAGAGGACGCCATCATCTCGGATGCCCTCAATCATGCCTCCATCATTGACGGCGTGCGTCTGTGCAAGGCCAAACGCTACCGTTACGCCAACGCCAGTATGGCCGAGTTGGAAGAATGCCTTAAACAAGCCCAGGAACAACGTTTCCGCATCATTGTGACCGACGGGGTGTTCTCTATGGACGGCAATGTGGCCCCGGTGGACCAAATCTACGCCCTGGCGCAAAAATACAACGCCCTGGTTATGGTGGACGAGTCCCATTCGGCCGGAGTGGTAGGAGCTACGGGCCGAGGCACTACCGAACTCTACAACTTGCGCGGAAAAGTGGAAATCCTTACGGGCACACTGGGCAAGGCTTTTGGCGGTGCGGTAGGCGGTTTTACCACCGGCCGCAAGGAAATCATTGACATGCTGCGCCAGCGCTCCCGCCCGTATCTGTTCTCCAACTCCATCCCGCCTATGGTGGCCGCTGCCGGTATTGCCGCCTTCAATTTATTGAGCAAGGACAATCACCTGCAAGACAAACTGCACGCCAACACCGCCTATTTCATTGAAAAGATGCGTGCGGCCGGCTTTGACATAAAGCCTTCCCAAAGCGCCATCTGCGCCGTGATGCTGTACGATGCCAAGTTGTCTCAGGATTTTGCCGCCTTGCTGCAGCGGGAAGGCATCTACGTCACCGGATTCTATTACCCGGTGGTACCCAAAGGACAGGCCCGTATCCGCGTTCAAATTTCCGCAGGACACGAGCCCGACCAATTGGACAAGTGTATTAACGCCTTTGTGAAGATAGGGAAACAGTTACAGGTGATTTAATCCCAGTCGCTATCCCAATCCCAATCGTTGTCGACAATCACATTGTGATGTCCGTCATTCCACCACCCTCCGAATTCGTGAACCGATTTGGAGGGCGTTTTTCCAAATTCGTGGTTCACGGGTTTGCGTACAATCACCGTATACTCCGAGGGTACATACAACTTCAGTTCTCCCAGGGTCCCCTTCCAACGGTTTTCTTTGTCGGCTTGTTGAGCCGGCACGGTCAGCACGTTGCCGTTGAGGCTGTATGAGGGTTGGTGGTTCTCGGCCGTGATTTGGGCGGCGCCGTGGTTCTTTCCAAACCCGTATGAGGTGATTTTGAGTTGGGCCCCCTCTTGTGCGGACTGGCGTACCAGTTCAAGGAAGGGGAACAATACTATATTCAAGTCTTTGCGGTTTCCCTCTATCCAGCCCAATTTGTATTCAGAAGCGCCGGTTTCCAGGAAATAACGGTCGTCGGGCATGGTGCTGCCGCTGACCAGGTCAATATACAGGGTGTCGGAGGGAAGGGTCAAGTCCACGCTGTTTTCATAAGTGGCCTTGCGGCTCATCTGACGGAACCCATGGGAACTTACCACCATCAGGCCAATCAGCGAGGCCAGCCATACCAGGAACATAGTCAGTCCAATCCAGCCGTGGCCCTTCAGGCGGAACAACAGGATGCAACCCAGATAAAGCAGTCCCACAATGGGGAGCCCAATCACCAGCGCCAACATAGTGTTGAACAACCAGGCGTTTCCGGTAAATGCCACCACACTCAGCAGACTGACGGGCAGGACGGCTCCCAGGGCAATACCCACGCCGCACAGGGCCGCAATAAGGGCAATCAGTATGACGGAACCAATCAGCAGGAAGAAAAGACCCACCAGAATGCCCAATACGCGGAAGATCACCTTCAACACACGCGAGCCGTCGCTCTGCCTCTCTTCCACCGTGTAGCGCGGGGTGCGGCCGGGGCGGGAAGCAGCGCCGCTCTGTGCCTTGTGTTCAATATCGCGGGCTGTTACCGGAGCGCCCCGCATGGCGCAGCGTTCTTCAACCGTAACCGCTTTGGGGACGCAGATCCATAAAATGATATACGCCAACACCGTCCAGCCGGCCAGTCCGCCGCCGTAGCTGAAGAAGGAAAAGTGTACAAAAAGGCCCGAGAAAAGGGCGGCCAGTATAAACAGCACCCTTACCCACGCAGTGTCCCAGTTCCAGTAAGCCGCCAGACCGCTGCAGACGCCTCCCAGTACGCGGTGTTCGCTGTCGCGGTACAACTTCTTGCGGTGGCGCTCCGTGTAGCCGGCATCGCCGCCGGGTTGTGCATGGCCGGTCTCTTGAGCGTCTTCAATCATTTCCGGACTGCCCATAATTTCCAGCACCTGGGCCACTTGCGCGCGGCTCACCACGCGCGCTCCGCATTCGGTACGCTCGTTGAGCAACTCGGCAATGCGTTCTTCAATGTCATCAACAATTTCTTTACCGCCTTCCTGGCCGGTGTAGTAGTTGCGCAGTTTGTCCAGATACGACTTGAGGGCCGTATAGGCTTCTTCTTCCAGGGTGAAGGCGCTGCGGCTGATGCTTACTTTTACTACTCTGTTCATTTTCTTAAAATGTTAAGCGTTTCAACAATTTCTTGCCAGGCCTTGTCCATTTCCGAGAGGGCTTCACGGCCTTTTTGGGTGAGGGTGTAGTATTTGCGTGGGGGACCCTGGGGGGATTCTTCCCAACGGTAGGTCAGCAGCCCCTGGTTTTTCTGGCGCGTAAGAAGCGGGTACAAGGTGCCTTCCACCACAATAATCTTGGCGTCTTTGAGTTTGCCTATAAGCTCGGAAGCGTAAGCGTCGCTCTTGTCCAGGACACTCAAGATACAGTATTCCAAAACGCCTTTGCGCATTTGCGACTTGACGTTGTCTGTGTTAATCTCGCTCATAGTATTTTCGTTAATTGGTGTCATAATTACCTCCTGTTTGAACCGCTGAAGCGGCGTAAATTTTCTGCCGTTACGGGCAGTCCGCGCATTTCACATTTTTCCGTGGCGGTCCGTGCGGCGGGAACGGCTATCCACAGAATGATATAAACCCAGAAGCCTACGCTGCCGCAGAGAAAGGCCACTACAGCCAGTACGCGGAACAGCACCACGTCCATGTCGCAGTATGCGGCCAGCCCGCTGCAAACCCCGCCTATGACGGTGTCTTCACGGTTGCGGTAGAGTCTTCTTTTGGGGCGTTCTCCCACCCCGTTGTACGCCGTGTAGCCGCGTTGCGAATTCCTGCTTCCGGCTCCTGAGGCGTTGTCTTGGGTGGCATTGTTTTCCGGGTAGCCCAACTGCTCAATCACCTTGTCCACAAATTCCAAGGTAATCACGCGGTTGGCACTGCCTGCGTATTCCAGAAACAGCTCGGCAATCCGCTGTTCTACGTCTTCCATCACCTCGGCCGCCTCTGAAGCGTCCATACCGCTGCGGAAGCGGGTAAGGTAGGCGTCCAACTTCTGGTATGCATCTTCATCTATTACAAAGCTGCAACTTCCAATACCTACGTTCATTGTCTTTTTCATTTTCTGTTGTATTTAGTATTATAATTTTCTTAGAATTTGACATTGCAAAGATATATAAAAATTTTGATACCTTGTATCACATAGTACTAAAATAATTCAAAAAAGTTGTATATTTGACCTATGGATAGCATCAAAGAAATATACAAAATCGGCCACGGGCCGTCCAGTTCACACACTATGGGCCCGCGCCGGGCGGCCTTGCGGTTCAAAGAAAAAAATCCGCTGGCAGCGCGTATGGAAGTCATTTTGTACGGTTCGCTGGCCGCCACCGGAAAGGGGCACTTTACCGACAAGGCCCTGCAGGAAGCCCTGAACCCCATTCCCGTGGCTATTGAATGGAAACCGGAAACGTTTCTGCCACAGCACCCCAACGGTATGGAATTCATTGCCTATAATGAAAACAACCGGCCCACCGACCGTTGGATTACCTTCAGTATTGGCGGCGGCGACATTTCAGATACGGGCAAACAACAGGCCGCCCAAAACGTCTATCCTTTACAGACAATGAAAGACATCTTGGTTTATTGCCGCGAGCACGGCCTCCACTTCTGGGAATACGTGCAGCAGTATGAGCAAGCCGACCTCTGGGATTATCTTGGCTCTGTCTGGGAAACAATGAAAGCCTCCGTACGCAACGGCCTTGAAAACGAGGGCGTGTTGCCCGGTGTCCTGCATCTGAGTCGTCGCGCCACATCGTTCTACATCCGAGCCCAGGCGTACCAGGGGTCCATGCAGCGGCGGGGCCTGGCCTTTTCCTATGCTCTGGCCGTGGCCGAGGAAAACGCTGCCGGAGGCCGCATAGTGACCGCCCCCACCTGTGGCAGCTGCGGCGTGTTGCCCGCCGTGCTGAACCTTAACCAGACCTGTTATAACTTTTCCGACACACGCATCCTGCGGGCTTTGGCTACCGCCGGTCTGATCGGGAACCTCATCAAAACCAACGCTTCCATTTCCGGAGCCGAGGTAGGGTGTCAGGGAGAAATCGGTTCGGCCTGCTCTATGGCCGCCGCCGCCGGCGTGCAATTGTTCGGAGGCAGCATAAATCAGGTGGAATATGCCGCTTCAATGGGAGTGGAACATTTTCTGGGCCTTACCTGCGACCCCGTCTGCGGCCTGGTGCAGATTCCCTGTATAGAACGCAACGCCTTTGGTGCCACGCGGGCCATTGACGCCAATATGTACGCCTTGTTGTCGGATGGTAGCCACCGGGTGGATTTTGACACTGTCATTGAAGCGATGAAGCGTACCGGGCACGATCTGCCTTCTCTGTATAAAGAAACATCGGGCGGAGGCCTTGCCGTTTTGCACCATTAAAAATGTTTTGCTATTTTTACACTCTCAAACAAAAATTATTCATTACCCCGGAATTAAATACTATATATAATACATTATCACTTTATTATGGCACAAGCAGTAACTGACGCCACATTCAATGCGGCGGTTCTCAATGCACCCCTTCCCGTTTTGGTAGACTTTTGGGCTGCCTGGTGCGGACCCTGCCGTCAGGTAGGTCCCATTGTGGATGAAATTGCACAGGAATATGAAGGCAAGGCCTTTGTATGCAAATGCGACGTGGACAACGCCACGGATGTTCCCGCCAAATATATGATTCGCAGCATCCCCACGCTGCTGTTCTTCAAAAACGGTGAATTGGTACACAAGATTGTGGGCGCCACCAACAAACAGACCATTTTGGCTAAACTGGATGAACTATTATAATCACTTATAACACCTTATTATGAAAAAAATTTTATTAGCGGTAATGCTTTTATGTGGAGCCGCATATACTGCCAACGCCCAAAGCCGGTTTGTCGTAAAAGCGGGTTTGGACTTCAGCAAGATGGATGATATCAAACTCGACAATGTAAACCAGTCTTGGAATTCTCAAACCGGTTTCCACGCCGGAGTGGGCTTCCAGTATAAGATTCCCGTAATTGGTCTGTCTTTCCAGCCGGAAGTATTGTATTCCCAGAAACGCACCGAATTCTTCAGAGAAGTCAGTTCCGATTCGTACAATTGGGATTATGTGACCAACAATGTGGAAGTTCCCATTAACGTTCAATGGGGTATTGACATCTTGTTCCTGCGTCCGTTTGTATTTGCCGCCCCTTACCTCAGCTATGCGGTTTCTGTATTGGGTCACGGTCCCACACAAGACAACTGGGATGATTCCCGCCGTTTTGACTACGGTTTGGGTCTGGGCGCCGGTCTTGAAATTTGGAAATTACAGATTACCGGTAAATACAACTGGGGTTTTGGCAAACCGTTTGACGGCATTGACACTGCAGACTGGAGGATTGAAGACAGCAACCGCAAAGGCTTCCAGCTGTCCGCGGCTTTCATATTCTAACAAGGATCCGGCAAATGGCCGACCTTTCCACCATCAAGCAGTCTTTAAATCCTCACTGGGATGCATTCAGTGAGCTTTTGAAGACTGCTTTATCATCTCCATACGCCCTGCTTACGGCTATTGACGGTTACTTGCTCAATCAGCCCGGAAAGCAGTTGCGTCCGGTACTCACATTGCTTGGGACCAGTATATTCGGCACGCCCAACGCGCTTTCCCACGCAGCGGCCGTATGTGTGGAAATGATTCATACGGCCTCACTGCTGCACGACGATGTGGCCGACAATGCCGACCGGCGCCGCGGCGCGTGGAGCGTACAAAAAATCTACGGAGCCCAAGCTTCCATCCTGTTGGGCGATTTCTGGTTTGCCCGTGCTTTGCAACTGCTTATGGAATACGACGGCCAGAAACTCTTTCCTTTCTTTGCCCAGGCCATCAAATCTCTAAGCGAGGGCGAGTTGCTGCAGCTGGAAAAAGCCCAGACCTTTGATATTACGGAAGAAGAATACTTTGCCATCTGTGAGGCCAAAACGGCATCTCTTTTCCGTACCGCCCTGTTGAGCGGCGCCCATTCCGTGTGGACCCCGCATCAACAGCATCAATACGGTCCGGCCTTGGAAAAGGCGGCCTACCATTTGGGTATGGCTTTCCAGATAAGGGATGATATTTTAGATTATTCCCCGCAGGTGGATACCGGCAAACCGCCGTACCGGGACATTCTGGAAGCCAAGGTCACCCTGCCGCTGTTGGGCGCCCTGCGCCAATGCCCCTCAAAAAATGAAAAAGGCCGAGTCCCCGAGTGGATCCGCCAGAGTGTGGCAGGAAGCCATATAGCCCTGCAGCGGATAGTGCAATTTATTGAGGAACACCGGGGCCTTGAATATGCCCGTCTGGTTCAGGAGCGGCATCAGTCGGCGTGTCGGGAAAATCTGCTACAACTTCCGGAAGGGGAATGGCGGGATTGTCTACTGCAAATTGCAGGTAGGTAATGGGTTTCCCGACGGACAGAAACTGACTTTCATAAAACGTTTTCACGCGGGTTACCATGGCGTCCACCCCGGCCTCGGCCCCGTATATGTCCGTGCAGGCTTCCTGCAATGTGGCGCCGCCCCATTGTTCCACCACGGCGCGGGTGTATAGGTGCAGCGGCAGGCTGTCTGTCTTCAGGCGAATGATTCCTCCGGGCTTCAGAAAAGACAGGTATCGGGCCAGAAAACGTGGCGAGGTGAGCCGTTTGTTGGGCCGTTTGGGTTGCGGGTCGGGGAAGGTAATCCAGATGCCGGTGACCTCGTCCGGGGCAAAGAAGCGGTCAATGAATTCTATGCGGGTGCGTATAAAGGCCACGTTTCCCATTTTTTCTTCCAGAGCTGTTTTTGCGCCGCGCCACAGGCGAGCGCCCTTAATGTCCACCCCAATAAAATTGCATTGCGGGTTCAGGCGCGCCAGGGCAAGGGTATATTCTCCCTTACCGCAGCCCAGTTCCAGCACTATGGGATGGCTGTTGTGAAAAAAAGAGGTGTGCCACAGGCCTTTCAAAGCGTAGTCCTTAAGATAGACCTGTTCAAAATCGGCTTGAAAAAGATTGGTAAAAGTCTTGTTTTCTTCAAAGCGGCGCAGTTTGTCTTTTCCCATAGCAGTTTTATTTTGTGGAAGTTCCGGTGTGCGTTTTCAGGCACAACCCAACGGATACAATGCCCGAAAGCGGCTCTTTGGAGGTAGCCTGGGAGAGTACCCAGGTTTGGGGAGAAGCAATGCCCCGGGGGTCAAACGGGTCCAGGGCAAAACGATAGTCGGTCACCAACCCCTTGCCTTTTCCCTGTCCGTCTTTAAGATACAGCCAGTATCGACGGCTGTTGGCTGTCGGGGGTGTGATTTTAACACAAATATAAGGCAAGGTGTAGTCGCGGTTCACACGCAAATCCAGCCACACAAGGCAGGGAGCGAGCGAATCGGAGGAACTGAAAGTAAAGGAAATAGGTTGTGAGGCGGACCAACTGTTTTGCGGAAGCAGGTGGTGGTCCTGCAGGCTGTCCCGCAGTATGCTTTCCGCACACGCGGTACACAGTACGGTACCTGCAAGAAGGACCGCCAGGCGCAACCACTTATGACGCTTTGGGCGCATTGGGTGTATTGGGGGTATTGGAATTGTTGCGCGGATTGCCGCTGCGGTTCTTGCGTCCGTTGCGTTTGCGTTTGCCACCTCCCGATTTGTCAAAGCGGGTGATGCTGTCTTCACCGGCGGCCGACTTGTAGTCGGGTTTGGGTTTTTCCTTGTTTTCAGAGCCCAGGGCGGGTACTTTTTCCCCGCGCTTGTTGGCGGCAAGGATTTCTTTGACCTGGTCGGCCTGCAAGGGATGCATATTGGCCATACTGTGCGGGTCGTAGCTGAACCACAGGGTGCCTTTGAGTACGTCGGTCTTTACTAAATACGCCGGACCGTCTTCGGTCTCTATGGGCTGGTTTATGTGGGGCAGCAGTTTGTGGGCATCGGCATACACCGACGCCTCATAATTGATGCAGCATTTGAGTTTGGAGCACTGTCCGGCCAGCTTCTGCGGATTGAGCGACAAGTCCTGAATGCGGGCCGCCTGAGTGGTTATGGAATTGAAATCCGCCATCCAACGGCTACAACATAGTTCCTGGCCGCATACACCCAGGCCTCCAATAAGGCCGGCTTCCTGGCGGGCGCCAAACTGGCGCATTTCAATACGGATGTTGAACTCGGCAGCAAATAGTTTGATGAGGCGGCGGAAGTCCACGCGTTCATCGGCAATGTAATAGAAGATGGCTTTGGACCCGTCTCCCTGAAACTCCACGTCCCCAATCTTCATCTGCAGTTGTTCCTCGGCGGCTATCTGGCGCGAGCGTATCATCACCTTATGCTCCCGGGCAATGGCTTCCTGCCATTTTTCCAGGTCAAGGATTTTGGCCTTGCGGTAGATCTTTTTGAGTTCGCTCGAGTCGGGATTAATGCGGTGACGTACCATCTGCTTGAGCACGGTGGGACCCTCCATGGAGATAATGCCAATGTCGTGTCCGGTGGTGGCCTCTACCGCCACTATGTCTCCAATGGTCAGCAGGGTGCCGCTCTGGTTGCGGTAATAGCCTTTATGGGTGTTTTTGAAGCGTACTTCAAACAAATTGTCGTATTTGCCGCTGCTCAACCCTTCCAACCAGTTGAAATCTGCCAGCTTGCAGCAACTGTAATCCATCTGGCATTGCAATTCCCCCTGCGGGGTACGTGCTACCGTGCATCCGCGCGAGCAGTCCATTTTTAAGTTTTCGGGTTCCATAGTATTCTTTTATTTGTGCAAAGTTAAGAAAAAGTCAAACGCCAATGAGCAAAACAACAACTTGGCGTTTACATTGCGCTCTAACTGTTCGGTGCAGCCGTCCAGGCGTTGGAACGCGCTTTCATAGAAAGATAGCGGAATGCGGGCGGTGAGGGAGGCCGCTTTTTGTGCATCGGCCGGGCACAAACGGACCAGTTGCGGGACTCCCAATTGGGTCATATAGCATTCCCGCAAGGTTTGCAGCGCTGCCAAAATAAAGCCTTTTTGGGCTTCCCGGCCCCGGGCGGCAAGGTCTTCGGCCCAGGTATATACGGAAGAAGCGTCGCCCTGCAGGCATAATTCTACCAGTCGGAAGAGGTCGGAAGTGCGCTCAGGGGCCAATTCTTTGGTGACGGGCGAGGGAACCTGGATGGCCATACAGCGGCTGCGGATGGTGGGCAGCAGTTGGTAGGGGTGTTCGCTTACCAGAAAAAAGTAGGTCCCCGCGGGAGGCTCTTCCAGAATCTTCAGCAGTTTGTTGGCTGCCGTAAGGTTCATTCGCTCGGGCAGCCATATGAGTACCACCTTGTTGCGGCTTTCAAACGGTTTAAACTGGACTTTGCGTGTTATGGACTCGGCCTCGGCCGCGCTAATGAGGCCCTGTCTGTTTTCTATGTCCAGGCGGGAGTACCAGTCCTGCTCGGTAATCAGCGGGTTTTCCGCGTATGCGTTGCGCCACTGTTCCAAAAAATCATCGGTAACAGGGGGCTTGCTGCCCGTTGTGCCTTTGGGCCGGTTTACCGGAACCACCCAGTGCAGGTCGGGGTGAATGAATTTGTCCATTTTGCGGCAGGCATTACAGTTGCCGCAGGCCTCTTGTGAGGCGGTGAGTTGGGTGCAATGAAGGGCCTTTGCAAGAGAGAGGGCTAACGGCAACGTGCCGGAGCCCTCTTCTCCACAAAATAGTATAGCGTGTGACAACTTGTCTAGTCGCACTTCAATTCGGTTTTAATTTTATATTCGGCCACGGATTTAAAGTTGGGGTCGGTTACAATTTTTTTGTAGTAGCTGCAGGCGTTGGCTTTATTACCAAGACCTTCATATGCACTGGCCAGACGGTAGTAAGTGGTGTTGATGTCTTTGGCGTCGGGAGCGGCGTTCATAACTTTTTCCCATGCGGTTACGGCTTCCTGAAATTTCTTGAGTTCAATGGCGGCAATTCCCAACAGCTTGTTGGCCTGGGTGTTGTCGTTTTCAGACACGGCTTTCTGAGCGGCATCGTAAACATCATTCCATTTCTTTTCTTTCTGGGCCTGTACGGCATCTTTCAGGTACAGGGAAGCCAGTTGTTTGGAAGCGTTGCCTTCTTGGCCGAATTCCTTGGCTTTTTCAAAGGCCGAGATGGCTTCTTCCTTCATATTGAGGTTGGCGGCGGCCATACCGGAACGCAGGTAAGCGGCGCCGTTTTGGGCGTCAAGAACCAATACTTTCTTGTAATTTTCCAGTGCTTTGGCAAAGTCTTTGGCGTTGAGGGCCTCGTTGGCCACCAAGGTATACACTTTGACGGTCACGTCGGCAGCGTCTTCCACTACGCCGCTCTTGTCACCGTATGCTTTGGCTTTTTCGGTGGCGGTGGCCAGGGTGGCCAGGGCCGCGTCGTTCTGCTTGGCGGCAGCCTGTGCTTTACCCAATCTTAAATACAACTGGGGAATCAAACCCTTGCAGTCGGTAACTACAGAGGCGCCTTCCTCTCCAAGAGTCGTAGCCATTTCCATAGCCTTGTCCAGTTGTTCCAGGGCTTTTGAATAATCTTCTTCCTGTGCGGCGGTAGCTCCGGCGTTGTATGCCTCAATAGCCGCGTTAATGTCTTGTGCTTGAGCATAGCCTGCTGCAGCTAATAGCATAACCGCTGCAGCGAATAACGTTTTGATTCTTTTCATTTGGTGAAGTACGGTTTTTAATTGACGGACAAAGGTAATGGTTTTTTTATACCTTTGCAAAGGAACCCTCTGCAAATACATTGCCAAACAGTTAGACAAGATGAAGATATGTGGAAAGGCAGTGGCCGTACTGCTTTTTTTTGTGGCACTGTCCCCCGCGGCGGCACAAAATGGCACAGGTGTACCCATAGACCCCTTGTACCGCACAGGACAATTGCCCAACGGCTTTACATACTATATCCGCGAGAACCATTTTCCTGCCGGCGACACGCACGTGGTGTTGGTCCAGAAGCCGGGCGGCCCGGCGGTGTACCATCAGGTATGGGAAACTCCGTCCGGGGCTCCGGAAGGCATAGACGCCCTGACGGAATTTCTCAAGGAACAGCTTATAACCAATCCCGGCCAATACCGTCCCCATTTACAGGGAATCATTATCATCGGCACCTTGAATGCAGATTCGGTCGAGGCGCGGATCCGGTCGCGGCTGGGCGCGTTGCCCGCCTCGGTTGATGTGTTGCAGGCGCAGGAACTTACCCCGTCCATTGGCAAGGCCATGGAAGCAAAAATGTTCACGGCCAAACCGTTGCCCGCGCAGTGGCCGGAGGGTTATCCCACCGTCCGCCTGACTTACCGTTTTCCCTCCCTGTCCAAAGAACAGCGCCAGGGAAGCGGCTATTACGCGATGGACTTTATGCGTTTTGCGCTGCTTTATACCGCCGGCCACCATTTTCCCTTTCCCATGCAGGTGCAGGCCAATGGAGAAATGGTCTGGCAACTTCAGGCTCCGGAAGACCGGTTGGCCCCGCGGTTCTATCAACTGGCCCAGGCGTGCGTGCGTCTTGCCTCGGACGGTATCACGCCCGAAGCTTTGGAAGAAGCCAAAACCGCTTACCTGCAGCAGTTGGACCTGGACAACCGGGCAGCTGCCCACCGGACCCATACGTATTATATAGAAGCCTGTACCGGTAATTTTATAGACGGCATTCCGCTGCCCTCGGCGCAATGGCGCTATCGGTTTGTGTCGCAGTTGCTTCCCTTTATCACCACCCAACACCAAAACCGCTTTATCCGGGGTGTTATGGGCAGTACCCCTCCCGTACCGTCCGTGGAATATCCCGCGACGGCTGCAGACAGCCTCATTTACCCCCGTATGCAGGCCAATCCGGAGGCGTTGCGTGAGACCCGCGCCCTGCTGGCCGCCCGTGTGGAAAAGCTGATGTTTCCCCTTGACGAGACGTTGTTGGACGACCTGACTGCAAATATATTGGACATTGATTTGCAACTGCAACTGGACAGTCTGGGGCGTCACCGCGTGGTTAAAAAACTTACCGCAGACAGCTTGCAGAAGCTGTACCGAAAGGCGCTTTCTTCCCGGTTGCCCGCCCCGCCGCAGGCTTTGTCCGGCGCGGTGGTCGCTGCGATGGAAAGGGGCACTATTGAAAGAGGGTTCCGCACCAAGATGGAGGGCGTGACGCTGTGGCAACTCTCGGGGGGGTCTTTTGTGTACCTCTGGCCCGATTCGCTCAATTGCGGGCAGGTGTATTTTGCCGCAGTGGAACGTAACCCGCAGGCGGTGGGTTCGCTGCTGGTGCAGGAACCTTTTAGTCCTTTGGAAAACAGTCCACTGGAATGGAAACTGGCTCCCGAGGGGTATTTGCTGCAGGGCAGCACCACTCCTGCCGGCCTGCGGGATTTTGTGGCACAGGCCTCGGCACAGATCCGCCGACTGACCACTCTGCCGCAGGTAGCCGGAGGGTTGGAAAAACAACGGCAGCACAGCCGGGCGGCCGCGCGGGGACTATCCCGCTCCGTGTTGCTGGACACACTCGGCCGTCTTGTTTTTGAAAGTCCTGACGTGCAGACGTCTTCTTATCCCCGTGCGTTTGATTACGTATTTACCGGCGACATCTGCACCGACTCGCTACAGTTGTATATAGAAGAATATTTGGCCTCGCTGCCGGCCGAGGCGCCGTTGTTTGCTCCCGCCGAGTTTCCGGCCGATGGTATGCGACGCGGCAATTACCAGAAAGAGATACTTTTCCCAAATCTCGCACAGGAAAACAAATATGCGCTGGTATATACCGGGGTGTGCCCCTATACGCAAGAACAGTACGTGCTGCTGCAATTGCTCCAACAATTGGTGTATGACGCGTCCGGCGGGGCGGTCCGGGTGGAGGCGGTACTGGATCCGGACCCCATAGGGCATTATCTTTTATATATAGGTTATGCCGTTAATCAGGCGGATGCCGCGTACAATTGTCATTACATAGAACAGATTCTGGTGGATCTTACCGCCTATGGCCCCACGGCATCTCAATTGCAGAAAGCCCGTCACACCCTAAGGGTACGGCACAAGGAGCAACTGACGGATGCCCGTTTTCACCGCGATGTCCTAAGGCAATATGCTCGTACCGGGCGGGATTTTCTGACCCGCTATTTAGAGGTGCTGCAACGCCAGGAAACGGCCACTGTAAGGGATTTTGTACGCCAGATAATGGAGTACGGCAACTCGGTGCGGGTAACCCTGGACGGTGCAACAAAATCTTATTGAGATGCGTCTTACATAAAAATTCCTTAAATTGCGCCCTTTAATTATGTCAAATAAATACATTTCTTATATGTCACGTACCGGTAAAATGTTGTTACTTGCCTTTTTGACCCTCACATTGACAGGCAGTTGCATCAAAAAGAATACGGAGGTTTTAAATACTCCTTACACCAAATTGGAATTTACCAGCGCGGTGGAATCCCAGAAATTTGAATTATTCTCCAATTTTCTATGGACCATTGAAATTACCGACCCCTGGATTACCGTGACCCCCGCCAAGGGTTATGGGGACAAGGAACTGTCTGTGTCGGTGAGCGCCAATACCGACCTCAATGCCCGCACGTCCACTTTTTTTATTGTGGGTGAAAAAACGCGCAAGGAAATCTCCATTACGCAGGCCGGAGAGGCTCCCGTGCTGCAATTGAATGAAAAACAGAAATCCATAGATGCCAATGGAGGTAAGGTGTCCGTAGTACTGACCACTAATGTTGAAGTGGCCGTCACCTCTGACGTGGACTGGATACAATTGTCACAGACACGCACCGTACAGTCCGCTACCTACTCGTTTACCGTATCGCCCAACACTACACTGAGTGAGCGGGTGGGCAAGGTGCAGTTCAAACAGACCGACGGCTCCCTGTCGGACCTGCTGACCGTTACGCAAACCGGAGAAGTACCTGAAGTGAAGGTCAGTGTCGATTCCCTGGCCGTGGCGTATGAAGGCGGTGACGTTTTCTTTGACGTATTGTCCAATATCAAATGGAGCGTAACCGAAGAGGCCGACTGGCTGACGGCCGCTTCTACCAAACTTATGGAAACCAAGACGGTGCAATATACGGCAGCGGCCAACCAACGGGTGGAACCCCGCAAGGCGGAGCTGACCGTGAAGGCTACCGATTATCCCGATATGGCCCCTGCCCGCATTGTGGTGAGCCAACTGGGGGCTCCGGCCGCCATGACGCTCTCCAAAGACACGCTGGATTCCCTTCCGGCTGCCGGTGCCGTAGGCAAAATCCTGGTGGAAGCCAATTTTGTATGGGAGGTCGACAAATCACAGACCGCCGCGTGGGTGACAAAAGTGACGCCCGCTACGGATGCGGTGGAAATCACCGTGGCCAAAAATGAAGATATCACCCCCCGCAGCACTAAGGTGATTCTGGCTCAGAAGGGGGGAAGCTATACCAAGACCATTGTAATCAACCAACTGGAAGGGAAGAGCGCCATCACCCTTCCTGTAGAAATCAGCGTAATGAAAGCCGAGGGAGGCTATCTGGCCATTCCCGTACTGACCAACACCACCTGGACGGCAGAAGTTACCAGGGATTGGGTACGAGTGGTGTCTACCAAAGGGATGGAACTGGAGACCCTGACGCTTGAGTTTGATGCCAACCCCGACTCCAAAGAGCGTATGGCTTTGCTGGT
Source organism: uncultured Muribaculaceae bacterium (assembly GCA_964554535.1). GTDB lineage: Bacteria > Bacteroidota > Bacteroidia > Bacteroidales > UBA932 > DMER64. The sequence continues at coordinate 170,544 of CAZKPB010000001.1, read as the reverse complement.
GGTTACCACACAAGAAGACTCCATTGTAAGTCGCATCCTGACGCAGGCGGCCGCAGCTGCGGCGCTGACCCTGGAAAAAGACACCGTGGACGTATCTTCGGCTGCCGGAAGTCATAGGGTTGAGGTAAGTTCAAATATCAAATGGGCGGTGGATTCAAGACCCGACTGGATTCCCTCTGTTTCGGTGAGGGACGGGGCCGATGCATTTCACAAAACCTTTGGCTTTACCGTAGATGCCAATACCGCTATTGAACCACGCAGCGGCAAAATTGTTCTCAGACAGACCGATGCCGCCAGGGGTATCACGCCCCTTACGGCCACGCTGGTAGTAAACCAGGCGGCGGCCAAGGCGTATGTAAATGCCTCCGTATCGTATACGCAGCCTTTGGACAACGAGGGAGATTCGTTCCAGTTATCCGTGGCTTCCAATATTGAGGTTACGTATCGTATAGAGAACAGTCCTTCATGGATTGGGATGACGGGTTCCTCTACAGAGGGTGATACGGCTACGTACGGGTTCAGTGTGCAGCCGGTGACGGATGCCGCGTCACGTCGCGTGCAGCTGCAGGTGGTGGGTACGCAGCAAGATACCGTCTATAAAACCTTTACAGTGGTGCAGAGAGGCGCGCGCATAGCTCGTTCCGATTCCCTGGCCCTGGTACGGTTCTACAATAATACTACGGGTGCTTCCTGGAAAGACACCTATCTCTGGAATTTGCAATTACCCGCCACCACATGGAAAGGCGTCACTCTGGAAGAGGCGGTGCGTGCCGGTGCGTTCCACGTCAAACGTCTGGAATTGCCCAACGCCCGCCTTTTGGGAATCATCGGAGACGCGCATATATTGGGACAAGTGATTGAAGAAGACCCGCTTACCTCGTTGACCTATTTAGAAGTCATCAACCTGTCCGGCAACAGCGGTTTGGGAGGCTCTTTGCCCGCTTCCTGGAGCCAACTCGCCTTCCTTGAAACCTTGGATTTGTCTGACTGCAACCTGGTCAATGACGCGCTGGCCGGTGGAACCAATATTCCCAAACAGTACGGGGCGGCCCTCAGGAGCCTTACCGTGTTCAAGCTGAAAGGTAATTTGCTCAGCGGCACCCTTCCGGCAGAAGTGGTGGCCCATCCCAATTTTGTACAATGGAATTTCGACGACAATATCAAGACCCAGAAACAAGGAGAACTGACCCTTCCGTAACCCTCGTTCCGGTAAAGTTTCCAACAAGTTTTAAACAAAAAAAAGTTTTGCGGTTAGAAATAATCGTTTAACTTTGCAATAATTATATATCCACGTGTGAACCACCTAAAAAGTACTATGGAAGCTATATCAATCAAAACGTTTGCAATCATCAAATTACTAATCAATTAATAACTACAAAAAACTTTTGTTTAACTTAAAAATTTTAATGCATGAAAAAATTTTTGAAATGGAGTGCCGCCTTCTTGTTAATAGGCGTACTCGCTGTGGGTTGCGTTCCCAACGAGCCCAGTAATGGCATTGAAGCAATGCGTATTGCAAAGGCCGGTCTGTTGGACGCCAATGCTCAGTTGACCCTGGCCAAGGTTCAGGTAGAAGCCGCCAAAGCTGCGGTGCTCCAGGCCAAAGCCACTCTTTTGCAGGCCGAAGCAGAACGCGTTAGAGCTCAGGCCCAGGTAGAACTGGCCAAGGCTGACCTTATTAAATCCAAAGCTGAACTTCAGCGTGCCACCAATGACTATCTGAAACAAAAATGGGCTATTAAAATTGCCGAACAACAACTGGAACTTCAAGAATTTGAAGCCCAGGTTCAGGCTTCCATCAAAGGCTATGAACTGGCCATTCAGATGATGCAAACCGAATTGGTAAAGGCCCAGAAAGATTATGAAAAGGCGATGCTCAAATTCCAGGAATGGAAAGCCAAACACGCTAACGACTTGACTAATCTTCAACTGGAACAATTAAATGACATCATTGACGCCATCAATGGGGTTACCCTTGAAATTGCCTACGAACAAGTTCGTTTGAACACCGCCAAGGCCGCTTACTCCGCCTACGTGGAGGCTTATTATCCCATGCAGACAGAAGAAATTGCCCTGGAACTGCAACAAGAAATCCGCGTTCTGCAGTGCGCCATTGACTACCAGGAAGGTTTGGTTGCCGCTTATACGGAAATGTACAACAACTACCATGGTGAATTTGACGCTTTCATTGCCGGTTTGCGCGACCAAGTAACCGCTTGGGAAGAAGAGATTGTCAATGACCAGCTGGTTCTTCTTCAGTCAGCAAAAGACATGGTTGACCGTTACGTGCCTATGCAGGATGCTTTTTATGCATTGACCGTAGGCCCACAGCCCGCTATTATGTTCCGTGCCTGGGAAGACGGTGAATTTGCCGATGACTTCACCGTAGGAGTTTGGAGTCAGAATACTTTAGGTAGTGCCGGTATATTTTTCTTGCCCTCCATGCCTATTGGAGATGTCAATGTTAAGGCTGCTGCGTACCCTCGTTTAGAGGATGATAATGTGGTTGAAGGCGTTGATGCTATTGACAACGAGAGCCCGTATGTAGGTCAGATTGACATAATTGAAGGATATATTGCTACTATTGCCGATACCCGTGCCGAATTTGAAGGTCAGGGTGCCGCTGATGTGGAAGCTTACAAGGCCGCTATAGAAGCCCAAGCCCAAGCCGCCAATGCCAAATACATTTCCAACTGGAATGCTTGGCAAGCAGCCTACGCAGGCGTACAACCCGCTACCGGTGCCTTGTACCAAGCCTGGGCCGCTTCTTATGCAGAATACAAGCTGCAGCTTGCCGCTTACAACAAAAACAAGGCTGACTATAAAGCATTGTACGAAGCCGCCGAAGAGGCCGTTGCCACTTATATGGACGGTATGAATAATACCTACGATTCAGGCACTCTGGGTCAATACCTCGGCTCCGCAGAACTTTCTGCCGCTCTGGGTGGTATCACCTTCAATGCCAGTGCGCTGTTGGATTTTATTTGGGGTGGCACGTTAATTTATCCCGCCCTGGATGCTTTCCTGACTTACCTGAGTCAGACAGACCTTATGAACGGATGCGCCATTACCCTGAAAAACGTGATGGACGGTACTTACGGTGATTACGATCCTTTCTGGACCGTTGCCGACGGGTATGCAATCCAACCAGGGTATGACAAACCTATTGCCACTGCGGTTATGCCGGGCATCTATAACGGAGAAACCGGAAAGGGCATCAACGACCTTACCGTAGCCGACTACCACAAATGGTTGTTCCTTTATTGGTTGTTTGAAGACAAGACCCTGAGTGTGGGAATGAACGGTTGGGAAGCTTTCTTCCAGGTTAATCCCAGCAGCTACCAGGATGCTACCGCACAGTTTATGATTGACTTCTATGGTTCCTACAACGCCAGCGAATACGCTGCCATTTTGAAAGCTCCCAGCAACGCCATCTATGCGACGGATATGGAGAACTATTTTGTTGCTGTTGACAAATTGACTTCTTTGGAAAAGGCTATGTTTGAACCCTTCAACCGCTCCTGGAGTGTCATTGCCGCCAATGGAAGCGCTATTACCAGAGCCAATGCCGCCGATCCTTCAAAGATCGCCAAAGTAGTTTCCGACCCCGAAACCTATTTGGCACCCGAAGCAGGTGAGGACCCCATTGACGCCATGGACTTCTTCTTCAGAATTGAAGACTTTGCCGGGCAAGACGTATATCCTTCACTGGATCTGACCGAAACCTACCTTGACTCCGACTGCAATTTGGCCGTGAGCTATTCCGCTTTACTTGCCGCCAAGGCTTATTGCGGTTCATCAGGCGATGCTTGGGCAGGTGATATGGTACTTTATTACAGAAATCAGGCATATGCTCCGGGTCACTTCTTTGCCGGTATCAAACTGCAACGCGATGCGGATGCCTATATTACCAGATACAATCACGTAATCAACGGGGATTATGCCAACCTGCAGGCTACCCTGGAAGCCAAACTGGAAGAATTGTATGCCACCAAGGATGCTCTTTGGGATGCATTTGATGAAGCGTATGCCGCTTATAGTTCAGCCGTTAGAACTCATAGAGGTGCCTCTAACGAAATTGAAAGTTTGGAAAACTTTGTAATGACCTATCGCCAATTGCTTCAAGCAGCCCAAGTTGCTCATAGCGACGGTGTTACCGGTCTCCCTGACGGTCTTGCCGAATCCTTGAACGATGCCGAAGAAAAATTGATGGAACTCAACCAAAAGATGGCTGCCCTCCAAGGTAATCTGACCTCTTGGAACGAAGGTTACGGTATCTTTGACATAGATGCACTTAGACATTACGACCGCCATGGAAATAATGGAGCAGCCGCTGAGGATGGTGGCAGAGGACATCGCCCCCGCGTTACTCCGCTGCAAGAACAATACTGGAACCAATACCAGAACTTCCTGGCCGGCTTCATTCCTAACCTGACCGCTGTCTATACCGCAGAAATTGATGTTATCATGAATAACATCTCCGGTCTGTTGGCAGAACTGCAGGTTTTGGAAGCTCAACGTGCCGCTATTGCCGCTGCCATTGGTGTTACCTTAGAGTAATTACGTAAGTAGTACTGAACAAGAAATCACATCTAATGATTAAAAAACTTAGCATATTTCTAATAGCTGTTCTCACGGTTGCGTCTCTTCAGGCGCAACCCGCAGAACGCTCTGGAAGTGCAGTGTATGCTCCACGTGCGGGACAAGTACAGGTCTCGGCGGTGTTGGGAAGCGGGTTGTTCTTTGAAACACAAAGTTTATCTTATCTGTTGCCCTCCTATATGCCAAGTAACGAGCTGGGTATTGACCCCATCGTTGTCGGTGTAGGAAAATATCTGCATATGGGTAGTCTTAACGACAACTCCATTGCAAATATTGCCGGGGTACAGGGGAAAGCCTTTGTGACCAACCGTCTGGCCCTTACCGCTATGTACGCTATGCAAATAGATATGACCCCGCAGCGTGACTACACGGACGGCATCCGCATTGGAGCCGACGACCTGTCCCAGGAATCGGGTCTTTCTATGGAAGACTTGAATGTGGGCGGCATACAGTGGGTTGATGGTCGTGTGACCAACAAGTATTTTGCCAACATTGGTGCAGAATACTACTTCAACAACTGCAACGGTCGTTTGTTCCCTTATGCCGGTGTCATGGGTGGTTTCCAGCACGCTAGAATTCAAGCCTACCTTCCCTACACGGGGATGACCGTAGACACGGACATTCCGGGCCAACCGGATCCCATTGAACTCTACGCTTTGGATACACGCGCCGGTGAGCAATACGCAATTTCCGGAGCCATTACCGCCGGTGTGGAATACAATCTCCTTCCGGGTCTGAATGTAGCTCTTGAGGTACGTCCGTTCCAATATTCCTATGCGGCTATCCGTATGTATGCCGACGGCCAGGAATTTGATGCTTGCGAGCATCAGTTCAAATTCTTTGCTTTCCCGCAACTTAAATTTGGATTCCGTTTCTAGTATCTGGAAAAATAATTAAAAAGAGGGTGACCTGATGGTCACCCTTTTTTTTATACAATCGCTGGCCAAAAATCATTATCTTTGCAGCCGTTAAACGAAATGAAAATGAAACGCACATTATTTTTTCTATTTATTGTTATACTGGCTGCCTGCAGCCACGTAAATGCCCCTCAACTTGCCTTGGAGTTTCCGGAAATGATTAACGACAATCCGGACCAAAAAGAATACCTGCTCTCTTTGCAGGACTCTGTGAACCTGTTTGCACGGCAATGTGCGCAAATGACACAGAAGGCCGATAAATACCGTGACAAAACCTTTGAACAAATGTCCGCGAAGCAGCAGACGGCTATGGTCAAATTAGACCTGGACTATGCTGCCGCCTGGTATAATACGAATGCCCGGTTATTTGATGCCGCAATGAAACTGACCAAAACAGCCAACGATGATGCGTCGTCTATGAATTTGTATATTGCCGTCAATTCCTGCCTTATGGAAGTCAACCGCTTTGTGGATGAACTGGCCAAGCAGTACGGTCAGGATCTCAAATTAGACACCACTTCCCCGTTCTACAGAGAAGTGCCTGACCGTCCCCAGACACCTACGGTAGAAATGCCCGCAGTACAGGATTCCACAGCCCTGTAACCGGTTGTTGCCGCCTTCTTATGGACCTTATAGAAGACAACCTTTTGGTCAGCGACGACGTTTTTGACCAATACTTTTGCTGTGACTGTGACCAATGCGGCGGTATCTGCTGTGTGGAAGGAGACAGCGGGGCACCGCTGGAGAAGGAGGAGTGTGACCTGCTGGAAAAAGAGTGGGAGGTCTACCAACCGTATATGCAGCGCGCAGGCATAGAGGCCGTAACGCAACAGGGAGCCTGGGTAGAGGACTGTGACGGGGACCGTGTGACCCCTTTAATCAAGGGAAGGGAATGTGCCTACGCCTTTTTTGAAAACGGGGCCTGTATGTGTGCCATTGAGCGTGCCTGGAGCAGGGGCGATACCACGTTCCGCAAGCCCATATCGTGTTGGCTGTATCCCATAAGGGTACAAAAAATAGACAAGGACACGCTGGCGCTCAACTACCACCGCTGGTATTTGTGCCATCAGGCTTGTGACAAGGGGCAGGCCCTGGGCATTAAGGTATATCAATTTTTAAAGGAGCCGCTCATCAAGCGTTTTGGAGAGGAAGCCTACCGGGCTATGGAACAGGCGGCCGCTCACAGACAATAAATCACCACGGTGGCAAATCCTCCGCAGAGTACGGTGGATACGGCCAGAGAGGCAATGCGCATCCAGGGCAGCAGTTTTGGAGTGCTCAGGCCTATGCTTTGGAAGGCGGACCAGAAGCCGTGGTTGAGGTGAAACCACAGGGCCGTTAACCAGATCAGATAGGCAATGGCCACACCGGGGCGGGCAAATTGGGTGGTAACCAGCGTGTAGCCGTTCATGGGCGTTCCCCCGGTAAATTCCCGCCACTGCATCTGAGCCCAGAACTGGGACAGATGAAAAGCCAGCAATCCCAATACAATGATTCCCAGCACCAGCATATTGCGTGCAGCCCAGGAGCCCCATACGCTCTCAGCCGTGCGTGAGCGGTTGCCGGATTGGTAGCGCACCATGCTGTGGCGTGAGGCACGCAGGTTGTGCACCCCCAGAATAAAGGCGTAGACTATGTGAATGACAAAGCCGGCAGCCAATACGGGTACCATTGTTTTGACAAACGGATTGGTCCCCATAAAATCGCAGACGGCCGTATATACCGGTTCTCCCCACAATACGCACAAGTTGGCGGCCATGTGAACCGTCAGGAAGGATATGAGAAAAAGCCCGCTGAGGCTCATTATTACTTTCTTTACAACAGAGCGTGCCATACCGCAAAGATAACGAAGATTTTTTTAACTTTGTCGTATGAGTAAATATCCACGTATCCTTTTAAAACTTAGCGGCGAGAGCCTGGGCGGTCCGGACGGACAGGGCATAGATGCCGCCGTGCTGGAGCAATACGCTGCCGTAATTGCACGTGCCGTACAACTGGGCACGCAAATAGCCATTGTGGTGGGTGGAGGCAATATTTTCCGAGGCCTGGCCGGTGTGGCGCAGGGTTTTGACCGTGTGGCCGGAGACAAAATGGGCATGCTGGCCACCACCATCAATTCCCTGGCGCTTTGCGGCGCTCTGGAATCCAAAGGGGTGAAGGCCCAGGTCTTTTCCGCCACTCCTATGGAATCGTTTGCCACTTATTACCGGAGCCGATACGTCATAGAACAAATGCAGCAGGGGGTGGTGGCCCTTGTGGCGGGAGGCACGGGCAATCCGTTCTTTACCACGGATTCGGCTTCGGCCCTGAGGGCGGTGGAATTGCAGGCCAGCGCGTTTTTGAAAGGGACCCGTGTGGACGGCGTGTATACGGCGGACCCGGAAAAAGATCCATTGGCCGTGAAATTTGACAGCCTTACCTTTGAGCAGGCGTTGCAAAAAAACCTGCGCATTATGGACCGGACGGCCTTTACGCTGTGTCAGGAAAACAAGATGCCGGTGGTGGTGTTTGATATGAATAATCCGCAAAACCTTATACGGTTGCTGCAGGGGGAATCCATTGGAACTACCATAGCATAAGCGAACAATTAAATACTATATAATATGGACATTAACGATGCCAAAAAAGTTCAGGCACAGGCCAAGGACAAAATGCAGAAAGCGGTGGAATATTTGAGCGGTGAACTTTCCACCTACCGTGTAGGGAAAGCCAATCCCTCTATCTTTACCGGGGTGCTGGTAGATTATTACGGGTCACCCACTCCGCTGCCTCAGGTAGCCAGTATTGCGGTTCCGGATGCACGCACAATGGTCATTCAACCCTGGGAAAAGCACTTGATCAGCGCTATAGAAAAAGCCATTATGGCGGCCAATTTGGGTTTTACCCCGCAAAATAACGGGGAAATCATCCGTATTCAGGTACCCCCGCTAACGGAAGAACGTCGTAAGGACTTGGTAAAAAAAGCCCGTGCAGAAGGAGAAAACGCCAAAGTCAGCATTCGCAATGCCCGGCGTGACGGTGTGGATATATTGAAGAAATATCAGAAGGACGGTTTGTCGGAAGACGTGGCCAAAGATACCGAGGCCCTCATCCAGAAAGACGTGGACACCTTCTCCAAAAAAGTGGATGAAGTCCTGGCAGCCAAGGAAAAAGAAATTATGACCGTTTAAGCCTTTTTGGACTTTTGGGCTATGGGAACAGCCGGTCGCAAGGCCGGCTTTCCTTTCATTATGCTGTACAGCAACAGCACGGCACCTGCAATGATAAACGGAATACTTAGCAGTTGTCCCATATTGAGCAGCATCCCTTCTTCAAACCCCACCTGGGGTTCTTTTACGTATTCAATAAAGAATCGGGCACTGAAGAGCACCAGCAGGAAAATGCCAAAGAGGGTACCTTCTTTGAGTTTGGGCAGTTTGTGACGGTACAGGGTGATGAGCGCTCCAAACAGCAGCAGGTAAGCCAGCCCTTCATAAAGTTGTGTGGGATGTTTGGGCATCAACTCTCCGTTGCGGGCAAACACAAAGCCCCAGGGCAAATCGGTCACGTGGCCGTAAATTTCCGAGTTCATCAGGTTCCCAAAACGGATAAAGAAGCCGGCCAGAGCCACTGTAATACCCAGGCGGTCCATCAGCCAGAGAAAACTGAAGCGGTTTTTCTTGCCGTAATGGTTGGCAAACCACCACATGGCAAACAACAGGGCAATGGCTCCTCCATGGGAAGCCAGACCCCCTTCCCAAACATACAGGATTTTTACCGGATGGGCCAGGTAGTAGTCGGGTTCATAGAAGAGGCAGTGGCCCAGACGGGCTCCAATAAGGGTGCCCAGGATCAAGGTATATAACAGCGGGTCCAGCAGTGTTTCCGGAACGCCTTCCCGTTTGAAGAAATACTTGAAATACAGATAGCCTATGGTAAAGGCAACCACAAAGCACAAGCTGTAATACCTGATGTGAAGGGCTCCTATAGAAAAGATGACGGGATCCACGTCCCAAAAAATGCTGATAGGTGTCATAACAACAATCCGTTAAAAGGTTAAGCGTGAAAACACGCTGAGCGGAAGCCGTTTGTCAAACGGGTCTTCCAAAAACAATTCTCCAAAAGTATATTCCCCCGTGCGGTTAAAAGCCTTTTTGACCAACGAGTCTGCCAGAAGGGCCGAATAACCGTTGGAATAAAGGTTCAGCACCAGAAAGGCCGGGCCGTTATTGTCCAATATGGCGTTGCAGTCCTCCAGCAGGGTAAATAGCCGCTGGTCCAGTTTCCAGCGTTCCCCGTTAGGACCGTGACCGTAGGCGGGCGGGTCAAGTATCAGACCCTGATACACATTGCCGCGGCGGGCTTCACGCTGTACAAATTTGCCGGCATCTTCCAGCATCCAGCGTATGCCGTCCAGACCGCTCAATTCCATATTTTGCCGTCCCCAAGAGAGTACCTGTGACACGGCGTCCAAGTGCACCACCTGTGCTCCCGCGGCACAGGCCGCCAGAGAAGCACCTCCGGTATAGGCAAAGAGGTTGAGCACTTTGGGTCGGTTCACACCGTTGTCTACCAGGCGGCGTGTCTGGCTGTAGATAAAATCCCAGTTGGGGGCCTGCTCGGGAAAGACACCCACGTGTTTAAACGCGGTAAGGCCCAGTTTCATTTTGAAGTCCAGACCGTCTTTTTTATAGGAAATGACCCATTGTTCGGGGGCTTTTTGCAGTGGTTTCCAGGTGCCGCTGTCTTCTTTGCCGGCATTGGAAAAACCGGCTCCGGGTACAAAATGGTAATGCGCCTGCTCCAGCCATTGAACCTGTGTCCGGGATGGAGTCCACAAGGCCTTGGGCTCGGGACGGATAAGGACACAGTGGCCAAAACGTTCTATTTTTTCTCCGTTGCCGCTGTCAAGCAGTTGGTAGTCGGGCCAGGAGGTAGGGCATAATAGTTGCATTAGCCAAAGATATGTAAAAAAATGTATCTTTGTGCCACAAAAATATTGGACCAATATGCAAAACATCAGTACTTACGATTTTACCGGAAAACGCGCCATTGTACGCGTAGATTTTAATGTGCCTTTGAACGCACAATTTGAAGTAACCGACAACACCCGTATCCGTGCAGCCATTCCCACTTTGAAAAAAGTTTTGGCCGGCGGCGGCAGTCTGGTAATTATGTCTCATCTGGGACGTCCCAAAAAAGCGGAAGACAAATTCTCTTTGCGTCACATAATCCCGGAAGTGGAAAAACAATTAGGCACCTCTATTCTGTTTGCCCCCGACTGTATGGGCGCTGAGGCCGCCAATATGGCTGCCACTCTTAAACCCGGTCAGGTGTTGCTGCTTGAAAACCTCCGTTTTTATGCCGAGGAAGAAGGCAAACCCCGCGGATTGGCAGAAGACGCTTCTGATGAAGAAAAGAAGGCCGCCAAAGCCGTGGTAAAAGAAAGCCAGAAAAAATTCACCAAGACGCTGGCCTCCTATGCAGATTGCTACATCAACGATGCCTTTGGCACCGCACATCGCGCACACGCCTCCACTACCCTTATTGCCGCATATTTCCCCAACGACAAAATGTTTGGTTATGTAATGGAAGGTGAAATCAAAGCCATTGACAAAGTGCTGACATCTCCCGAACATCCTCTTACCGCTTTATTGGGCGGTGCCAAAGTGTCCAGCAAGATTGGCATTATTGAACATTTGCTTGACAAGGTGGACAATATGATTATTTGCGGCGGCATGGGCTTTACCTTTATCAAGGCTCAAGGCGGCAAGATCGGTACATCACTCTGTGAGGACGACCAGTTGCCGTTGGCTCTGGATATCATGGCTAAAGCCAAAGCTAAAGGCGTGAAACTTTTCTTGTCGGAAGACGTGGTTGTTGCCGATGCTTTTGACAACAACGCCAATGCTCAGGTGTGCCCCATTGACCAGATTCCCGACGGCTGGATGGGTATGGACGCCGGTCCCAAAGCCATGGCCTCTTGGAGAGAAGTCATTCTCAACTCCAAGACCATTCTGTGGAACGGTCCTGCCGGTGTATTTGAAATGCCCAACTTTGCCAAAGGCACCCTGCAGATGGTGGAATTTGTGGCCGAGGCTACCGCAAAAGGCGCTTTCTCCCTGGTAGGCGGCGGTGACTCCGTGGCCGCCGTTACCCAAATGGGCTACGCCAAGAAGGTCAGCTACGTGTCCACCGGTGGCGGGGCTATGCTGGAATATCTGGAAGGCATTGAACTCCCCGGCATCAAAGCCATCAGAGAATAATTTCAAAGAAGATTAAAACAACTCCCTTATAAGTGAATCCGCTACAAAATACTGTGGCGGATTTATTTTTAAATAGTTCCCCTGCACCCGTAACCTCCCTTCCTGCACCAGCGGCGCCGCGGCACGTAACAGGCGGTCGGTGCGGCGTGCCCCCCATAAGTTACGGTATAGTGCGGTGTCCAGACCCTGCGTGGTGCGCAGGGAAAGCATCACCTGTTCGCTGGCGGCTTCGGTGGGGTTGAGCCGGTCATAACGGCGGGGTGGGATGCCTTTATCACGAATTTCTTCTATGTAACGTTTGACATTACAAACGTTCCAGAACCGGTCGGTCCCGTTGAACGAGTGCGCCCCGGGTCCCAGCCCGGTATAGGGAACGCGTTGCCAGTACGCACTGTTGTGTCGTGATTCAAACCCCGGAAGACAGAAGTTGGAGATTTCATATTGGAGGTACCCCGCACCGGTGAGCATCTGTTGCAGCAAGGTGTATTGTGCAGCAGAATCTTCTTCTGCGGGTAGCGCCAACTTACCCTCCGCCAACAGTTTGCCCCAAACACAATCCCCCTCCAGAGAGAGCTGGTAGGCCGAGATATGCGCCGGCTTGAGCGCCACGGCGGCCGAGAGCGTCTGTTCCCAGACCTGTTGCGTGAGGTGCGGAAAACCAAAAATGAGATCTATGCTCAGGTTGTCAAAGACGGCGGCCGCGGCATGGTACGCCTCCAAGGCCTGTGTACTGCGGTGACGACGTCCCATAAAGCCCAGCAGCTCATCGTTGAATGACTGTATACCCAGACTCAGGCGTGTGACGCCGGCCCGGCGCAGGGTCCGGCAGTATTCCGTTGTGATGTCGGACGGATTGGCTTCTACGGTAATTTCTTCCAGGGGTTGTCCTTTCGGTTGCAGGGCCGTTATCAGGGACACCAGGCAGGCCAGGTCGGCGGCAGGGTACAGGGTGGGTGTGCCTCCCCCTATGTAAAGCGTGGCGGGCGGGGCGGTCTCTTTACGGCGCGCGGAGGCCTCGGCCTTGAGGGCCATAAGATACTCCTGCTGCAACTTGCTTTGGGTGACAGAGTAGAAGCTGCAGTAATTACAGAAGGTTTTGCAAAATGGTATATGTATGTATATCAACGCAAAAGCACGTCGGCGGCACCAATTTTACCGTCTTCCGTGTAGATTTCCGTGGTGTAGACGCCTTTGGTAAAGGAGCCGGCAAAGTAAATGCAAAGTTCCACTTCACTGCCCTGGTAGTCCACTTCACGCAGAGCGGAGTAGATGAGTTGTTCTCCGGCTGCGTTGAAAACACCCTGTTCCGCATTGGTCAGCAACAGGCCGTCGGGACCTTTGACCCTCATATACACTTTGCGCGGGCCTTTTTCTGCAATGCTGTTTTCAATGAGGCTGCCGCACATTTTGAGTTTGACAATACGGCTGGAACGGTCGGAATCCTTGCCGCTCTCGGTAATGCCTGTCACGGCAAAATTACGGCCTTTTACCTGGGCGCCCAGGGCCACCTGTTTTGCGTATTCGTCGGTGGTGGTACGCAATTCTTCATACTGACGGGTGACTTCCTGTTCTTTCTGGCGGGCCAGTGTGGCGTCTTCACGCAAGGCGACGTTCAAGGTGTTGAGGGAGTCAATCTGGTGAATGTAGCCGCGCATAATGCTGCGCAGGGTGCCCAGTTCTTTTTCGTACTCGCGCATACGGGTGCGGTTGGTGGCTTCCGTCTTGTTGATACGTTCAATAAGCAGGTCAATCTTTTCCCGTTCTTCACTCAGGCGGACGTTGAGGGTGTCGTTGGTAGTGCTTAATGAGTCGTATTCGGAGCGCAGGTGAACCATCTGCTCGGTGAGGTCTTCCTTTTCCACTTTCAGGTCTTTGATCATAGCACCGCGGTCAAACCATACCCATGCCAGCACGCCCAACAGGACTACAGCAACTATGCCTAAAGCAATAACAATTTTTTTGAGATTCTTTTCCATACTTTCAATAATTTAGTCGGTATTTACAAAAGTAGTAAAAAAACACCTAAATTTGCACGTCTCACTTAACAGGGACCTTTTATTATGCAAAAATTCAACTTTGGACGTTACTTAATAAGGGTGTTAAAATATACAATTTATTACTCTTTATTTATTCTGGCACTGTTGGCGCTGGTGTATTATACCAGTGATAATCAGGCTATTTCATTCTGGGACCTTATCCGTCCGGAATCGCAGCGCAACCTGGTGCTTCTGATTGTGGCTTTTGCGGTGGTGTATCCGTTTATCGGTTTTGAAAAAAAGCAGGTGTATACGTTGCGTCCCTTTGACAAGGACAAGGAGACCGTCATTGACATAGTCAAGGAATGCGGCTACGTGTTGCTCTCGGATGAAAGCAACCGTATGACCTTCCGTATCAAAAGCAAGGTATCCCGTATTTTCAGGGTGTTTGAAGACAAGTTTGTAGTGGACTATTCATCCAATCCTTTGATTGTGGAAGGGATGCGCAAAGACGTGACCCGTCTGGCCAGCCATATGGAATATCACTTCAAGAGGATGGGTAACGAATAACCCGTTGGGGGCGGGGAATGGATGGGCAAGGATAAATCAGACAAATCGGTAATCAAGAACAAGAAGGCCTCGTTTGAGTACGAGTTCATAGATACGTATGTGGCGGGGATAGTCCTGTGCGGTACTGAAATCAAATCCATCCGTGCCGGAAAGGCGTCGTTGTCTGACGCCTACTGCTATTTTGTGGGCAAAGAGTTGTTTGTCAAGAACATGAATGTAGCTGAATATTCGTGGGCCTCGTACAACCAGCACGTTCCAAAAAGGGACCGCAAACTGTTACTTACCCGTCACGAACTCAATAAACTGCAGCGGGCCATTCGCGAGAAAGGGCTGACCATTGTGGCTACCAAACTCTATATAGCAGAAAATGGTTACGCTAAACTTGTCATAGCGCTGGCCCGAGGCAAGCGTGAATATGACAAGCGCGAAACCATCAAGCAGAACGACCAGCGTCGCGAGGCGGACCGCCAGGCGCGGTTGTAAACCACATGGCGGGCCGCACCGCTCCGTCATCACGGGCGAAGCGACCTGTAGCGGTTTTATTGTCCCAGTCCCGTGTTTTCAAACGGGACAAAAATTGCCAATGCAAGCAATGCCAGGATTAACACAACGGGAATAAGCAACATCCAGCTGCTGATTCCAATAGATTCCAGTGCGGCCGTCAGACCACCGTTAAGGAATGCGGCGTAAAATTCACCGGGGCTAGTGAGTAAATTAAACATATTTCTTGTTTTGTTTGGTCAAATATAATTATTTTATTTATTCGGCACAAGAGCATACCAGGTTCCGGTCTCCGTAGCCGTTGTCCACGCGGGTCACGTACGGCCAGAATTTTTGGGAGGCAATCCAATCCAAAGGATAGGCGGCTTCCTGGCGACCGTAGGGGTGATTCCACCGGTCGGCACATACTTCCGGAGCGGTGTGCGGGGCGTTTTTGAGTACGTTGTCCGTAGCCGTACCGTAGGCGGGGTTGCCCGAGGCAAGTCCTTCGCACTCGTCCAGAATAGACAGCAGGGACTGGGCAAAGCGGTCCATTTCTTCTTTCGGTTCGCTCTCGGTAGGTTCTATCATTAAAGTTTCGTGTACCGGGAACGACAGGGTGGGCGCGTGGAATCCATAGTCCATAAGACGTTTGGCCACGTCGGTGGCGTCTACTCCAAAGGTTTTGGCAAAATGGCGCAGGTCAATGATACATTCGTGGGCCACCCGACCGGTGGCACCGGTATACAGGGTCTGCAGGCGCGGACGCAGTTTATGGGACAGGTAGTTGGCGTTAAGGATGGCGCACTCGCTGGCGCGGCGCAGCCCCTCGGCTCCTAATAGTTTGATGTAGGCGTAGGTGATGGGCAACAGCAGCGGGCTGCCATAAGGGGCGGCGCCCACCGGGTTGCCGGTACCGCAGTGTACTATGGGATTGCCCGGCAAGAACGGTTCCAGTTCTTTCTTGCAGCAGATGGGGCCTACACCCGGGCCGCCGCCGCCGTGAGGCATGGCAAAGGTCTTATGCAGGTTCAGGTGGCAGATGTCGGCTCCAATGAATCCGGGGTTGGTGAGACCCACCTGGGCATTCATATTGGCTCCGTCCATATACAGCAATCCGCCGTTGTCGTGGATGATACGGCAAATTTCGCGGATTTTCACTTCAAATACCCCGTGGGTGGAGGGGTAGGTGATCATCATACAGGACAGGTCGTCTTTATGGGCCTGTGCTTTTTCACGGAGTTGTTCCACATTGATGTTGCCGTTTTCATCACAGTCTACCGTGACAATTTGCATACCTGCCATGGCGGCGCTGGCCGGATTGGTGCCGTGGGCCGAGGTGGGGATAAGGGCCACGTTGCGGTGGGCATTGCCCCGGGCGTGGTGGTAGGAGCGGATTACGGAAAGACCGGCGTATTCTCCGGCAGCACCCGAGTTGGGTTGCAGGGAGCAGGCGTCAAAGCCGGTGATGACGGCCAGGTCTTTTTCAAGGTCACGAATCAGTTCCATATAGCCGGCGGCCTGGTCTTCGGGGGCAAAAGGATGCATTTGAGTGAATTCCAACCAGGAGAGAGGCATCATTTCCACGGCGGCATTGAGCTTCATGGTGCAGGAACCCAGCGGAATCATGGAATGTACCAGTGAGATGTCCCGGTTTTCCAGTTTCTTGATATAGCGCATCATTTCCGTTTCTGAATGATACCGGTTGAATACGGGTTCCGTGAGGGCATCGGCCTCACGGTACAAGTAAGGTTCAATAGGGGATACGCCCGGGCAACCGTCGCACGGGGCATTAAAGACTTCCAGTACCCCAAGAGCTTCCGCGCAATGGCTCAGCTGGTCAAAGGTCATTCGTACGCTTTGTGCGTCCGGATAGAAGAAATTGAAAGAATGAGCCAGTGCCCGCGTGCGGATTTGTTGGGCATCCACACCGGTGATTTCTATGGTGTCAAAGAAGCGGGTGTGTTTGAGGGTGTACCCGGCCTGTTGCAAGCGGGTGGCCACTACGTGGGCGTATTTCTGTCCGTTTTGGGCAATTTCCTTAATGCCCCTGCTGCCGTGATACATGGCAAACAGCCCGGCCATGGTGGCCATAAGGGCCGAGGCGGTACAGATGTTGGAAGTGGCGCGTTCGCGTTTGATGTGCTGTTCTCTTGTCTGCAATGCCAGACGGTAGGCCTTGTTGCCCAGACGGTCCACGGAAATGCCAATGATACGGCCGGGCATGTTGCGTTTGAATTCTTCCTTGCAGGCCATATAGCCGGCGGTAGGTCCGCCAAAACCCATAGGCAGGCCAAAGCGTTGGGCACTTCCCACGGCAATGTCGGCGCCCCAGGCAGCGGGTTCTTTGAGTACGGCCAAAGACAGCAGGTCACAGGCGGCGGCTACCAGCAGACCTTGTTCGTGGGCTTTGGCACAGAGCGGTGCATAGTCGCACACGGCGCCATCGGCTCCGGGATATTGCACCATCACCCCGCACAGGCGAGTGGCATAAGCGTCCATACAGGACAGGTCGTTGAGGTCTGTCACTACCAATGCTATACCCAGGCTGGCGGCGCGGGTCTGCATGACGGCAAGGTTCTGGGGCAGCATATTTTGGTCTGCCAGTACCACGTTGCGTCCTTCCTTGACAAAGGCGCGTGAGCGCAGTTCGTAGAGCATACGCATGGCCTCGGCCGAGGCGGTGGACTCGTCCAGAAGCGAGCAGTTGGCCAGCGGGAAGCCGGTGAGGCTGCAAATCATGGTCTGAAAGTTAACCAGGGCTTCCAGGCGTCCTTGGGAAATCTCGGCCTGGTAGGGGGTATAGGAAGTATACCACCCGGGGTTTTCAAACACGTTGCGCAGGATGACCGGAAGGGATTCGGTACCGTAATAGCCCATACCTATGAGGCTGCGTACGGACTTGTTTTTTGAGGCAATGTTTTTGAGTTTGACCAAAAAGTCGTGTTCGCCCAAAGGGGCGTCCAACGCCAGGGGCTCCTTAAGCCGGATGTCAGAAGGAACCGTCTGGCTTATCAGTGTTTCCATATCCGCGGCTCCTATAAACTGTAGCATATCCTGCATCTGAGCCGTGCGGGGACCGTTGTGTCTATCTATAAAAGATTGTGGCATAGTATGTTAATTTTATATATTATTTTCTGAAGGCGTCTATCTTCAATAGGATGAACAAAAGTAAGGTAAAAGTCCATAGGGACGACCCGCCGTAGCTGATAAACGGCAAAGGAATGCCTATGACGGGCATAAGACCTA
Organism: uncultured Muribaculaceae bacterium; assembly: GCA_964554535.1. GTDB lineage: Bacteria > Bacteroidota > Bacteroidia > Bacteroidales > UBA932 > DMER64. The sequence continues at coordinate 152,505 of CAZKPB010000001.1, read as the reverse complement.
TGGTCATTCCTATGTTTACAAATACGTGGAAGAAAATGCAGGAAGCCACGCCGTAGCCGTAGATGCGGGCAAAAGCGTGTTTCTGCCTTTCGGATATAAGTATAATGCGCAAGAGCAGGGACAGGTACAGGATTACCACAAGGGTGGAGCCAATGAAGCCCCATTCTTCTCCAATGGTGCAGAAGATAAAGTCGGTGCTTTGTTCGGGCACAAAATTGAACTTGGTCTGGGTGCCCTGCAGAAAACCTTTGCCTGCAAAACCTCCCGACCCGATGGCCACTTTGGACTGGTGTACGTTGTAGCCGGCTCCGTAGATGTCTTCCTGCAGGCCCAACAGGTTTTCTATGCGTGCTTGCTGGTGCGGCTGCAAAATGTTGTGGAAGATATAGTCCACGGAGAATACCAGAGCCACGGCACAGACGTAACACAGCACCAGCCCCTTGAGGTACTGGATTCGCTTAACCAGGGCCGTCACCAGGGCAAAAACGGCCAGTACACCGCTCAGTGCCAGCAGCCATTGGTACGGGGCCAGCGAGGCAAACAGGTCCACGTGGAAAAGAGCCAGAATCTTGGGAACAAAGAAATAGGCTCCCACAAAGAGGGCGGCCGTTACCAGGCAGGGAATTTTATTGTAGGCCAGCGGGATGCACACCAGCAGGCACACGGCCAGGATAATCCACAAGACGTGCCCCACGGGCAAGATGATGGACAGCAGAAACAACACTATGGTGGCCAACCCTAAGAGGAGAATCCATCCGGGCATCCCCTCGCGATAGAGTACAATCAGAAAGGCTCCCAGCACCAAGGCCAGGCCGGTTTCTTTTTCCAGCAGGATGAGTGTGGCGGGCAGCAGGATAATGGCAGCCACCTGGGCGGTTCCCCGCAGTGAGCGCAGTTTGAACTGGGGACGGCTCATCACGCCGGCAAGCCCCAAAGCCACTATAACCTTGGCCATCTCGGCCGGTTGAAAGTTTACAGGACCCAATATCAACCACGAGCGGGAGCCGTTGCGTTCCACTCCCAGCACCAGTACCGACAGCAACAGCAGAATCCCCATAAAGTAAATAAATCCGCTGAGCATGGGGTAGATGCGTGCGGGCAGCAGTAGTACGGTCAACGCCAGGACCCACGCTCCCAGAATCCAGATCATCTGCATCCCGTAGCGTTGCGTGGTGTCAATGATATGGTCGTGTTCGGGGTCGTAGACGGAAGAAAAAATACTGACCCAGCCAATGACTATAAGTACCAGGTAGAGAACAATGGTCCACCAGTCCAACTGTTTGAAGAATTGCAATTGTCTTCTCATATCAATACCGGTTAAGCAGGCTGCCTGCTTTCATATTGTCTACCAGATACTGGCGTGACGGGTCAATCTGGCGGTTAATGTATTTTTCCACAATAAGCGAAGCCACGGGGGCGGCCCAGGTGGCTCCAAATCCGCCCTGTTCCACGTATACGGCCACGGCAATGACCGGATTGTCCTTTGGGGCAAAGCAGATGAAGACCGAGTTGTCTTTTCCGTGAGGATTCTGCGCCGTACCGGTTTTGCCGCATACGTCAATGCCTGGGATAAGGGCTATGTGAGCGGTTCCTCCGGTACCTGCCGGTGCGTTGACCGCCTGGTACATTCCTTCTACCATCACGGGGAAGTATTCTTTGTCAATGGCCACGTCGTGGCGCTCTATTTGGGGCACAAACGAGTTGTCATCCACTACTTCACGTATCACATGGGGCGTAAAGTAATGACCGCGGTTAGCCATAATACAGGCCAGATTGGCCAATTGCAGCGGGGTGGCCCCGATTTCCCCCTGCCCTATGGCCAGAGAAATGACGGTAAGCGATTTCCATCGGCCTTTTCCGTGAAACCGGTCGTACAATGCCGCGCTGGGCAGGGTGCCCGACAGCTCTCCGGGCAGGTCAATGCCCAGTTTGCCGCCAAAGCCGAAGCTTTGCACATACTCCCTCCATTGGGTGAGTGCCTCGCTGATGTTGTTATAGGCGGGATTGTCCAGAATATTGCGCAGTACATAGCAGTAGTAGGCGTTGCAGGACATCATCACGGACTGTTGCAGGTTCAGGGGCGAGGGGTGGCTGTGGCAGCCTACGCCTCGGCCCACATGGTAGCCCATATTGCAGGGGTACCGGGTTTCCGGGGTGAGCACTTTCTCTTGCTGGCCTATCAGGCCGTTGACCAATTTGAAAACCGAACCCGGAGGGTAGGCGGACATAAGGGCCCGGTTGAACATAGGCTTGAGCGGGTCGGCAATGACGGTGGCGTAATTGCGACCGAAATTGCTGAGGTATTCCGTAGGCAGGCCGGTGGAAGTAATCAGCGACAGGACTTCTCCGTTGCGGGGGTCAAGGGCCACCACGGCGCCCACTTTGTTTTGCATCAGTTCTTCCCCAAAGGCTTGTACTTCCGCATCAATGGTGGATATAAGGTCTTTGCCGGGGATGGCCGTCTTGTCCATTGTGCCGTTGGCGTAAGGAGACTGGATGCGGTTGTGCACGTCGCGCAGGTAGTAGATGGCGCCTTTTTCGCCACGCAGGTATTTCTCGTATGTTTCTTCAATCCCTGTTTTCCCTATGTAGTCTCCGGCTTTGTATTCCGGATGTTTTTCAATGAAGTTGGCGTCGGCTTCTATGATATATCCCAGCAGGTTTCCGCACAGGGGAGTGGGGTAGTTGCGGATGTTACGGCTCTGTATGGAAAAGCCCGGGAATTTGTAGGATTTTTCCATGAAGCGGGCGTATTGCTGGTTTGGAACCTGACGCAAAAAAGTGACACTCTGGTAGCCGATTTTACGCCGCTGCCGGTCTATGTCGGCCATCATATTGTCCATCTGCTCACGGGAAAGGTCAAAAATCCGGCAGAAATCAAGGGTGTCAAACGCTTTGACTTCATTGGGAGAGATCATGATGTCGTAGGCAATCTGGTTGCCCACTATAATCACTCCGTTGCGGTCGTATACCAGGCCCCGTGAGGGATATACAATCTCCTGCTTGATGGAGTTGTTGTACGCCGTCAATTTGTATTCCTTGTTAATAAGCTGCAGCACAAAGAGTTTAATGATCAATGCCAGCGCGCATAATACAAATGCGGCAATGATAATGTTCTTTTGCGGTGAGCGGGCTTCCATGGCTTATCTTTTGGAAGAGAAAAAGCATTGGTCAATGATGAGTACCAGGGCCACGTTGAGCAGGGTGCTGGCCACAATGCGCAGTAGGGTCTGTCCCAACATGGACATACTGAAATTTTCCAAGCCGAAGTATACGCACTGGTGTACGGTAATGCAGCAGGCACTGAAAATAAGGTAGCGCACAAATCCCAGCGTGGAGATTCCGGGAACCGCCTGGGGTTCAAAGTCGGTCTTTACGGACACGGTCTTCAAAACCCCATTGCGCAACAAGCCTGTAACCAGCATGGCCGAGGTATGCAGACCCAGGATACCGCCCCCCAGCAGGTCCACGGCCAATCCGACAGCAAAGCCCCACAGCAGTAGTCCGGCCGTGCCGTACGAGAAGGGGAACAGAAGCAGAAAGAGCAGGTAGGGACAAGGGTACAGGTATTGCCCCAGGTTGAGGGTGTTGAAAAAAGCCACCTGCAACAGGACAAACAGAAGAAAGCGGAGTATGTAGCGTAAAAAATCTGTCATGGCTTACTTGTCTTGAGGCTCGGGTCCTATGAGTTCCTTGATTTCCCGTTGGGCGGGATTCACCACTACGTCCACAAAACGCAAGGTTTTGAAGTCGGCAAACAAATCTACGTCCAGTTCCAGGAAGACACCCCGTTTGACACTGCTTTTGCGGACGGTGCCAATGGGAATCTGCGGGGGAAACAGAGCCGAGTAGTAGCTGCTGATGACGGTGTCCCCCACCGCTACGGGAATGTGTTGGGGAATCTCGGAAAGAATGGCCCTGCGGTAGGATTGCCCGTCCCAGTGAAGGGTGCCGAACGCTTCCGAGCGCTGCAGCATGGCCGTAAAATTCTGGGTGGTATTGAGCAGGGAAATCACCAGGGCGTGGTGCGCACTCACGTGACTGACAATGCCGGCAATGCCGTTGCCGCAAATGACGCCCATATCTTCCGCCACCCCGTCTTCCGACCCTTTGTTGATTACCAGAAAATTCTGCAGGCGGTTTATGGAGTTGTGGACAACCTGGGCCGGGATATAGGCAAAAGAATCATCAGCCGCCACCGGGCGGTAGTTTTGGGATTCCCAATTGCCTTGTTGTTGTTGCAGCCGGGTCAGGTCGGCTCTGAGGCGGGTGTTTTCCAATTGCAGGTCCCGGTTGGTGGAGCGCAGGTTGAGAAACGCCTGCCAATTGGCCCTCCGCTCCCAGGCTTTGTATTGCAGGGAGCGGACATGGGTCATCAGGACGTTTTGCTGAAAATAGCTGCTATTGACCAATAGCAAAAGCGCCCCCGTCTGCAATGCCACATAGAGCAGCAGTACAAGCAACTTTTGTAAAAACGGTGGCAGGTTGGTCATACATAATCAAATTATTAACGGAGCAGGAAGGGGAATTTGCCAATGTTCTTAAGCGCAATTCCGGTGCCGCGGGCCACTGAATGGAGAGGTCCTTCCGATATGTGGAACGGAATATTGATTTTGTCTTGGAGCCGTTTGTCCAGACCGCGCAACAAGGCGCCGCCTCCGGTCAGGAAAATCCCCCGCTGTACAATGTCCGAGTAGAGTTCCGGGGGCGTCTGTTCCAGCACGGCCAGAACAGCGGTTTCTATCTTGACCAGCGACTTGTCCAGACAGTGGGCTATTTCCTGTGAAGTGACTGACACTTCCACGGGAAGAGCGGTCATCAGGTTGGGGCCGCGAACCACAAAAGGTTCGGGCGGGCTCTGGAGTTCGGACAAGGCACTGCCGGCGTAAATTTTGATATCCTCGGCCGTGCGTTCCCCAATCTTGATGTTGTGCTGGTGGCGCATGTACTGCTGGATTTCTCCGGTGAACACGTCTCCGGCCACGCGGATACTCTGGTTGCAGACTATGCCCCCCAGGGCAATGACGGCAATTTCCGTGGTACCGCCTCCAATATCCACTACCATGTTGCCTTCCGGTGCGGTGACGTCAATGCCAATCCCCAGTGCGGCGGCCATAGGTTCATAAATCATATAGACATCCCTTCCGCCGGCGTGTTCTGACGAGTCACGCACGGCCCTTATTTCCACTTCCGTGCTGCCCGAGGGTACGCAGACCACCATACGCAGGCTGGGAATTAGAAATTTGTTTTGGGGGTTCATCATTTTGATCATCCCGCGGATCATTTGTTCGGCCGCGTTGAAGTCTGCAATCACGCCGTCACGCAACGGGCGCACCGTCTTGATGTTCTCGTGGGTCTTGCCCTGCATCATGCGAGCCGTTTTGCCAATGGCCATGGGTTTACCCGTATTCTGGTCAATGGCCACAATGGAAGGCTCGTCCACCACTATTTTGTCATTGTGAATGATGATAGTGTTGGCGGTGCCCAAGTCAACGGCTATTTTTTGTGTAAGAAATGAAAGAGCCATAGAAGTTTAGTGTTTAAAGTGGCGTTTTCCCGTGCATACCATGGCCACCTGGTGGTTGTTGCAATAATCAATACTTTCCTGGTCTCTGATGGAACCTCCGGGGTGGATGACGGCTTCAATACCGGCCTCGCGGGCAATCTGTACGCAGTCGGGGAAGGGAAAGAACGCGTCGGACGCCATAACCGCACCCTGCAGGGGTATGGAGAAGGATCCCGCCTTTTCAATGGCGTGTTTCAGGGAGTCTACGCGTGAGGTTTGTCCCATTCCGCTGGCCAGCAGCATTTGGTCCTTAACCAGGACAATGGCGTTGGATTTGGTGTGTTTTACCAGTTTGTTGGCAAAGACAAGGTCTTTTACCTGTGACGCGGTAGGGGCTTTTTGGGTCACTTGGGTAAAGGAGTCTGGAAGGTCAATGTCCGTGTCGCGGTCCTGCACCATCACGCCGCCCAGCATACTGCGGAATTCCTGTGAGGGAAGCGGGCAGGGGACGGGGGTTTCCAGAATGATGCGGGCTTTTTTGCTCTGCAACAGTTCCAGGGCTTGCGGGTCGTATTCCGGAGCCAGGATTACTTCAAAGAAAATCTTGTTTATATGAGTGGCCGTTTCCAGTGTTAGGGGGCGGTTGAGCACTACAATGCCTCCGTAGGCGCTCAGTGGATCAGCCTGAAGGGCCCGTTCCCACGCGGTGGTTAGGTTGTCCGCGCTGGCGCAGCCGCAGGCGTTGTTGTGTTTTAGAATGGCCACGGTGGGTTCCGTAAAGTCGTTTATCAGACGCAGGGCCGATTCAATGTCCAGCAGGTTGTTGTAGGAAATGTCTTTGCCGTGCAGCTGTTTGGGAAGCAGTTTGCCGTCCCCGTAGAAGGCGGCTTTCTGGTGCGGATTTTCTCCGTAACGCAGGTGGAGTGACGTTTGAGGCAGGCTCATCTTGAAGGCGGGGAGCGCTTCTTCTGCGTTGAAGTAGTTGAATATGGCGGTGTCATAATGCGAGCTCACCTCAAAGGCGGCGGCGGCAAAATGACGGCGGTCGGAAAGCGTGGTGCCACCTTGCCGTTCCTGCAACAGGGTCAGCAGTTGGGGATACAAATCACGGCAGGCCACAATGACCACGTCCTTATAGTTTTTGGCGGCCGCCCTTATGAGGGAGATGCCTCCGATATCAATTTTTTCTATGATGTCTTCTTCTGCAGCACCGCTTGCCACGGTATCTTCAAAGGGATATAGGTCCACAATGACCAGGTCAATGGGATGGATGTCCCAGCGTTTCATGTCCTGCTGGTCCGCGGGAAGGTCACGGCGGGAAAGAATACCTCCGAATACTTTGGGGTGAAGGGTCTTCACGCGGCCGCCCAGAATGGAGGGATAGCCGGTTACGTCTTCCACTGCGGTGGCTTTGATGCCCAGACTCTGGAGGAAGGAAAGGCTTCCTCCGGTGGAAAGAATGTCTACACCCAATTGGTCAAGCAGGCGTACTATGGGCTCCAGGTTTTCCTTGTGGTATACAGAAACCAGAGCCCGTTGGATGCGGATGGTGTTCAGATTGTCTGTCATTGTTTTACCCATACCTGGCGCTCAATGGCCTGGTCTAAAGAGATTAAGGTTTCTGTCTGGATTACTGAGGGGATATTGCGGATTATATCTATAAGGACCGTCATAAGGTGTTCGTGGTCCCTGCAGTATACTTTAAGCCATAACGCGTATTTCCCGGTAACAAAGTGGCACTCTACAATTTCCGATATATTGCGTAAGGCTTCTACCACTGTGGGATACTGGTTGGCCTGGGCCAGTTGCATCCCGATAAAGGCACATACATTCAAACCCAGTGTCTGGGGCTTGACAAGCAGGCGGGAACCGGTAATGATTCCCAAAGATTCCATTTTCTTTACCCGCTGGTGGATAGCGGCTCCGGATACACCACATTCCCTTGCTATTTCAAGAAACGGCATACGGGCGTTTTTAACCAGAAAAGCTAAAATCTTCTGGTCGGTATCGTCAATCTGATACTTGGACATAATTGATTTTTTTACGAATTAAGTATTAACGCGTAAAGTTAGAAATAAATATTATAAACTGTTAGACTTCTGGTAGTAAAACAACCATTTTGTGGGAACTTCTCCCTTGCAGGCTACCATATAATCTTCTGTGGAACAGGATATAATAAGAGGTTCAGAGGGTAACTTAAAATTTGGAACTTCCATCCACCATCGTCCGCTTTGTACCGAGTGCAGAAAAACCAGTTCCTGACCGTCTTCTCCCATTTGTACGGCCTTGCGTTCAAAGTGGGCTTCATCGCGTTGCGGGTCCTCCTTCAGGCTGACGCACAGCCCTTCTGTGAGATGCCATATCACCTGGGCTACAAGTTTGGCAATTTGCCCGCCGTCAGAGGTATGCACCGCAGCCGGATAGCCGTAGATGTGGCAGGCGACAAAGCGGGGGGACAGGCCCATATAGCGGGCCAGTGTGCAGATTTCTTCCGCGTAGAGTCCGTTTGGGGAGGGGTCCGCGGCGTCCGGGGCGTCGGCCGCACGTACGGCACGCATGTCTATGAAATGACAGGCGGCCTCGCGCAGCAACGGCTCGGCCAGCGCGCTGTTATGGCGGAAGGAGCCCAGACGCAGCATCTCGCAGGCTTTTTTACGGGCCGCTTCTTTGAGTGCGGGGTCGGTATGGTAATTTTGAAAACCAATCCACGAGAAATAGGCTGTATGCGGGTCTTCAATCAGGTCGTGGATAAAGGGTTCCTGTTCACTGGAACCGCGTGATACCAGGCTGATGCGTTCCGGAAGACATCTCCGCAGCAGTGAGGCGGCGGGTTCCGGGCCGGGCGTCAGCAGGATGCAGGGAATCTGCAACTTGAGGGCAGCCTCCATTGCCGGTACGGAAAAAGTGTCGGTAGGGTCTTCAATGTAATAGAGATGCGAGTGGCTTTGCGGGTAAAGTTGCCCCAATTGCTCAAGCAAGTCACCGCCTTGTCCCCTGAACAGCAGCAATGCCTTGCAGGCGGGCATTCCGGGAACCAATGCGTCCGGGAGCAGTGATTCTATGGGAAAACGGTTATTTGACATACTATGCATTGATGATTTTGAGACAGTCTTCCAAAGTAAGTTCTTCCGGTTTCTGCCCCTTGGGGATACGGTAATTTTTCTTGTGGGCGCATATATAGGCGCCATAACGGCCCTTGAGTACCTGTATGCCCTGGTCGGGGAAATCCAGAATGTGTTTCTGGGCCTCCTTGATTTTAGATTGTTCTATAAGTGCGGTAGCCCGTTCCAGCGTAATGGTGTACGGGTCGTCGGTCTTGTCCAGAGAGGCGAATTTGCCGTCCCATTTGACATAGGGGCCAAAGCGCCCCACCGATACGCTTACTTCTTTGTCCTGATAGGTTCCCAAAGTGCGGGGAAGGGCAAACAGCTGCAAGGCTTCTTCCAGTGTAATGGAAGCTACTAACTGGCCTTTGTGCAGGCTGGCAAATCTCTTGTCCGGATCGTCGCTTTCTCCAATTTGTGCCATAGGGCCAAAGCGGCCCACCCGCACGTGTACGTTTTTACCGCTCTTGGGATCCACGCCCAGAAGGCGTTCCCCATTGCTGGGACGTGATACTTCCAGGGCCTGGTTCAAGGTGTTCTTAAAGGGCTTGTAGAAGGTGCCAATCATCTTGTTCCACACCAATTTGCCGGCGGCAATCTTATCAAAGTCCTCTTCTATCTTTGCGGTGAATCCATAGTCCACAATATTGGGGAATTGTTCCATCAGGTAATCGTTGACCAGTATGCCAATATCTTCCGGATTCAGTTTACTACGTTCTTCCCCCACATTTTCCGTACATTCTTTTGCGCTGATAACTCCGTTTGCCAGTGTCAGTTCCAGATAGTTGCGTTTGACGCTGGGGCGGTCCATCTTGGATACGTAGCCGCGTTGCTGTATGGTGGAAATGGTAGGCGCGTAAGTGGAGGGACGGCCAATGCCCAGTTCTTCCATTTTCTTTACCAGACTGGCTTCCGTATAGCGTGGAGGCTGCTGGCTGAAACGTTGTATGGCGTTGATCTTTTGGACGTCCACAGGTTGGTCGGCTATAAGTGCCGGCAACTTGAGGGTGTTCTTGTTGGGGTCTTTGTCCGGGGTCTCATCATCCGTGGATTCCAGATAGACCTTCAGAAAACCGTCAAATGTGATAACCTCTCCGGTGGCTACAAATTTATGGGCCGAGGAGCTGACCGCAATGTTGATTTGCGTTTTATCCACCTGGGCGTCTGCCATTTGGGATGATATGGTCCGCTTCCAGATAAGGTCGTACAATTTGCGTTCCGGCACGGTACCTTCAATGGTGGGGTTGGCTATATAGGTGGGGCGGATGGCCTCGTGGGCTTCTTGAGCACCCTTGGATTTGGTAGCGTATTGGCGGGTCTGGCTGTAGTTGGCCCCGTACGTTTGAGTGATCAGGTCCTTTGCGGCGCCCAAAGCCAGTTTTGACAACTGGGTACTGTCGGTACGCATATAGGTGATGAGCCCGGCCTCGTACAGGCGTTGGGCCACGGTCATGGTCTGTCCTACGGGGAAGCCTAATTTGCGGCTGGCTTCCTGTTGCAGGGTGGAAGTGGTGAACGGAGGGGCGGGCGTCCTGCGGCCTTTCTTGTTTTCCACACTTTCCACGCGGTAGGTGGCGTCAATGCACTGCTGCAGGAAGGCTTGGGCTTGGTCGCGGTTGTCAAATCGGTCATCCAACTCGGCCTTGAAATTGCCGGTTTTTTTGCCTTGCGGGGTAAAGTGGCCTTCCACCTTGAACGAGCTTGCGCCCTTGAATTGCTGGATTTCACGCTCGCGTTCCACAACAAGCCGCACGGCTACCGACTGGACCCTGCCGGCCGAGAGTTTGGGGCGGACCTTTTTCCACAGGATGGGGGACACTTCATATCCCACCAGGCGGTCCAAGATGCGGCGGGCCTGTTGGGCCATCACCAGATCCATATTGATTTGGCGCGGATTCTCAATGGCGTTGAGGATGGCGTCTTTTGTAATTTCGTGAAAGGCTATGCGGCGGGTCTTGTCTTCTTCCAGGCCAAGTGTTTCTTTGAGGTGCCAGGCTATGGCTTCTCCTTCACGGTCGTCATCGGACGCCAGCCAGACGATGGCGGATCCGGCAGCCAGGCGGGTAAGTTCTTTGACCAGGTCTTTTTTGTCGGCCTGTATTTCGTAGTCCGGGATAAATCCCTTTTCGGGGTCAATTCCCAGCTTTTTCTTTGATAAATCCCTGATATGCCCAAAGCTTGACTTTACAAGAAATTCATTCCCCAACACCTTGCCAATGGTCTTGGCTTTGGCGGGTGATTCTACAATTACTAAGTTCTTATCCATTCAAATTTTGCTATAATAACAACCTGCATAAGTTGCTGTAAGTATAACTGTTATGACCTACTGCCAGGTCTTGCGACCTTGCGCTAAATCTCTGGTTTTCCGAGCTTCGCTCAGGCGCTCAGTTCCTGAGCCTGGGCGGCTGCGCAGACGCCGTGTCTGCTAATGCTTCTAAATTGGTAAACTTTCGCAAATACGAAAGTTAAGTAATAATAATATCTTTACCCAACGCTACAAAGTAAGACATAAACTGGGGTATATTCCAAATATTTATACTTATTTTTGCGATTCAATAGACACTTTTGATGGATATTTCTAAGAAAAATAAAATTTGTAAGTGGTTGTGGATTATTACATTGTCTGCGGTCGCTTTTGTTTTGTTGCTGTTGTTGGGGGTAGGGGTGTTTGCGCACGTGCCTTCTTTCAGGGTATTGGAAAACCCCAAAAACAATTTGGCAACCGAGTTGATTTCTGAAGATGGAGTGGTGATTGCCACGTTCCATATTGAAAACCGTTCCTATGTACAATATGAAGAATTGCCGCAGACCCTGAAGGACGCGGTGATTGCTACCGAAGACGTGCGTTTTTACCGACACAGCGGGGTAGACTTTTATGCACTGGCCCGTGTGGCGGTCAAGTCGCTTGCTTTGGGCAAGCGTTCCAGCGGTGGTGGAAGTACCATTACCCAGCAACTGGCTAAAACGTTGTTTCCCAGAGATACCGTAAATTACAAATTCCCGGGGGCCAATGCCGCCAAGATGGTTACCGTCAAAATGAAGGAATGGATAACCGCGGTCAAGCTGGAACGAAATTACACCAAGGAAGAGATTCTGACCATGTACCTCAATTCCATTTTCTTTGGCAGCAACGCCTATGGAATTCGTACGGCTTCCTATACATTTTTTGACAAACACCCCAGTCAACTGACCACGGAAGAGGCGGCCACACTGATAGGTATGATTAACAAACCCACCCGCTACAATCCGGTGCTTAATTACGACCAGTCGCTCGCCAGGCGCAATCACGTGATTTCCCAGATGCGCAAATACAGGTATCTGGAGCGGTCGGAGGCGGATTCCCTGGCACAGCTTCCCATTATCCTGTCCTATACCACGCAGGACCACAACGCCGGATTGGCCCCCTACTTCAGGGATATGTTGCGACGCGTGATGTCGGCGTCCGAACCTAAATCCGGAAATTACCGGAACCAGACCGACTATCTGACAGACCTGGATATGTGGAACAATGACCCGCTATACGGGTGGCTCAACAAGAACCGCAAACCCGACGGCACCCGGTACGACCTGGACCGTGACGGATTGAAAATTTACACCACTATTAATGCGCGCATGCAATTGTATGCCCAGCAGGCGGTGGAAGAACATCTGGGAACCTATCTGCAGAAGACGTTGAATCAGGAACTGCGCTGGCGCAAACACCGGCCTTTTGCGGACGACACTCCGGATAATGTGCGGGAAACCGCCATGCGCCAAGCAGTTAGATGGAGCGACCGCTACCGTAACATGCAGGAAGCCGGAGCCACCGAGGCGCAGATTGCCGAGGCGTTCAAGACCAAGACTGCCATGCGCGTGTTTGCGTGGAACGCCAAAAACGGAACCAATGCGGTGGACACTCTGTTATCTCCCAACGATTCCATATTATATTACAAGTCTTTCCTGCGTGCCGCCATTATGGCGGTAGAACCGGGGACGGGGTATGTAAAGGCTTATGTGGGTGGCCCCAACTACCGGTATTTCAAATACGACAACGCCCGTCAAGGCAGACGTCAGGTGGGTTCCACCATCAAGCCCTTCCTTTACACGTTGGCCATGCAGGAAGGCTGGACCCCTTGTGACAAAGTGGTGAACGTGCCCCAGACCTTTATTGTGGGCGATACCACCTGGACCCCGGAAAGCACCGACAAGGACGAGTGGATTGGCCGCACGGTCACGCTCAAGTGGGGGCTTACCAAGAGTAGCAACAACATCTCGGCTTACCTGATGAAGCAGCTGGGCCCGGACGCTATGGTGGCCATGTGTCACAAACTGGGTATTGAAAGCTACCTGGATCCCGTGGTGTCGCTGTGTCTGGGACCAGCCGACCTCAAATTGTTTGAGATGGTGGGGGCCTACAACACCTTTGCCAACCAGGGAGTATACGTAACTCCCCTGCTGGTGACGCGCATAGAGGACAACACCGGCAACCTGTTGGGTACCTTCACCGCCCGCAAGCGTGAGGCCATTTCCGGGAAAACCGCCTACCTGATGATCAACCTGCTGCAGGGAGTGGTCAACGAGGGAACGGCGTCGCGCATAAGGGCGCTGTATGTGCCGCAGGGTGCGGTGGCCGGCAAGACCGGTACCACCAACGACCAGTCCGACGGCTGGTTTATGGGCATGACTCCCAAATTGACCGCGGGGGTTTGGGTGGGGGCCGAGGACCGCCAGGTTCACTTCTCCTCGCTGGCCTTGGGTGGCGGTTCCAATATGGCGCTGCCCGTCTGGGGTATTTTTATGAAAAAAGTAATGGAGGACCCGCAATTGGGATTTTCCGTATCGGACCAATTTGCCGTGCCTCCCGGCTTTGATATTTCTCTGAATTGTGACGGATCCGATGAAGACTCGGAATATGCGGTGAAAGATGAAGAAGGATTTTTTGAATAATTTTATTTCCAATGACCAAAACAAATGTGGGGCTGGTGTATGGCGGGGACTCTTCCGAATGGGAGATTTCCGTGCTGAGCGGGAAAAACGTGGCCTCTTATTTAAACCCCAAAGAATTTAATGTATACGAGATTCTGCTCAGAGGATCCTCGTGGAAGGTAATGGCCGTTAACGGCGTGGCGTGTGCGGAACCCGTGGAAGTGGACAAGAACGACTTTTCTGCCGCTCTTCCGCAGGGAAAAGTAGTGTTTGACCTGGCGCTGGTGATGATTCACGGCACCCCGGGTGAAAACGGTATTTTTACCTCTTATCTGGAAATGATGCATATACCCCACGTCGGCTGTTCGGCCCGGGTGGCATTTATCACCTTTGACAAATACACGTGCAAGCGCTTTTTGCAGGGTTCGGGCGTGCCCCTGGCACGTGACTACCGGCTTACCAAAGCCGAATATAAGGGCATCAAGGATGATCTGTCCCAATGGACGCGCAAAGTGGAAGAAGCGCTGGGGCCTATGCCCTGGTTTGTCAAGCCCAATGCGTCGGGTTCCAGCTTTGGGGTGACCAAGGTAACCACGGCCGCCCAATTGCCGGACGCACTGGAAAACGCTTTTACGGAAGACACCATAGTGCTGCTGGAAGAATACCTCCGCGGCAGGGAACTGACCAATGGCATTCTCAAGGCCGACGGCAAAACTTATTTGTTACCCGTAACGGAAATCATTCCCAATGCGCAGCACGAATTCTTTAACTATAAGGCCAAATACGACGGTGAATCGCGTGAAGTGACTCCGGCCGATATTCCGGAAGATTTGTCGGTACGGATTCAACAGATGTCATCTCTCATCTATGACTATCTGGGTTGTGAAGGATGTGTGCGTATGGATTATATTGTACGTGACAACGTGATTTACTTCCTGGAAGTGAACACCATCCCCGGAATGACCAAAATGAGCCTTGTTCCCCAACAGGTACGTGCCGCAGGGTATACCATGGAACAATTTTTTGAGTCACAACTTAATGACCATAAAAGAGTTTAAAAGTGACGCCTGCCGTGCATTAAACTCTCTGTACGAGCCTGCGGAACAGCGTTTTGTGATTAACGCACTGTTCCGCGACCTAGCCCGTATTCCCTCCTACTGGTACCATACGGAAGAAAATCATTCGTTTGATTCCCTTACGGAACAGGCGTTGCGCCGTGCGTTGGAACGCCTTGCGTCGGGGGAGCCGCTGCAGTACGTGCTGGGTTACGTAACCTTTGGCGGTTGCCGCATAGAGGTGGATCCCCGCGTGCTGATACCCAGACCCGAGACGGAAGAGTTACTGGGTCACCTTTCGGAAACGGTCCCCGGCGAGGGACGTTTGCTGGACGCCTGTACGGGCAGCGGAGCGCTGGCGGTGGCTTGGAAGGCGGTCCACAACCGGGCGGCCGTGTTTGCCTGCGATTTGAGTGCAGAGGCCCTGGATGTGGCCCGCGCCAACGCCAAGCGGAACGCCTTGGACGTGACCTTTTTTGCTACGGATGTCTTGTGTGTCCCGCAATTTGCGGCCGATGCCACCGCCGCAGGCATTCATCCCGAATCGTTGGATTGTCTGGTAAGTAATCCGCCGTATGTCACGCAAAAAGAGAAGGCACTGATGCATCCGCGTGTGTGGGCGCACGAACCGGCAATGGCTTTGTTTGTAGCCGACAATGATCCGTTGTGCTTTTACCGCGCCCTGGCCGAGGCGGGGTTGTCTTTGTTAAAAAAAGGAGGGTGTCTGTGGGTGGAGCTCAATGAGGCGTATGGTTCACAAAATCAAGAACTTGTTTTGTCCAAAGGGTATTCCGGGGCCACGGTGTACCGTGATTTTTTTGGAAAAGAACGCTTTTTGTGCGCACGTAAATAAAAAGTTTTTATTAGCTTTGTATCACGATGAAAGTGAAAGTTATGGCAAACAGATGGTGGTGGCACAGAGAAATTCTTCCCTGCGTCTCATCTGTGGCCTAACGTAAATAAAACTAACGATAAACCAGCCCTCTTGTGTACGCACAAGGGGGCTAATTTTTTATGCCTATCACACCAAAATATTATAGATTATGAAAACTACTAAAAAATTTGTCCTTCCCGACAGTGAAGTGCCCACCAGTTGGTATAACGTATTGGCAGACATGCCGCCGTTGATGCCTATGTTGCATCCCGCCACCAAACAACCCCTGCAACCGGCCGACCTGGAACCTATTTTTGCCAAAGGCCTCATAGCACAGGAATTTTCTAAAGAACGCTGGATAGAAATTCCCGACGAGGTGCGTACCTTATACAAGATATACCGTCCCACGCCGTTGGTACGCGCCAGCGGACTGGAAAAGGCTCTAGACACGCCGGCCCGTATTTATTTCAAGAACGAGAGCGTTTCTCCGGTGGGTTCCCATAAGTTGAATTCCGCCCTCCCGCAGGCTTATTTCAATAAAATAGAAGGCGTAAAACACCTTACCACAGAAACGGGTGCCGGTCAGTGGGGTTCGGCCATAAGCATTGCCGCCAAACACTTTGGGCTGGATATTGAGGTGTTTATGGTACGGCTCAGCTACGACCAAAAACCTTACCGCAAGACCGTTATGCAGACTTACGGCGGCAAGGTGACGTCATCGCCCAGCAATACCACGGCCGCCGGCCGCCGTTTTTTGGAAAAGGATCCGAACACTACGGGATCGTTGGGAATGGCCATTTCCGAGGCGTGTGAACGGGCGGTTTCGCAACCTGACACCAAGTACACTCTGGGCAGCGTGCTCAATTTTGTGATGTTGCACCAGACCATCAACGGGTTGGAGGCCGAGCGCCAGTTTGAAATGGCCAGCGACTACCCGGACACCATTATCGGTTGTTTTGGCGGCGGATCCAATTTTGGCGGGATAGCCCTGCCTTTTTTGCGCCACCAGTTGGCCGGCAAAAAGAAATTTGATTTTATTGCCGCCGAAAGTACGGGTTGCCCCAAACTGACCAAGGGCACTTTCCGCTACGACTACGGCGATACAGCCGGCATGACGCCGCTGATTCCCATGTATTCGCTGGGCTGTGATTACCTGCCGGAAAGCATTCACGCCGGAGGCTTGCGCTACCACGGGGCAGGGGCCATTATGAGTCAGTTGCTCAAAGACAACATCATCCGTGCGGTGGACGTGGACCAGCACGAATGTTTCCGGGTGGGGCAGCTGTTTGCCCAAACAGAAGGAATTATTCCCGCTCCGGAATCGACACACGCTATTGCGGTAGCCATTGCCGAGGCGTTAAAGGCCAAAGAAGAAGGGAAAGAGAAAGTGATTCTTTTCAACCTCTCGGGTCACGGCCTTATTGACTTGCAAGCGTACGATTCTTATTTGAACGGGAATATTTAAAGCACCGCCCTCCACAGGCCCATATTTTCATCTCCCCCCAAATCAAGGTCAAAGGTTACGCGGTCGCCTTCCATAATAAAGCGTAGCGTAAACTCAGCTCCTCCGGCACGGAAGGTGAAGGTATGGGCATTTTTGTGGGTCAGCACGTGGGTGCGGAATTCCCAGTTTACGGGGCCCAGACTGATGTACAAATCGCCGGCTTCCTGGCTGATGATGGCGTTTCCAAAAGCGGGATGGGTGTAGGTGCCTTCATATTGGTAGTACGGTGCGGATACTTCTTGCACGGTTGTTTTGGCTTCCAGGGCTTCTCTTTCTTGGGTGGCTTTTTTCTCGGCAAGGTAACTCTTCAGGGACTCTGTGCTGTAGTCTTTAGCGGGCAGTTTGAGGTAGCTGTCTATGATGCGGCGCATAATGGCGTAACGGGCGGCGGAAGGCGCCTCACAGTTACTCAGCCATACCAGGCCCAGATTCAGGTCCGGCACAAAAGCGCAGAGGGAGGAAAACCCCCAGGTGGTCCCGGTGTGGAACCATATCCTGTATTTGTTGTTTTGTTCCACAAACCAGCCCGGGGCATAGATGGTGGTGGCGTCCTTGCTTTGCGAGGTAATTATCTGGCCGCGGTGCAGGTATTCCATAGAGGCCGGACTCAGCAGGGTATTGCCGTCAACGGTTCCGTCCGAGAGCTGGAAACGGCACCACTGCAACATATCGGTTACAGTAGAGTTGATGCCTCCCGCAGGACCAATGATGGTTTCCCAATACAGGGCCATTTCTTCTCCTTCCAGAGGTTTGGCGGTGAGTTTTCCGTTCTGGTAACCGCTCGCGTGAGGCGTGTTGCCGTCTGCACCGGAAAGAAAACCGCTTTCGTTGACCGAGGTGTGCGTCATTCCCAGAGGTTCAAAAATACGTTCCCGTACATTGTCTTCCCAGGTCTTGCCGGTCATGTCTTCGATAATCCGGGCGGCCACCAGGAAGGTGATATTGTTGTAAGCGTATGTGGTCCGCGGACTGAAAGCCAGCGGCATATATTTGAACATGCCGTACAGGTCGTCACGGTCGTAGCCCAGGCAGGGAATAAAGGTGCCTCCCTGGCCGGGCAGACCGGTGCGGTGCAGGAACAGGTCCCTGATCTGAAGGTCATCCGTTGCACAGCGCTCGTGCATCTGAAAGTCGGGAAGGTATTCGCGTACGGGGTCATCCCAGCGCACTAGGGAGTCTTCTACCAGCATGGCCATAAGGGTGGCGGTAAACGATTTGGTTACGGAGCCAATCTGGAATACACTTTCCGGGCTGATTGTTTGGTCACCGCCCAGGCGTTTGACGCCGAATCCCTGTGAAAAGACCGTTTTGCCATCTTTTACCACGGCCAGGGCCGACCCGGGGATGTTCCACTCTTTGGCCACTTTTGCAGCGTAGGCGGCAAAATCCTGTGCTCCCAGGCAGAGGGGTATAAATAATAATAACGTAACAAAAAACCGTTTCATGGTAGTGAATATTAAAATGAATAGTCAAGGATAAAGATAGTGTTTTTTATTTGTAGATTTGTGATTCACAGGTTGTGTTTATATTATGGCAAAAGTAAAAACATCGTGGTTCTGCCAGGAGTGCGGGGCCGAGTCATCCAAATGGTTGGGACGCTGTCCGTCCTGCGGACAGTGGAACACCTTTGTGGAAGAAGTGGTAAGTGCTCCGGCACCGACGGCGGGAAGTGCCTCGGCCAGCGGAATGTTCAGCGGCGAGCGGGCCAAAGCCAAACTCATTGGGCAGATCCAATCCACTAAGGAATTCAGGACGCTGTTGCACAACAACGAGTTGGATCGTCTGCTGGGAGGCGGCTTGGTGCCCGGGTCTCTGGTGCTTATTGGCGGCGAGCCCGGAATAGGCAAATCTACGTTGAGCCTGCAGGTGCCTTTGCATTGCGCGCATTTGAAAACCCTGTACGTGTCGGGCGAAGAATCCGAGCGCCAGATCAAACTACGGGCGGATCGCCTGCAACCGCAGGAGGGAATTAGCGACAACTGTCTGGTGTTGTGTGAAACCCAGTTGGAAAATATCTTGTTGCAGGCCCAGCAGATTCAACCGCAATTGCTGATAGTGGACTCTATCCAGACGGTGTATTCCCGGACGCTGGAGTCTTCTCCGGGCAGCGTGTCCCAGGTGCGGGAATGTGCCGCTCTGTTGCTCAAATTTGCCAAGGAAACCAACACGGCCGTTTTTCTGATAGGCCATATCACCAAAGAAGGTAGTATTGCGGGGCCCAAAATTCTGGAGCACATAGTGGACGTGGTGTTGCAGTTTGAGGGCGACAACCGCCACTCGTACCGCATCTTGCGCAGTATCAAAAACCGTTTTGGTTCCACGGCCGAGTTGGCCATTTTTGAGATGCTTTCCAACGGTTTGCGAGAAGTGACCAACCCTTCCGAAATGCTTATCCCCATGCACGACGACAACCTCAGCGGCATTGCGGTGGCGGCCATGATGGACGGTACGCGGCCCTTCCTGATGGAGACGCAGGCACTGGTAAGCACGGCCGCCTATGGCACGCCGCAACGCTCGGCCACGGGTTTTGACACGCGGCGTATGAATATGCTGCTGGCCGTACTGGAAAAGCGGGCCGGTTTCAAGCTCTCGGCCAAGGACGTGTTTTTGAATATGGCGGGAGGTTTGCGGGTCAGTGACCCTGCGGTGGATCTGGCGGTAGCCACCGCCGTACTCTCGTCTACTTTTGACCTGCCGGTCAACCCGCGTTATTGTTTTGCGGCCGAGTTGGGGCTCAGCGGGGAAATCCGTCCGGTAACCCACACCGACCGGCGGATTGCCGAGGCGGGGAAACTGGGATTTGAGCGCATCTATGTGAGCGGGTACAGTTCGCTCAACGGGAATGATTTTCCGCTGGAAGTGGTGAAGGTTAACGGGATTGGTCCGTTGTGCAAGAGTCTGTTTGCATAGCGGCGCGACGTTTTTTGTCCACACTCAGGTGAATGATGGCAAACAGCCCGAACAGCAGCATGGCCACGGCTTGTGATTCGTGGCTGATGGTGGCGAATACCATGCCGCTGGTCTGGGTGATGCCGTAAACCACCACCAATGCCAGAGACACTATAAAATGGAAGGCGCCTATGCCTCCCTGTACCGGCACTACCCAACCAAAGCTGCCTACCACCATAAGGAACAGGGCGTCCACAAGGTCCAACTGATCCCGCATGGGGGTAGCCAGAATGGTGCAGTAGCTGGTGGCCACAAAGGAGGCCCACATCAGCAGGGTAAGCAACAGGAAGGTGCCTTTATGCGGCATCTTGAAGCAATCCACCAAGCCTTTCCAGATGCCTTTGCAGAAGTCGGCCACTTTGCGCGACAGGCACACCGGCAATACCACCACGGCCACCACGGCGACACACAGCAATACAGCCAGCCAGATATTGCCGCCCAGGGAACCGATAAAAGGTTGCCAGATCTGGGTGACCATGAAATTACCGAATATATCTATCCGCGCAAAGGCCACTATAAAAGTGACGATGAGCAGGCACAGGACATCAAAGGCTCGTTCTGCCACCACGGAGCCGAGTACCGCGTTGAATCCCAGTCCGGTGCTTCTGGCCACCACGCCGCAGCGGGCAATTTCTCCGGCACGGGGGATGGCAAAATTGGTGAGATACATCATGCCAATGCCGTCCACGGTGTCTACGCGACGCACCGGTTTGCCGAACCCCAGCAACATGATGCGCCATCTGGCGGCGCGGATGTAAAACGAGGCAAATCCCAGGAAAACGGACAGTACAATCCAGAAGTAGTCGGCGGTTTTAAGGCCTTCCACAAAATCACTCCATTTGATGCCTCTAAACGAAAAGTAGAGCAACACTATTGCTATTACGGCCAGCAGAGCCACTTTCAAGATTTTCTTCCAATTCATAGGGTGTAAAGATACAAATTACCAGCGAATCAGTTTTTATATTGGTGCACTTGCCGGGTCATCCGGCTCGTGGTTCCGCGCCATCCGGCTGGTGGTTGAGGATTTTTTAGTATTTTTACTTTTTATTCAAACCAATATGAAATCCATCTTAGGAATAGGCAACGCCCTTACAGACATTCTGGCCCTGCTGCCGGACGACACCTTACTTACCCGCTATCATTTGCCGCACGGCAGTATGCAGCACGTGGATGCGTCCACGGCAGAAAAAATCTGGCAGACGCTCAAGCCAATGGGCGTGCAGTATGTGGCAGGTGGCTCGGCCGCAAACACCATTTACGGGACGGCCGTAATGGGCATGCCTTCCGGTTTCATTGGCAAGGTGGGTGATGACGAGCTGGGCTCCCTGTTTTTTGCCGACCAGCAACGCAACGGCATCAAGCCGTGCCTGCTCAAGGGTCGCCACGCCTCGGGCCGGGCCATGGTGTTTATTACCGAGGCCGATGCCGACCGGACTTTTGCCGTCTATCTGGGGGCCGCTCTGGAACTGGTCCCGGAGGACCTTACGCCCGAGATGTTTGCGGGCTACGACTACTTTCACATAGAAGGCTACCTGGTGCAGAACCAGCATCTGGTCCGCCGCGCCGTGAAACTGGCAAAAGAGGCCGGGGCCATCATTTCCATAGACATGGCCAGCTATAACGTGGTGGAAAGCAACGAGGCCTTTCTGCACGACATTGTAGAAAATTACGTGGACATTGTCTTTGCCAACGAGGCCGAGTCGCTCTCGTTCACCGGAAAGGAACCGCGTCAGGCCCTGGATGAGATAGCCAAGGTTTGCAAGATTGCCGTGGTGAAGATTGGGAAAGCCGGCTCCATGATTAAGAGCGGCGATCAGGTATATAGGGTCAAGGCATGGCCGGGAGTATCCATTGACGCCACCGGTGCCGGAGACTTGTATGCCTCGGGCTTTCTGTATGCCCATTCCCTGGGTTTGTCGTTGCAGAAGTGCGGCGATATCGGCTCTATGCTGGCGGCTAAGGTGGTGGAAGTGATTGGGGCCAAGATTGACATTCCGCGCTGGAGAATTGTCAAACAGGAAATCCGTCAGCGGATTGAAGATCCTGAATAACAAGTATGAACATTCATCCCATAATCATTGCCGGTCCTTGTAGTGCCGAGTCCAGAGAGCAGGTGCTGGAAGCCGCCCGCGGGCTGTCCCGTGTGGTATTGCCGCGGGAGACCGGTTTGGGAAAAATATCTTTTTTCCGGGCAGGCATATGGAAGCCCCGTACGGAGCCCGGCAGTTTTGAAGGGGTGGGGACGCGCGGACTGCCCTGGCTCATGGAAGTGCAGGACACATATGGCTTGACGGCCTGTACCGAGGTGGCGGGGACCGTCCACGCGGAGGAAGTATTGCGCGCGGGGTTGCGTGCCGTCTGGATTGGCGCCCGTACCACCACTAATCCTTTTTTGGTACAGGAAATTGCCCGGGTCTTGTCCGGAACGGGGACGCAGGTCTTTGTAAAGAATCCCATGCATCCCGACCCCGGTTTGTGGGTGGGGGCTGTGGAACGGTTTTTACGCGAGGGACTCACTTCTGTTTGTGCCGTGCATCGCGGGTTCAGCGAGAATCACGCGGGGAGCCTGCGCAACGCTCCGTTATGGATGGTGCCCATCAACTTTAAATTGCGCCTTCCGCAGATTCCCCTGCTGTGTGACCCGTCCCATTTGTGCGGCCGGACCGAGTTTATTGCCGGGATTGCCCAGCGTGCGCTGGATTTGAATTTTGACGGGTTGATGCTGGAAGTGCATCCTCATCCCTGTGACGCGTTGAGTGATGCGCCTCAGCAATTGGATATTACGTCTTTTGAGGCCCTTATGCAGACGCTGCAGTGGCGCCACAGCACCCCTTCCGGCACGGAAGAAGCCGCCGATAAGGCGTTGCTTGAGGCCCTGCGTTTGCGCATTGACATATTGGACGAGGATATTGTGGATTTACTGGCGCAGCGTATGGCGCTGGTGGACCGCATAGGCCTGTTGAAAAAGAAAGCCGGAGTGGGTATTGTCCAAACAGAACGCTGGACCAAGGGAGTCTTGCACCGAGTGGAAAAGCTGGCCGAGGACAAAAAACTGGATATCAAATTTTTGAACGAGGTCTATGAAGCCATCCACAAGCAATCCATTGCGCGGCAGGAAAGCATTATGCACCAAGAATAGTCTGCGTGGCGCCGGCGTGTGCGCGTACATAGGCGGCGGCAGCGGCTCCTGCGGCAGCGGCCTGCTGTGGGGAGGAAAGCCAGGTGCCGGCGGCCTTATCCAATTGGTCATACGTACTGTATGAAATCACGGCGCCTTCTGCCACTAAATCCATGGCTTCTTTAAATTTATTATAGTTGGGCCCAATGAGTATGGGCTTGCCGTAAGTGGCGGCTTCCAGCGTATTGTGGATGCCGGACGGGTTGAACCCGCCTCCGATGTAGCATAGGGTGGCGTATCGGTAGAGCGAAGAAAGAAGCCCCATACAGTCTATTACCAGCACCCTGGAAGAGGGGATGGCGGCCGGATGAGGGTATTGTGAAAAAAATACCGGTTTGTGGGCGGCAAACAGTCCGGCAATGGCGTTGAGGTGCGCGGCGTGGATTTCGTGGGGGGCCAGCACAAGTTGCAGTTGGGGGTATGTATCCAGCAGACGCACCAGATGCTTCTCGTCATCGCCCCAGGAACTGCCGGCCACCAATATGGGACGGGGAGCGGCAACTTGAATGAAGTCCTTGAAATTTTGCGGCACGCGATCCTCGGCACAAATTTCCAATACGCGGTCAAAACGGGTGTCTCCGGCCACGGTGACCGGCAGGCGGTTGCCGCCGGGCAGCGTATGCAGCAACTTCTCGGATTCCGGGTTTTGTACAAAAATGCGGGTGTAGCAGGTCAATATTTTCCGGTAGATTCCGCCGTACCATTTGAAGAAAGGTTGTTCTTTGAGAAAGATGGCGGAAAACAAGTAGGTGGGAATGTGGCGGCGTTTGAGTGCGGTCAGAAAAAAATACCAGAATTCGTATTTCACAAAATAGGCTTTGGACGGCCGGGTCAACTGCAAAAAGCGGCGGGCGTTCCATGGAAAATCCAGAGGAAGGTAGCAGATACAGTCCGCTCCCGGGTAATTTTTCCGTATTTCATATCCGGACGGGGAAAAGAAGGTCAGCAAAATAAAATCTTTAGGGTGCGCGGTGCGGTAGGCTTCCATTACAGGGCGTCCCTGTTCAAATTCACCCAACGAGGCGCAGTGGAACCATACGGTGGGAGTATCCCGCTTTTGGGAAAACACGCGGGTTAACCGTTGCCACTGTCCCCTGCGGCCTGTAAAAAATTGCCGAACTTTACTTGAGTTGTTCATAGTGTGGCAAAGGTAGAAAAATCTTATCTTTGCCGAATGATTGGGCGATTTTTTGAAAGGGTGGGATCTTATTTCCTGCTGATGAAGAAAGTGTTTACCAAGCCGGACAAATGGAAACTCTTCTGGAGGCAGTTTGTGGTGGAGCTGGACAAACTGGGTTTTTCATCCGTTACGCTTATTGGGATTATCTCCATTGCCATTGGCGCCGTGCTGGTAATTCAGACCGCCTATAACCTGGAGAACCCGTTTATTCCCAAAATGTATGTGGGCTATATGGTGCGGGAAAGTATGGTGCTGGAGTTTTCCTGTACCATGGTGGCCCTTATTCTGGCCGGCACCGTGGGTTCCAACATTGCCTCGGAAATAGGTACCATGCGCCTTACGGAACAAATAGACGCCATGGAGATGATGGGCATCAACTCGGCCAATTACCTTATTTTGCCCAAAATTGCGGCCAGCTGTCTGTTTAATCCGCTGCTGTACCTGTTCAGCTTTATGGTGGGCATGTTGGGCGGGCTGTTGATTGTGGTCCTTACGGGGATGATTACGGCAGACCAGTATATCACCGGCCTGCGTTTCTGTTTTAAAGGGTATTACATTGTATACGCCATAGTCAAGATGGTGGTGTTCAGTTTTATTATTGCCTCGGTGTCGGCCTTCTGCGGGTATTCCAAAAAAGACAGTTCGTTGGAGGTGGGCAAGGCCGGAACTCACGCCATTGTGGTAATTTGTCTGCTGATTCTTGTTTCCGACTTGTTGTTGACCCAGATTTTGTTGTAGGATGATTACGATAGAGCACATAAACAAATCATTTGGTCCGCAACAGGTCTTGCAGGATATTTCGCTGGCCTTTGAAGCCGGTAAAACCAATCTGATCATTGGTGCTAGCGGCAGCGGAAAAACCGTTTTACTCAAAGCCATCAGCGGATTGCACTCCATTGACTCCGGACGTATTTTCTACGACCAGACGTGTTTCAGTTCTTTGAACGAGGCGGGCCGGAAAGCCATTCATCAACAAACCGGGATGCTGTTCCAGGGGGCGGCCTTGTTTGATTTTGCCACGACAGAAGAAAACGTCCGCTTTCCGCTGGATTTTTTTACCGACTGGTCTGATGCCCAAAAAAAAGAAAGGGTGGATTTCTGTCTGGAACGGGTAAACTTGCCGGACGTGCATCAGAAGTACCCTTCCGAATTAAGCGGTGGGATGCAGAAACGGGTTGGGATTGCTCGTGCCCTGGTAATGGATCCCAAGTATTTGTTCTGCGACGAGCCCAACTCGGGCCTGGACCCGCAAACCTCCATCAAAATAGACGAGTTGCTGCATTCGCTCACGCACGAATTCAATATGACCACCATCATCAACACGCACGATATGAACTCGGTGGTGGGCATAGGGGAGAAAGTGGTCTTTATCCATGAGGGCCGCAATGCGTGGACGGGTACCAAAGACAATATTTTCAATTCTGACTGTAAAGAATTGAATGATTTTGTCTTTGCCTCTCAAATGGCGCAATTGCTGAAAAAAGTCAAATCATAGCCCGGTTTCAGATTCTGAAACGAACCCCCACCTCTACTTTGAACTGGGTGGGTTGTATGGTGCGGATGCTCTTGGGCTGGTTGTTCTCAAAATAGTGGGAAACGGCAGGTTCTATATAGATTCCCACCAGCTCCGTGCATTTGTATTCAATGCCCAACCCCCCGTATACCGACCATTGTACACCTTGTACCGACTGGCTCTGGCGGGTAGTCACCTGATTGAGGGCGCAGAGGTATTCATCGGCCACGGCTTTGTCCACAGCCCCTCCCAATACACCGTAAACGTTCAGGGATTTGGAGTTCACGGCTTTGAGGTAAACGCTTACGGGAATCCCCACATAATGGGTGTTTTGGTTGACTATATAGGATTTGTCTGCCGTAAGCACCTGGTATTCCCCGCGCATAAGTGTATAGGTGAGCGAGGCCCCTACCGCCAGCCATTTGTTGAATTCTTTCTGTACGTTAAGCCCGGCGGACAGTGGCGTGGAAAAATGCATGGAAATGACGTTGGCTTCATTGCCGGCTATGCCCTGAGTAAGGAATTCGGGCAAGCCCACGTTGTCCAGGTCGCTACTGGCAAGGCTCAGCGGAGTTTTCCAGGTGGTGGTGTAGGTGGACGGGGTAAACAGGTAGTTGCCGTTGATGGCTCCCTGGTAAGAAATTTGTGCCGCAGTAATCCACTTCCGGTACTGGCGGTTCCGTGCCGGCTTGTCCGGAGCAATAAACGTGCTGCGTTCCTTGACCGTTTTGGGGTCAGTCGGGGTGAAAATATCCGGGTTCACAGGCAATTCCAGCACCGCTTCAGGCGCTTCATCGGCCGGAATAAGAGGAGCCAGATCTTGCGGTGAGGCGGATTCCTGTTCGGCAGGGGTCATACTATTTCCTGCCGAGGCCTGCGGAGCGGGGCCTACGGGCAGTGAGGGGCGGTCTGCCGCCAGCAGAACGGGGGTGTCCTGCGGCAGTATTTCTTCTATTGAGGGTTGCGCTTCCTGCAGGGTTGCCGGGGGTACCACCGCTACGGTAGGTACGTGGTTTGCTTCTTCCGGAGCGTACAGCATAAACAAACCAAAGAGCAAAAGCATACAGGCTGCCGCGGCCGAGCTGTACAGGATAATGCGCCGGCGGCGTACCGCGGCACGTTTGCGTGTCATACGCGCACACAAATCTTCCCAGTCCGGCGTATCTTGCGGGTCAGAAAAAGAGAAGAGTTTCTCCCTGAGATTATTATCAAACAACGGGTCACTCATTGCACAACGGGGATAAAATATAATCAAAGGTCAAGTGACAGCGTCCAAAAAATTCGGGTCCCAGCGCGGTGATGTCTTCCCGGCTCAGTTGGAAAGTGGGCAGTAAAAAATGAACGAAGGTGGATTCCACAGGGTAAGCGTTCTGATGCAATTTCCCGGGACCGTTGATGACCAGTGAGAATTCCTGACCAATGGGAAAGGCACTGGTGAAGGTAATGAAATGGCCATTCTCGTCCGTGAGGACGGAGGGTTGGTTGTGCAGTTGTACAGAGATAAGGGGAACGGCCGTTTTGGCCACGGTGTCCGTGAGGGTTCCTTCCACCACAAAATAGGCAAAAGGAAGATTGCTTTCCAATTCTCCCTTGACATTCGGTTCGGGGAACGGGACCACGTCACTGCACGCGGAAATGACGCACAGTAGCGGGAGAATGCCAAACAGCCTTTTAGTTACCTTTTTTTCTTTCATTTCTTTGGGTCGGTTAAACGGTTTTGCAGCCAAATCCTGGCGCGGGAATACTGGGAGCGGGAAGTACTTTCGTTGATTTGCAACATCTTGGCTATCTCCTGGTGGGGATAACCTTCCACTGCATACAGGTTAAAAATGGTACGGAATCCTACGGGCATCTGTTCCACACAATGCATAATATCCTGTACCGAAATGTTTTCCAGAATATTTCCCATAGTAACAGACTTCCCCAGGGTTATATCTATCTGCTGACTCATACGCAAGGCGTCGTTTTTACGCAGATAAGAGAGAGAGGTGTTCACCATTATTCTTCTAACCCAACCTTCAAAAGAACCGGTCCCTGCATAAGTGCCAATTTTATCAAACAGGACCACAAAACCATCCTGCACCAAATCTTTGGCAGTTTCCTTACTGCCTGTATACCGTGTGCAGACGGCAAGCATCTTCGCGTAAAACCGCTCATAGACAACACGTTGTGCCCGTGGGTCTTTTTTGACACAAGCAGCAATGAGTTCGCTTTCCGTAAAGTCCTCATATAGACGATTTTTGGTGCTGAAATGCTGCATTAGGTTTAGAAAAATGTTTCAGATGTAAACAAATGTAAAATAAATAATCCAAATGTGGTAACTTTGTCAGGATATGAATTATTTGCAAAAGATATACCGTTATCTGATTCTTGTTTCACTATGTATGTTGTCTTCCTGTGCTTACCGCGGCTCGGTGCAAAAGGCAGAGGAGGGGGAGTATGCGTTTCAGCAGGGGCTCAGGGCCTATTATGCCGGAGAATTGGAAACGGCCGCCCGTCTCTTTGAAGACGCATTCCGTTGCGATGCAAACCACAATGCGGCCTGCTACCAGCTGTACAGGACTTCACTTATACTGAAAGATACCGTTAAGGCCGCCGACTGGTTGCAGAAGGCGGTTAAACTGGATCCGGGTAACTACTGGTACCGATTGGACGAGGCCCAACTGGCCCTGCAGACCCGTCAGACGGAAAAGGCCTGCAAACTGTATGAACAATTGTTGGAAGATTACCCGCAAAAACGGCAGGTGCTGTATGACCTGGTAAATCTGTATGCCTCACAGGGGAATACCACTCGTACCCAAG
The DNA here is from genome assembly GCA_964554535.1 of uncultured Muribaculaceae bacterium. Lineage (GTDB taxonomy): Bacteria > Bacteroidota > Bacteroidia > Bacteroidales > UBA932 > DMER64. The sequence continues at coordinate 123,935 of CAZKPB010000001.1, read as the reverse complement.
CCCTTTTGGAACTCATAGAAGAAAAGGACGGGCCCACGGATGCCAGCGTGTTGATGCGCTTCAACCTGCTTCTGGCGACAGACCGGGCCAAGGCCGTTTCTATTTTGGAAGATTATGTGAAGACCCAACAGGGAAGTCCCGATATAACCGGTGTGCTGGCAGATTATTATATGAGCGAGGGCCGTCTGGACGAGGCGTTGACCCTATACCGTCGGGCGCTTGATGCCGACCCTTCCTTTATGCCGGCCGTCTTTGGCGAGGCCGAGATATACCGTATGAAGCGTCAGCTGGACAAATACTTTGAACGGATTAATCCTTTTCTGGCCAGTGAGCAGGTGAATGCGGCCATGATTACCGATTATATGCGCCAGTTGCTGGAAACGCGCGGCTTTGTGGCAACCTTTCAGCCACAGGTGGACACGTTGTTTTACAGTGCCCGTGCGGGACATCCTGCGGATAGTTCGCTGGCCTATCTGTACGGTCAGTATCTGATGCAGACGGACCGTCCGGACCAGTCGGTAGCGGTATTTCTTGAAAATGTGGAACACTATCCCAAGGACCGGGATGCCTGGTATCAGGCGGTGGGCGTTTTGTATTACCGCAAGATGTGGCCTCAGGTGGCCGAGTATGCCCGCCGGGCCCTGGAGGAATTTCCTTATGACGTGGACTTTACCAGCCTGTACGGTATGGCTTTGTGGCAGAGCGGGGATTTATCGGGAGCCGTCACCTGTTTTGAAGAGTTGCTGCCCCTGCTGGACAAGAAAGATAAGGCCAACCGTATTCAGACCCTTACTATGCTGGGTGACCTGTACCACGAGCGCCGGGATGACCAGAAGGCGTTTCAGATGTATGAGAGCGTTCTTAAGGAAGACCCTTCCAATGTGGCGGTATTGAACAACTACGCCTATTTTCTCTGTCTTCAAAACCGTGATTTGGAGAAAGCCCTGCGTATGAGCAAGCAGACTATAGAACTGGAACCCAACAACGCCACCTATCTGGATACTTACGGCTGGATTCTGTACCTGCTGCAACGCTACGATCAGGCAAAGGACGTGTTCCGTCAGGCAATGGCTTACGGAGGCAAGGAAAGTGCAGAAATTCTCAATCATTACGGAGACGTACTCAACGCCCTTAACGAGCCGCTTATGGCTATTGTTTACTGGCAACAGGCGTATGCCCTGGAGGCAAGCCCGGAAATTGAACAAAAAATAAAGGCCAATCAAAAGGCCGCCGGACAGTAGTCATGAAACGCGTGCTGCTTCTTCTTGGAATTTTTTGCATTACCTGCAGCAGCATCTACGCGCAGGATGTTAAAAATATGCAGGACGAGCGCGCCCGTATCCAGAAAGAGATAGCCACATTACAAAGCCGAATCAGCCGGACCGCGGACAATATTGAGGGGCGTCTAGTAAAATACCGTATGGGGCAGCAGTTGCTGGACGGTCAGAAGAACTTGATCAAGGACATTGACAGGCAGATAGCCGCCACCAACCATCGTATAGTGCTGAAAACGCAGCAAATCACAAAATTGCAGCAGGAGAGGGAGCAACTGGTGGAATACTACCGTCTGTTGCTGTACCAGGCGTATAAACACCGCGACAAAAAAATCTGGGTGCTGTACGTAATGGCCAGTCAAGACATACGCCAAGCCTATAGGCGCTGGCGGTATTTCAAGGAATACGGCGTGTCAATGCGCTCCCACGTGGAACGCATAAAGACGGCCGAGTCCCTCTTGCAGCAGGAGCAGGCCCAATTGCAGGCCCTGCAGCAGGAGCAGCAGCTAACGCGTCGCGAACGGCAAAAACAAGTGACGCAGATGGAAGAATCCCAGCGGGTCATCAATAAAGACGTGGCGGCTTTGCGCTCCGACGAAAAACAACTCAAGGCCCGGTTGAACCAACGGGTAAAGGAACAGCGCAAATTGGAGGCCGAGATCAAGAAAGCCCTGGCTGCGGCGGAGAAGAAAGCACCCGTTGCGGACCCTGCCGCCAAAGAAGCCTCCCGCACGCTCACCGCCCATTTTGCGGAAAACAAGGGCCGCCTGCCGTGGCCCATAGACGACGCGGTGGTGTTGGAACGGTTTGGAAAAATTACAGACAAACAGTGGGGATTTACCATTGACAACAAGGGCGTGACCTTGTCCGCTCCGCGCGGAGCCGCGGTCAAAAGCGTGTTCAACGGTACGGTGACCAGCGTATGGGTGGATAACAGGGACAGTTATCTCATTCGCGTATTGGTGAACCACGGTGACTATTATACCATATATTGCCACATGGTGGAAGTTTCTGTAAAAGAAGGAGATGTCATTACCACCGGGCAAAAACTGGGCGACCTGGCCCCTGCGGGCGAGGTATGCTTTTTCCAGATTCTCAAGAAGAGTACGCCGCTCAACCCTCAAGAGTGGTGTACGGATTAGACGGCTTTAGTGAGCAATGAATTCCCGTATGACCGAAACGTACGGAATGTATTTTTCATCTTTGGGGTCTATGGCGGTAAAATAGCTTAAAAAATTGAGTAACCTCAGGGCCTCCGGATAGGCGGGAGAGAGCGGGGGTATCTGGTGCAGTAGCGGCTCGGCGTGCGTCTTAAGGACTGACAGTTCATAAAACAGTACAGAATTGAACATTACATCTGCCTGTTCCTGGAAGGGGAAAATGTTCTTGCGTTCGCCCCGGCGGATGCTGGGCCAGCGCAGGATGGTTTCCTCGGCCGATACCCCGCGGAACTGGGCATCGCGGACCATACGGCGGATCATTCGGTTGTCGGTGGTGGCAATGCGGTTGTTCTCGTCCATAGACAGGGAAGTCAATGCCGAGGCGTATATTTTGAATTTCTTTGAAGCCGGGACGCTGGAGGTGAGGCGCGGGTTGAGCCCGTGAATGCCTTCCATAATAAGCACCTGATTTTCATCCAGATGCATAGTTTCTCCATTGAAATATCTGGCGCCTTTCTTGAAATCAAAGCGGGGCACTTCAATGGTCCGGCCTTCCAATAATTGGCTGAGTTGCAGGTTGAGGAAGGGCAGGTCCATTGCGTCCACGCTTTCATAGTCGTAATTGCCGTCTTTGTCTTTGGGGGTGTTTTCCCGGTTGACAAAGTAGTTATCCATTTCAATGACCACGGGATTCATACCCAAAACCTTCAACTGACAGGCAATGCGGTTTGACGTGGTGGTCTTGCCGCTGCTGGACGGGCCGGCTATAAGCACCAGCCTGACGGAATCGCGACGTGCGTATATCTGGTCGGCAATGGCGGCATAGCGGCGGGCATGGAAGGCCTCGCTGGTGAGGATGATGTCCCTGGTTTCCCCATTCTGAATGCGGGTGTTGAGGCTGCCAATGTCCTTCACGTGCATGATCTCGGCCCAGTGTACGTATTCTTCAAAGACGTCGGCCAGCTTGTGCAGGTTTGGGGTTTGGTCCAACTGGGAGGGATTGTCCGGATGGGGATGCTGTAACAAAAAGCCGTCGTGAAAACGAGACAGGCGGAACAGTTTCAGATAACCGGTGGAGGGTACCAGGGGACCGTAGAAGGTATCGGGTTGCCCGTTGAGATAATATACGGAAGTATAAAAATGACCCCGGGTTTGTTGAAGCAGCGCTTTTTGAGGCAGGTTCTGTTTTTTGAAAAGTTCCACCGCCTGTTCTACGGGCAGTTTCTCTTTGCTGAAAGGCAGGTCTGCGGCCACCAGTCGGTGCATTTCGTCTTCCAGTCGGGTCATATCTTCTTCCGTTTCTTTACGTCCGTCCGGGAAAATAAGGTCGCAATATAGAGAGTAGGAGACCGCATACGATATGCGCAGCCTGGCTTCCGGAAACACTTTGTTCACGGCGTATTGCAGCAGAAAAGAAAGGGAGCGGATGTAGGTGCGGCATCCATCGGGGTGGGAATAATCCACAAATTCCACGTGGTGCGGATTGTACAGGACAAAGTCCATACTTTTGAGCCGGTTGTCCACCAGGGCGGCCAGGTAGTGCGGGGCACGGGCGCCGTTGAGTTGTATATTGAGTTCTTGTAGTGTGGTAGCTTTCATAAATCGGGTATTTAAGTTTGGGCCAGCCATTCTTTTAAAAAATGTCCGGTATAGGAATGCAAATTTTCAGCCAATTCTTCGGGCGTTCCTTCACCCACCAAATAGCCTCCCCGGCTGCCGCCTTCCGGCCCCAGGTCAATGACAATGTCGGCCGATTTGATGATATCGGGCTGGTGCTCAATAACCAGTACGGTATTGCCTTTTTCTGTCAATTGCTGCAGGATGTCCAGCAATACGCGCACGTCTTCAAAATGTAATCCTGTAGTGGGCTCGTCCAAAATGTAGAGCGTGTTTCCGGTAGAATTTTTGGATAGTTCACCGGCCAGTTTGACTCTCTGGCATTCCCCGCCGCTCAAGGTGGTGGAAGGCTGTCCCAGTTTGATGTATCCTAATCCCACGCGTTGCAGGGTTTTTATTTTTTGGATGATGGAAGGTATGTGCTCAAAAAATTCCACTGCCTGGTTAATGGTCATATCCAGCACTTCGTAGATGTTTTTCCCCTTGTAGCGGACTTCCAGTGTATCGCTCTTGTAGCGATGGCCGTGGCATACGGCGCAGGGTATCTGCACATCGGGAAGAAAGTTCATTTCAATGACCTGCACTCCGGCTCCCTTGCATTCTTCACACCGGCCTCCCTTTACGTTGAAAGAAAACCGTGCCGCCTTGAATCCTCTGGTTTTAGCGTCTGCCGTATTTTCAAACAGGTTGCGAATATCGGAAAACACGTTGGTGTAGGTGGCCGGATTGCTGCGGGGTGACTTTCCTATGGGAGACTGGTCCACTTCAATGATTTTGTCAATGTATTCAACACCCCGGATGCTTTTATAGGGTAGCGGTTGCCTGCGTGACCGGTATAATTTTTTGCTGATAATGGGCACCAGGGTGTCGTTTATCAGGGTGGATTTTCCGCTGCCGCTTACCCCCGTGATACAGATAAAGGTGCCCAGCGGGAAACGTACGGTGATGTCTTTGAGGTTGTTTCCACAGGCGCCCTCCAACACAATGGCGTTCCCGTTTCCGGTACGGCGTGTGGAAGGCACCTCAATTTTCTTTTTCCCGGATAGGTATTGCCAGGTAAGGCTCTCTTCCACATGAAAATCGGGCAGGGTACCGCTGTAGAGTAATTTTCCCCCTTTGCGTCCGGCGCCGGGGCCCAGGTCCACCAACCAGTCGGCATTGCGGATGGTCTCTTCATCGTGTTCCACCACAATGACGGTGTTGCCTTCATCGCGCAACCGGCGCAGCGAGTAAATCAGTTTGTGATTATCTCTCTGGTGCAGGCCAATACTTGGCTCGTCCAGAATATACAGCACGTTGACTAATTTGGAACCTATCTGGCTGGCCAGACGGATGCGCTGGCTTTCGCCTCCGCTCAACGTGCGGGTGCCTCGGCTTAAAGAAAGATAGGACAGGCCTACGTCAATGAGAAACTGCAGGTGGTCGCGGATTTCTTTGAGCAGGTCGCGCGCAATGGTTCTCTGGCGCTCACTCATACGATCTTCTATACCCTCCAGCCAGTGTGACAGCGAGGCAATATCCATTGCGGCCAGCTGGGCTATGTTTTTTCCGTCCACCTTGAAGCACAGTGACTCCTCTTTAAGACGGCTGCCGTGGCAGACGGGACATTCCACCTCTTCTACGTACCGGTCGGTGGCCACCTGTTTTTCTTCCGAATCGTCGTTCATCTGTTCCATACGGTTTACTACACCGGGGAAAGTGATGGCGTAGGTGGTTCCCACGGAAGAGGCCACATAGACTAATTCTTCACTGCCGTAGAGCAACACGTCAATCGCTTCCTGGGGCAGGTCGCTGATGGGGGTGTGAATGGAAAAACGGAATTTTTTAGCCACTCCTTCCAACTGGCGGAACAAGACGTTGTCACGGTATTTTCCAAAGGGCTCTATACCGCCCTGGGCTATTGAAAGGGCAGGGTTGGGAATGAGTTTCTTTATATCTATGCGGGTAATGAATCCCAGGCCCTTGCAATTGGGGCAGGCTCCCTGGGGCGAGTTGAAAGAAAAGGTGAAAGGAGCCGGTTCGGGAAAAGACAACCCGCTATGCGGGCACATAAGGTGTTTGCTGAAGTGGCGTATCTGTCCGCTGTCGGGGTCCAGTACGGAGAAGGAATCTTTGCCGTGGTACAGGGCCGTGTTTATGGAATCGCGCAGACGTGCGGTATGGGGTTCGTTTTCCGGGGTGGAAAGTGTGGGAATCAGTTTGTCTATGACAATTTCTATGTAGTGGTTTTTATATCGGTCCAGCACCAGATTGTGTGACAGATCCGTGATGACACCGTCAATGCGGGCTTGTAAGAATCCTTTTTTGAGTATGCCCTCCAGTAACTCTTTGTAATGCCCTTTGCGTCCTATGACAACAGGTGCCAATAAAATACATTTTTTGCCAAGAAATTGCTCCTGTACCAGCGACACCATCTGTTGGGCCGTGTATCGGACCATTGCTTCTCCCGTCACGGGCGAGTAGGCGGTGGCGGCACGTGCATACAGCAGGCGCAGAAAGTCATACACTTCTGTAATGGTGCCCACAGTGGAACGCGGATTCTTGGCGGTGGTTTTCTGCTCAATGGCAATGATGGGGCTCAGCCCCGAGATATATTCCACATCGGGACGTTGCAGTGTCCCCAGATATTGCCGGGCGTAGGCGGAAAGGGTTTCCAGATAGCGGCGCTGTCCTTCTGCGTACAGCGTGTCAAAAGCCAAAGACGATTTACCGCTTCCGCTCAAACCCGTAACCACGCACAAGGCATTGCGAGGAATCTCCAGACTGACGTCCTTCAAGTTATTGACCCGTGCCCCCTCTATATGTATGAATTTTGTACCCATTATTCAAACAGATGCGAAAGGTAGGGATTCTTTTGGAATTCACAGGACAATACAGTGGACGGACCGTGTCCCGGATAGACGGTGGTCTCTTGGGGAAGCGGCCCGATTTGGTGTTCCAGGGAGTTCATGAGAAGCGTTCCGTCCCCTCCGGGAAGGTCGGTACGTCCCACACTACCGGCAAACAGGGTGTCTCCGGAAAAGAGCCATCTTTGTGAGGGAACATAAAAACAGACACTGCCCGGACTGTGTCCCGGGGTATGGCGTACTTCTATAGCTTGTTCCAGCAGGAGCAAACGTTGATTGTCGTTTAACGGGGTGGGCGTTGCTTGCGGGCAAGCTGCCTGAAATCCAAACAGTGAAGCATAGCTTGTGCATCGGGTCAGGTTGTTCTGCTCCAGCGGATGGGCGTAAAACGGGATGGAAAACAAGGTGCAGATATAGTCCAGACCCAGGATGTGGTCAAAATGGCAATGGGTTGTCAATACAGCTGCCGGAGTAAGGGAATTGTCCCGGATATACCGCACCAGACGCTGACGTTCCGTATCACTGTAGCATCCGGGGTCAATGATCAGTGCATTTTTACGGTCATCACTCACTACATAGCAGCAAGTGCGCAAATCGTTAAAAAAGAAAGTGTGTGTTTCCATAAGGCAAATTATTGAGTTCCACCAAGCATCGGAACAAACTGGTAGGTACCGAAATCTTCCGTGACATAATCATTTGCTGCCGTGCGGGTGATACGCAGCATTTGTTGGGCGTCTGCGCCTACCGGGACAACCATCTTGCCGCCCACGGCCAACTGCTCAAGTAGTACCTGTGGCACTTGAGGGGCTCCGCAACTGATAAGAATACCCTTATATGGGGCAAACTGCGGTAACCCGGCAAAGCCGTCTCCAAAATGCAGTCCGGTGATATTACAGCCGGCCGAGGCTAAATTTTTCTGCGCCTGAAGGTAAAGTTCCCTAATCCGCTCTATGGAAAATACCGTGTATCTCATAGCTAGCAGTACGGCGGTCTGGTATCCGCAGCCGGTGCCGATTTCAAGTACTTTGTCCCACTTTTGGGCAGCAAGCAATTGGGTCTGCATAGCTACGGTGTAGGGCTGTGAAATGGTTTGTTTGGCGGCAATGGGCAGGGGCTTATCCTTGTAGGCCAAGTGAGAGAGACTGTTGTCTACAAACAAATGGCGCGGTACGCGTTCCATGGCGCGTAGCACGTCAGGAGAAAAAGCATATTTTTCTGCCAGTTCTCTGACCATCCGGCGCCGTTGTCCTTGTTGTTGCAGGGTGTCTTGCATAGAAAGGGTAGTGAGAAAATAGGCCTCCTCTTTTGAAGGAGGAAGCCTATTGTCAGGAAGTTTTATCGTCTATAGGTTAGTGTTTTTTGATTTTAATCATATAGCAGGGAGCTGTGGGTGCGGGAACGTCCATGCCGGTCTTGTCAATTTCTTTCAAGGCAGGGTCACCGCTGAAAGCTTTCTGTTTGTATTCGTGAGCCTTGATGGGTTCATTGAGGCGTGCGTAGCAAACGCCGGTGCAATATTGAACGTAGGGATCATCTTGGTTCAGACCTTCCAGCGTTTTCAGAGCGGGTCTTACTTTGTTCTGGTTGAGCTGTGCCACGGCATAGTTGATGTCTTTCGCTTCGGAAAGCAGGTTCTCGGCTTCTGCATAGCGGCCGTCATAGATGGCCAGTACACCGCGATAGTACTTGGTGGCGTTGGCATCACTGACTTTGCCCAAAGCTTCTGCCGCTTTGTCCAGTTGGGCTTCTTGCATATAGACGCAGGCGCGTTGAATCAGAATCATGTCTTTTTCATCGGCTTCATCAGCTACAATTTCCGCATCGCTCAGTACTTTGAGAGCTTGAGCGTTGTCGTTCAGCATAATATAATTGTATGCCAGGTTGATGTAGAGTTCTACGGCATCGGGGTATCTGTCCATTGCTCTTTGATACAGCGCTATGGCTTGTTCCGGTTCCATATTGGCGGTAGCAACGAGGATGTCGTTGGGGGTCAGGTATTCGGGCTGGTTGTCTGCAATGGCCAGAATTTCTTCAGAAGAAAGGGTGATGGGCTGGAAGCTTACTACGATGGAACCGTAGCGGAGCAGCGGCATCATCACGTTCTTCACTTCTTTGTTGGAGTTGATTTCAGAACGGATTTGCTTTTCAGCTTCTACAGGGTCGGAAGCCAGGCGCAGGAAGCGTTCTGCCAACTGGTCCTTACCTTCAATGTTGGAACCCTTGATGGCGGTGTAGAATTCATTCCAGAAACCTAAGCCGGAGGTGCTGTTGACTGTCCAGGCACCGGCGGGAACGTCTTTGGTGTAACCGCAATCCTTGAGAGCCTGTGCAAAGAAAGCGCGGGTGCTTTCTGCGCGGTTCTTGGCCAGCGGGTCGTTGATACGTGAGGTGCCTTCAGGAGAAGCATTCCCTTCAATATCAATATTGGAAATCACAAAGTCGTCACGGGTGATGAGTTGTTTGAGGGAATTGAGGGTGCGGGTGATTTCCGGCTGATTCTTTATGGCATTGGTAACGGTGTAGCCGTTAACGGGGAAGTAAATCTTTCCTTTGAGGGCGGCGCGGGCGTCAGATTCGGTAGCCTGGTGTGCAAAGTATACGGGAACCACCGGAGCCACGGGAACTACAACGTCCCAATTGCATAACGGCATTTCCATTTCTTCTTTGCTCAAGCAGTTGTAGATCCAAGCTTTTGTCTGGAGAGCTGCCGTGGCCAGACCTTCATGGTAGCGAACAAAGGTGCTGTAGCAAATGACCTGGTCAATTGACCAGTCAACTACGGGGTAATTGGTATCTACCACACCTTCACCTTGCACCGCGTAGGGAGGAAGTTCTTCAATGTCACCATTTGCATATAAAATGGAGGGCATTAAAGAGAAGGTGATGTGTCTGTCAAAATAGTTGGCAGGAACCTCGGCACAAAACGAGACTTTTACCATACCATCTTGTTGGTAGTCAAAAACGGGTTCGCCGCAAACAATTCCCGAGAAATCAGCAGGAATTCTTGATGCACAAGAGGCAACTAGAAAGCAAATACTGCTTATAATCAGAACGTTAAGAAGTTTTTTCATGGTTTTATTAGATTATGTATATAGTCAAATGTGGGCAAATTTCATTTGTGCCTATCGCAAAGTTAAGGAAAATTATCCCATACCACAACAAAATTTTGTTAATTACTTGTTAATTGCTCCCTACGGTACTTTTTTATTATCTTTGCCTGACAAATATATGAATTACAATGCAGATTGCAATCGCAGGAAATATAGGTAGCGGCAAGACAACCCTCACCGGTTTGCTGGCCAAGCATTACGGATGGACACCAAAGTATGAAGAAGTGATAGATAACCCATATCTGTCTGATTTTTATGAAGATATGCAACGCTGGTCATTTAACCTGCAAGTGTATTTTCTCAACAAGAGATTGGCCGGCATAGTGGAAAGTAACAAGTCGGGGACCACCGTGGTCCAGGATCGTACCATATATGAAGACGCACGCATTTTTGCCACCACGTTGCATGCTATGGGACTTATGACCACCCGTGATTTTGACAACTACATAAGCCTGTACGAGTTGATGATTTCGCTTATTCCGGAGCCCGACCTGCTCATTTATCTGCGCGCCGGCGTCCCCACTCTGGTAAGCCGCATCCAAAAGCGTGGCAGGGATTATGAAAGTTCCATCCGTTTGGATTATCTCACCGGACTGAACCAGTGTTATGAAGCGTGGATAGAAGGCTACGCCGGTCCCAAGCTGATTATAGAAGTGGACAAATTGCACGTGGAAGAAAATCCGGAAGATTTGAGTGGCATTATAGATAAAATCGACGCACGCATAAACGGTTTGTTCTAAACCGTATTATCCGTTCGTTCCCGCTTACATTTACATATTGAACTTTTGCAAGTGAAAAAGACCTGCACAGCCGTGGTGTGGCTTACGCTCCTTGGCAGGTAACTTTCGCTTACGCAAAGCTACTTAACTTAATTAAAAAGCTCTTATGTTAGTAAAAGCTTATGGCAGTGCCGTATGCGGCATAGAAGCCATTACGGTTACCGTAGAAGTGGATGTATCGCCGGGATTGAATTTCTTTCTGGTAGGTTTGCCGGACAGTGCGGTGCGCGAGTCGCAGCAACGCATTTCCACGGCAGTACAGGCAGTGGGGTTGCGCATCCCCGGAAAGCGCATTGTAGTCAATATGGCTCCGGCCGATATACGCAAGGAAGGGTCTGCGTACGACCTGCCCATTGCGTTGGGTATTTTGGCGGCGAGCTCACAGATCAATGCCCCGTTGTTGTCGGAGTGTGTCTGCATGGGAGAGTTGGCGCTTGACGGAAGCCTGCGCGGAGTCCGGGGTGCTCTTTCCATTGCGCTGCACGCCCGCGAATGCGGTTACAGGGCCTGTATTTTCCCGTTGGAGTCGGCGTACGAGGCGGTGCATCTGGACGGCATCCAAATCTATGGAGTGAGTCACTTGGAAGAGGTGTTGCGTATAGTGGAGGGTACGGGGACCATAGCTCCGCTGCTCCCCGGAATGCTTCCGGAAAAAGACCCGGCAGACGAAGAGTTGTCCGTGGTGCCTGATTTTTCTCAGGTCTGCGGCCAGGAACAGGCCAAACGGGCCCTGGAAGTGGCGGCTGCCGGAGGGCACAACGTCCTGCTGAGTGGCCCTCCGGGAGCCGGGAAATCGTTTATGGTCAAGTGTGTTCCGGGAATTTTGCCCCCTCTTTCCACGGAAGAGGCCGTGGAAACCACGCGGATTTACTCGGTAGCCGGCCAGTTGGACGGTCACCGGGGACTCATCCGCACGCGGCCGTTCCGCTCGCCGCATCACACCGCCAGTGCCGTATCGCTGACCGGAGGCGGGATGAAGGCACTGCCCGGGGAAATTTCGCTGGCACACAACGGGGTGCTTTATCTGGACGAGTTACCCGAGTTCCCCCGCGCATCTCTCGAGGTGCTTCGCCAGCCCATGGAAGACGGGCAGATAGTGCTTTCGCGCGCCAAATACCGCGTGGTATATCCTGCCCGGTTCATGCTGGTGGCTTCCATGAATCCCTGCCCCTGCGGATTTTACGGACATCCCACCAAGCCTTGCACCTGCACGGAATTACAAATACAGCGCTATCGCAGCCGCCTGTCGGGACCCCTGCTGGACCGGATAGACATCTGTATGACAGTGGACCCGGTGCCGGTGGAACAGTTGTTGGCGCAGTGGCAGCCGCAATCCCGCCTGCCGGAAAGCTCGGCCGTAATAAGGGATAGAGTGGCCGAGGCCCGTCAGGTGCAGCGGCGGCGGTTTGAGCAGGTAAGCGGAGTGCACTGCAACGCGCAGATGCTGCCGGTACATTTGAATCGCCTGTGTCCGCTGGCCCCGGCCGAGCAGCGGTTCCTGAAGGAGGCGCTGCTGCGGCTGCAACTTTCGGCCCGGGCGCACCACCGGGTGTTGCGAATGGCACGCACCATAGCGGATCTGGAGCAACAGGAGCGCATTTGCGTGAATCATTTGGCCGAGGCGCTGCAATACCGGTAAAATATGCGTAATTTTGCCGTGTTAAAGGGGCAATATAATGACCATTACTTTTTCTTTGGATCAGATAGACCGGGCGGCACAACAACTGCTCCAACATATTGGGCGCCAAGCTGTGGTGGCTTTTTACGGAAAGATGGGAGCCGGCAAGACCACGCTCATAAAGTCCCTGTGTGCGGCGCTCGGGGCACAGGATTGGGTAAACAGCCCCACCTTTACGTTGGTGAACGAGTACCGCGCCACAGATGGGGATCCCATCTATCACTTTGATTTTTACAGAATAAACAAAATAGAAGAAGCGTACGACATGGGGTGTGAAGAATACTTCTACACTCCCGGTGCGCTTAGTCTTATAGAATGGCCCCAACTGGTGGAGCCGCTCTTGCCCGACGACGTGGTCAGAGTGGGTATTGAGGTGTTGCCCGACGGTAAACGCCGTTTACAGACGCCCTATCTCCCAGAGGCCGGGGCATAAGGCCTCAATGGATTCACGCGCCTGCGGGGCGGCGGCAATGAGCAGTCCGCCGCTGGTTTGCGGGTCACACAATAAGGATAGGAGTTTTTGAGTGGGGACGTCCAGCGTTTCCCAAGCCGGAGCCGTTTGTGCATGAGGCGGCCGTCCGTCAATCAAGGCCTTGTGTCCGTCAATTTTGATGCGGTGGCCGTAGCTGGCCCAGTTGCGGAAGGTTCCCCCGGGCAGACACTCCCGGTCTATCAGGGTCTCTATGCCGGGAATCCGGGGAAGGCTTTCAATGTCAATATGCGCGGTACAGTCAGAGCCGTCCACCATTTCCAGACAGTGGCCCATCAGCCCGAATCCCGTCACGTCCGTAAGGGCGTGCACGCTGTCCAGCGCGGCCAGAGAGGTACCCACCTTATTGAGGGTGGTCATCTGTGCCAGGGCCTGTTGTTGCATAGCCTCGGTGGCCATCCCGAATTTGATGCCCGTGCTTATGAGGCCTATACCCAAGGGTTTGGTAAGGAACAACAAGTCTCCCTTTTGCACGCTGTTGTTGCGTTTGACACGGCTGACTTCGATTATTCCGGTGACGGCCAGTCCAAAGACGGGGTCAGAGATGTTGATGCTGTGTCCTCCCGCCAGCGGGATGCCGGCAACGGTGCAGATGCTGCGGGCACCGGCCACCACTTGCGAGGCAAGGGCGGCGGGCAGCTTGTCCAGCGGCCAGCCCAGGATGGCAATGGCCATAAGCGGAGTTCCGCCCATGGCATAAATGTCGGAAATGGCATTGGTGGCGGCAATGCGGCCAAAGTCAAAAGGATTGTCCACTATGGGCGTGAAGAAATCGGTGGTGCTGATAAGGGCCTGTCCGCCGCCTATGTCGTACACAGCGGCATCGTCCTTGGTTTCGTTGCCTACCAGAAGGCTGGGGAATAAAGAGATGTCCAAATTGATTTCGCGGCTTCCCTGCAAAATCACTTCCAATTCCCTGGGGGCAATTTTGCAGCCGCATCCCGCGCCCGGGCTGAACTGGGTGAGTCGTAGGGATTCCATTACAGGGTGATGACTTTAGTGCTCTTCAACTGAACCTCCACTATGTCCTGCATGGTGCCTACGGTGCCCACGGCTATCTGGTCCAGCAGGTGCATGTAGTTGAGGCAGGTCTTGCAGACTACAATGTGGGTGCCTTTGGCTTCCAGTTCTTTGAGGGCTTCAATGATGGGAGACCCCGGGCAGCACAACTGTACGCCTTCTCCGTAGCAGCAGATGAATGCGGGTGCGGCATTGTTGTCTATCAAAAGATTCAAATAATTGGTAATGAGCGTGTGGCTCAAATCACGGGGGGCGTTGCCCATTCCGAATTTATTGAGAAGCAAAGTGAATTTATTTTGCATTTGGAAGTTGTTTTTTAAGTCTTTCCGTTATCTGATATCCATAGGATTTGTCATAGTATGCCAGGCAGATGCGCAACGCGCCCAGAGTGTTCCCCTGTCGGCAGGCATCCAGCGCCCGGACGCATTGTTCGCGGCCCAGCCTTTTTTCTATTTTGGCTATGCAGGCACACAAGTCTTCCGGGCCAAAGTGCCCGTACTCGTTATACAACCGTTGCACGCGTTCTTCCAGAGGCCTTTCCAGCAGTTCAAAACGGGCGGTTTCCATTTTGGCCCACAGTCCGGCGGGCAGGCTGCATTTACCCACGTTGCGGCTCTCGTCTTCCACCCAGACGGGGCGTGAGAGGTCCAGTCGGGTAAAGGCCCGGTGCAGCAGGTTTTCAAAATGTTCGGTGCTGGGCTGGGGCTCCTGCCCCAGGCTGCCAAAGGCGGAACCCTTGTGGCAGGCCAGTCCTTCCAGGTCCACCACCTGTTCTCCCGCGGCGGTCAGTTGTTGCAGCCGCTCGGTTTTGCCGCTGCCGGTGTATCCTCCCAAAACGGTGAGCGTGGGTTCAAAATGTTGGAAATATTCAATCACCAGCGTCCGGTAAGCTTTGTACCCTTTTTCCAGGGTGTAGCAGTGCAGGCCCGCCTGCTCAAAGAGCCAGGCCATGGAGGCCGAGCGCATTCCCCCCCTCCAGCAGTGTACCAGCAAATAGTCCTGCCCGCTTTGGGCGGCAATCTCTTGGGCCCGGGTCGCAAAGGCGGCCAGTTTGGGGCCCACCAGCTCCAGGCCACGCATGACGGCGCTCCGGCGGCTCTGCTGCACATAGAGGGTGCCCACTTCGGCCCGTTCTTCGTTGGTAAACAGGGGAATATTGAACGCCTGCGGAATATGCCCTTGGGCATACTCGGCAGGCGTTCTGACATCCACCATGGGAATGTGGCGTGACTTGCTTAAAAATTCGGTTACGGGCAGTGGCTTTGACATACCCGCAAAGGTAGGTTATTTTTTCTTGCAGCGGTCAATCAAGTAGGCGGTTAACAGCCCCAGGCCGCCAAAGCACAGCGGGCAGGCCAGCAGCAGGAAGCCCAGCACATTGTCGTATTGGTACCATTCGTTGCTATCAAGATTACCATAGGTGCAGTAAATGATAATCCAGGCTATCAACAGCCCCAAGCCTATACCCAAGAGCAGGCAGGCGGTGCGAAGGGCATTCTGGGGGTCCTTTTTGACCATTAGTTCCCAATTGGGGTGAGAGTCTTTGAAAGAGGCCATCTGGTCGGGCGTCATAGAGGCCATTGTCTCCATAAAACGCATACGTTCTTTGCGGGTGGCAATCCGGGCGCTGAGTGCGTAAACGACCCAGCAGCAGACGCCTACGATTAATACGGGAGTTAAATCCATAATTTTGTGTAATTTTATAAGGTGAAACTATTCTTTATCCAAATCTGCCCTTTTGACGCAGGGGGCGTCTTTTGGTTACAGTTTCCGGATTTTTTATTTATGTAACCAAAAGAAGCGGTATGCGTCAAAGGGTCGTACACAATGGATGAACGCACTATTATAGAACGGTCCCTGCGCGGGGATGCCCGCGCCTATGGCCTCCTGGTGGAAAAATACCAGGCCCGTGTGTTTGCCTTGGTGTGTAAAGTATGCCGAGACAGGGACCAGGCGCGGGAACTGGCACAGGATGTGTTTCTTAAGGCGTACCGGATGCTGGGATCCTTCCGCGGCAATGCCGCGTTTTCCACGTGGCTGTACCGCATTGCCTACACCACGGCCATAAGCGGGGTGCGCAAGAACATCAGTTTGCAAAAGGCGCAGAACGCATATGCGCAACAGGTGCTCCATACGCCGGCGGAGGAATACGACCCCACGCGCGAGGCCCTGTACCGCGCTTTGCAGCAGGCCCTTGACCGGTTGGACACGGAGGACCGCCTGCTTATAGAATTGTATTATTATAAAGAGTTGAAGATGGAAGAGGTGGCTTATGTGTGTGGCATGAGCGTGAGTAACGCCAAGGTGCGCATTTACAGGATAAGGCAAAAGTTGATGGCAGAAATGCCGGCTAAAATGGAATGTGTATGAAAGAGACAGATGATATTTTAAAAGATTTTTTTACCGGGCATCGGGAGTTTGAGGAGCAAAACGCCCCTCAGGTCGCTCCTCGGGTGGTGGAACTGCTGGAGGCCCGGCAACTGGCCGGGCGCCGTTCCAAACGGTGGAGTACGGTAGCCGGCGTTGTGGCGGCTGTGGCCGTAATGACAGGATTGGCGGTGCATTTTCGGGAAGTGTTGGCCGCGGCGCTGCAGCAGGGGGTACTTGCCGTCGATGGTTTTTTGCACCGGTGCACGGGAGCGCTGTGGCAGACGGGTGCCACTGTGTGGGATGGTTTACAAGACATGGTACATACCTTGGCTACCCGGGTGGTCGGCTTCCAATATGCTTATATGGCGGGATATCTGTTGTTGTTGGGATTAGGAATAGCCCTGCTGTTGTTTATTGATTTCAAGGTGAGAAATTCAAAAAATATACAAACTATTTAGATTTTTTTTACCTTTGCGCTCCCATTGAGCTATGGTGTAACGGTAGCACTGCAGATTCTGGTCCTGTAAGTCTAGGTTCGAATCCTGGTAGCTCAACAACAAAAAAGCAAGGTTGTCAGCCTTGCTTTTTTGTTGCGGGTACTTCCCTGTCAATTATTATTCATCTGGGAAATATCCACCGAATTCTGGTAATCACCCAACAGGTAGCGCGAGTAGTAGTCCGCCATTTTCCAGAAGAAATATTCCGACATATCCCCAAACCCGTGACGTTGTCCGGGCAGAATAAGCATATCAAAACGCTTGTTGGCGCGGATAAGAGCGTTTACCAGGCGCAGGGTGTTGCCGGGGTGCACGTTGTTGTCAATGTCGCCGTGAACCAGCAGCAGGTGGCCTTTGAGACGTGAGGCCATCTGGGTGTTGGTGGCAATGCTGTAGTTGAACGTAGTGTCTCCCGCAGCGGTCAATTCTTCCGTTACGCCGTGGTGCGTCTCGCTCCACCAGCGGTTGTAGATATTGTTCTCGTGATTGCCGGCGCAAGATACGGCCACCTTGAAAAAGTCGGGATAGGTGAGGATGGCTGCGGTGGACATGAACCCGCCGCCGCTATGGCCGTGGATACCCACCCGGCCGATGTCAATGAAACTGTGGCGGGCTGCCAGCTGTTCAATGGCATACTTCTGGTCTTCCAGACCGTAGTCGCGCAGGTTGCCGTAACCGTAATTGTGATACCATTTGGAACGGTTGGGATGGCCTCCGCGATTCCCCACGGAAATCACCACAAATCCAATCTGGGCCAGACGGTCCAGACGGTCCATGGATTTGCTCCAGGACTGGCCGGGGCCTTCCACCTGAGGGCCGGGGTATACGTAGTCAATAATGGGGTATTTGCGATTCGGGTCAAAGTCAAACGGTTTGTACATGATGCCGTACAGGTCGGTCACGCCGTCAGCCGCTTTTACTTTGATACGTTCCGGAAATTTGTAGCCGGCGGCCAGCAGCAGGCTCAGGTCGGCTGTCTCCAGGTCCATAATCTTGCGGCCGTTCTGGTCGTACAAATCACTGGCAGGCGTTACATCCACACGCGAGTAGTTGTGAACAAAGAATTTATGGTCATCACTCACATTGGCAAAATGGTGGTATTCACCGGGGGTCAGCCGTTTGATCTGTGAGCCGTCCAGTTTGGCACTGTAGAGGTATTCAAAATAAGGGTCTTCCCCTTCCCGTCCGCAGGCGGTAAAATAGACGGTGCGGGTGGCGTCGTCTACTCCCAGTATGGTTTCCACGTGCCACGCTCCGGAAGTGATGGCGTTTTTAAGGGTGCCGTCTGCCGCGTACAGGTACAGATGGGCCCATCCGGTGCGTTCCGACCAGTGCACAAATTCTTTCCCGTTGTTCACCAGCAAGGTGTTGCGGGTCTCTACGTAAGTGTTGAGGCGTTCTTTAACCAGGGGAATCAGGGTGTCGCAGTCTACCGAGGCTTTGCACAGGTCAATGCGGTGCAGGTCGCGGCTGGCTCGGCCAATATAAAAACTTGCATTGTCACCCAACCAGACGGAATGGCGGAATTCGTTGATGGCGTCGCGTTGTTTTCTGGGGGCATGCTCAATTTCCAGACTCTGGTCCTTGAAGGCAGATGTGTTGAGGGTCTTCCAGGTTTTATCTTCCATATTGAAGAGCACCAGAGAAGCCTGCGGAATGTGTTCTTCCCCGGGCATCTCGTATTTGTAGCGTTCCAGCGTGGGGCGGGGTTGGGCCAGCGAGTTGATGACCCACAGGTCCTTGACGCCGGTGTTGTCCTGGCGGATCATGGCAAAGTGTTTTGAGTCGGGACTCCAGGCCAGGTCGCGGACGCCGGTGCGTTTGTGAAGTTCGGTGGAATCGGCATAGAAGTCATCGCTTCCGCCGCCAAAAGGAAAGTCGGCCGTGCCGCAGGTGGTCAGCTGATGTTCCACAATAGTGGAATCTTTATCATTTTTGCGGGCTTTTTCAAAATTTTCCCAGTCCATCCAATACAGGTTGAAGTTGCGGGAGAAAAGCACGTATTGCTTGTCGGGCGAGATGTTGGCCCAGGAGGGAACGGGGTCTTTCTTCTCTTCGTTCTCCAGCCAGGTAAGGTTTTGTGTGGCCCAGTCGTATTCAAAATAGAAGATGCGGTTCTCCTTGCCGGCGGGTTTCTTATTGTCCTTTCCGTCCTTGTTGTCTTTCTTGTCCACTTTTTCCGTGCCTTTCACGTTAAAGGTGAAGGTCTTCCCGTCTTTGAGCTTGAGTCCCTGCAAAGGAAGATGTTGGGCGTCAAAGGGATCTTTGGTGATTTCGGTAAGGCGTGCGGCCAGGAGGTTGTTGTCAAACAATTCTTTTTTGGAACTTTGTACAGGGTCCACCACATACCATTTTTTGCCCTGGGCGGTGGTATATTCATACCAGAATTTATCTGAATCGGGGAACCAGACGGGATCTACCTGTGTAGAGAAAACCATCTTTTGAATTTTGTTTTGCGAGAACCTGGCTGCCAGGTCGTAGTTGGCCGGCTGCGCTGACAAGGTGGAAAAAACCAGCAGTGCAGCACAGGAAACAATAAGGGGTTTGTGCATGATTAAAGGGAGGTATTATAGTTTGATGATAATTTTCTTTTTGTACAATCCTATGGCCATAAGGGTAAAAATCAACACGTAGCACAAGGCATACATCAGAGACCCCAGATTGCCCGGGCCAAAGACAGCCACAAAAACGTTCCGGTACAACCAACTCAACGCGGTATAAGAGCTTCCGTCCGCCGCCTGCCAGTGTACCAGGCGTCCCAGGATTTTGGAAAACAGACCGGCCATTACAAAGGCAAACAACGGATTAAGTCCCAGAGTCTTAAACGGGAAGAACCATTTTTCTTTACCCCGGATGTCAATCCAGTAAACAAAGAATCCCAGCATCAATAAGGTCCAGCCGCCGGCATACAACACGTAAGATCCGGTCCACATGGGTTTGCTGACGGGCAACCAGATACTCCAGACACAGGCGGTACCCAGACTAATCATTCCGGCTACAAACAAGCGCCCCACGGCGTCTATCTTTTCTTTGGATACGCGTATCAGGTGCCCCGCCAGATATCCCATAAGGACGGTCCCGGCTCCGGAAATCATTCCCAACAGCCCTTCCGGGTCAAAGGGCTCTCCGTATCCTTTATACATATGGTCGGGACCTATCAGGGCCAGATCCACTTTGGTGCCAAGATACCCTTGCAGGGTGTAGGGTTCCGGACCTCCCGCAAAATACAAGAGACCCCAGTAGACCAGCAACAGCAGCGCAAAGGCCGCTCCAATCCGTTTGGGTTTCATGAGCCACAGGGCCAGGGTGCCCCCCAACGCATAAGACAAGGCAATCCGCTGCAGTACGCCAAACAAGCGCAAACTTTCGTAATGGGCGGCGGTAAACGGGAAAAACGGGAACGCATTCAGTAGCAAGCCTACCAGAAAAATCAACCCCGACCGGCGGTACAATTTGGCGTACGCGCCTTTGTGACTTCCTTCAAAATATTTGGCAAATGAAAAAGCCATGGCCGCCCCCACCACAAACAAAAAGAACGGAAAGACCAGGTCTGTGGGAGTGCATCCGGTCCAGGGTGCGTGTTCCAGCGGGGGATAAATGTGGCTCCAGCTTCCCGGGTTGTTTACTAATATCATTCCGGCCACGGTCATGCCGCGCAGCACGTCCAGGGCCAGGTATCTTTTTGTTGGGGTGTTAGTAGACGTCATAGTGATACAAAGATAGCCATTCAAACGGCTATTTTGTATCTTTGCCCTATGTATCTTTTTTATACTCCAGTTATTTCTCAACCGATGCACACCCTGCCGGAAGAAGAGAGCAACCATTGCGTGCGGGTGTTACGTCTGCAGGACGGAGACGAAATGCTGCTGACCGACGGAGGCGGCACCATGTACACCGGCCGCATAGAACAGGCGCATCCCAAAGCCTGCAAGGTACGTATCATACAGAGCACGGCCAATTACCAGGCCCGTCCCTACCGGTTGCAAATGGCGGTGGCTCCCACCAAGAATATGGAACGCTTTGAATGGTTTGTGGAAAAAGCCACTGAAGTGGGAGTGGATGAGATTATTCCGCTTATCTGCGACCATTCGGAACGTAAAATTTGCAAGACCGACCGTTCCGAGCGCATAGCCGTGGCTGCCCTGAAGCAATGCAAACGTGCACAACTTCCTGTAATACAACCTGCCTGCACATTTTCCGCTTTTATGGAACAACTGGCCCTGACGCCCGCGAAGCCGGGCGACCTGCGTGCCGTGCCGTGTTGCTGGGTGGATACCCCGCGTGTAAGTTTTATTTCGCTTCTGGCCGAGGCTGCCCCTCGGCCGGTAATCACCGTACTGATTGGGCCCGAGGGGGATTTTTCCGCCGAGGAGGTGGCCCTGGCACAAAAAAACGGCTTTAAGGCCGTTTCATTGGGGGAATCCATATTGCGCACGGAGACTGCGGCGCTGTATGCCGTTATGGGAGTGGCCGCCATGCTGGGGGCAACTCAAACGACTTGCCGGTAGTCTTGTCAAAAGTGGACATCACGCTGTGGCTGCGTACGTGGACCACGCCGTTGTCATCCACAATTTCCTGTACCAGTGACAGGCTGCGGTTCCCCACTTTTTCAACCTTTGTTTCCACAAACAGCACACTGTCTATAAAACAGGGGACCAGAAAATCAAACTCGGTATGTACCAGAATGAGAATCCGCGAATCGTGTTGCAGGTCAATGCGTACCGGTAGGCGTGTCTGCATAAAGTCGTAGCGGGCGGCGTCACAGTAATGGCCAAAGATGACGTTGTTCACGTGGCCCACCAGGTCTATGTCGTTCAAACGCAACTGAACGGGGAAGCGGTGTGTTTGAGGGGACTGCATGGCGGTTACGGTCTGATGATTTCCACCTCGCCCGTGAGGCCTATTTTGATGATGGAAGAAGGTTTTCCGGTAGACCCGTTTTCCAGAAAGGCAGGGGCGCACCAGTCGGCTTTGGCTAACAATTCGGGATGGATCTGGCTGTAGCGGGCGGCCGCTTTTTCCCCGCTCAGATTGGCCGACGTGGACAACAGCGGGCGGTGCAGGCGACGCAGGACGGACTGGCAAAATTGGTGTTTGGGAATACGCAGGGCTACGCTGCCGTCGGGGCCCAGTACCGAGTTAGGCAGGCAGTCCCCTTTGGGATAAATGACGGTCAACGGCTTATCGGCCACTTCAAGCAGGTTCCATACTATGTCCGGAACTTCCGTCACGTAGCGGGATACCATTAGCGCGTCCGCCGCCAGCAATACGTAACTCTTTGCTTCCGGGCGGTTCTTCAGCAGCGAGACTTTTTCGATGGCTTTGGGATTGGTGGCGTCACAGCCAATGCCCCAGACCGTGTCGGTGGGATAGAGAATTACCCCGCCTTCCTTGAGTACTTTACAGGCTTCATCTGCAATGGCTTGCAGGGCTTCTGCATTTTCAGGTGTGCGCATATGTTTGTCAGATTAATAATACAATCGGTTCTGCTTTTTCCAATAACGGACCAGGAAGAAGCCAAAGAGCATCCCTCCCAGATGAGCGAAATGCGCCACGTTGCCTCCGCCAATGAGGCCAAGTACCAGTTCTATCACGGCAAAAATAATGACAAAGTATTTAGCCTTGAGAGCAAACGGGGTAAACATAAGGTACAACTCCTGGTTGGGGAATAACATCCCGTAAGCCAGCAATACTCCGTAGACGGCGCCCGAGGCTCCCACGGTGGGGGTTCCCATAAGGGCTCTGTATTTTTCAAGCGCCACGGCGGCTCCCTGCGTGCCGGCTTCAATGGCGTGTACGTACGAGGAAGCTTCTATCCACTGTACTCCCATATGGAAGGCGGCGGCACCCAGACCGGTCACCAGAAAGTAGAGCAGAAATTTTTTGGGGCCCCACAATTGTTCCAGCACGGCCCCGAACATCCATAGGGCGTACATATTGAACAACAGATGGCCAAAACTGCCGTGCATGAAGATGTGGGTGAGTATCTGCCAGGGCTTGAAAAACGGGGAAGACGGATAGAACAAGGCAAAATGTTCTATCATAAAACTGCGGTTGATAAAAGTCAGCAACAGCATCAGCGCGTTGAGAATGATGATGTTCTTGATGACAAAGGGCATATTGCCAAAATAACCGCCTCTATTGGATTGTGAATACATGGGTCAAAATAATTTATCTATTTGCGGAATGGTTACAATAACAAAACACGTTTTACCCGTGGGGCTTGCCGAGGGTTCGCTGCAGGCAAACAGCCGGTCTATAAGCAAATGGGCGGCGGGTTGGGCTACCGGTGCGGCCGTGGAGGCCTTGCGGCGGGCCAGGGTCAGGGCCAGTTGCGCCTGAGGGCTGTGGTCAGGCAGCGGATTTTCAAAGGAGTCCAACAATTCTGTCACGGATTGGGTCAAAGATTCTTCATCGGTGGGATGTGAGGCGGGTGCGCCGCATACGGCCGCCCCGTCCGCGTCAAAGGCAAATCCCAGAGATAAAAACGCTTCTTTGTAGCTGTTCACCAAATTGCTCTGGAGAGGTTGCAAGTTTAATGCCACCGGAAATAGGAGCTTTTGGGGGACAATGTCCATATCTTGCAATAATGCATTAAATTCTTCAAAAAAGATCCGCTCCCAGGCCCGTTGTATATGTATCACCATCACACCCGACTTGACGGGAGTAAGCAGGTATTTGTCCTGAATACGGATCACGGTGTTGCCCGCCTGCGGGTCCGGGGCGGTGCTTGCAGGGCTGTCCCAGAGAGGGGGCGTCTCTTGGGCTTCCCTGGCCGACGGTTCAGTGGCGTAGGGATAGTCCGCGGTAGCGGAAGGTTCAAAGGGATTGAACAGCGGGTCATAGTCCGGCACGGGGGAGTGTACCCACTGTCCCTTGTGCAGGGGTGCGGGAATGGAGTGCGCGGAAAAACCGTCGTCAAACTCAATGCTGGGTGCCAGGGCAAACCGGCCGAGTGTTTCTTTGAGCGATGCCTGCAACACCTGAAAGAGCAAGGATTCGTCTTCAAACTTCACCTCGGTTTTGGACGGATGCACGTTCACGTCCACTGTCCTTGGGTCGGCGTCAAAATAGATGAAAAACGACGGGTTGCGGTCCTCGGCAATTAATTTTCCGTAGGCGTTGGTCACCGCCTTTTGCAGGTAGGGGCTGCGGAAGTAACGCAGGTTGACAAAGAAGAAGCGTTCTGCCGAGGCCTTGCGCGCGTCCTGCGGCCGAGTGATATAGCCGTGTATGCGTACCAGAGGGGTTTCCACACCGACTTCCAGCAACTTGTTGTTCAAATCTTTCCCAAGCAGTTGCACAATGCGTTGCTTGAGGTTTTCGGCCGCGCTCAGGTGGTAGAGTTCGCGGTCGTCGTGGGTAAGACAGAAGGCGCATTCCGGATGGCAAAGGGCCACCCGCTTGAATTCTTCTACAATATGTTTGAATTCCACGGCCTGCGACTTCAGAAACCTGCGGCGGGCCGGCACATTGAAGAAGAGGTTGCGGACGCTGATGTCCGTACCGTCGGCACAGACAGTCTCCAGTTGTGAGGTGACGGCGCTGCCGGCAATGTCCAGTTGAGTGCCTGTGGCATCAGCGGCTCTTTTGGTGCGTATCCGCACGTGGGCCACCGAGGCGATGGAGGCCAGGGCCTCGCCCCGGAACCCAAAGGTATGCAGGTCCTGCAGGTCTTCTATGGAAGCGATTTTGGAGGTGGCGTGGCGTTCAAAGGCCAGGTAGGCGTCTTCCGCGCTCATACCGCATCCGTCGTCCGTGACCTGCATAAGGGTACTGCCGCTGTCGGCCAGGATGACGTTGATATGTGCGGCACCCGAGTCCACTGCATTTTCCAGCAATTCTTTGATGACCGAGGCAGGGCGCTGTACCACCTCACCGGCCGCTATCTGGCTGGCAATGTGAGGAGGAAGTATGTGGATCATTTTATCAGGGACATCAGATAACTAATTCCCTGTGTAAAGTACACAGCGGCTATCATAATGACTATTAATGATATAAGAACAACCCAACGTACCACATTCTGGTTTTTGGGCGCGCGGCGCTGCACTTCCATGTTCTTTTTGAAAGAACCGCGAATATTGCTCCCGGGTACATAACGTCTCTCCTGTGTTTCCTGAGCGGCTTTTACTTCTTCCCGTGAACGGGCCACCCTCTTGTCAAATTCTTCTTTTTCCGGATTCCAGAAGAGCGGGGAATAATGAAACACCCGGTGTTGCGGAGATTTGAAAAAACTGATTCTGAAAGCCATAAATTTACGTATTAACTTATAGCGACAAATCTAAAACAATTTTTCCGTTTTCAGTGTGTTCGCTATAATTGCCTTTGGTAATTCCATTGATAATCATCAACTCAATACTGTCCGGAACCTCCTGCTCCCGGAGAATACTTCCCAAGGCCGCGTTACTGGTAAACCGTATCTGTATCTGATTGGTTTTCTCAGAGAAAAAGACATCCAGGTCCACTCCGCCCGCCTGTTCTATCTTGTGGCGCCGCGCTTCCAGGTTGGGAGTTTCTTTGGTGCCGAAACACAATTGCAGCGTTTCTTCAATAAGATGCAGTGCGTTGTCCTTGTTTTTCTGACCCAGAAAATGTTTGGCAAAGAACCCTTCCACGGCGCCGGCAATGGCATACCAGTCAAGGGCCTTGTAGTTGGGAACGGCATAGTGCAACGACCGTATGCGGTTTACAAAGGCGCGAGTTCTCTCTTTTTGCGGATGTTCAAAAATCTGCTCGGGAGTCCCCTCTTCATAGACAATGCCCTGGTCCATATAGAATATGCGGGTGGATACGTTGCGGGCAAACTGCATCTCGTGCGTAACAATGGCCATGGTCATGCCGTCCTGGGCCAAGCGGCGTATCACGCCCAATACTTCACTTACCATGGTGGGGTCCAGTGCCGAGGTGGGCTCGTCAAACAGAATGATTTCCGGGTCCATGGCCAGACAGCGGGCAATGGCCACACGTTGTTTTTGTCCGCCGGACAACTCGTTGGGAAAGGCGTTCTCCTTGGCGGCCAACCCTACCATTTCCAGCAGTTCGCGGGCTTTGGCGGTGGCTTCTTCCCGGCTCTTGTGCATTAATTTCATGGGAGCCAGTATAATGTTGTCCAGAATGCTCAGGTGGGCAAAAAGATTGAAGTCCTGGAAAACCATTCCCATCTTCTGGCGCAAAGTGTTTATCTTGGCTCCCGGGGCCGTGATTTCCTGATCTTTGATGAATATCTTGCCGCTCGTGGGAGGATCCAGAAGGTTCAAACAGCGCAGGAAAGTGCTTTTACCGGTGCCGGACGGACCTATTATGGAGATTACCTCTCCCTTTTCAATGACTGCGTTGACATCTTTCAATACCGTCAGGTTGCCGAAAGTTTTGGTAACGTGTTCTACTCTTATCATTGTGTGCAATTTTACAGATTAGTTGCGTTTGGGAGTCACGCGGATTTCAATGAGTTTCAACCCGTAAGATAACAGCCAGGCAATCAGGAAGTACAGCACGGCCACCGTAATGAGCGGGAAAAACGCGTCAAAAGTGCGGCTGCGGATGATATCGCTGGCTTTTGTCAAATCCTGTACGGCAATATATCCCACCACAGAGGTCATTTTGACCATTGAGATAAATTCACTTTTATAAACCGGCAGGGCACGTACCACCGTCTGGGGCAGAATGATATACCGGAACGTTTGAAACTTGCCGAATCCTATGGCAATCCCAGCCTCGCGTTGTCCATTGGGAATCCCCGCAATGGCACTGCGGAATATTTCCGAGACGTACGCGCTGAAATTGAGTGCAAACGTAATGGAGGCCACCACCACGCCGTTGAGCGAGGAACTGGCAAACACCACGTAGAACATAATCATCAGCAACACCACTTGCGGGATTCCGCGGAAAAACTCGGTATATACAATGGCCGCGTTTCTGGGGAAGCTGCGTTTACTCAAACGCATGGCGCATACGGCGGCTCCCAGCAAGGTACCCAGCAGGGCCGCACAGACGGCAATCAGGCAGGTTACCAGCAGGCCCTGCCAGAGCAGGATATAGCGCTGTTCCTTGATGATATTGTTGTAAAAACTGGCCCCTATGGACTTCCCCATCTTCTTGATGTTGGGGATAAAGCCCTTCGCCTGCGTGCCGGCGTCATCAGTATCTCTCACCACGGCGCAGATACCGCCACTGTAGTACGGCTCGCTGAACAGGACGCTCTGGGCCCGTTCTTCGCTCATAGTGATGCATCCGGCAATAAGGTCCACCTTTTTGGCCACTAGGGCGGGAATAAGGCCTCCAAAATCCATATTGGATACTTCCAGCCTTTTGCCCAATGCCTGAGCCAGCAGGCTGACTATTTCAATATCAAACCCCACCAACTGGCGCTGGTCATTAAAGTAAGAGAAAGGCTCCGTAATGGCCGATGTCCCCAAATGCAGCACTTCTTTAGCGTCTCCAAAATCAAACGCAGGCATGGGGGCGGGAAATCCTTTTTCCGGAAACCAGCGGGCGCAGAGTTGGTCATACCGTCCGTCTGCCTTGAGTGCCTGCAACAAGGAATCCAGCGAACGCTTTAAAGTATGGTTGCCCAAAGACACGGCCATTCCGTATTGGTCGTGAGTCAGCAGTTCCGGAAGAATTTTCAGGCCGTCCGTCTGTGCGACGACGGCTTTCATAAAGGGGAGGTCCCCCGAGGTGGACAATTCTTTGCCCATCTGTACGGCTACGCAGGCGTCAATAGGATTTACGTAATAAGTAAAGGTTACACCGGGAAGTCGGCTGTGCACCAGCTGGTCCAGCATGGTGCCGGCGGTGATGGCCATCACGGTATTGTCCAACTGGTCCACGTCTGTGATACTTTCCGGCAGAGTACCGGAATCTGCGGCAGAGCGGCCGCATCCGCCCAAGACGCAAGTAAGACAGAGAAAAAGGATGAATGGCAAATGATTAGAACGCATAAAACTTTAAAGACTTAATATATAGCTGTCTACTACTTGTGGAAAAAATTGTTGTTCCAGCAGATGGATTTTTTGCGCCAGTGTATCTGCCGTGTCACTGTCCGTGACGGAGCACCGTGCCTGAAACAGGGCCGGGCCGTGATCATACCGGTCATCCACCACGTGAATGGTAATTCCGGATTCAGTTTCTTTGGCGTCAATGACCGCCTGATGCACGTGATGCCCATACATTCCCTTTCCGCCGTATTTGGGTAGCAGGGCGGGATGAATGTTGAGGATACGTCCCGGGTACCGTTCAATCAGATAAGAAGGTATTTGCAGCAGGTAACCTGCCAGCAGCAGGAAATCAATACGGTATTCCTGCAACAGATCCGTCAGCGCGTGCGATTGCCCGGCCACGGGAGGTTGTCGCAACTGTTCCCTGGTAAGCACTACGGCGGGGATTTGCAGTTTGCGGGCACGTTCCAGCACATAGGCCTGCGGGTTGTTGCAGATAATCACACAGACTTTGCCCTGTGTCAGATTGCATATGAGATTTTCCGCGTTGGTACCTGACCCCGAGGCAAAAACGGCGATTCGTTCCATTAGGTAAGAATTGGTTAAACACAAAGATAACGAAAAAACCGTACTTTTGTGGATAAATAATATCATTATGAGAATAGGAAACGGATTTGACGTGCACGCTCTTGCAACGGGCCTTCCCTTATGGGTGGGTGGAATAAAAGTAGAGGCTCCGTTTGGCGCGGTGGCGCACTCAGACGGGGATTGTCTCATTCACGCCTTGTGCGATGCCCTGCTGGGGGCGGCTGCCCTGGGTGACATAGGATATCATTTTCCGGACAGCGACCCGGTCTACAAAAATATTGACAGTAAAATACTATTGCAGCGCACTTGCGCTCTGGTACGGCAGGCGGGGTACCGTCCGGTCAACGCGGATTGCACCGTTTGCCTGCAGGCACCCAAACTCGCCCCGTATATTCAGGCAATGCGCGCCTGCCTGGCCGCTGTGATGGACCTGCCGCAGGATGCGGTGTCGGTGAAGGCCACCACTACCGAACACTTGGGATTCACGGGCCGGGGCGAGGGGATTGCGGTATATGCCAGTGTGCTGATAGAGCGGGACAAGGCATAAAAAAAGGATACCCTCGCCTTAGGTATCCTTTTTGTTGTCAGCGCGACTGTACTATTTAGTTTTGCATGAAAAAATTTCCTGCGCGCTATCTTCTTTCGTTCGAAATTATATTGGCAAAGGCCGTTCCAAAAAGAAGGGAACCGTTCCATTTTCACTTAAAATACTGTTTTTCAAATAATAAAAATTTCCGCGATTTTTTATCCTTTTATAGTGGGGTGTGTAAAAATCCCCACAACCGGGGAATTTTTCCCCATCTTGGCGGTTATCTCAAGAATTTGTACCTTGTCCTCCCAATTGCCAAATTACAATGAAGCCCGACTCCGGTTTTCGCGTAAAAGTAGTGTTCAGCTACATACTTCTGTTTGCCTTTATGGGCGGCGCGGCCTGGTATGTGTATAAAAGCCTGTATCCGCTCATTTATCAGGAGGACGACCGTCGTGAAGAAATACTGGAACGCAGCCTGCTGGTAAGCAGCACCCTGTCGGGCCTGTATCAGGCCGAGTGGTTGGGCACGCGCTTTATTCAGGATGCCAAAGACAGTAATTACGTATTGTATTGTCAATCCTTGGGCAAGGTGAATTCCCTGCTGGACTCTTTGCGCCGGGTAACCGCCCAGACGCGGCAGCTGCAGGTCATAGATCAAATAGACAGTCTGTTGCAATGTCGTGATGCTAATATTCTGGAGATAGCCCAACAGCAGCAGGAACTCGGCCGGCTTTCCCTTGCCGACATAGGGAAACAGGTGGACCGGGCGTTGCTGCCTATCCCGCCGGTGACCCATGCCAGGCAGTTTCCCACGGCCAAACCGGTGGATCCGGTGACGGTGCGTGAAGAAATCATTTACGATACCGTAAGAACCGCCATTGTAAGATTTCCCTCGGAAAGGTCAAGTTTTTTGCAGCGTTTGGGAAACGCCATAGCGGGTCAGAAGCAGATGGACAGTGTGACCGAGGTGCGTCAAATACGCCGGACCATAACAGATACCTTGGTGAGGGTCATTCCCGGGACGCCGCTGGCCGATGCCGAACGTACTAAAGACACGGTGGTACAGACGGTAAGAAAGGTGTTTGACAGCGCCTCGGCACAACGCGAGCGCCGACAGGAGGCAATGGCCCAACAACTGGACCGCCTGGTTCAGTCGGACCGTGCGCTCAACAACCAAATCAACACGCTGTTGGAAGCCTTGAATCAGGAGTGGGTAAGCGGCACGTTTGACACCTTGCAGGAACGCAGCCGTTCCCTGGAACTGGCAGCCCGGCAGGCTTGGTATATAGGTTTGGCAGCCCTGGCGGTTGTGTTGGTATCGCTTATTCTGATATTCAACGATTTAAACAAGAGCCGCCGCTACCGTCGGGAGCTGGAGACAGCCCGCAACAAGGCAGACGAATTACAAAAAAGTCAGGAAAAACTGCTGCTCACAGTCACGCACGATATTAAAGCCCCGCTCAGCTCAATTATCGGTTATCTGGATTTGTTGCGGTCCCCCTCGGACCACAGTTCGGCCCAAACACTTCAAGAGTATTTGGATTCGATGTCCCGCTCGGCCGAACACGTAATGGATTTGTTGGGCAATTTATTGGAATATTACCGCCTGGAGGCCAGCAAGGCGCAACTAGTACCGGCGGTGGTGGGATTGCGGGGGTTGTTGGAGGAAGTGCTGGAAGTGTTTGCGCCCACTGCGGCTAAAAAAGGCGTGGCCTTGCACCTGATTACGCAGATAGATCCCGGGCAGGGGGTGGTGACCGACGCCATGCACTTGCGGCAAATTCTTACCAATCTGGTGTCCAATGCCGTTAAATTCACCGATTCGGGCCGCGTGGACATTACGGCCCATATCACAGAGCCGTCCCCCGACGGTCCATCTGTATTCCACTGCTGCGTATACGATACGGGCATCGGTATAGACCCCGAAAAGCAACAGCATATTTTTGAAGAATTTATGCGTGTGGAGCAGCCCCGTGTGCCGGGAAAGGAAGGGGTGGGGCTGGGCTTATCCATTGTAAAGCGCCTGGTGACCCTCTTTGGCGGTCAGGTAACGGTGGCTCGGAATGAAGAAGGCGGGGCTACTTTTTGCGTGGACCTTCCTATGGAATTGTCTCCGGACCCGGTGCAACCGGTTTCATTGTCCGGTGCCTCTTCGGCTGCTGAAACCGGTCCCTGCGGTGGGATGCCTCCTTTGCGCGTGTTGGTAGTGGACGATGATCCCGCCCAGTTGACCGTCAGTTCGGAAATGTTGCGCCGGGGCGGGTATCTGGGTGTAGCGGCCCAAAGCGTTGCGCAAGCGATTGATTACTTGTCAAAACTGAAGGTGGACATAGTGCTTACGGATATCCAAATGCCCACGCGGGATGGTTTTTCCCTGCTGGAGCATATTCGCTCGCAAATGCCATCCCCGCCGCCGGTGGTGGCCGTAACCGCCAACAGCCTGTTGAACCGGGCCGAGTTCAGAGAAAAGGGCTTTGCCGAGATGTTGCCCAAACCCTTTGCCGGTGCGGCCCTCTACAAATTATTGGAGTCCATGCGCCCCGCCGGCCGCTCCGATGCCACGGGATTGTATCATCTGGGGGAATTGACCGCTATGATGGACGGGGACCTGGAAGCGGTGCAGCAGGTAATGGAGGTTTTTGCCGGTTCACTGGAAGAAAACATTCGTTTGCTGACACAGGCCGGACATTCACGGGATTATTCCCGTGCAGGGGCTCTGGCACACAAAATGTTGCCGGTATTCCGCCAGATACAGTCTCCATTGGCGGCGTCTTTGGTCGTATTGGAACACAGTGCGGGGGCTACTGAAGAAGAATTGGGAAAAAACCTTCGGGAAGTGGTCCGGGGCGGTGCGGACCTTTTGGCCGCGGTGCAGCGGGATTTTACGGTATAGTTGCACCTGCGCGGGTTACAGTTTTCCGCGTTCTTCCAGATACGAATCCTTGAATCCCAGAAAGTAAAGCACCCCGTCTATGCCTATGGTGTTGATGGACTGTTTGGCATTGGCCACGACTTTGGGTTTGGCGTGAAAGGCAATTCCCAGTCCGGCGGTACCAATCATCGGCAAATCATTGGCTCCGTCTCCCACGGCTATGGTTTGGGCAATATCCACTTTTCCCACCTGGGCAATCAGACGCAGCAACTCGGCTTTCCGTTTGCCGTCCACCACATCTCCCAGATAGCGGCCTGTAAGTTTTCCGTCTTTGATTTCCAACTCGTTGGCATACATATAGTCAATGCCGAATTTATCCTGCAGGTGTTTTCCAAAATAGGTGAACCCGCCCGACAGGATGGCAATTTTATAGCCGTATTTTTTGAGCACATACATCAACCGTTCGGTACCTTCCGTAATAGGCAGGTTTTGGGCAATGGAAGCCATTACGGATTCGTCCAGCCCTTTGAGCAGGGCCACCCGCTCGGTGAAACTCTGCGTAAAATCTATTTCTCCCCGCATGGCTCTTTCGGTAATGGCGGCTACTTTGTCTCCCACACCGGCGCGGGCGGCCAACTCGTTGATAACTTCTGTCTCAATGAGGGTGGAGTCCATATCAAAGCAGATGAGGCGTCGCATACGCCGGTACATGGTATCTTCCTGAAACGAGAAATCCATTTCCTGATCTCTGGACACCTTAAAGAGATCTTCCTGCATTTTGTTGCGGTCATACGGCGTTCCCCGCACCGAAAATTCAATGCAGGCACGGATGTTGGCCTTGCGTTCATCCAGCGGAGCGCGTCCGGTAAGGCGCTTGATAGCATCTATGTTCAACCCCTGGCCGGCCAGAATACCGGTCACCAGCGAGATTTGGCGGGCCGACAATTTGCGTCCCAGCAGAGTGAGAATATAGCGGTTTTTACCCTGCAGGCCCACCCATTCTTTATATTGTTCCGGGGTAATGGGGTCAAAACGGATGGATACACCCAATGCCGACGATTTGAACAGCAGTTCTTTCATCATATTGCCGCAACGGGCACTTTCGGCCGTGCATAATATTCCAAGCGAAAGCGTGTTGTGGATATCGGCCTGTCCTATGTCCAGGATGGTGGCGTCGTATTTTGATAAAACTTCTGTCAGGGAGGAGGTCAGTCCGGGTTTGTCTTCTCCGTTGATGCGAATGAGAATAATTTCGGCGGTGGAGGTCATGGGTGGACTATGGTTTTTTGATTAGCAAAAGGTCTGTTTTGATTTTGGGGACAAGGTGCAGGCCGTCCTTGCGGTAGTAGTTGTGGTTTTCCGAGGGCTCTATAGAGGTAAGTTGTATGGTCTCGGCCCCTTTTCCCACAGCCAGAATCAATAGGGGAGGGTAGGGTAGCCCGAACTGACGGGTCACGGCTTCTTTGTCAAAAGCCCCTATGCAGATGCCGTTGAGTCCCAGTTCCACGGCTTGCAGCAACATACTTTGACACGAGATGCCCAGGTCCATATCCACCCATTTGTTCTCTTCTGTCGTAGCACAAATGATTATAAAGGCGCGCGGTTCGGTTCCGGGCAGAGGCAGGCTCATTTGGGGCAATGCCCCGCCCAACTTGATGTGGGGCAATATCCCGTCCGCCTCGTCTTCCAGGACCACGCGGAAACGCAACACCTGCTGGTTGCGTGCCGACGGAATTTTGTTGTTGACATCTATGATGGTAAGCATATCCTGCATCGTCACCTTGTGAGAAGGGTCGTACCCCCGGTAACTTCTGTTTTTCAACAACAGATAATTAAGACTCTTGTAAGGTGAAAGAGGGCGTTTCCCGCTGGAGTGCCCCTGCGAGGATTTACCGTAGAGGGCCTCAAATTTTTTTTCAAGGTAATTGTCAGCCATTGTCCAATCCGTACAGTTTTATTTTATTATAAAGTGTCTTGCGGTCAATGCCCAGCAGGCGGGCCGCCTGCGTGCGGTTGTTTCCGCAACGCTCCAGAGCTTCCACAATCATTTGCCGCTCGTGCTGTTCTTTAAGGGTACCGGCGGGCGCGGCCGAAGGAGCGGCCGTTACCCGGCACAATTCTTCCGGAAGGTCGTTGGCCGAGATTTGCGGACCCGGGGCCAACAGCACGGTCCGGCGTACCACGTTGAGCAGTTCGCGCAGGTTGCCCGGCCACGGATAGGCCAAAAGGCGCTCTTTGGCAGCGGGGGTGAAACCTTCTATATGTTTGTGCATTTGTCGGTTGGCGTATTCAAGGAAATGGTCGGCAAACAGCAGTACGTCGTTGCCGCGGTCGCTCAGCCGGGGCATATGCAGTTGAAATTCGTCAACGCGGTGGTACAAATCTTCTCGGAAATGGCCCAGCGCCATGGCGTGGGTCAGGTCCACGTTGGTGGCGGCAATGACGCGGAGGTTCACCTCAATGGTGCGGTTGCTCCCCACCGGCTTGATGATGCCTTCCTGCAGGGCGCGAAGCAGCTGCATCTGCACTTCGGGGGAGAGGTTGCCTATCTCGTCCAGAAAGAGTGTGCCCCCGTCGGCCATTTCAAAAGCGCCTTTCTTGTCGTTGATGGCGCCGGTGAATGAGCCTTTGATGTGGCCGAATAATTCGCTGGAAGCTATGTCTTTGGGTATGGCACCACAGTCCACGGCCACAAAAGGCCCGTCGCGGCGCGGGCTGTTCCTGTGGATGAAATTGGCCACGTATTCCTTGCCTGTGCCGCTGTCTCCGGATATAAGCACTGACAGGGTGGTGGGGGCCACCAGCATCATATATTCAAATAATTTGCGTGAGGCGGGACTTTCCCCCCACATAAAGGGGATGCGTTCCTGGGGGCGTTCCTTGCGCCGCAGCACCTCTTCTATTTTCTGTTTGAGCAGGGCGCGGTCTACGGGCTTCTCCAGGTAATCCAGCGCGCCCAGGCGCATAGCCTCTACAGCGGTCTGGATATCGGCATAGCCGGTCATTATGAACACGGCGCTGTCCGGTGCAGTCTGGCGAATCCATTTGAGAAGGGTCAATCCGTCGGTGTCGGGAAGACGCAGGTCAGATAATACAATATCATACGCCCGGTCCTGCAGGGCCTTCATGGCCGCCGTCCCGGAAAGCACGCCGTCTGCCCCGTATCCGCTCTTTGTAAGCCAGGTTTTCAGCAGCACGTTGAACGTGGCGTCGTCTTCTATGACCAATATACGCACCATACGGACAAAGATATTGATATTTGACGGATATGAAAAAAGTTATTATATTTGACGTTAATATAATACGGTGAATATGGAAAATACTGATAATTTATCCTCTGAGGCTACCGGGAAAGAAGTTTATTTGGCGCCTGAGGTGCGGGTGGTGGAGTGTGAGGAAGAGTACGCTTCAGAAAGTGGTAGCGGAGGAGATACGTCGCTTCCAATTAAAGATCCGTATGAACCTTTCGTTGACGAATTAGGTTATTGATAAATCAAATTATTTTCATTGAAGAGAGTCATTAATTTGGCTCTCTTTTTTTTTTGCACATGCTGCTTGTATAGCGTGAATGACAGCCGCATAATCATAAGGTTCGTTATTTATTTTCTATTCCATCTTCTTTAAAAACACATTTACCAGGCGGTCCGGCCGGTTGTTTTACCAGCGATTACAAAAGAACGTTCGGCATTTTTCAGGTGTTCAAATTGTAAAAAGCACTGTTGAAATAAATAGACTTTATGTCTATGAAAATTGCCTTTATGTTGAAACCCTTCGTTTTTAATATAGTGTAAAAATACTTTTGCGCCATTATACTGTTCAAAAAATATCAAAATATATCAGAAAATCTATGAAATATATAAAAAATAAAACAGAAACAACTATGAAAAAGCAATTCTCAAACATTTTAGCCGTAGCCCTGATGACTCTTGTAGTCAGCGCTTGTACTCAAGATGCTTTAGAACTCACTCCCGGTAATGGTGGTTCCGCCAAACCTCAGGGCAAACAGATTACCCTGACCTTTCAGGCGGAAGACCCTGTAACTAAAACTGAATATAGTGATGGCGGGTTGGACAGTAAATATGATATTTATTGGTCAGACGGCGATGCTATTGGAATTTACGGAGTGAATGGTTACGAATACCCCAACAGACAATACAATTTATCCGCTGGTGCCGGAAGGAAGAATGGCAACTTTGCCAATCCCGAGGTTACTTGGACAGCCAATACAGCAACTGACCAGGACCCGTATCGTTTCTATGCTTACTATCCTTATGACGCTATGGCTAACCAGGGGGTTACTTCTCTGGCTCATACCAAGGTGGCCATCAAAATCCCCGGAGTTCAAGTGCAGGATGGCCCCAACAGTGTTAAGCACGTGGGTAAATACAGATATTCGGTGGCCTCCAAAGTGGGAACTAATAATGAAGGGGTTTTTATTTTTGCAGACCAAGGCTTTGATGTCATCTCGGGCTTGCTCTTTAAGAATGTCACCTCTGCTTTTAAACTTACCCCAAAAAATTTGCCGTCAGGAGTAAGAGTAACTTCTATCACTTTAACATCGTTGGAAAGCGGAGCGTCCTTCAGTATTAGAAAAGGCACCATGGACTTGACTAAAGTTGAAGCCGGTGTGGAAGAAGTATTGAATGTAGAAGAAAGCGATTCGTTTTTGACCTTGAAAATTGAAAATGGTGGTCTTGGAAATGGCGAATTCGGTTTTTTGGTAGTTAACCCGCTGGTAAAAAATGTGCATTATGAAATTACCTATACATTGAGCGACGGTAGAACATTAAAACGTAAAAATGCTTCGGGAAACACTCAACATACCGCTCCCGCCACAGGTTTCGACCCTTCGTTCAGGTATGTTGCTGAATTGGACTACAATAATTCAGAAGAAATAATTGAATATACTGTGATTTCTGAACATTCCAATTGTCATATGGTAAAACCCGATTCCTGGTATCAATTAGATGCACGGTTCAAAGGGAACTCCAGCACAGAATCCATCGGAAACGGTGTAAGTGCCGAAGCTATTTGGAATACCGGTGAATTAGGCAGCGTCAACTACAAGGACGGTTTTATAACTTTCCAGTCGGGCTACAAACCCAGCAACGCCTTGATTGCCGTGAAAGACGCTTCCGGAAACATCCTCTGGAGCTGGCACATTTGGGTTAGCCCTCTGGACAAGACCAGTGACGTTACTGTAAACGGTTACGGTACCTTTATGAGCCTCAACTTGGGAGCCCTCTCCGCCACGACTGATTTGGGCGGTGAAAACCAGGGCCTGTACTACCAGTGGGGCCGTAAAGACCCGATGTTTGCCCAGAACTACACTCCCGATTTTTCCGCAAACCCCGGATTCACAGGTAATGACAACGGATCTACCGTAAATGACTATGACAACGCAGCCAATCTGTTGGCCAAATCCATTGCCAATCCTACTACTTACTATCAATACTGGACGGGTAGTGCTTTGGCTACTTCATCTAATACCACTACAGAATGGGTATGGCAGGCAAATTACAAAACTGACGCAAATAAAAATAACTCTGTATATGGCATTAAAAGTAGAGGCAGATGGACTTGGTATGAGATTGATCACTTCGATAATAGCGAAAACGTGGGTAATCCATTGTTTGGATATTACACCACTACCGCTCTTGACAACTCTTGGGGATACACCGGCGCCAAAGAAGGCAGCAAGACCATTTACGACCCGTGTCCGGTGGGTTACCGCGTACCCACTTCAGAAGAACTGGCTTTTTTGATTAGCCAAAGGAACTTTTATTCCAACGGATTGAAGTTTGCCATCACCGGACTGTTGCTTAATGACATCTTTGTATACATGGACACAAAAACGGCCCAGAACAACATTACGGCCGCCGCGCCCGGAGACTTCCAATACTTGAGCGGTCTGCAAGGCAACTTCGGCAGTTCCAGTTATAATTCAAATTGCTGCTACCTGTGGACTTCCAGTGTGGTTGATGGAATCAAATCCGGTGCAGTAAACGTGATTATGACGGCTGACGGAACCTACCATAAATCAAGTAGTTCTTTTGAATATAATGATTCAAATGAGTATTTGAAATCCTGCGGTAGAGCCATTCCCGTACGTTGCATCGCCGAATAACCAGCAACCTGAAACCCAACCTATATAGCAAAGCGGTGCTGCCTTTTGGGCGGCACTGCTTTTTTTAATACCTTAGTGCAAACAATAGCAGGACCGTGGATATACTGTTTCTCTCTTCTTATACAAAGAACTTTGGGGGTGTGAGTGTCCAGATGGATACGCTCAGAACCTGTCTGGCACAAGAAGGTCTTTCTGTGGAGTCCGTGGGTCTGGTGGAAGGCCACAAATGGTCCTGGCCGGGCCATCTTTTGAAGTTTCTTTACAAACTTCCCCAATGCCGTGTGCTGCACCTGCACATTGTGTCCAACTGGAAAGGAAGGTACGTACTATATATAGGTGTACTGGCGGGGCGCCTGGCGGGTAAACGGGTGGTGGCCACTTTCCACAGCGGCAATCTGGGTCGTTTCAATGCGGTGGTGCGGGGGTGTTACCGCCACACGCACGGGGTGTCCATAATGTGCCAAAACCTATACCAACGTTTTGTCGACTGGCATTTTTCGGTGGTGCTTATACCTAATATAATCAGTAACAAAGAAGCCTTTACCGCAAAAGAAAAACTCCACCCCAATTTTATATGTACGCGTAACCACGTCAATAGGACATATCGCCTAACTACAATAATTAAAGCCTACGAGGTGGTAAGAGATACGTACCCCGAAGCGGTACTGTTTCTGGTAGGTAACGGCAGAGACACCCAAAAACTTAAAGAATGGGTGCAAAAACGGCGCACTCCCGACGTAGTGTTTCTTGGGAAAGTGTCCAATGATAAAATCTACGACAAACTGCGCCTGGGAGACATCTACCTCAACGCTTCGGTCACGGATGCGCTCCCAATATCTGTTATTGAGGCTATGAACGCAGGGGCATTGGTCATATCCACCCATGTAGGAGGCATCCCCGATATGATCCGCGACGGAGAAACCGGCTATCTGGTCCCGGTAAACGATTGGCAGCAGATGGCCCAAAAAGCCCTGTACGCTCTGGAACACCCCGACGAGGCCCTGCAAATAATCCGCAACGCCCGTGCCTCCATCCCCTCATATCAGTGGCCCGCCATCCGGCAGAAAATGGCGCAGCTTTATGGGATTTCTTTTTCTTAATGTGTTTTTTTTAGGTTAAAAGTTACAAACCGTAAGGTTTTACCATCGTAAGGTAACAATCAGTTTGACTTTATATTGCGCCAATGTTTTGATGAATATTCTTTATAAATTTGTAAAAACATCTAACAATATGGCAAGAACAGACTGGAACCACATCGGGTTCAAGTACCGTAAACCCAAGGTCGTGGTCACCGCGACGTACAAAGACGGCAAATGGTCGTTATTACAGACGCAAGAACAGGACACCATCCAACTGAATGTGATGGCCCCCTGCCTGCATTACGGATTGGAAGTGTTTGAGGGCCTAAAGGCTTACAGAGGGCAGGACGGCAGGGTCCGTCTGTTCCGTCCGCAGGAAAACGCCATGCGCATGCAACGCTCGGCCGCCTATTGCGGTATGGCCTGCCCAAGTGTGGATCAGTTTGTCAGCGCCGTTAAGCTCGCGGTGCGTGAAAATATAGCGTTGGTGCCTCCGTACGAGTCGGGTGCCAGTATGTATGTCCGTCCCGTGCTCCTGGCCACCAACCCCCAGGTAGATCTGCACATGGGCACGGAATTTTTGTTTATGGTAGTGGTGATGCCCGTAGGAGCTTACGGGACGGGTGGCTTGCAAACCATAAAGGGCGTGATTGACCGGGACCACGACCGCGCGGCACCACGCGGTACCGGTTGCTTCAAGGTGGGGGGAAATTATGCCTCGGTAATGCGCTGGTCAGATGAGGTGCAAGCCAAGGGGTATCAGATTGTATTATATACCGACCCTCGGGAGCAGAAATACATTGACGAATTTGCCACCTCCAACTTCTTTGCCGTCAAGGGTAAAAAGTATATCACACCGGCATCGGGCAGCATCCTGCCTTCGGTCACCAACAAATCGCTTTGCCAATTGGCGGAACATTTGGGATATACCGTGGAACGCCGTCAGATTCTTGTGGAAGAACTGGCCGATTTTGACGAAGTATGTGCCTGCGGTACGGCTGTGGTGTTAACCCCGGTGTCCCAAATAGACGACCCGGATAAAGGCAGAAGTTATACGTTTCACAACGGTCAGGTGGGACCGGTATCGGAAAAATTGTACACCCAGCTGCGTGCCTTGCAGTGGGGGGATATTCCGGACCCGTTTGGTTGGGTGGATTTTGTGTAACGCTAAGGCGCCTACAGAACGGCCTGGCTGCGTTTGACAACCAGTACCGACCCAATGGCAAAGCCGCTGTAGAAGCAGTTGGCCAAACCCATGATGCTTATCCAGGTTTCGTATGAAAATACCGGAGTGAATACCGCAATAATCATACATACGGCAAATACGGCAGGCACGCCTAATACAAAGGAATAGGGTTGGTTCCTTTTGTGGCGCAGGTACAACACCCACGCCACAACCAGATGAAGGA
Organism: uncultured Muribaculaceae bacterium; assembly: GCA_964554535.1. GTDB lineage: Bacteria > Bacteroidota > Bacteroidia > Bacteroidales > UBA932 > DMER64. The sequence continues at coordinate 83,550 of CAZKPB010000001.1, read as the reverse complement.
AGGCGTAACCGAACAGTAGTGCGGCGTTGCTTTCTACCAGACACTCTACGGCGCTTTCACGGAAGGCAAGTAATATCAGTCCGATGATAGAACAGCTCCCCCCGTAACTAAAATATACCAGAGCCATTGAGGTGTCTTTTGAGTCTTGCCTCCGGTAGGCGGATCCCGCATACAGGCACGAACAACCCGTAAAAAGCCAGGTGAGCCCAATCAGAAGGATTGACAACGGATGCTGGAAGAACAACAAAGACAATCCAATCAGAAACGCGCTTGAACTGCGGACAAAAATACTGAGAAAGGTCTGGTTGATCAGTTGATGTTTGACGTAAGCAGAGGACATGGCAGAATGATTAAAACGTAAGTACACAAAGATAACAAAAAACATCAGAGTAAAACCCTGATGTTTTTTGTGATTAGATGTTTCTTTCTATCTGGCGCAGTTGCATTTACAGGTAAGCCCCTTCCAAATCAACGCCGAGAGCAACGCGCCTGCAAAAGGAGCGGCAATAAACAGCCACAATTGCTTCAATGCCAGGCCGCCTTCAAAAAGGGCGGGACCAATGCTGCGGGCCGGATTGACGGACGTGCCGGTAATGGGAATGCAGACAATGTGAATGAGCACCAGCGTCAGACCAATGGCCAGACCGGCCAGGGAGGAATTGCCCTTTTCACTGTCCGTGACGCCCAAAACTACCAGTACAAAGATGCAGGTGAATACCATTTCCGCCAGAAATGCGGTGAGGGTGGATGTGGAGGCGGCGTAGGCATTGGCTCCCGTGAAGGTGCCTTCCGGATTTACGGAATAACCGTGAGCCAGCACATACAGAATAGCCGATCCGGCAATGGCGCCCAACACCTGAAAGAGCATATACATCAAGGCGTCTTTGCCTTTCATTCGGCCACTAACCCATACGCCCAAGGTGATGGCGGGGTTGATGTGGCATCCGGAAATTCCGCCAATGGCGTAAGCCATAGCAACTACTGACAGACCAAAGGCAAACGCTACGGTGAGTACCTGTGCGGTAGTGCCGCAACCGCCGTTGAAGATGGCGCTACCGCAACCCAGCAGGACAAGCACCATTGTTCCGATAAATTCTGCAAAATACTTTTTCATATAATTAGGTTTTGTTAATGTGGTTTTTGGATTGGCAAATTCAAAGTTACATCATTTTTTGTGAATCCTTTGAGGTTCAAAAAAAAGTGTTACTTTTGCAATCCCGTTTACCAAATGGTAAATAGATGGCGGGGTAGCTCAGTTGGTTAGAGCGCATGATTCATAATCATGAGGTCACGAGTTCAATTCTCGTCCCCGCTACAAGGCCGTTAAGGCCAGATTTATAACCCCATAAACCGGAGCAATCGCTCCACGGGTCCTTTTCCCAAATACTTTTTCCAGATATAGCTTCCACCTGCCAGCAGGGCTACCAAAAGTATTCCTATGCACAGGCTGGCGGTACCTCCCGTTTTTTGGGCCAGATTCAGCCCCACAGGGAAAAAGATAAAACAGCCCAATATACTCTGAGCTATATAGTTACTAAGGCTCATGCTGCCAAGAGCTTCAAAGGCACGGCCTGCTTTTCGGCAAATAGGAGTACGCCAGAGCAGCATGAACGCGGCAATGAGAAACCCCGCCTGCGCCACACGCTGCCAGCCATACACTATACGTACCATCACCGTGCCTTCCAACGCCGGTAGTTTGTTAATCCCAAAACATGCGGCAAAAAGGACAAAGGCCGCCACAAATCCCCTGCTCCAGAAACCGCGGTTTTCCGTTTTGTCTTCCAACAACCCTTTCCGTGATACAGCCGCGCCCCAAAGCGCCATGGCCAGAGTCTGGGCGACCCGACCGCCGTGCAGGTTCAAAAAGAAAGAAGCGCCCTGTCCCCAAAGGGCGTTGGTGAGGCACATATTCAGAAAGCGGCCTTCAAAAACAGCTCGCTGAATTTTGTAATTCCACTCGGTGGGAATTACCCAGTCACCGGTACTTTCAAACCAGGTCAGCGGACGCATAAGCAACAGCAGGGCCAGCCCCATAGTCACACGGGGGTTCCATTTGCGGGTAATCCACAAAACCCCGCCGGCCAGAGCCAGTAGCCACAGCACATCTCCTGACGGAAAAAACAGGGAATTGACAAAGGCGCACAAGACCAGTCCCAAGAGCCGATGCAGGTAGCGCCGTGTGAACGTACTCTCATCCGGTGCCTTTTGCCGGGCCAGTACAAAGGTGTAACCCACCAGCAGGGCAAAGACGGCAAAAGAAACATTAAACGCCTCTATACCGCGTGCCGCCAAAAAGTCTGTCTTATCAAGCCATCCGGGTTGGATGCCTTTCTCGGGGGGAATATGGTACATATAGTGCTGTACGCAATGCGTCAACACCATTCCGGCAATGGCAAGCCCTCTCAATACGTCTATGTGTGTCTTGCGTGCCGGTTCCATACCAAGTGTCACAGCGTCCAGTCGGTGCCGTCTTTAGTGTCCTTGATCTGCACTCCCAGCGCCAGCAGACTGTTGCGGATGTTGTCAGAGGTTGCCCAGTCTTTGTTGGCTTTTGCTTTGGAGCGTACCTCCAGCACCAGTTGCATAAGGCCGTCAATCAGCGGAGCATTGTCTTCCAGCGCATTGTCCTGCAATCCAAGGATACCGTCCACCACCTCTTTGAACACGCGTTGCATAAGGTCCCTGCTGGCGGTTGCCACCGGCTTTTTGGCATCCGTGGCGGCATTAATCCAGCGGACCATATCAAACAGGTGCGCTAGTGCCACCGGCGTATTCAAGTCATCACACAGTGCCCGGTAGATGCCCTCTTCTATCCCGACCAGTTCCGGGTCAGCGGGGGTATTCCCTGCCGTCACCGACAGTTTATCCACAGCCTGTGCCGCCTGTAACAACCGTTTGAGCCCTTTCTGAGCCGAGACAAGTGCCGCGTCACTGAAGTCCAGTGGTCCGCGGTAATGCGCCTGCAGAATGAAAAGCCGGATGGTCATTGCGTCAAAGGGTTGAGAAAGCAGTGGGTGCGTTCCGGTAAAAAGTTCTTCCAAAGTAATGAAATTCCCCAGAGATTTGCCCATCTTCTGCCCGTTAATGGTAATGAGATTGTTGTGCATCCAGTATCGTACGCTGCCCGTACCGCGGGTCACGGTGTTCTGGGCCAACTCGCATTCGTGGTGCGGAAACAGCAGGTCCATCCCGCCCCCGTGGATGTCAAAGACCTTTCCCAAATATTTGGCACTCATTGCCGAGCATTCCAGATGCCACCCCGGGAAGCCGTCACTCCAGGGCGAAGGCCACCGCATAATGTGTTCCGGAGCCGCTTTTTTCCACAAGGCAAAATCGTACGGGGACCGTTTGTCGCTCTGCCCGTCCAGATCGCGCGTATTGGCTTGCAGGTCGTCCAGCACCCGGCCCGAGAGAATGCCGTAGCGGTATTTGTTGTTGTAGGCTGCCACGTCAAAATATACCGAACCGTTTACCACGTAAGCCAACCCGGCATCCAGAATCTGTTGCACCAGCGCAATTTGTTCAATGATGTGCCCCGACGCCCTGGGTTCAATGCTTGGGGGAAGCGTATTGAGTTTAGCCATGGCCTGGTGGTAGCGTAGGGTATAGTATTGTACCACTTCCATAGGCTCCAGCTCTTCCAACCGGGCTTTCTTGGCAATTTTGTCTTCTCCGGCATCGGCATCGTTTTCCAGGTGTCCCACATCGGTTATGTTGCGTACATAGCGCACTTTATATCCCAAGTGGCGGAACAGGCGGACCAACACGTCATAGGTAATGGCCGGCCGGGCGTGTCCCAGATGCGGGTCTCCATAGACCGTAGGGCCGCATACATACAACCCTACGTGTCCGGGCACCAGCGGTTCAAATTTTTCTTTCTGCTTTGTCAGCGTATTGTATAAATAGTATACTCTTTCCATACCGTTTGCATTTGAAAACAAAGGTAAGGAAAATCCAGGCACCTCAACTTTCGCTGTCTTCTATTTGCAGACTTTGGGCCAGTATTTCCTGAGAGTATTTCTGCTGCCCGTCTTTTTCATAGCTATTGGTGCGGATGCGACCTTTGGCCCGTACCCGCAATCCTTTTTTGATGAGGTCAAAATGGTTGTTTTCTTTACCTTCCCATGCCACAATACGGTGCCAGGTGGTTTCTTCCCGCAGGTCCCCGTTCAGTTGGCGGATGAATTCGCTGGTGGCAATGGAAAACCGGATGACCCGGCGTCCTTCTTCGGTTTGTGAAATACGAGGCTCGTTGCCCACCCGGCCCAATACTTCGGCTTTGTTGATTGTTTGCTCCATATCTTTAGTATTTATTGATGGAGCAAACCTATAAAGGATGCGTCACGTCGTGGTCATCAAACGTAAAAACTTCACTATTGTCCGGAAACAATAGGTCAAATGCCCCCTTTCTATTTGAGATATTTATCTAAAAACTCAAAGAAGACACGGTTCCACAGTACGTTGTTCTGGGGTTTGAGGATCCAGTGGTTCTCGTCGGGGAAGAGCAGCAGTTGGGAAGGTACACCCAGCAGTTGGGCGGCGTTAAAGGCAGACATGGCCTGGTCTACCGGTACGCGGTAGTCCAACTCGCCATGGGTAATGAGGATGGGGGTATCCCAATCTTGTACGTTTTTGTGCGGCGACTGGGCGTAATGGCTAACGGCCACCGGATTCTTTGACCAGGGGGCTCCACCGTTGTCCCAGTTGGGAAACCAGGTTTCTTCTGTTTCCATATACATGTGCTCAGTATTGAAAATGCCCGCGTGGGCCACAAAGGCTGCAAAACGTCCCTGGTGGTGACCGGCCAGATAGAAAATGGAATAGCCTCCGTAGCTGGCTCCAACGGCTCCAATATGCGCAGCATCCACAAAGGGTTCGGTTTTGATCTGGTCCACCGCACTGAAATAGTCCTGCATATTCTGTCCGGCGTAGTCACCGCTGATTTGTTCGCACCATTCCTGACCAAAAGCCGTGGTACCGCGCCGGTTGGGCAACAATACAATATATCCGTTGGCGGCTATCAGCTGGTGGCACCAGCGGTAGGACCAACTTTGGGAAAGGGTGGACTGGGGACCGCCGGCGCAGAACAGAATGACGGGATACTTTTTGGCCGGATCAAAGTCAGGCGGATATACCACCCAGGTAAGCATTTTTTTGTGGTCCGTGGTGGGGACCCAGCGCTCTTCCACACGGCCCATTGTCAATTGGTCCAGAATCTCACGATTTTCAAAAGAAAGTTGTGTTTCCTCCCCGCTGACGGGGTCTACGGCCACAATTTCCGAGGGCATGGAAAGGGACATATAGGTGCCAATGAGTCGTTCCTTGCCGGCGGGGTCCGTTACCACCTGTACTCCGCTGAAATCGTGCAGGCTTTGAGTAATCTGGCGTATGGCGGCATCTTCCCTGCCAAGGGCAAACAGTCGGGTGACACCTTCCGCGCAGGAACTGAAGTACAGCGTGCGGCTGTCTTTGGCCCAGGTGACGCTCTCTACATTGTATTTGAAGTCACGGGTCAGTTCCCGGATGCTGCCGTCCTCCGTATGGTAGAGCATCAGACGGACTTTGTCCGCTTCGTAGCCGTCACGTTCCATACTGTTCCAGACAAGGTATTTGCCGCATGGAGAAAATCTGGGGGCGGTATCATAGCCCATCATCCCCTCGGAAATATTTTTTGCCTCTCCCGTCTCTACATTGTAAAGGTAAATATCGGTATTGGTAGAGACCGCGTAGGCGGCTCCGGTAAGTTTACGGCAGGAATAGGCAATCTGTTTGCCGTCGGGGCTCCAACTCAACTCGCCCAGGTCACCAAAGGGCAGTGTGGGCAGTTCATAAGGTTGTCCTTCCAGCAGGTCGGTGATTTGGGTGAGGGTCTTTCCGTCAAAAACCGCAATAAAACTGTGCGGGATTTCTTCCACAAAACAATCCCAGTGGCGGTACATAAGTCCGTCAATGAGGCGGCCGCTGGCCTTGTCCAGATCGGGGTAGCGGTCGGTGGGACGGGTGCCGCTCTTGACACTCTGGACAAACAGAATGCGGTCCTCCGCCGGAGAAAGGGCAAACTCGGCAATGGGACGTTCCATTTGGGTGATTTGGGTGCGGGCCGTTCCGTCTGCGTTCATCAGCCACAGTTGTCCTCCGCTCAGAAACAATATTTGGCCGTTGCGGTACCAGCGGGCGTTGCTTTCGCTTTTGGCGCTATGCGTAATGGCGTGATTTTCAGAACCGTCTATATTCATAATATAGAGTTCGCGATTGGATTTGTTCTGCGCTACAGAAGTATAGCTTACTCCGTACAGGATTTTGTCTCCGGCGGGAGCTGCCTGCGGGTCGGTGACCCGGCCAAAACTGTTGAGAACCATAGGGTCCAGTTTATGATTGACTACCTTGGGGGTATTTTTTTCAATCACAACTTCTTCTGTCTTTGAGTCAGTAGTGCAACCGTTTAGGGCTATAGTGCCTGCTAAAATCATAATTATTAGATATATTCGGTTCATAGGGTTTGGGTATTTGATTTTCAAAATTAGTTTATTTTATCAAAAGGCGTACATTTGTTGTTGCAATATAATTTTTTGACAATGAAAAAGACATTAACATTTTTATTTATTTTGTTTGGAGTGGCTTTGCAGGCCCAGACCGTAAGGCTGGAATTCAAACCGGTTGCCGGGACTGATTATACGGCCAACGTTTCCGTTGTCCAGACAATGACCATCAAGGTGCCTATGATGGGTGATATGACCACTGTCACTACGCAAGAGATGAGTTCTTCCATGAAACTGGTGGAAAAAGTGGACAAGGGATATCTGATGGAAGCTATAATTACCCGAATGGTAATTAAAGCCACGGGTCAGGGACAGAGCCAGGAATTTTCCAGCGAAGCGGAAGATGTGCAGGGTGTTGCCATGCGTTCCGTGATGAACAGACCTTTCCGGGCCGTGGTATCGGCTCAGGGAGAGGTGGTGGAGGTGATGCCTTTGGATACGGCGTTCTACAGCGGAATTGACCCCGCGCTGGCCGCCCAGTATGCCAAACGCAAACGTGAAACGCTCACCACCCAGATCAAGTCCCTGTTCAGTGAAGCCGTTCTCAAGAGTGCGGTGCAGGCCGGACTTACCAAGTTTCCCGACAAAGATATAAAGGTGCCTTCCGCCTGGACGCAAGAAGATGAAGAACCTTCACTGTCCGCCACTACTACCACCCAGTACCGTTTTGTGTCACTGGCAGACGGTGTGGCTACTTTTGATTGTCAGGTGCTTCTGATACAAAATCCAGATGCCAAACCCGATCCTAAAGCTACCCAGCGTATGGAAGGTCTTTCCGGAAAGGGTCCGGCTTCCGTAAAGGTGACGGCTGCTGACGGTTGGATTGTTGAAGGGACCACCACACAGAATATTGCCGGGGATCTGGTAATAGAACAAGGTGGACAAACGCAGAGATTGCCCATTGTAATGAAGATTGAATCCAAAGTGACTCGCTAATTTTCTGACGGGAATCCCCAATCTATGCCTTTTTTATAGGCGGGGACGCCGTGCTCTATCCAGGGTGCGGCGTCTTTTCCTTTCAGGAAGTGGTCAAAGAATTGCTGCAGACGCATGGAAAGGTCTTTTGCGTTCACGCGCTGCGACAAATTGTGCTCTTCTCCGTTGTATTGCAGCAACCAGACTTGTTTGCCAAGACGCCTCAGACCGGTAAAGTATTCAATGCCCTGATACCAGGGAACGGCACCGTCGTTGTCGTTATGCATGATTACCAGGGGGGTGGTCACGTTGGGGGCAAAGAAAAGCGGCGAATTTTCCACGTACAGGTCAAAACCGTCCCACAGGGTGGTGCCTATACGGCTTTGTCCGTTTTCATATTGCATTTGCCGGGTTACCCCGCTGCCCCAACGGATGCCTCCGTAGGCCGACGTCATGTTGGATACCGGTGCTCCGGCCCAGGCCGCCTTGAAGCGTTGGGTCTGAGTAACCATGTAGGCTACCTGGTAACCGCCCCAACTCTGGCCCTGGATGGCCATATTGTCGCTGTCCACCCACGGATTTTGACACAACATATCTACACCGGGCATAATACACTCCATGGCTGACTGTCCCGGATGTCCCGTCCGGTAGTAGATGTCCGGGGTGAATACCAGATAACCGTTGCTGGGATAGAAGGTCAGGTTAATGGTGGAACGTGACGGGGCCGGCTGCTTGTAAGCGTACAGGTCATCCGATAGACGTTCGTAAAAGTAAATAAGCAAGGGGTATTTTTTGTTGGGGTCAAAGTCCTGTGGTTTGTAGAGGATGCCGTCACACGGACGTCCCGTGGCGGTGGTCCAGTGCACCAACTCGGCGGTCCCCCAGTTGTAGCCGTTTTGTTGGGGATTGATGTCCGTCAACTGTTCCTGCGTCCGAAAGGCGTTGCGTGTAACGTATACGTTGGGTGATTCCGTGTAATTGTTGCGGCTGAACAGAAATACATCGGCGTCTTTGGCCTTGAGGGCATTGGTGTAGGTATGTCCGTCCATTACCATACACACGGGCTGGGCGTTCTTTTTGCCGATAAGTGACAAGGAGTAGAATCCGTGCATTTTGGTATTATTATCAAATGCGCTAAGATAGAGTGGCTTGGACGGATCTATCGGCTCGGTGCGTCTGTCTCGGCTATTTTGCGGGGTGGTTTCCATCCGTGTGACACGCAGGGTAATTTCATGCTGACGCCCTATGCCGCGTGTAAGAATAAAAGGTTCGTTTTTTCCGGTGGGGTCAACCTGCCAGATATCGTACCGGTCATACAGCAATACGGCCTTGTCGTCTTTAAGCCAGCCTCCGTTGCCGTAAGGGTTGCGGGCGCTGGGGGTGTCTGTGAGTTCATTGCCAAAGGCCACTCCCAGGTGTTCCGTGAGGCAGCGGATTTGTCCCGTGGCGTGTATATAGGCGTACCAATGCTGGGCGCCGGCATCAAACCAGACAAGGTAGTTACCGTCGGGCGAAGCTTGCAGGGAGCCCATGGTCAATTCTTTGGCAATCATTTTGGGTTGTTCTCCCGTAAGGGGAATAATATAGAGGTCTACCACTTGGTCTTCTTTCCATTGCGAGGCAATACGATACGGCTTGTCGGCCGCCGCGTAAGCCCACCGGGCATTGAAGTTGTTGGGAACGTTGGCATTTTCGTAGTCCGTGGTGGCAATCCGCGTCAGGTGGCCGGGCGATGCGGCCGTTACCAGATACGTCTGGTTGCGGTATTCTTCCACTCTTTTGAGTTGTGCGGGTTGCAGGTACTCGTCATTGTAGTGCCATATATCCAGTGTGGCTCGTTCCGTGTGGTCCGAGGTGTCTTTCTGGGGCAGGATGGGAGCAATGCTGTAGAACAAGCGGGCGTTGTCGTCGCTGAAGGCCAGGTTCCGGGTATTGGTGCTGATGCACCAGCCTTCCGGGAGGTTGGTGCAGTTGCTGTCCGCCCAGCAGACGTTTTTTTGGTCTTCCAGGGAATAAACGTACACTTCTGCGTGCAGGGGTTGAGGAAGCTCAAGGGTATCCCGGTCCAGGATATAGGCCGCGCAGGTACTTTCCTTGTTGAAAACGGGCAGGGTGTAGACAGATTTCTTATGTCCCGCGTAGAGGGTGTCCATCTGTCCGGTTTGCGTGTGGTAGAGATATATTCCGGCTTGCGTGTGAGAGACGGTGTCCTGCTCGCAGACCAGACTCAGCAGGGACCCGTTCTTGTTGAAAGCATATCCTGTTACTCCTATGATAGTATCCGTACGCCTTGTAACGGGGTCAATCAATAGCAGGCGGCTTCTTTTGGCCGATTTATTGTCTTTGGAGAATAATTGGGTGTTGACGGCCACTAAATTGGAGCCTTCTTCCGGGACTTTGAAACCGGTGGCATTGCTTACCGGAATAATGGCTCCGGTTTTGAGGTGGCGGATTTCCACACTGTCTTTTGGAGCGTCCTTGTGGTCTTTAGTAGCTTTTTTGGTTTCCGCATAGGGCGCCTTGATGGTGTAAACCACGTAATTCTGGTCCGGGGTAAACGCGGCGGAGGATCCTCTTCCAATGGTATCGGTGCGTTGCAGGTTTTTGCCAAAAGTGAAAAGGGCAAGATATCCGTCGCCTTCCTGGGCGCTCACCTGGGCAAAGCCGTAATTTCCATTGGGGGTAACCGCCAGGGTACCGGTGTTTTTCCAGCTATCGTATACCGAATGGTCCAGAGGCTTTTTATTTTGTGCGGATAAGGTAAGAGAACCGACCATCAGGGCCGAAAGAAGTATGAAATGAAGTTTAAGCATAATTGGTTAGACAATTGGAACGTGAAGATAAACATCTTTTGTGTACCTTTGGCGCGTTAAAAAGATTTATATATGATTTATTCACACGAAGTACAACAAATGTGTGTTGTAAAGAAAGGTCCCAATCACGGACCGGCTCCCATTCCTGAAGAAGGTAAATGGGTAAGAGCCAAACAAATATCGGATATTTCTGGTTTTACGCACGGGATTGGCTGGTGCGCTCCCCAGCAAGGTGCCTGCAAATTGACCCTCAATGTCAAGGAAGGGATTATTGAAGAAGCCCTGGTAGAAACCATCGGTTGCTCCGGTATGACACACTCTGCAGCTATGGCTGCTGAAATTCTTCCCGGCAAAACGTTGTTGGAAGCTTTAAACACCGACTTGGTTTGCGACGCTATCAACACGGCCATGCGTGAACTGTTTCTGCAAATTGTCTACGGACGTACCCAAAGTGCTTTCTCAGAAGGCGGTCTTACGGTGGGTGCCGGCTTGGAAGACTTGGGCAAAGGCCTGCGTTCCCAGGTAGGTACCATGTACGGTACCAAAGCCAAAGGCGTACGTTATCTGGAGATGGCCGAGGGCTACTGCTCCCGTCTGGGTCTGGACAAGGAAGGCGAGGTTATTGGCTATGAATTTGTGCATCTGGGCAAATTTATGGATATGGTAAAGAAAGGCACTGACGCCAATGAAGCGTTGAAGAAAGCCACCAATTCCTATGGCCGCTTTGCAGAAGCTGCCTCTTACATTGATCCCCGTCAACAATAAATTCTACAATTATGGCATTATTTGAAAGTTACGAACGTAGGATTGATAAGATCAATGCCACGTTAAAAGAATATGGAATTAAGGATTTGGATGAATGCAAAGCCATCTGCGACGCTAAAGGCATTGATCCTTACAAAATGGCCAGGGAAATTCAACCTATTTGTTTTGAAAATGTGGGTTGGGCTTATGTGATGGGTGCTGCCATTGCCATTAAGAAGGGTGCCGTAAAGGCAGCCGATGCGGCAGAAGCTATTGGAATAGGACTGCAGGCCTTCTGTATTTCCGGCTCCGTGGCTGATGACCGCAAAGTAGGATTGGGTCACGGTAACCTGGCCGCCATGTTGCTCAGGGACCAGACCAAATGTTTTGCCTTCCTTGCCGGTCACGAATCGTTTGCCGCTGCAGAAGGCGCCATTGGGATTGCCAAATCCGCCAACAAAGTCCGCAAGGAACCTCTGCGCGTGATTTTGAATGGTCTGGGCAAGGATGCCGCCATGATTATCTCACGAATCAACGGCTTTACCTATGTACAGACTTCTTTTGACTATTATACAGGAAAACTGACCATAGTTAACGAAACTCCCTACTCCAACGGAGAACGTGCCAAGGTACGTTGCTTTGGCGCCGATGACGTACGTGAAGGCGTGGCCATTATGCATCATGAAGGCGTGGACGTATCCATTACCGGGAACTCCACCAACCCCACTCGTTTCCAGCACCCCGTAGCAGGCACCTATAAAAAGGAATGCAACGAACAGGGCAAGAAGTATTTCTCAGTTGCCAGCGGTGGCGGTACAGGCCGTACCCTGCATCCGGACAATATGGCTGCCGGTCCTGCCAGTTACGGTATGACGGACACCATGGGACGTATGCACTCTGACGCCCAATTTGCCGGTTCAAGTTCTGTTCCCGCCCACGTGGAAATGATGGGCTTCCTGGGTATGGGCAACAACCCCATGGTGGGAGCCACCGTAGCCGTAGCCGTAGCTGTGGAAGAGGCATGCAAATAGCAGAGGCAATGGGTGACTTGACCCGCAATTTGGAGTACAATTTCGTCGTTTGAAAAATTATGCTTTAATTTGCGGGTTCAAAGTTGCCACAACTTTGCAGAAAAATTACACATTTTTATTTAACTAATTTCTGAATTATGGCAGTTAACATTTCCGAAAAAGTAAAACAAATCATCGTGGACAAATTGGGTGCAGATGAGAAAGAAGTAACCCCTACCGCTAACTTCACCAATGATTTGGGCGCTGATTCTTTGGATACCGTAGAACTGATTATGGAATTTGAAGAAGCATTTGGTATTAACATCCCCGATGAAGCCGCTGAAAAGATTTCTACCGTAGGCGACGCTATTAAATACATCGAAGAAAACGTTAAGGCTGAATAACCTGGAATGAACTTAAAAAGGGTCGTAATTACCGGAATCGGTACCATAAATCCTATTGGAGACAACGTACAGGAATATTTCGATAATCTGATTGCTGGCAAATCGGGCGCAAATCCTATAACTCATTTTGATGCGTCCCTTTTTAAAACGCAGTTTGCGTGCGAGGTCAAAGACTATTCGCCGGAGAAATTCGGACTGGATCGCAAAGAATCCCGCAGGAACGACCGCTTTACACAATTTGCACTCATTGCAGCTGAGGAAGCTGTCAGGGACAGTAAAATGGACCTGGAGACGGTAGACAAAGACCGGGTGGGTGTGATTGTAGGTTCTGGGATAGGCGGAGTGGAAACACTCTTCAATGAAATCAAGGACTATTGCGAGGGCGGACAAGAGCCCCGCTTTAGTCCTTTTATTGTACCCATGATGATCCCGGACATTGCATCCGGAATGATATCTATAAAATACGGATTCCGCGGTCCCAATTACAGCACGGTATCCGCTTGTTCCACATCCAATCACGCCATGTGCAATGCGTTTGACTCTATCCGTTTGGGCAGGGCCGACGTGATGATTACCGGAGGGGCGGAAGCGCCCATAACCGTTCCCAGCATCGGCGGGTTTAACTCGGCCAAAGCCCTGTCCGTCAATAATGAAGAATACCTTACCGCCTCGCGCCCGTTTGACCGCACGCGTGACGGTTTTGTGATGGGTGAGGGCGCCGGCATTCTGGTATTTGAAGAATACCATCACGCAGTGGAGCGCGGGGCACGCATATATGCCGAGGTGGGTGGCGCCGGCCTTACCGGTGACGCATACCACATCACCGCCCCGGATCCCAGCGGCGCGGGAGCCCGCCGCGTAATGGCCGAGGCCATTAAAGAAGCCGGGCTGGAACTCAAGGACGTGGATTACGTCAACACCCACGGCACGTCCACTCCGTTGGGCGACATAGCGGAGATCACCGCTATCAAGGAATTGTTTGGGGACCATGCCTATAAGATGAATATCAGCGCCACCAAGTCTATGACCGGCCACCTGCTGGGTGCCACCGGTGCCGTTGAAATTCTGGCTTGTATCTGCGCCATGGAAAGAGGTATGGTGCCTCCCACGATGCACTTTAAAGAAGAAGATCCACAGATAGATTATAAACTGAACTTAACCCTCAATCAGGCACAAAAACGTGAGGTGCGGGTAGCTATTTCCAATACTTTCGGTTTTGGCGGCCACAATTCGTGCCTGCTTGTCAAAAAAATCTGACTATGTTCAACCGCCTGGCCGGTTTTGACTCCAGAGACACTGACCTTTACAAGGCCATCAAGTCTTGTTTTGGCTTTGCCCCAAAGAATATGGAGTTATACCGCAAGGCATTGCGCCACAGATCGGCGGCCGAGGTGGAAGAAGATTCCAACGAAAGGCTGGAATTTCTGGGTGATGCCGTGTTGGGTGTGGTGGTGGGAGAAGCGGTGTACCTGCGTTATCCCACGCGCGATGAGGGTTTTCTCACCCAGATGCGCTCCCGCATTGTAAGCCGTGAATCACTTAACAAAATTGCCAATGCCACCGGGCTTTGCTCGCTTTTGGAAGTAAAGGGCAATGACATGTTCTCGCGCAACATTGCCGGCAATATGTTTGAAGCGCTTACCGGAGCCATTTATCTGGACATAGGTTTTGCCCGATGCCGGGAAGTGCTGACCCGCAGTTTGCTGGGACAGGTGGACTGGCAGGAGTTGGAATGCACGGAAACCGACTACAAATCCCGTTTGGTGGAGAGGTGCCAGAAGAAGGGCAGGCCGTTGTCTTTCCGGGTGCAGCAACAGCCGCAAAAACAAGGGACTGTATTGTTCCTGGCAGAAATTGTAGTGGACGGTCATGTGATTGCTTCCGGTACGGGGAGCACAAAAAAAGACGCCGAACAAGAGGCGTCCCGTCAGGCATGGATGCTTGAGTTTAACAGGTACCGATATACAACTCTCTGACCCTTCTCTTTTTGGGTTTTTTGTGTTCCTTTATGCGCTGTTTGTCTTTTGCCACCTGAGCCTGGTGTTCTTCCCAAGCCAGGGAGCCTCCCTTGAGGTTGTATACCACCTTGTACCCGTTTTGCATCAGCAGTTCATCCACTCCTACGGGACGGCCCACACGGCAATAAATAAACAGTGTGTCTGAATTTCCCAACTGGTCTTTTACGTCAGACAGAAAATCAAACTGGGTGGGCTCAATGTTGACGGCATCGGGAATGTGTTTGTGCTGATAGTCCTCCGGGGTGCGCAAGTCAAGAATCTGCGCATTGGGCGTGCGGGCTATCTGAGCCAGAAATTCGGGAACATCCAGATTGATGATTTGGGCTCTGCAGGGAACACAAAAAAGCAAAAACAACAAGATGATTTTGCCGGAATTCCGCAACAAATGCGGTGTTTTGTGTGGTGAAGAATGTTCCAATGGTTCCAGTGCAAAAAAGTGACCTCGGAGGGGCTCGAACCCTCGACCCAATGATTAAGAGTCATTTGCTCTACCAACTGAGCTACGAAGTCTTCGTTTGGGGCTGCAAAGGTATAAAAAGTTTTTTTACTTCAGCAACACCGAATAGCTAATTCGCACATAAGGCGCCCTGTCGGACAGATTTCCGCACAGGCGCAGGTTGCGGTACGAGTAGTTGTCTATGGAATAGGTATTGTCACTGCTGGAGGAACTGTTGCCGTAATCTCCGTAGCCGTAGCCGTAGGGGCTGTATCCGTAACCGTAGTAGCTGCTGCCGTATCCGCCGTATCCGTAATAGTTATTGTACGGGTAATAGTTGGAATATAAGTTGGAGGATTCGTCTTCTTCCGGAATCTCAACAGACATTAGCCACAAATTGGTCATATCCGTCATTTCCATTTTGGTGGTCAGCATCAACTGTAAAAAAGCGGTGATGTCAAAGGTGTATTCCCATTTGGTGCGGTTGAGGGTCCCTCCCGCTTCCGTGTTGTAAATGTCCGACAGCGGTGAAAAATAGGTGAGGGAATCTGAATATACTTTATAGGCAGGGTAGAGCATTGCGGGAGCCAGGTCTACCTGCGAGTAGTCGCCTCCCTGCGGAATGTCCACGGGGACCACCAACTCGGCCCGTGAAAGGATAATGCGGTTGCGTTCTATCACCGGATCTTGCGAACTTCCCCACAATTCAATCTGGCGAATGAGGGCGGGCATATCCAGGCACGGTTTTACTCCGGACTGGCCTTCATAGTATAGGTATTGGGAAGGACCGGCGCTTGCCAGCCTGTCCGACTGATGCGATGCCGTATTATAGTAGGTGGAGTAGGAATTAAGTTGGTACGTGAGAGAACTGTCGGCTCCGGCCACTTTGTATTTCAGATACATATAGGTATCGCTGATGGTCAGGTAGTTCATGCGTCCACCGGAGGACAGCGGGTCGGTGCAGATATAGAATCCCTTGTATCGGTTCAGGAAGGCCGAGGCGCTGTCGCGTTGGTTTTTGTCGGCATCCAGCAGTTCGTAGGCAAATTCGCGGGTGAATTCCAGATGCAGCGTGTCTCCACCCTGGTACACAAGGCCGGGCTTACTGACGGGCACCGGGTCAATGTATTCTTCCGTGAAGGAAGAACTGTATACCTGCAGGTGGTTGATATCCTTGACCAGTTTGTAGACGTAGATGTTCTGGGGAATGTAGCGTTGCGATTCATCCATCACGTCAGCACCCGAAACCAGAATGTCCACATAGAGATTTTCCACTACAGGGTCAGCCCCGTAGTCTTCTTCAATATTGTAGGGCAGGAACTGGATCACCCCGCCGGTGGTGGTGTTTCCAAACAGCGGAGAATTGATGGAACCGACCGTGAGCGAGGCAGGAAAGGCCATATACATACTGTCAGCCATCTGGGTGAACATAGGAGCCTCAAAATCTTTGGTTTCTATGGAAAGTATCTGGTTGGATGGAATAAAATTATTGCCTGTCTTGTAGTCAATGGTGACGCACGAAGCACAAAGGCAGGAAAAGAAGATAAGGGGGAACGCTATAGATGATGCCCTGAATGTCATTTGGTTTCCAAAATTTGGTCGTAAAAACGGTTGTAATCTGTAATATAACTGCTCTCAGTTTCTTGCGGGTCAACATAGGGAAGGACGGGAAGGTTGAGGTGTTGCGCAAAGTCAATGAGTTCCGGATTGATTTTAGGATGTCCCAAAATTACACCGTCTGCATATTTAATGGCCAGTTTGGCCAGGTCTGTTGCCGTAGGTTCCGCAAACACCTCCAGGTCCTTTTCTTTTATGCCGGCCACAAGAATCTTTGAACGCATTTGCGCGTTAAAAGTTTCTGTAGTCAAGTCATTGTATAATGAAAGAACTACTTTGGTATGCGTGAAGAGCGGGTCGTCGTGGTAAACCAGTTTCAAATAAAGAGGCAGCAGGTAACTGAGCCACCCCTGGCAATGCACCAGATCCGGTTTCCAGCGGAGTTTCTTCACGGTTTCCAGCACCCCTCTCGCAAAAAATATGCCCCTCTCGTCATTGTCTGCAAAAAACTGTTCGTTCTCGTCACGGAAGATGAATTTCCGGTGGAAGTAATCTTCATTGTCAATAAAATATACCTGCATACGGGCAGCCGATATGGAGGCTACCTTGATGATTAGCGGACGGTCTATATCGTTGATAATGATGTTCATCCCGGATAGACGGATGACTTCGTGCAACTGATTGCGGCGTTCGTTTATACAACCGTAGCGCGGCATGAACGAACGGATTTCGCGACCGGCTTCCTGTACGGCTTGCGGAAGGAAACGGCCCACGTGAGCCATATCCGTTTGCGGCAGGTAGGGGAAAATTTCAGAACTCACATATAGAATTCGCTTAGCCTCGCTCATAGTCAGAATATCCGTAAATTTGTACAAAGGTAGCAAAAATTCTTAATACTTTCTGTATCTTTGACTTTCCTATTATGGCGCAGCAAGATCAAAATATTATAAGTCAACAACTTGTTCATTCCCACGTATCTTCTGTAATCAGCATTTCTCTGCTTCTTTTTATTATGGGAGTGGCTGCTTTGCTGGGGCTCAATGCTAAATCCGTGTCTGATTATTTCAAGGAAAGGATGGGAGTGGCGGTAATCTTGCGTGGGGAGGTCAAGGATGCGGATTCCACCCTGCTGGTAAAGCGTCTTGCGGCGGTCCCTTACGCGACCGCTGCGGTGCGTGGAGCCGTGTATGTGTCACGTCAGCAGGGAGCCATGGAAATGCAGGAAATGCTGGGCGGGGATTTTATGGAAGTGTTTGATGACAACCCGCTGCCGGCATCCATTGAATTGCAGTTATATGCACCTTATGTACAGAATGACAGTATAGCTCTTCTGGAGCGCGGGTTGATGGAATTGCCGTTTGTGCAGGAAGTTTCTTACCAGGCTCCGATGGTGTCGCTGATAAACCGCAATATAGAACGTATAGGCATGGGACTGGCCCTGGTGATTCTGTTGTTGTTGATTGTGTCTTTTGTGCTTATACACAACACCATTCAACTGTCTGTATATGCGCGTCGGTTTACCATATATACCATGCGGCTGGTGGGGGCTACCCGCCGATTTATCAGAAAGCCGTTTATGACGCAGGCTCTCTTGCAGGGGATTATTGCGGCTTTGTTGGCCAATCTGTTGCTGACGGCCGTCCTGTTTGGGTTGCAGCATAAATTTCCGGAAGTGGTTGTGTGGATAGATTCGCGTCTGTTTCTGGCCGTAATGGCGTCGGTCCTGGTGGCCGGTGTGGTTTTGTGCCGAATTTCCACTTTCTTTGTGGTCAATAAAGTGGTCAGGCTGGACACCGGCGCACTATATTATTAAGTAGTATGATAATAATGAAATATGAAAACTATGAAACCCGCTAAAAACACGTCACAGGTGACTGAAGAGGGAAAGTTTGCCCTACCGCGCAAAAATGTATATTACCTGCTTGCCGGATTGGTGGTTGTGGTAATCGGCTTTCTGTTCCTTTTGGGCGGAAAAGCGCAAAATCCAAATGATTTTGACGCCAAGGCGCTCTTCAGCTTTCCCCGTATGGTGATAGCACCCATTCTAATTTGTGCCGGTTTTGCATTTGAAGTGGTGGCAATAATGAAAATCAAAAAATAAACTACGGCATGACGGGAATAGAAGCTTTATTGCTGGGCCTTCTGCAAGGACTTACAGAGTTCCTCCCGGTCAGTAGCAGCGGACACTTGATAATTGTCAAGGAACTGTTTGGAATTGAAACTCAGGATGCCACTTTTGAGATAGTGGTCCATGCCGCCACGGTGCTCAGTACCATAGTAGTGTTTCGCAAAGAAATCATTTCAATGATTTCCGATGTGTTCCGTCTCAAATATACGGCTCATTCCCAAACGGCCTACCGTATTCTTGTCTCTCTGATTCCCGTATTGGTGGTGGGTTTGTTTTTCAAGGACAAAGTGGAAGCGATGTTTACGGAAGGGATTACTCTGGTGGGGTGGATGTTGTTGCTTACCGCGTTGTTGCTTGCACTCTCCCAGATAGTGTCATCTCGCCTCAGACGTACGCATCCCATTGGATATTTGGATGCCTTTCTTGTTGGGGTGGCTCAGGCGTGTGCGGTAATTCCGGGCTTGTCGCGTTCAGGGACTACCATTGCCACCGGCATTTGTTTGGGAAATCATCGTTCGCAGGTAGCTTCCTTTTCTTTCTTGATGGTACTGATTCCCGTATTGGGCGAGGCATTTCTTGAAATTTTGGAGGGAGGATTTACACCGGCCGTTTCCGGTCTGTCCGTGTCTTCTTTGCTGATTGGATTTGCCGCCGCGTTTTCAACGGGGCTGTTGGCCTGCAAGTGTATGATAGCCCTGGTCAGACGGGTCAAATTTATGTGGTTTGCCATTTATTGTCTTTTGGCGGGTCTGGCTTGCCTGGTGGTTCCGGCATTAATATAATGGGGAAAAGTTATTTTTTGGCCGATGTGCACCTGGGGCTTCCGGTGGGAGACCCCAAAAAAAGAGAGCGGATGCTGGTGCGGTTTTTAGCAGACATAGCACAGGATCCGCAGACGTCCGCCTTGTTTCTGCTGGGAGATATCTTCGATTTCTGGTACGAGTACAAATACGTAATTCCCAAGGGTTATACAAGAGTACTGGGGGCTTTGGCCGCGTTGACGGACAAGGGCATTCCCGTGCATTTTTTTGAAGGGAACCACGACATGTGGACTTATGGCTACTTAGAGCAGGAACTGGGCTTGACGGTCCATCCGGAATCTTTTTACACAGAATGGGAGGGCAACCGTTTTTTGTTGGCGCACGGTGACGGAGTGCCTCCAATGAAACCTTCATATAAGATGGCCCGCTCGCTGTTTAAAAGTTCTGTGACCCGAACGCTGTTTGCCGCAATGCATCCCCGCTGGGCTTTTGCCTTGGCCAAGAACTGGTCGGCTCACAACCGTCTGGCACGTGGCCGGGTGTATCAATTCCGGGGGAAGGACGAACCGGTCTATCAGTTTGCCGCATCCTACCCACGGCCTGTGGATTATTGCATAGTAGGCCACCTGCATACCCTGCAGCGTTGTCCGCTGCCTGCCGGCGGAGAACTGATAGTCTTGGGTGACTGGATCAACAATCCGTCAGTGGCGTGTGCCGTTGGGACTGATTCTGGCGTCCTTGGGGGGGCCGAAAAGCGAAGTGTAGAGATAGTAGAAGCGCCCGTCGTGATACATCTGAACCAGCTCTTCTAGAGGCTTGTCTTCTCCGTATTTGTCGTAAGGTTTTTTCATATCGGCCCCAAACAGTTTGGCAACCCCTTGCCAGAAGGCGGCGGTGACGGTTCCCCGGTAATCCTTCACAATGGCAAAACTGCTGTAGCCCACTTCGCGATCTATCAGACGCAGCAACATGCGGCCCTGGGTAAAGGTGAGGTTGCGCAGGGGTTTTTCGAACTCGGCAAATAGTGTGCGCTCGGTTTTTTCAAGGTATTTCTCACGCTCCCTTTTATTGAAATTCGATGCGGCCAGTGTGCTGTCGGCTCGGTCCAGACGTTCCCGGGCCAGCAGGGCATAAGGATAGGCCTTGGAGAAATTGTGTACCATACGGTAGTAATCTTTCCACTCTTTCTGTTCTTTACGGTTGCGGGGGCGGTTATAGACGTAAACTTCTTTGAGCTTGCCCACAAAAAGTGTATCCCCGTTATCCACTATGTAGCCCATAAGAACTGTGTCCCTGCGTGGTTGTTGAGCATTGCGCTGTCCGTAAAGCGGCCCGGCAATCCCTGTAAGGCAAAGAAGCAGAATCAAGAGGATGGTGTGACGGTTCATTGTATTGAGTTAACAGGCAATCCAGAAGGTGACTTCGTTGCGGTTGCCGATACGTCGGTACTGTATGTCCCGGCTCAGATTTTTTACCAAGTGAATACCCAGACCGCCAACGGGCCTTTCTTCGGCAGACAGGGTGATATTGGGCGTACCGGCCTCTTCCAGCGGGTTAAAGGCTATACCGCCGTCGTCTATGCTGGCGCGAAAAGCGTCGGGCTCCATACACAATGTAATGCGGACTTTATCTTCCCTGTGGTCGGGATAGCCGTAAGAAACAATATTGGTGAACAACTCATCCAGGACCAGTTTGATTTTGAACTGCAGAGGAGCCGGAACCCCGCACTGTTCCAGAAAGGCCTCGGCCTTATCCAGCAGGCATTCCAATTGGGATAAGTGGTTTGATAAAAGCACCTCTTGTTGCATACAGTTGTCCGCTAATATTTTATAGTGAATTCTCACAAAGATAAGAATTCTTATAAATCCCGTTTATCGGGGACTGAAGTTTCCAACATTTTTCGGCCCGTAAATGTTTATAAATTTTTGTAAATCAGAAATTAAGTCCTATCTTTGCATCCCGCAATTTTCCGGAAGAACCTACTTAAAAAATTGTGAGCCAAAAGGTTACGTAGAGTAACCACCTTAAAATGCACCGAAGCAACAAAATATATTACGTTATCGTTAAACGTTAAAAGAAAACAATGTTACAACCAAAAAAAACCAAGTTCAGAAGGCAACAAAAAGGCCGTATGAAAGGGATTGCCCAAAGAGGAAGCCAATTGGCATTTGGCTCTTTCGGGATTAAAACCATGGAGTACTGCTGGTTGACGGGACAACAAATTGAAGCTGCCCGTCAGGCCGTTACACGTTATATGAAGCGTGAAGGGCAAATCTGGATCCGCGTATTCCCCGACAAACCTTATACCATGAAACCCGCTGAAGTTCGTATGGGTAAAGGTAAAGGTAATCCTGAAGGATTTGTATGCCCCATTACTCCGGGCCGACTCCTCATTGAAATTGAAGGCGTTCCTATGGAAGTAGCCAAAGAGGCCCTCAGATTGGGTGCCCAAAAGTTGCCCGTTATCACAAAGTTTGTGGTACGTAGGGATTATGTAGAACAAAATTAGTTTCGAAAACATGAAGACACCAGAAATACGCGAAATGTCTGTTAAGGATTTATGCGATCGTATTGAGACCGAAAAGGCCAACTTGCTTCGTCTGAAAATGAACCACGCTATCTCTCCTGTAGATGACTTGTCTCAAATCAAGAAAGCACGCCGCAATATTGCCCGTATGCTCACTGTGTTGAGTGAAACAAAAGCTAACCGGAATCTGTAAAAATTGATTCAATGGAAAGAAATCTTAGAAAAGAAAGAATAGGAATGGTGGTCAGCAATAAAATGGAGAAATCCATTGTAGTTGCGGTAAAGCGTAAAGTAAAACACCCCATTTACGGAAAATTCGTAAATAAGACCACCAAGTTCGTGGCTCACGATGAGAACAACGAATGCAGCGAGGGTGATACTGTTCGCATTATGGAAACCCGGCCTTTGAGCAAAACCAAATGCTGGAGATTAGTAGAAATCGTTGAAAAAGTGAAATAGCCATGATACAGCAAGAATCACGATTATTAGTGGCAGACAACAGTGGTGCAAAAGAAGTTCTTTGCATCCGTGTCCTGGGTGGCACCAAACGTCGTTATGCACGTGTGGGTGACACTATTATAGTAGCAGTTAAAAGTGCTATCCCGGGTGGGGGTGATGCCAAGAAAGGCTCCGTTTCCAAGGCCGTGGTAGTACGTACCAAAAAAGAAATCCGCCGTCAGGATGGTTCTTATATCCGTTTTGATGATAATGCGTGTGTTTTACTTAACAATACCGGCGAATTACGTGGAACACGTATTTTTGGACCAGTAGCTCGTGAGTTAAGGGAAAACTATATGAAAATTGTGTCTCTGGCACCGGAGGTATTATAGTTATGAGTACAAAAATTCACATTAAGAAAGGCGATACGGTATTTGTAAATGCCGGCGAAGATAAAGGTAAAACCGGACGCGTTCTGGAAGTAAGACCTAAAGATCAACGCGCTATTGTAGAAGGCGTCAATATGGTTAGCAAAAACACCAAACCTTCTGCTGCACATCCTCAAGGAGGCATCATTAAACAAGAGGCCGCTATTCACATCTCTAATTTACAAGTGGTGGACCCCGTCAAAGGTTGCCCTACGCGCATCGGCCGCAGGCTCAACGACGCTGGTAAATTAGTACGTTACGCAAAAAAATCGCAAGAGGAGATTAAATAATGGCTAAAGCAGTTAAGAAACCGGAACAAACTAAGGTAGTCCTTAAAGATTATGTTCCTACACTTCAAAAGAAGTATAAAGAAGAAATTGTTGATAAATTGACCAAAGAGTTTGGCTATACATCTGTAATGCAGGTTCCCAAGTTGGAGAAGATTGTAGTGAATGAAGGTGTGGGCTCCGCCACGGGTGACAAGAAACTGATTGAAGTAGCCCAAACCGAATTATCCACCATTACCGGCCAGAAAGCCGTTACCACCATTTCCCGCAAAGACATTTCCAACTTCAAGCTGCGTAAAGGAATGCCCATTGGGGCCAAGGTAACCTTGCGTTCCGCTAAAATGTATGAGTTTTTGGACCGACTGATTTCTATAGCTTTGCCCCGTATCCGTGACTTTAAAGGCATTGCAGAAAAATTTGACGGCCGTGGAAATTACACTCTGGGTTTGAAAGAACAAATCATTTTCCCCGAAATTGATATTGACAAAATAACCAAGGTCTTTGGAATGGAAATTACATTTGTAACCACTGCAGAAAAGGATGAAGAGGCGTTTGCCTTACTCCGCGAATTCGGTTTACCCTTCAGAAACATTAAAAAAGGTTAATACATGGCAAAAGAATCAATGAAGGCACGTGAAATTAAACGTGCTATGCTGTGCGCCAAGTACGCTGAAAAGAGAAAAGCTTTAAAAGAAGCCGGCGACTGGGAAGGTTTGGCTAAATTGCCCAAAAACTCCAGCCCCGTACGCAAACACAACCGCTGCTCCATTACGGGCCGTCCCAAAGGTTTTATGCGTGAGTTCGGAATTTCGCGTATTCAGTTCCGTGAAATGGCCAGCAACGGTCTGATCCCCGGAGTGAAGAAGGCTAGTTGGTAGCAAATTTACGCACCGCCAAAGGCGGAATGCGTCTTACATACATATTTTATTGGATATCGGGCAATTTATTGCCGAGTAACAAACTTAAATTATCAAACTATGACTGATCCAATAGCAGATTATCTGACAAGGATTCGGAATGCGGTGGCCGCCGGACATAAAGTGGTGGAAATCCCCGCGTCAAAGGTAAAAACGGAATTAACCCGTATTTTACACGAAAAGGGTTATATCCTCAGCTACAAAGTAGTGGAAGGTCAACCCGCAAGCACCATTAAAATTGCATTGAAGTATCATCCGGAAACCAAACGTCCCGCCATTAAGAGACTGGTTCGCGTTTCATCTCCCGGTTTGCGCCGTTATTCCGGCGTGGAAGAATTACCCCGCGTATTGAACGGTCTGGGTATTGCCATTATTTCAACATCCAAAGGCATTATCACCGATAAAGAAGCCAAAGTGCTCAACGTCGGCGGTGAGGTTATGTGTTACGTATATTAATCTTAAACAAACAATATGTCACGAATAGGAAAACTCCCTGTAGACCTGCCCGCCGGTGTCAGCGTAAGCGTTGGCAAGGATAACGTGGTCACGGTTAAAGGCCCTCTCGGTGAACTGAAGCAAAAAGTGGATCCGGACATCAAGGTGTCGGTTGAGGGAACTGAGCTGAAAGTGGAACGTCCTACCGACCAGCCCCGTCACAGATCAATGCACGGTTTGTACCGCGCCTTGATTCACAATATGGTGGTTGGTGTTTCCAAAGGCTTTGAAAAGAAGCAAGAATTGGTAGGTGTAGGATATCGTGTGGAAGTTAAGGGCCAGGTGCTGGAATTCAGCCTTGGTTACTCACATGATATTCATTTTTTGTTGCCTAAAGAAGTTAAAGCTTCTGCAGAAGTAGTCAAGAAAGGGGCCAACCCCGTTTTGACACTGACCAGCTATGACAAACAACTGTTAGGTATGGTGGCTGCCAAGGTTCGCAGTCTGCGTGTGCCCGAACCGTATAAGGGTAAGGGTATTAAGTTTGTGGGTGAACCGCTTCGTCGTAAAGCAGGTAAGTCTGCCGGCGCTAAATAATAGGAGATAGGTATTATGGCATTAACAAGAATCGAAAGAAGACAACGGATTCAATACCGTATTCGCAAGAAAGTGTCCGGTACTCCGGAACGCCCCAGAATGGCTGTTTACAGAAGTAACAAACATATCTATGTTCAAGTTATTGACGATTTGTCCGGGAAAACGCTTATCCAAGCTTCCTCCAAAGATGCTTCTCTGGTAGAAGCCATCAAAGGCAAAACCAATACGGAGCAATCCAAGTTGGTGGGCAAATTGGCAGCTGAACGCGCATTGGCCGCGGGAATATCCCAGGTATCCTTTGACCGTGGGGGATATTTGTATCACGGAAGAGTTAAAAGTTTAGCAGATGCCGCCAGAGAAGGTGGACTTAAATTCTAATACTATATGGCAACAATTAAAGCAAAAAAAGTAAAAGCTGCCGACCTTGAATTGAAAGACAGATTAGTCGCCATCCAGCGTGTTACCAAAGTAACTAAAGGGGGCCGTCATTTCAGCTTTGCCGCTATTGTAGTAGTAGGCGATGAAAAAGGCGTTGTGGGCTTCGGCTTGGGAAAAGCCGGTGAAGTAACCTCTGCCATATCCAAAGGTATTGAGGATGCTAAAAAGAACTTGTATCGTATTCCGTTAAGCAAGGAAACCATTCCTCACGAAATGGAAGCCAAGTTTGGTGGTGCACGCGTATTTATGAAACCCGCAGCTCCCGGTTCCGGTGTAAAAGCGGGAGGTGCCATGCGTGCGGTGTTTGAATCAGTGGGTGTACACGATGTATTGGCAAAATCCAAAGGATCGTCCAACCCTCATAATTTGGTAAAAGCAACTGTATACGCATTGATGGAAATGCGCGACGCCTACCAGGTGGCCGGTGTTCGCGGTATTGCTATGGACAAGGTGTTTAAAGGTTAGGAGGTACGAATTATGGCTAATATTAAAATCACCCAAGTAAAAAGTAAAAACTCCGCTACTGAACGTCAAATGGCTACATTGGCTTCTTTAGGTATCCGCAAGATGAACCATTGTGTGGAAAAAGAAGCGACTCCTGTAGTTTTAGGTATGGTTGAGAAGGTGCGTCATTTGGTAAAAGTGGAAGAAGTAAAGTAATCAGGAGGAAACAATATGAACTTAACTAATTTAAAACCCGCAGAAGGGTCCGTTTCCAAGAGAAAACGTATTGGTCGCGGTCAAGGTTCCGGTAAAGGCGGTACAGCTACCAGAGGTAACAAAGGGGCTCAGGCTCGTTCTGGTTACAAACGCAAAATCGGTTTTGAAGGCGGTCAGATGCCTATGCAGCGTCGTTTGCCCAAATTCGGTTTCAAGAATATGAACCGTGTAGAGTACAAGGCCATCAACCTTTCCACCCTACAGGCATTATATGAAAAGACCAATGTGGCCGATATGGATGTGAATACACTCCGTGAAGCCGGTCTTGTATCAACAAATGATTTAGTTAAAATTTTAGGAAAAGGTGAGCTGAACGTCAAGATCAACGTTTCTGCACACGCTTTCTCTAAATCGGCAAAAGCAGCCATTGAGGCTAAAGAAGGGACCGCTACTGTTATTGAATAACCCCATCACAAACCTTCAACATGAAAAAATTTATTGAAACCATTAAAAATATCTTCAAGATTGAAGAACTGCGTAAGCGCATCTGGTATACCCTGCTGCTGCTTCTGATCTATCGTTTGGGTAGCTTTGTAGTGCTGCCCGGCATAGACCCCACGCAGTTGGCCAACTTGCAGGAACAAGCTTCCGGCGGGTTGGTTGGTTTGTTGAACATGTTCTCTGGGGGGGCGTTCGGTAATGCTTCCATCTTTGCTTTAGGGGTTATGCCGTACATCTCGGCATCTATTGTGATTCAGCTTCTGGGCATTATGATTCCCTACTTCCAGCGTATGCAGAAAGAAGGGGAAAGCGGCCGCAGAAAGATGAACCAGTGGACCCGTTACCTGACCATTGTGATCCTGGCATTGCAAGGTCCGGCATATTTGACTAATCTGCACGTACAGCTTCCCGAGTCCGCCTTTTTGTTGAGCGGTTTCTCTTTCAACCTGTTTTCGACAGTAGTACTGATTGGTGGTACCATGTTTATCATGTGGTTGGGTGAACGTATTACCGACCGCGGTTTGGGCAATGGTATTTCCTTGATTATCATGGTAGGCATTGTGGCCCGTTTGCCTTTTGCCCTTGTGGCGGAAGCCGGTGACCGCTTCACCCAGTCAACGGGCGGTCTGCTGATGTTGGTGGTGGAACTGCTTATCCTGTTCTTCATCTTTGTGGCTACCATTGCATTGGTGCAGGGTGTGCGCAAGGTTCCCGTACAATATGCCAAACGTATTGTGGGAAACAAACAGTATGGTGGTGTACGTCAGTATATTCCTTTGAAAATCAACGCGGCGGGTGTTATGCCCATTATCTTTGCCCAGGCCATGATGCTGTTCCCCATGATTTTCTCAAATTTTGATGCTACTCGCGGTTTTGCAGCCGTTATGAGCAACATGCAGGGATTCTGGTATAACTTTGTATTCTTCCTTTTGGTTGTCGCTTTCACCTACTTCTATACGGCAGTAACGGTGAACCCCACCAACATGGCGGAAGATATGAAGAAAAACGGCGGCTTTATTCCCGGTGTCAAACCCGGAAAGAAAACGGCCGAGTACTTGGATGCTGTCATGTCCCGTATTACCTTACCCGGTTCCTTCTTCTTGGGCATTGTGGCCATTTTGCCCGTATTTGCCCAGATGTTGGGTGTCAACAGACAGTTTGCGGCGTTCTACGGCGGTACTTCCCTGTTGATTCTGGTAGGTGTGGTGCTGGATACCTTGCAGCAGATTGAGAGCCATCTGTTGATGCGCCATTATGATGGATTAATGAAAACGGGTCGTCTGAAAGGACGTTCCGGAATGTAATAAAGTTCTTTAAAAATGAACTTGATCAAAACTGAGGAAGAAATTGCGCTGATGCGCGAGAACGGACTTCTGGTCTCCAAGACCTTGGCGGAAGTTGGCAAAAATATTGCTCCCGGTATTACTACCCGTAAGCTGGATGCAATAGCCGAAGCCTTCATCCGCGACCACGGAGCCGTGCCCGCCTTCCTTGGTTATGAAGGCTTTCCCGGCACCTTGTGTGTCTCTGTAAACTCGGTGGTAGTCCACGGCTTTCCCGGTGACTACGTATTGAAAGAAGGAGATATCGTGTCCATTGACTGCGGGACAAAGTATAAGGGTTATTTTGGGGATTCCGCCTACACCTTTGGGGTAGGCGAAGTTTCCCAAGCGGCTGAACTCCTTATGCGTACCACCCGTGAATCTTTGTACAAGGGTATTGAGAAAGCTGTGGCCGGTAATCGTATAGGCGATATCGGCGCTGCGGTCCAGCACCACGCGGAAGCCCAAGGCTTTTCCGTGGTACGGGAGATGGTAGGTCACGGTATAGGAGCCAACATGCACGAGAAACCCGATGTCCCCAACTACGGCCACGCCGGACAGGGCAAGCATCTGGAAGAAGGGATGGTTATCTGTATTGAGCCTATGATCAATGCCGGTGGACGCGGTGTCTATATTGAACGCGATGGCTGGACGCTTAGAACGGCAGACAACAAGAATTCCGCACATTATGAACTTACGGTAGCAATCCGCAAGGACAAACCGGAAGTCTTGTCTACCTTTGCCTTTATTGAAGGCAAAACTATTTAATAATTGGATTTATAAGGAAAAACGAATGCCCAAACAGTCTGCAATAGAAAAAGAAGGAGTGATAATCGAAGCCTTGTCCAATGCTATGTTCCGTGTGGAATTAGATAACGGACATGTGATTATTGCCCATATTTCCGGAAAAATGAGAATGAATTATATTCGCATTCTTCCCGGAGACAGAGTGCGCGTGGAGATGTCCCCTTATGATCTGTCTAAAGGACGTATTTCCTTTAGGTATAAATAATTAGCCTATAAAAAATCATACTATGAAAGTAAAAGCATCCATTAAAAAGCGCAGCGAAGATTGCAAAATTGTAAAACGCAAAGGCCGTTTATATGTTATTTGCAAAAAGAACCCCAAGTTCAAGATGCGCCAAGGATAAAATTCAGTAAAATCAAAAAGTATTATAAATTATGGCACGTATAGCCGGTGTTGATTTACCCCAAAACAAACGTGGAGAAATAGGATTAACCTATATCTACGGGATTGGTCGCAGTTCCGCCCAGGCCATTTTGACCAAGGCGGGCATTGACTTTGACACTAAGGTGAAAGACTGGAATGACGATCAGATTGCCGCCATTCGTTCACTGATTTCTGAGGAATATAAAATAGAAGGTGAACTTCGTTCCTCTGTACAAATGAATATTAAACGACTGATGGATATTGGCTGTTATAGAGGTATCCGTCATCGTCTTGGATTACCTGTTCGCGGACAAACCACTAAAAACAACGCACGTACCCGCAAGGGCCGTAAGAAAACTGTGGCTAACAAGAAGAAAGCTACTAAATAGAGTCTAAGATTATGGCAAAAAAAACCAATACAACCAGCAAGAAGAAAGTTGTTAAAGTGGACGCTTACGGACAAGCCCACATTTCTTCTACGTTTAATAATGTGATTGTCACCTTGGCTAACAGCGAAGGTCAGGTTATCAGCTGGTCTTCGGCCGGTAAGATGGGTTTCCGCGGTTCTAAGAAGAACACTCCGTATGCTGCCCAGACAGCTGCCGCTGACTGCGCCAAAGTGGCCTATGATTTAGGTCTTCGTAAGGTGAAGGCTTATGTAAAAGGTCCCGGATCGGGTCGTGAATCCGCTATCCGTACTATTCACGGTGCCGGTATTGAAGTTACCGAGATTATTGATGTTACCCCGCTGCCTCATAACGGCTGCCGCCCCAAAGGATGTCGTAGGGTATAAATGTTTCTTATTAAAATTTTAAGAAGATGGCAAGATATACAGGCCCAAAGACCAAGATAGTCCGAAAATTTGGTGAACCCATTTTCGGTCCCGATAAAAGTTTTGAACGCAAAAACCATCCTCCGGGACAACACGGACTGGCTAAAAAGCGCAAAAAAACCTCTGAGTACGGCACTCAGTTGAGAGAAAAACAGAAAGTGAAATATACTTATGGCGTATTGGAACGTCAATTCCACAACTTGTTTGAAAAAGCTTCCCGTATGAAAGGACGTAAAGGTGAAAACCTTATCCTGTTGCTGGAAAGCCGTCTGGACAACGTGGTATTCCGTATGGGCATTGCTCCTTCAAGACCCGCCGCACGTCAGTTGGTTTCACATAGTCACATTACGGTAGACGGAGTAGTATGCAACATACCTTCTTCCCTGGTTAAGCCGGGTGCTATGGTTGCTGTACGGGAACGTTCCAAGAATCTGGAAGTTATCCAGGAAAATATTTCCCGTTCTTCCAACAAGTACTCGTGGATTGAGTGGGATGCCGCCTCAGTGGCCGGTAAATTCCTGAACTACCCCGACCGCACCGAAATTCCCGAAACCATTAACGAGCAATTAATTGTGGAGTTGTACTCCAAGTAATATTTAAATTTCTACAATGGCAATATTAGCATTTCAGAAACCCGATAAGGTAATAATGCACGAAGCTACCGAAACTTTCGGCCGCTTTGAGTTCCGCCCGCTGGAACCCGGTTACGGCATTACCGTAGGGAACGCACTCCGTAGGATCTTACTGTCCTCACTTGAAGGATATGCTCTCACCTCCGTCAAAATTGACGGCGTTGACCACGAGTTCGCTACCATTCCGGGCGTACTGGAGAACGTGGTGGATATTATTCTCAATTTGAAGCAGGTTCGTTTCAAGAGAATGATAGAAGGTGTGGAGGAAGAGACTGTAAGAGTAACTTTGAAAGGCAGAGACGAGTTCAAGGCAGAAGATATCTCCAAACAACTCACTTCCTTTAAGGTGCTCAATCCCGACCTGCATATCTGCACCATGGATACTTCAGTGACCTTGACTATGGAATTCCATATTGGGAAAGGACGCGGATATGTTCCTGCAGACGAAAATCGTCCCGAGGAGGCTCCGTTCGGTTTGATTCCTATGGATGCCATTTATACGCCCATCAAAAATGTGCAGTATTCTGTAGAAAACTGGCGTGTGGAACAGAAGACCGACTATGAAAAACTCAACATTGAGATTACCACGGACGGTTCTATTCAGCCAAAAGAAGCGTTAAAAGAAGCCGCAAAGATTTTAATCCATCACTTTATGCTGTTCTCTGACGAACGCATCAGTCTGGAACTTCCTCAGGAAGTGGTCAGCACCGATCTGGATGAAGAATCATTGCGTATGCGTCAGTTGTTGCTTACCAAGCTTTCAGATATGGAGCTTTCCGTACGCGCACTGAATTGCTTAAAGGCGGCAGAAATTGAAACCTTTGCCGACTTGGTCTCCATACCGCGTCACGAGCTGATGAAATTCCGCAACTTCGGGAAGAAATCATTGACAGAGATAGATATGCTTATGGATCGTCTGGACCTTACTTTTGGGATAGACGTTACCAAGTACAACATTGAAAAAAAGGCAAAAAAACATGAGACACAGAAAGACAATTAATCACTTAGGACGCCAAACAGGACATAGAAGAGCTATGTTGGCCAATATGGCCTCGTCTTTAATACTCCATAAGCGTATAGAAACTACCGTTGCCAAAGCCAAAGCCTTGCGCGTATATGTGGAACCGTTAATTACCAAGTCTAAAGAGGATACCACCCATTCACGCCGTACCGTATTTGCTTATCTGAAAGATAAGGAGGCCGTAAGCGAAATGTTCCGTGTAGTGGCTCCCAAAATAGCCGAACGTCCGGGTGGTTATACCCGTATCCTTAAACTCGGATTTCGTCCGGGTGATGCAGCTGATATGGCTATGATTGAATTGGTGGACTTTAATGAAACAGCTTTGGCTGCTTCTACTAAAAAAGAAGAAAAGAAAACCACGCGCCGCAGCCGCGCCAAAGCCGCTCCCAAAGCCGTTGCCGCCCCTGCCGCTGCTGCCCCTGCCGCTGCAGAATAAGCGTCTGATTTTATTTCTGACTATAAAAAGGATGACCTCAAAGTCATCCTTTTTGTTTTTTTCTATCTTTGCTGGATGAACTTTATTCTGGAACGCACGGATCACGAAAGTCACGCACGTGCAGGAACAATCCATACCGATCACGGGGAAATACAGACGCCCATCTTTATGCCGGTAGGCACATTGGCCACGGTAAAAGGAGTACTGCACCGGGACCTTGTACAGGATGTGGGTGCCCGGATTATTCTGGCCAATACGTACCATCTGTATTTGCGCCCAGGAACGGAAATTATTCACAAGGCCGGAGGGGTGCACGCTTTTTGCGGATGGGACCGTCCCATGCTGACGGACAGCGGCGGCTACCAGGTGTTTTCTCTGGCGGAAAACCGCAAACTGACACCTGCCGGATGCAAATTTCGCTCTCACATTGACGGTTCGGCCCATTTCTTTTCTCCTGAAAACATAGTGGATATACAACGTTTGATAGGCGCGGACATCATTATGGCGTTGGACGAGTGTACTCCGGGAGATGCCCCTTACGATTATGCCAAAAAATCACTGGACCTTACGCAACAATGGCTTGACCGTGGAATAGACCATTTCAGGGAAGTAACCGGAATCACGCAGGGTTCTAGCGGAACGGGCCATTATGGCTATGCACAGACGTTTTTTCCCATTATTCAGGGATGCGTCTATGCGCCCTTGCGTGTGCAGGCGGCGCAGCATGCGGCATCGTTGGGAGCCGACGGCTATGCCATTGGCGGGCTTTCTGTGGGTGAACCTACGGAAGTGATGTATCAGATGCTTGAGACCGTACATCCTCACCTGCCTCTGGACAAACCGCGCTACCTTATGGGCGTGGGAACTCCGGCCAATATTCTGGAAGGGATTGCGCGTGGGGTGGATATGTTTGATTGTGTGATGCCCACGCGGAACGGTCGCAATGGAATGCTGTTCACTGACCAGGGCATCATCAATATCAAAAACAAAAAGTGGGAAGCCGATTTCTCACCGATTGACGCACACGGGACTTCTTTTGTTGACCATTCTTATACAAAAGCGTATCTTCGCCATTTGTTTGTAGCCGGTGAGATGTTGGGGGCACAGTTGGCCAGTCAGCACAACCTGGCGTTTTATTTGCATTTGGTGGCGCAGGCCAGAGAACACATACTGTCCGGAGATTTTCTTTCCTGGAAAAACCGGATGGTCAAAAACTTAGAAACAAGAATCTGATGGAATCCGGAAAGCGACCCGTGAACCTTCGTATTACCACACTGGATAAATATATTATCCGGAAGTTCCTGGGCACGTTCTTTTTTGCCATTATCATCATTATTGGCATTGTCATAATCTTTGACATCAGTGAAAAAATAGATGACTTTACGGATAATGAAGCGCCGTTGCGGGCCGTTGTGGTAGACTATTACCTTAATTTCATTCCGTACTTTGTCAATATGTTCTCGCCGTTGTTTGTGTTTATCTCGGTAGTGTTTTTCACTTCCAAGATGGCCGCCAACAGTGAGATAATTGCTATGCTCAGCGGTGGCATCAGTTTTAACAGACTCATGTATCCTTACCTGTTGTCCGCCCTTTTTATCGCTACGCTGTCCCTTATGCTCAACTGGTTTGTCATACCGCCGGCCAACAAACAGCGGTTGGCCTTTGAGCAGCAGTACCTCAAGAAAAAGGTGGAATACAACCGCAACATTCACTACCAGTTGGAGCCCGGAACCTATGTCTTCATGGAGTCGTACAACTCATGGAACAACTCGGCCATAAGGTTTACGCTCGAGTCGTTTGACGGTAACAAGCTGGTGTCAAAACTCTCGGCCGAGACGGCAAGATGGGATTCCACGTCGGGCAAATGGCGGTTGGAAGACTATAATATCCGCCACTTTTCCGACACGTCGGAAAAGGTGGAATGGGGCAAGCAGCTTGACACCCTGGTGGCCATAAACAGCGGGGACCTTACGCGGCAGAAAAATTCCGAGGAGCAGTTCAATTTCAAGCAACTTAATGAGTTTGTGAATTTATTGCGCCTCAGGGGGGACGCCAATGTGAAGTATGCGCTCATTCAGAAGCATTCCAGAATGGCGGTACCTTTCAGTGCGTTTATTCTGACCATTATGGGAGTGGCCTTTTCTTCGCGCAAGCGACGGGGAGGCATTGGGCTCAACATTGGGATGGGCATTGCCCTGAGTTTCTCCTATATCCTGTTCCTGCGTTTTTCCGAAATGTTTGTACACGCGGATGTACTGCCTCCGGCAGTGGCCCTGTGGATT
The DNA here is from genome assembly GCA_964554535.1 of uncultured Muribaculaceae bacterium. GTDB lineage: Bacteria > Bacteroidota > Bacteroidia > Bacteroidales > UBA932 > DMER64. The sequence goes on along the minus strand of CAZKPB010000001.1, from coordinate 49,301 downwards.
CCAAATATGTTGTTTACACTTGTGGCCATTGTCTTGTACAGACTGGCCCCAAAATAGAATAAATATGAGCAAAACAATTCTTGTAGTCGGTGCAGGCGGCCAGATAGGAACCGAATTGATTCCTCACTTGCAGCACACGTATGGCCAAGACAACGTCATAGCTGCCGAACTACGTCCCGAAGTCTGTGACAGGTTGTCCCTAAAAGCACGTACCGTATGTCTGAACGCTTTGGATAAAGAAGCGTATGCACAGATTATACGGGATACCAAACCGGACTGGATTTTTAATCTGGTGGCGGTATTGTCCGCAACTGGCGAGAAGAATCCCCAGATGGCCTGGGGGATCAATATGGGCGCTCTGCTCAACTCGCTGGAGTTGGCCAGAGAATACCACTGCGGGGTGTTTACCCCCAGTTCTATAGGCGCATTCGGGCCGAGTACGCCGCACGACGGCACTCCGCAGGACACGGTAATGCGTCCCAATACCATTTACGGGGTATGCAAGGTTTCCGGCGAATTGTTGGCCGATTATTACCATTCGCGCTTTGGAGTGGATACCCGTAGCGTGCGTTTCCCCGGCATTATTTCCTACGGAGCCCTGCCCGGCGGCGGTACCACGGATTACGCAGTGGAAATCTTTTACGCGGCCGTCAAGGGTGAGCCCTTTGTGTGCCCGGTACCGTCCGACTCTTATATGGACATGTTGTATATGCCCGACGCCCTGCGGGCTTGCACCCAGCTGATTGAGGCTGACCCGGACAAGCTGGTGCACCGGAACAGTTTCAATATAGCTTCCATGAGTTTTTGTCCAAGTGAGTTGTATGCACTGCTCCAACGCAAGGTACCCTCCCTGCAGATGTCGTATAATGTGGATCCCGTCAAGGCGGCCATTGCAGACAGCTGGCCCAATTATATGGATGATTCGTGCGCCCGTGCCGAATGGGGGTGGAAACCTCAATGGGATTTGAACGCCATGTCAGACGACATGCTGCTTCACTTGCGCGAAAAACTGCTCTAAACTACATTAACATTCCAATAAATGCCGCGGAAAGCAAGCCGGCAAGCGTGGCACCCAGCAGGGCGCGGAATCCGTATTGCGCCAGCATGGTGCGTTTGTTGGGGGCAAGCGACCCGATGCCGCCAATCTGAATGCCTACCGAGGCAAAGTTAGCAAAGCCGCACAGCACATAAGTGGAGATGATGACCGACTTGGTTTGCAGAAAAGCTCCGGACTGAATCATTTCCGAGAGGCTTCCGTAACCCACGAATTCGGTGAGAATCAGTTTTTCACCCAACAACCGTCCCACCAGGGGCAGGTCGGCGGGACAGACTCCCGTGAGCCAGATGATGGGGGCGAATATATAAGAGAGAATACATTCAAAAGACAGACTGGTATAGGTGCCGCCGGTCCATTGGGCAATCCAGCCGTTGAGCGGGGTCCAGTCACCAATCTTGAAGAATATGTAGTTGCACCCGGCAATCAGCGCGTAGAATACCAGCAGCATGGCGGCCACATTGGCGGCCAACTTGAGCCCTTCCGTAGTGCCGTTTGAGATGGCGTCCAGTACGTTGCCTCCGATTTTCTCTTTGGAGACCTGAATGGCGTTGTCAATTTTTTCGGTCTGTGGTACCAGTATCTTGGCCATGGCAATGGCTCCCGGAGCGGCCATAACCGAGGCCGAAAGCAGGTGCTTGGCAAAGGCCACGCTCATCTGCGGGTCGCCGCCCCCCAACATACCTACGTAGGCGGCCAGCACGCCGCCGGCCATAGTACTCATACCGGCGGTCATCACCAACATCACTTCCGAGCGGGTCATGTGGGGAATGTAAGGTTTTACCAGCATAGGCGCCTCGGTCTGGCCCAAAAAGATGTTGCCGGCAGTGGAAAGGCTTTCCGCACCAGAGAGCTTCATGAATTTGGTAAACACCCAGGCCATACACCATACCACTTTTTGGATAATCCCCAAATAGAATAACAGAGAGGACAATGCCGAGAAGAAGATGATGGTGGGCAGAATCTGTAAGGCAAAGATGTATCCCGTCTTCTCCAGGTCAACCAAGGAACCGAAGAGGAATTCGGATCCGGCCTTGGTCCAGTCAAGGACTATCACAAAACATTTACCCAGTACTTCAAAAACCACCTGGACGGCCGGTACCGCCAGGATGCAGATGGCAATGATAAATTGCAGGGCCAGTGCCTTACCCACAGTACCCCAATTGATGTGTTTGCGGTCCACACTGAAAACCCAGGCCACAAGCAAGATGGCTATCAGGGCACAGAGGCCGCGCAGAATAGACTTTATATTGAAACTGATCTGTTTGTCAGACAAAATGGAACGGTAAGGGTTGGGGGTGGTATCCGAGGACTGTATGGTGGAGGTATCTTCATCCGGAACTGCCGCAATATTATCCTGAGTGAGGGTCGTTGTGTCTTCCATAACCGGAGCCGCCGTGTCCTGTTGGGCCCGGGCCACGGTAAGCGTAAGCATGAGGCACAACAACAAAAGGAGTTTTTTCATAGTATGTAGGGTTTGGCTGCAAAGATAAACAAAATGCTAACTTTGTGCGTATGGAATGGCAAACTAAAGTGTCTATTGAATGGCCGTATGACGGGTTTACGTACGGCACCCGTTTCTATACGACGGGCTCGTGTTTTGCGGGGGTGCTTTCCGACAGGTTACGGCAACTGGAATTTGACGTGGCACCCGATGCCTTTGGCGTGTTGTTTAACCCGGCTTCCATTGCCTCGGCATTGGAAAGGGTTATTCATAACAGGGCTTTTACGGAAGAAGAACTCATTGAGACGCCCGGAGGGATTGTGTCTCTGGCTCATCACTCTTCTTTCACTCAACCTTCAAGGGCGGCGTTTCTTAAGCACGCCAACGAGTTGTTGCAGGCCGCCGCGCAAGCCTTTGCCTGCGCCGATGTAGTAGTGGTCAGTTTTGGGACCTCCTGGGTCTTCCGGCATCAGGGGAAGGTGGTGGCCAATTGCCACCGGCTGAGTGCCGCTCAATTTGAACGGGAGTTTCTGTCGGCTTCGCAGACGGTGGCCCTCTGGAAAGATCTTATAACGCGCTTCCCGGAGAAAACGTGGGTGTTTACGGTGAGCCCCGTACGTCATCTGGCCGACGGAGCCCACGGGAATCAGTTGAGTAAGGCCTCGTTACTGTTGGCGGTAACTGACCTGCAGACTTCGTTTCCCAACGTGCGTTATTTCCCAGCCTATGAAATATTGCTGGATGAGTTGCGTGACTACCGATTTTACGCCGCCGACCGCTGTCATCCTTCCGAAGAGGCCCGCGAATATATCTGGCAACGTTTTCTGGAATGTGCGTTCACTCAAAAAACAAAACAGCAGGTAGGGCAAATGGATAAGCTTAAAACGGCCCTTTCACACCGTGTTCGTTTCCCTGACGCTCAGGAGAACAAACTTTTTCAAGAAAAAACCGCCTGTCAACTGTCTGAATTGCGCCAAGAAATTGCATTCGAAAGAAATAATTATTAGATTTGTAAGGACTAACAAGAGGACATTCATTTAACCTAAAAAAAATATTATGAACAAAGCTGATCTTATTGCCGCCATGGCTGCCGAATCCGGCCTTACAAAAGTGGATTCCAAAAAAGCCCTTGATGCTTTCTTAGGTGTAACCGCTAAAGCAATGAAGAAAAACGAAAGAGTCACCTTGGTAGGTTTTGGCTCATTTGTTGTAGGTCAACGCGCTGCTAGAACCGGAAGAAACCCTCGCACGGGAGCTGCTATTAAAATCAAAGCTAAAAAAGTGGTTAAATTTCGCCCCAGCATTGACCTGTAGCGTTCCTTTTTCAGTGGCCTCTTGCCATTTGTAATTAAAAAAAGGAGGACTGCGGTTCTCCTTTTTATCGTAAATTTAGGTTGAATGACACGATCCATACTAATGAGATATAAAACCCTGACACTGATAGGCCTCCTTCTCTGTTATGGCGTGGGGTTGCGGGCACAGGAAACATTCTCTTTTACCGGGAAAATTCTGGACGCGACCTCTTCTGACCCCCTTCCCGGTGCCGTAATAAAAGTGTTGGACGCTCAAATGTCCTGGACGCTGACCAATGACAAGGGAGCGTTTCATATGTTGTTGCCCAAAGGTACTTACCAGATGGAGCTTTCCTATATCGGCTTCAACACGTTGACCACACAGGTGGACATCCATGCAGCGGCCGATACGGTCTTTTTTCTTTCTCCTCTGTCCTTCCAGTTGAGTGCGGTCACCATATTTGCCGAGACTCAGGAAATGCGTCTGCGCAACCCGGAAATGAGCATAGAACGCATCAATGCCCAAGTGGTGGAACGCGCGCCTATGCTGTTTGGAGAGGTGGACGTGCTCAAGGTGGTTCAAATGTTGCCCGGAGTACAGGCGGCCTCGGAAGGCAGCAGCGGGTTCAACGTACGGGGCGGGAGCCACGACCAGAACCTGATCCTGTATGACAAGGCATCGCTGTACAATGCATCGCACATGCTGGGTTTTTTCTCCGTATTCAACAATGATGCGGTAGGAGACATGACACTTTACAAAGGGGATATTCCGGCCAATTTTGGAGGCCGTCTGTCTTCTTTGCTGGATATTGAGCCGGCTGACGGAGACACGGAGTTTGCCGTAAAAGGCGGCATTGGGCTTATCTCCAGCAAACTGGCGGTGCAGGGAAAACTAGGCACTGAGAATCTGACGTACCTGGTTGCCGGAAGAAGGACCTATGCCGACCTGTTTTTGCCTCTTTTTCCCAATGATGTGGTCAAGAGTGCCGCCATCAATTTTTATGACCTCAACGGACGGCTTCACTGGCGCATCAATGCCAACAATTACGTGAATTTGACGCTGTACAACGGAAGAGACAAATTCAAAGTGTCGGAACTGGGTGTCAAGTTTGGCAATTCGGTGGCAGCACTCAACTGGCGCCATACCTTTTCCCCGCAATTGTTTTTGAAGACGTATGTCACCTATACCAATTATGACTATGACTTTACGGGCAGCACCAACCAGATTGACCTGGGCTGGGTGTCACGTATTCAGGATGCCGGTCTGCGTGTGGATTTCTCATACATTCCCAACAGACTGCATTCTTTTGATGTGGGATATACCTCCAACTTCCAGTGGTTTCAACCCGGAACGGCGTTGGGAACGGCTCAGTTGGAAAGCGGTCCCCAAGTGGAGCAGGAAATCAGGATGTCCCGCCGTCAGGGTTTTGAGAACGTACTGTATTTTTCAAACGAGCATCATTTTTTCAACAGCATCTTACAGTTGCGCTACGGGTTGCGTTTCACGCGTTTTGACAATGTGGGGCCTACGACCCTGTACACGGTGGATGAACGGTACAACCTGGTGGATCCGGGACAGGCAATACCCTCGGGTCAATTTTTTCACCACGAATACGGATGGGAGCCGCGTGCGGGGCTTTCCGTGATGTTGCGTCCGACGGTTTCCGTGAAGGCGTCGTACTCCAGGACATTGCAGTACGTGCACTTGTTGTCGTTCTCCTCGGCCGGGTCCCCGCTGGAAATCTGGGTGCCCAGCAGTCCCTCTATCAAACCGCAGGCTTCGCAGCAATTCTCGCTTGGGGTTTTTTCCAATTTGCTGGGACATCAATATGAATTATCGGTCGAGGGATTCTACAAATATTTGAACAATGTGCTTGACTTTAAGGAACATCCTGATCTGATGCTGTATGACCAGATTGAAACCGAATTGCGTTTCGGAACCGGACGCAGTTATGGAGTCGAGTTTCTGGCCCGCAAGGTGGAAGGTAAATTGACCGGATGGGTCAGTTATACGTATTCACGGTCGTACCGCACGATACCCGGCGTTAACAGGGGAGAAACCTATCGCGCCCCGTCTGACCGTCCGCACAATGTGAATCTGGTGGGATTCTATGATATAAACAAAAGGTTGAGTGCCTCACTCAACTGGGTGTACGCCACCGGACAGCCTCTGACCATTGCCGAGGGCAGGTATTGGTTCTTTAACGAACTTATACCGGTCTATACCGACCGTAACGCCTACCGGATGTCCGACTATCACCGTATGGACGTTTCGTTGACCGTACGGTTGGGAAAATTGAACCGCCGGTTCCAGAATTCTTTGAATGTGTCGGTATACAATGTGTACGGGCGCAAAAACGCGTGGGCCATTAATTACCGGTTGAAGCCTACGGGACAACAATATTTGGAGATGACCTACCTGTTTAGTGTGGTGCCGTCCATAACTTGGAATTTTAGTTTTTGAGTATGAACACACGTAAATGTTATCTTATTATAATGACGCTGGTAGTGTTGGCCGGTTGTACGGAGCCCATTGACCTGCAGAGTGACGGGATGGAACCGCAACTGGTGATTTCCGGAACCCTTTCCACTAATCCGGGCTATCAATATATTACGGTGGCGCAGACGGGCAACTATTTTGATTTGGAGTTGCCGTATGACGTGGATGCCACGGAAGTGCGGATTAACGGGGAAAAACTTATTCACGACGGTACGGGTACGTATAGTCTTGGAGATAATTTTGCCGCGGTGGAAGGTAAACGTTATGATCTGGAAGTGTGGATTGACTTTGACCGGGACGGCGTGGACGAGTGCTACACGGCCACCACTACCGTGCCTTACCACAGAGATTTAAGCAGCTTGACCCTGGAGTCGGTGATGCCTTCTTCTCCTCCCGATGTCCCGTTCCTTCTGGTAGCCGGAATAGATGACCAGGTGGGGGAAGATTATTACGGCGCCTCGCTTTCCATAAACGGTGATTTGTACAGCAACCGTATTCTGCGCTATTGCGTGATGACGCTGGACATTTCCGCCCAGGACGGTGAGCCGGTACGTTATCCGCTGACTGACTGGATTATTTATGAATCCCTTACCTGGGATAACGGGGCAACGTATGATTTGTATTGCGGGGACAGACTTACCGTGGAGTTACAGACACTCAGCAAAGAATATCACAAATACCTTACCGATGCCAAAACGGAAAAGAACCAGCAGTTCCCGCTGTTTTCCGGACCGCGCGGCAATGTGGAAGGCAATATAGAGGGGGCGTTGGGCATATTCGGGTCATACGCCTGCAGTCGGCGCACTGTAATCATTCCGGATTGCAAGGGGTTGCCTAAAAGGTAAAGTAGGCCGCTACCGGGCCGTTAGAGAAAGTAATTTCCAGAAACTCTTCGGTGCATTCATTGAGGGTTCCTTTCCATAACGCATCAAATACCACCTGTCTTACCGGGTAGCGGACGCCCTCCACTTGCAGTTTGAGGGCGGGGTCAAACGCGAAAAATGACACGGAGGCTCCCTTCCGGCATGGAATCCGGGCAGGTTGTGTCAGTACGGTAAATCGGCCCGCGTCGGTCACCATCTGCACCTGTTCCAAAAGACGGGCATATGTGCCAAGTAATGAAAAATTGCCCAGCATATGGTCTTCACGCAGTCCGGTGGCCCCCAAGATGGTGAGCCGGCGGATGTTCCAGGACACGCAGAAATTGACGGCCTTGGTAAGGTCGTTTGTTTCCTTGTCGCCGACGTACACTATGCGTGAAGCATATTTCTGGCGTATTTCCGGATTGAGTGAATCCAGGTCCCCGATAATCCACCTGGGGACAAGACCTTCTTCCAGATCATTCACCGCTCCGTCCGTACAAATTATCGTCTGTGCGTGTTGCAGCAACGCCCTGGGGACGGGATGTGTCGGGTAGGCTCCGTGAGCCAAAATGATAGTGCGTTCCATATCAAACAAATTTTGTTATTTCAGGGTTTCTGAATCCCGCCAGAAAAGCGCTGATTCCCATTCTCTTTTTCCCGGGGGCCTGTATTTCCAGCAGGTGGACAAACCCGTCCGCACAAGCAATTTTTAGCCATTTTTTGCCGTCGGTACGGAGGGTGCCGCACGACAAACCGGTTTGTTGCGCTTCAAAAGCGGCCTTGTAGATTTTGATTTCCGTCTGTTGGCCGTCTTTTAGCAGGCAACCGAATGCAGCCGGAACGGGGGACAGGCCGCGGACAAGGTTTACGATGCGTTGGCCCGGAAGATTCCAGTGAATGCGACAAGTATCCTTGAAAATTTTGGGAGCGGCCTTGACGGCGTCCACAGGCAGCACAGGTTGAGCCACGGGGTGCAAAGTGCCGTTCCACAGGCCGTCCAGCGTACGGGCCACCAGCGGTCCGCCGTGTGCCATAAGACGGTCGTGCAGGGTGCCCATATCATCGTCCGGAAGTATGGGGATGACTTCCTGCAATAATATGCTTCCGGTATCTATTTGTTCGTCCAGCAAAAACGTGGTGAGCCCCGTTTGCTCTTCTCCGTTTATGAGGGCGTAATTTATGGGGGCGGCTCCGCGGTACTGAGGCAGCAGCGAGGCGTGCAGGTTGAAGCAGCCTTTGGGCGGCATGGACCACACCGGTTGAGGCAGCATTCTAAAGGCTACCACCACAAATATCTCGGCCTTCCACTCAGTCAGGGAAGCCAGAAAGTCCGGGTCCTTGAGGCTGACAGGCTGCAGTACGCTCAGCCCCTGCTGCAGTGCAAATTCCTTTACGGCACTGCAGTGCGTGTCCCTGCCTCGGCCGGAAGGCTTGTCCGGAGTGGTGACCACGCCGCGCACGGGATAACCCTGCGCCAGCAGGTAGGCCAGTACTTCCCGAGCAAAAACGGGAGTGCCCATAAAAACGATGTTCGGTTTAGACGGGTTCATCCTTTTTTCTTTTTAGTTTCTTGAAGAAATTAAGGTAGGCTTCTTTATTGAACAGGGCAGAATCCGTAGTAGCCTTCCAGGTGAGAAAAATGCCCATCGGCAACAGGACAAAGGTGGATATGAGGGTTCCCGCGGCAGCGGAAACGGCTCCGTTGACGGCAAGTTTCTTGCCTGAAATATCTATTACATAGTAGATTACAAAAAACAGCATAGAAACTATGACGGGAGTACCCAGACCGCCTTTGCGGATAATGGCGCCCAACGGGGCTCCAATAAAGAAGAAAATGAAACAGGCAAACGAGACGGTCATTTTACGGAACCATTCTATACGAGAGCGGCGCAACGGGGTGTGCACCTGCAATTCTTCCACCATAAAGGAATCGGTAAGGTTAAAGAGCGTTTCCGCTTTGTTACCCACGTCCGTCAACATACGGGCGCGTTCGTCCGACGAACGGTACTTTGGAAGGGCTTGCAGAGGGAATTCGGTGGTAGGTACAAAGTGCTGGGAGGTATCCAGCTGGATGCCGTATGACAAGCCTCCGGAAAGCAGCATTCGGGCGTAGAAAACGCTTCTTACTTGCGTGTAGACTGAATCCAGGGAGTCGCGGCGGAAGGCCAGACTGCTCATATTCTGTGCCATCACGTCGTTTCCAAAACGATCTCCGTCACGACGCTTGAAAGCATAGTTGCTCAATTCTATGATGGCCTGTTGCGAATCAAACTGAATGCGTTGTATTGGAAATGCGGTGTCCGCAACGGATTTGCGTTCCCCTTCCTCGTACGACTCGCCGCTGAACAGCGTCAAGATGATGTTCTGTTTGTCTTCCGTAAGCCTCAGCGACCCCGAGTCGGCCAGAGTGACACTGTTGTTTCCCCGTCTGCTGCTGTGGTCGTAGACCATAATGCCGTACATCATTCCGCTGGCCTTGTCCCGGGAGTCCACGCGGATAATGTAGTCGTCAATACCGTTGTAGAATATGCCGGTGGGGATACGAATCTCGTCCTTGGTGCGGGCAATGTCGTCACGCAGGGCAAAGATGTTTTTGTAGGCCAGCGGCATAAGGTTGTTGGTGGCAAAAAAGGCGGCAATGGAGATAAAGAAAGAGATGATGATCAGCGGCCTCATAATGCGCTGCAGGGAAATCCCGGCGGCTTTCATGGCCAGCAGTTCATTGTTCTCTCCCAGATTGCCCATGGCCATGATGGAGGCCAGCAGGGTGGACAGGGGCAGGGCCATAGGCACTACCGTACAGGTTCCCCAGAAAAGGAACTCGGCAATGACATCTATGCTGAGGCCTTTCCCCACCAGTTCGTCAATATAGACCCACAAAAACTGCATTATCAGTACAAAAAGTACGATAAACAGGGTTAGAATCAGGGGCCCTATGAACGAGCGGATGAGGAAACGGTCTAATATTTTCACGCTGTAGATTATTAATGAATACGGATATGGTCTTCAATCACGCCCATAGCGGCGGAAAGTCCGTCGGGCTGCTTGCCTCCGGCCGTGGCAAAGAATTTCTGTCCGCCGCCACCGCCCTGGATTTCCTTGGCGGCCAGACTGATGATGGCTCCTGCATCCAGGCCCGCATCCACCAAATCCTGGGAAATCATCAGTGCCAGATTGGCCTTGCCGTTGTACATATACCCGGCGGCAAACACGCACGAGGCGGATTCTTGTTTAATCATAAAGGCCAGGTCTTTCACCATTTCCGGTGCATAGTCTCCCCGTAATTCTACAAATTGGATGCCGTTTATGTCCTTGCGGTTTTTCCATAGGGATTCTTTGAGTGCCGCAGCACTTTCACGCATATGTTGTTCTACCTGATGACGCAGGTCTTCGTTTTCTTTGAGCAACCGTTCCAGTGATGCGGGAATGTCCGGATGGTCATTGAGCATAGTTCTTACTTTAAGCAGTAACGTCTGCAGTTCTTCAATACGGCGTTCCACACTGACTCCGGTATAGGCCTCTATGCGGCGGACTCCGGCGGCAATGGCGCCTTCGCTTTCAATTTTGAACATGCCAATGGTGCCGGTGGAGCGAGTATGGGTACCTCCGCACAATTCCACGGAATCTCCAAAGCGTACCACGCGCACCTTGTTGCCGTACTTTTCACCAAACAAGGCCATGGCTCCCATGGATCTGGCTTCTTCCACGGGTATGTCCACCAGTGTCTGTTGAGGGATGTCTTCCCGGATAAGGGCGTTGACAATGCGTTCCACCTTCATCAAGTCTTCGTGCTCAATTTTGGCAAAATGCGAGAAGTCAAAGCGAAGGCTGTCGGGGCTAACCTGAGAACCTTTTTGTTCAATGTGGGTTCCCAGTACCAGGCGCAAGGCAAAGTGAAGCAGGTGGGTGGCCGAGTGGTTGTTTGCAATGGATTGCCGACGAACGGCGTCCACTTTAGCAAAGAATTCGGCAGCGGGGTTCTCAGGAAGTTCTGCGGCAATGTGGATGATCAGGTTGTTTTCCTTCAAGGTGTTGAGGATGGGGGTGGTATCTCCCTGGGCGGTTTCCAGTATACCGGAGTCTCCCACCTGGCCGCCGCATTCTGCATAGAACGGTGTCTGGTCCAGCACTATCTGGAATACTTCCTTGTTTTTGGTTATTACTTTGCGGTAGCGCAGAATGTGCGCATAGTTTTCCGTGGTTTCATATCCTGTAAACACGGGTTGGGTAAACGGGCGCAGTTCCACCCAGTCCCCTTCTTTGGTTTCCGTGGCTTTGCGGGCACGTTCTTTCTGGGCTGCCAACTCGGCTTCAAACTGAGCGATGTCCACTTCTATGTTCTTTTCTCTGGCCATCAATACGGTCAGGTCAATGGGGAAACCGTAGGTGTCGTACAGCAGGAAGGCGTCTTTGCCGCTCTGGGGCCATTCGGTGCGGCCGGCGGTCATGGATTCAAACAGGCGGATACCTTTTTCCAATGCACGCAAGAAGGCTTCTTCCTCGTGCTGGATTACGCTGGTCACCAGGGTCTGCTGCTGTACCAGTTCTGGGTAGGCGGCGCCCATTTCTTCCACAAGGGCGGGAACCAGATGGCACAAGAAAGGTTTGTCAAATCCCAGGAAGGTATACCCGTAGCGTACGGCCCGGCGCAAAATGCGGCGGATTACGTAGCCGGCTTTTACATTGGAGGGCAACTGGCCGTCGGTTATGGCAAAACTGATGGCGCGCAGGTGGTCGGCAATGACGCGCATGGCCACGTCCGTATCGGCATTGGTGCCGTATTTTTTGTCACAAATGTTTTCAATGGCGTGAATGAGGTTTTGGAAGATGTCGGTGTCGTAGTTGCTGTGTTTTCCTTGAATGGCCATACACAAGCGCTCCAGCCCCATACCTGTATCCACGTGCTTTTGCGGCAGGGCTTCCAAAGAACCGTCGGCCTTGCGGTTAAATTGTATAAATACCAGGTTCCATATTTCAATGACTTGCGGGTCACCGGTGTTGACCAGAGAGGCTCCGTCAATTAGGGCGCGTTGGCTGTCGGGACGCAGGTCAATATGGATTTCCGAGCAGGGGCCGCAGGGGCCGGTATCTCCCATTTCCCAGAAATTGTCTTTTTTATTGCCCATAATGATATGGGATTGGGGCAGGAAATGCAGCCAGTAGTCGCGGGCTTCCTTGTCCATATCCACTCCATCATCGGCCGCTCCTTCAAATACGGTGGCGTAGAGCCGGTCCGCGTCCAATTTGTAGACTTTATGCAGCAACTCCCAGGCCCATTCAATGGCTTCTTTCTTGAAGTAGTCCCCAAAGCTCCAGTTGCCCAACATTTCAAACATGGTGTGGTGGTAGGTGTCGTGTCCCACTTCTTCAAGGTCGTTGTGCTTGCCGCTTACACGCAGACATTTCTGCGAGTCCGTGACGCGGTTACAGGTGGCCGGAGCGTTGCCCAGAAACCAGTCCTTGAACTGGTTCATACCGGCGTTGGTAAACATCAATGAGGGGTCGTTTTTGACCACCATGGGGGCGGAGGGGACAATGGTGTGTCCTTTATCCCGGAAGAAGTCCAGGAAGGTCTGGCGTATTTCTTTTGCTGTCATTTCTAGCTGTAATACTGTGATTCGTACTTTAAATATTAAGTCGCAAAGATACTCTATTTTGGTAAAAATTTTTATCTTTGTCTGTTATTATAATAGTTATATCCAGTAATGGCCCTTAACAGGAAATACAAATTCAATCCGGATACACTTGTCTACGAGATGCAAAAACCCTCGTTTAAGTCGGTTCTGTTGAAGGGGCTCCTGATTCTTCCCGTAAGTCTGATTCTGGCGGCGGGTTATTATTTGTTGTATACCGAGGGCTTTCACTTCAAGACTCCCAGAACGGCCCGCCTGGAGCGCGAATATGAGACCGCACGGGCCAACGTGGAGTTGCTCAACAAGCAGATTGCCCTGGCGGACAGAAGGCTGGCCACACTGCAAACTCGCGATAACAGCATCTATAGAAATATTTTTGGGATGGAACAGATTCCTCAGGCGGTGAGGGATGCCGGTTTTGGCGGGGTAAACCGTTACGCGTATCTGGACTACAGTGTCAACAAGGATTTTTTGCAGAAGACGGCGCTGGAATTTGACAAGGTGTACAAAAAAACATACGTGCAGTCCTGTTCGTTTGATGACGTGGAACGCATAGCCGGACAGGCCGGAGAAGTGGCCAAAAGCATTCCTTCTCTTTTGCCGTTACCGGAGGACACCCCCCGTTTCCGTTTCTCCGGCTCTTACGGTTATCGGAAGGATCCCGTGGACGGAGTGGTCCGTATGCATCAGGGCATTGACCTGGCCGGTGCCTTGAATTCATCTGTATACGCCACCGGCGACGGGAAAGTGGAAACCATTAATTATGAATACAACGGATACGGACGTTATGTTGTTATAGACCACGGCTTTGGCTATAAAACACGTTATGCCCACCTAAGCAGCACTACGGTGTATGAGGGGCAGACCGTGAAACGCGGAGAGCGTATTGGATTGCTGGGATCCACCGGAAAATCTACCGGACCCCACGTCCACTATGAAGTTATCTATATGGGCAGACCGGTCAATCCGTACAATTATTTCAACAATAATATTGCCTCGGACGACTATCACGCCGTAATTATGGGAAGCCGTAATTAAAAGCGTCTTGCGATGAGTCGTTACCGTTTTAACAACGAAAAACTGGAATTTACCAAGGAGCGTCCCACGTTTGCCCAAATTTTGCGCAAAGGGATGTGGATTTTCTTGGGTAGCGTGGTGCTGGCGTTTGTGTATTATCTTATTTTCGGTTTGTTTGTACTATCTCCCGCAGAAAGGAATTTGGCCAGAGAAACCGAACTGATGAACAATGAATACAAGCGATTGAGCCAGAAGATGGAGGGATTGGATAAAGTTTTGGACGAGTTGGAAGAGAGGGACAAGAGCATATATGCCACCGTATTGCATTCAGCACCGATAGATATGGGGGTGGAAGAAGCCAATTTGACGCAATACCAGAATATGGTGGATCAGCCTCATTTTGCTTTGGTATTTCATAACGATTCCGTAATTTCACGGCTGGAACACAAGGCGGCTGCCATTACCCGGGAATTGTTCGCCACCGAAGAACTGTTTTACGCACAGGCAGACAGTTTGAAAGGACTTCCGGCTTGTTTCCCGCTGCAAAATCCCACCATTTCCAATATGGGAGCCACGTTGGGGAAACGGATACAGCCCTTTTACAAGATACCTATGGAGCACAACGGAATGGACTTTCTTTCCGGATTGGGGACGGACGTGCTGGCTACGGCAGACGGGAAAGTGGTGGAAGTGAAGCGCTCGCCCAGAGGCCAGGGAAATACCGTGAAAATTGAACATTCCTATGGGGGTTACCAGACACTTTATGCCCACCTGAGTGATATTTTTGTACGGCAGGGACAGCAGGTGATGCGCGGTATGGTGATAGCGCGGGTAGGTTCTACGGGGATGTCCTTTACACCTCACTTGCATTATGAAGTGCGTCGTGAGGGAACGATATGCGATCCGGTTCATTATTACTGGATGAACGTGATGCCAGACCAATACCGTCAGATTATGCTGACGGCTTACAATACGGGACAATCACTTGATTAATGGGAACGTTATGGACAAAATGTATTATACAATCGGAGAAGTGGCGCAACTGCTGAATGAAAGTACTTCGTTGGTGCGTTTCTGGTCTACCTCATTTGACCATTTTATCAAACCGGTACGCAATAAAAAAGGGAACCGCCTTTTTACGGCTGAAGATGTGGCCACTTTCAAGACCATTTACCATTTGGTCAAGGAACGGGGAATGACGCTTGAGGGAGCCAAAAAACAGATGCACGACAACAAGGAGGGAGTGGACAGGACGGTAGATGTTATTGATTCGCTGAACCGTATAAAAGATCAACTGACTGAATTAAAAGATATGATATGATGCTGACGGTGGCTGACATAGTGGCCTGCCTTGAGCGGTGGGCGCCCGAACGTCTTCAGGAATCGTGGGACAACGCGGGATTGTGTGTGGGAAGCGTGGACCAGGGCGTGACAGGCGTGGTGGTATGTCTTGACTGCACGGAAGAAGTGGTGGCGCAGGCGGTCGGCTGGGGGGCTAATATGATAGTCAGCCACCACCCGCTGATTTTCAAGGGGATAAAACGTCTGCAGGGAGCCAACGAGGTGGAGCGGACGCTGATTGCCGCCATACGCAACAACATGGTGGTATATTGTGCCCATACCAATGCAGACAAAATACCCGGCGGCGTGAGCGGAGCTATGGCTCAGGCGCTCGGACTCAAAAATCTGCGCATTTTGGAAGAAGAAGGTTTGGAGTACAACGGGGTATCGTGCGGGCTGGGACTGGCAGGTTCATTTGACGCGCCGCTGTCCGCAGAAGAGTTTGTGGCTCGTATAAAACAGGTCTTTGGGGTGGCATATTTTAAGGCCTCGGCCATTCATCCGGACTATGTGCAGAAGGTGGCTTTGTGCGGGGGGAGCGGGGCCTCGCTTATTCCGGCAGCCCTTGCTTACGGCGCGCAGGCATACGTGAGCGGAGACTTCAGTTATCACGCTTATTTTGATGTGATTCCGCAAATGTGGCTGGTAGACATAGGGCACTATGAATCGGAGGTGGGGGTGTTACCTTATTTTAAAGATGTGCTTAATAAAAAATTCCCTACCTTTGCCGTCCGCATTACGGATGTGATAACTAACCCTATCAGAATTTATTAAGAATCAAAATATTATGGTAAAAAAAACGACAAAATCCGGTATTAATGAGGCAGGCTCATTTACCGATTTGCAAAAGAGCGACTTGGAAGGCGGCCTGACTATGGATGAAAAGTTGCGTTTGCTGTATCAATTGCAGGAAACCGACTCGCAGATAGACAAAATTCACCTGCTCAGAGGGGAACTGCCGTTGGAAGTGGAAGACCTTGAAGCCGACATCCAAGGACTTGAAACGCGTATAGACAATCTGCAGAAAGAGGTTCGCGACATTGAAAAGGACATTGCTTCCAGCCGTATTGATGCAGATGCGTCCCGTAATATGGTTGCCAAATACGAAGCCCAGCAGGCCAACGTGAAGAACAACCGGGAATACGATTCCATTTCTAAGGAAATAGAAAATCAGAAATTGGATGGAGAACTGGCCGAAAAACGCATTCGCGAGTTCTCCCTTTTGCTCAAAGACCGCAGGGATTACCTGGATACTACCAAAGAAGCTCATAAAGAGCGTCAGATTGACCTGGAACTCAAAAAGAAAGAACTGGAAAGCATTGTGGAGGAAACGGCCCAGCAAGAAGCTGACCTGCAGAAAAAGGCAGAACAGATTCAGTCACAGATTGATGCCCGCATTTTGTCTGCGTACCACAGGGTAAGAAGCAACGCCCGCAACGGTCTTGCGGTGGTTACCGTCAAACGCGACGCCTGCGGTGGCTGTTTTAACAAGATTCCGCCCCAGCGTCAGGTGGAAATCAAATTGAGCAAGAAAATCATTGTGTGCGAATATTGCGGTAGAATCATTGTTAACTCGGATTTTGAAAACAAGTAAGCCCACTATTAGAGAACAATTTTTCGCCCACGTCGGACAAACATCCCCCTCTCCGTTAGGTATTGAAATACAGAAGGCAGAGGGGGTGTTTCTTCTGGGGCCGGATGGTAAGCGTTATATTGACCTTATCTCCGGTGTTTCCGTGAGCAATGTGGGACACGCCCGTGCCGAGGTGGTGGAGGCCGTCTGTCATCAGGCCCGGCAGTATATGCACCTGATGGTGTACGGCGATGTAATCCAGCAACCTCAGGTGGCCCTGGCCACCCGCCTGGCCTCGCTCATGCCCAAAGGCATGGATTCGGTATACTTTGTGAATTCCGGGTCCGAGGCCAACGAAGCGGCCCTCAAGCTGGCCAAACGCCTTACCGGAAGACCCAAGATGGCTTGTTTCCGCAATGCCTACCACGGTAGTTCGCAAGGGGCATTGAGCGTGATGGGAGACGAGAGCTACCGGTATGCGTTCCGCCCGTTGCTGCCCGGAATCACCTGCCTGCGGTTCAACTGCCCGGAAGACCTGGAAAAAATTGACTGCCGTACCGCCTGTGTCATAGTGGAACCGGTACAGGCCGAGGCGGGCGTGATTGTCCCCCGCAACGGTTTTTTAAATTTATTGCGCAAACGGTGCTCAGATACGGGCGCATTGCTTATCTTTGATGAAGTGCAAACCGGTTTTGGACGTACCGGGAAGATGTTTGCAATGGACACTTATTCCGTGGTCCCGGATATGGTGACACTGGCTAAAGCGTTGGGGGGTGGTATGCCTCTGGGGGCTTTGGTTTGTGCCCCGGAGTTGATGGATGCGTGGCAGTCCCGTCCCGCGTTGGGACACATTACCACTTTTGGGGGACATCCTGTCTGTTGCGCGGCCGGTCTGGCGGCACTTGAGGTGTTGCTTAAAGAAGGGTGGATTGACCGGGTGGATGACAAAACGGCTTACGTAAAGAAGCGTTTGCTTGCCCACCCCCAGGTAGCGGAAGTACGAGATGCGGGCCTGCTTCTGGCCGTTGATTTGAAAGACAGCCGCGAGGTGCAGGACATGATTGGATTTTTGGTGGATGAAGGAGCATTGGCGGATTGGTTTCTTTTTGATGACCATTCATTCAGGGTGTCTCCTCCGCTGTGCATTACCATGGAGGAACTGGATCTGATGTGTAACATTGTCTGGCGTGCGCTGGACAGGATACCTAAAACCTACTAAACCGAAGAAAGAACTATGGCAAAAAAAGTATCTCCGGCTCAAATTGCCAGAGAAAAAGAACGGGAAAGAGTCAGAGACAACCAACAGGCGGAAATGGTGGGGCTGGATATAGGGAAAGTACCTCCTCAGGCCATTGATATGGAAGAGGCCGTACTGGGCGCTCTGCTGCTGGAGCCCGATACCGCCATTGACACGGTGGGCAGCGTGCGTGCCGAATTCTTCTATAAGGAATGCAACCGTATTATATATGAAGCCATAGCCGCGCTGGTAAGCCGACGGGATCCGGTAGACATCTATACCGTATCTGAAGAACTAAAAAAAGAAGACAAACTGGACCAGGTGGGAGGGGTGTATTATTTGAGCCAGTTGAGCCTGCGTGTGGCCGCCGCATCACATGTGGAATATCACGCAAAAGTACTGACCCAAAAATACATACAGCGCGAACTGATTACCACTTCCTACAAAATACTTAAAGACGCCTTTGACGACACCATCCCTGCCGACGACCTGCTTAACGAGTCGCAGCAGCGCCTGTTTGAACTGGGCGAGATGAACCTGCGTCGCGATTTCCGTCCGGTACGCAACATCCTAGACGAGGTGGTCAAGGAATTGCAGGAGGTTAAAGAACGGGAAGACGGCTTGAGCGGCCTTCCCTCGGGGTATGCCTCGCTGGACCGCATTACGCTGGGCTGGCAGAAAGGTGACCTGGTTATTGTGGCCGCCCGCCCGTCAATGGGAAAAACGGCATTTACCCTTACCATGGCCCGCAACATGGCCGTGGTACATCATATCCCCGTGGCGTTCTTCTCTTTGGAAATGCCCGATGTGCAATTGGTAAAACGTTTACTGGTCAGTGAAACCGGCTTGGCGGCAGACCAGATCCGTGGCGGGAGAAAAATGGAAGAACACGACTGGGTGCAACTGGAAAGCCGCGTGAGGGATTTGGTGAACGCTCCGTTGTATATAGACGACACCCCTTCCATGTCTATTATGGAATTCCGATCCAAAGCGCGTCGTCTGGTCAACGGCAAGGGGGTTAAGATTATTATAATTGACTATATGCAGTTGATGGTGGGTCCGCCGGAACTCAGGGGAATGCGCGAGCAGGAAGTGGCTTCCATCTCCCGTTCTCTCAAGGCCGTGGCCAAAGAACTGAACGTGCCGGTGATTGCGCTGTCGCAGATGAACCGTGCCTCGGAAATGCGCAGCGCCAACAGCCGTCGGCCCCAATTGAGCGACTTGCGCGAGTCGGGGTCCATAGAACAGGACGCCGACTTGGTTATCTTTATCTCCCGGCCGGAAAAGAACGGTATATTTGAAGATCCCGAAACCAAGGAATCTCTGGTCGGGGTGGCGGAGATTATTATTGCCAAACACCGCAACGGAGAGACGGGTGATATACGGATGCAGTTCCGTGCCAATGAAATTCGTTTTCTGGATTATAATGAGGGGGGCGGAACTGAATTTGCTACAGACCCGTCAGCCACTAATATCTTTCCCTCCAGTATGAACCACTCAAAAATTGACGAACATTTTGATTCCTATGACCAGGACAATCCGTAGTTTTATTTTACTGTTGTTATTGCAGTTGCCCATAGTAGCCTTTGCTCAGGAAAAGCACCGGGAATGTCTTCCTATCCGGGACATTCTGCCTGAGCAGGTAGCGTTTGGAGACGGGGAGGAATTTACAATTATTGCCAATTACAAATGGGGGGTGATAAACACGGACGTGGGCACTGTGGATTTTACACTGCAAAAACAAGGAAACTTTTTTTTTGCCCAAGGTGAAATCCGTACCGCTCGTTTTTTCAATTCGTTCTACAAGGTGCAAGACCACTATGAAAGCCGTTTTCAGAGTTCCAATATGAGACCGGTCCATTTTATGCGAGACATTCACGAGGCCAAATATACCATCCAGAATTACTATACCTGGAATCCGGACCATTCCATCAATGCAAGGATAAATCACAAGAGCGGTTGGGTGCAGGACACGCTGTTGCCGGCAAGGGAATGTACCTTTGATTTTGTTACCTTGTTTTACTTCCTGCGCTGTCTGGATTTTTCCGCTATGAAGGTGGGACATATATCTCCCATATCATTTGCCGTGGATGACGATGTGTTTGATTTGTATCTGCGTTATGAGGGCGTGGAAGAAAAAAAGATACAGGGACTGGGGACTTTTCGCTGTCTGAAATTTGCCGCACAAACCGTGGCCGGAGTGGTTTTTGACGGCAGTCAGGAACTGGTGTTCTGGTTAAGCGACGACAAGAACCATCTTCCCTTATGTATTGAATCGCCGTTAATTATTGGACGTGTATCGGGCCGGTTGGCCAGCTACAGGAATCTGCGCTTCCCGCTGACCAGTAAAATCAAATAAGTGGGGGTATGCGGCAGGTAAACACTATTTCTCACAAAGGGATCATTACCGGTGTACATCCGCTCAAGGCGGAAATTATCAGTGAAAGCGCCTGTGCCGCCTGTCACGCCAAGGGAATCTGTTCTTTGGGAGACAAAAAGAAGAAAGAAATCACGCACATTGAAGCTCCTGCAGACTGGGAACCCCGGTTGGGCCAGCAGGTGGAAATTGTGATGCAGACCCGTATGGGGTTCAAGGCCGTTTGGTACGGAATGGGTATTCCTTTTTTGTTTCTTTGTGTGACGGTGGCGGTATGTGTGCTGTGCAAAAGCCCCGAATGGCTTATGGGTATTTGTGCTTTAGGGGTTATAACAATCTATTATTTTGTGCTATCTTTGTTTAAAGATACTATCAACCATGAGTTCGGTTTTACTATTCACCATATTGATGCTTAGCGCCCTGGGCGCTATTTTAGCTATTATACTTTTCCTTGTGGCCCAACGTTTCAAAGTGGAGGAAGACCCCCGCATTGAGGCGGTGGCTGCCGTGTTGCCCGGTGCCAATTGCGGCGGTTGCGGCCATGCCGGTTGTCAGGCCTTTGCCAAGGCCGCCGTACAGGCCGAGGACCTGAGCACCTGCTTTTGTCCCGTGGGCGGTAATGAGGTAATGAAAAAAGTGGCCGCCGTGCTGGGCAAGGAAGTGGCGGAACAGGCTCCAATGGTTGCCGTGTTGCGTTGTGCCGGTTCGTGTGAGGTGCGTGAGCGGGTAACCTGTTACGACGGGAGCCGCTCTTGTGCGGTGGAAGCCAATCTGTATTCCGGAGAGACGGCATGCGCGTATGGCTGTATGGGTCTTGGGGATTGTGTAAAGGCTTGTGCATTCGGCGCCCTTCATATTGACCCGCAGACGCAGTTGGCCGTGGTGGATGAAGACAAATGCACCGCTTGTGGTGCTTGTACAAAAGCTTGTCCCAAAGGCCTTCTGGAACTGCGATACAAGGGTCCCAAAAACAGAAGAATATACGTTGCCTGTGCCAACAAAGACAAAGGGGCTGTGGCTCGCAAAGCCTGCAAGGCCGCCTGCATCGGTTGCCAGGCTTGTGTGAAAGTGTGTCCGTTTGGTGCCGTGACCGTTACGGACAACGTCGCATACATAGATTATACCAAATGCCGGTTATGCCGTAAATGTGTGGTGGCCTGCACTCCCAATGTCATAAAGGCGGTTAATTTCCCGCCCAAAAAATTGAATGAGGATCAAACCAATGAGTAAAACTTTTTCTATTGGGGGTGTTCATCCCCACGATTCCAAATTTGCCAAGGATTGTCCCATAGAAGATCTTCCGTTGCCCAAAAAGGCGTATGTTGCTATGAACCAACATATAGGTGCTCCCGCACAGCCCGTTGTCAACAAAGGGGACAGGGTTATAGTGGGACAACTTATTGGTAAGAGTGGAGGTTTTGTGTCGGCTTCCATTCATGCCCCTTTCAGCGGTACGGTGGCCGACGTGGCCTTATACCCGGACTTCACGGGACGCAAAGTGATGACGGTGGTTATAGACGTGGAAGGTGATGAGTGGATGCCGGAAATTGATACCACGCCGGATATCAAAAGGGCAATCACGGTATCGCCCCAGGAAACGCTCAAAATCATTGCCGACAGCGGCGTGGTGGGGTTGGGGGGTGCCTCGTTTCCCACACACGTCAAATTGTCTCCGCCTCCCGGCCAGAAAGCCTCGGTGCTGATTCTCAACGGGACCGAATGTGAACCGTTTTTGACATCGGATTACCGCCTGATGCTGGAACACGGAGAAGAAGTCTTGCTGGGTGGCGAACTGATGCGTCGCGTGCTGGGAGAGCCGCGCGGGGTGATAGGAATAGAAGAAAACAAGCCGGAAGCCATTGCCGTGATGCGCAAGTTGGTGGAACACTATTTGGGTTGGGAAGTGATGACCTTGAAAAAACGATACCCGCAGGGCGGTGAAAAACAATTGATAGATGCGGTGACCTCACGCAAGGTGCCTTCCATGGCCCTTCCCATTGCGGCCGGAGCCGTAGTGCAGAATGTGGGGACGGCTTTTGCGGTCTATGAGGCTGTGCAGAAGCACAAGCCTTTGTTTACTAATATTATGACGGTAACCGGTCCCGACAGTTCCATTCAGCGTAACTTTCGTTTCCGTATGGGGACGCGCATCAGTGACATCTTGTTGCACGCAGGTGTGATTAAGCCTGAAAGCGGTCTGATTCCCGAAGTGGCCAAGGTGGTGAACGGCGGCCCTATGATGGGACGCGCCGTTTCCAATCTGGAAGCTCCCATGCAGAAGAGTTCTTCCGCCCTGTTGCTTTTGCCGGCAGAAGTCACCCGGCGTAAAGAACCGGGAAATTGCATTCGTTGCGGCAAATGCGTACAGGCCTGCCCTATGGGGCTGGAACCCTATCTGTTATACCGTCTGGCACTGGCGTCACGCCAGGATGAGTTGATGGAGCATTATGTATACGACTGCATTGAATGCGGTTGCTGTATGTATTCGTGCCCGGCATCCCTGCCCCTGCTGGACCAGATACGGCTGGCCCGTGCCAGCGCCTTGAAAAATAAACGAAAATAAGTACTTTCTATATGACTAAGATCCTTGTTTCTCCCGCGCCTCACTGGCACAGCAAAGACTCTACCACGCGTCTTATGCGGGATGTACTCATAGCCCTGTCCCCCTCTATTCTGGTGGCATTGTTTTTTGCCGGCTGGAGCGCGTTGGTGGTTTTTGCGGTTTCAGTGCTGGGATGCATGGGTGTGGAATACCTCATTACCCGTTTCCTGATGCACAAGCCCTGTACCCTTGGGGACTTGTCGGCCGCCGTAACCGGAGTGCTGCTGGCATTGAACCTGCCGGCTTCTTCACCTTGGTGGATGGTGTTGATTGGCTGTATTGTGGCTATTGGCATTGCAAAAATGACTTTTGGCGGATTGGGCAACAATTTGTTCAATCCGGCACTGGTGGCCCGTGTTTTCCTGCTGATTTCCTTCCCGGTGCAGATGACTTCCTGGAATGTGAAACCGTCCTGGTTTACAGATGGTTTTTCCGGAGCCACTCCGCTGGGTATGTTAAAAGGAGGGGTCACTTCCATTGATTATTCGTATTGGGACCTCTTTCTGGGCCGTATGGACGGGTCACTGGGTGAAGTTTCCATTCTGGCGCTGCTGATTGGCTTTGTATATCTGCTCTTACGTAAAGTCATCCGCCCGCATATTCCGGTCACTATTCTGCTTACCTCGGCCGCGTTCAGTGCCATTCTGTGGTGGGCCAATCCGGTGCATTTTCCCGACCCGCTCTTTACCCTGCTTACAGGCGGGCTGGTGCTGGGGGCCGTGTTTATGGCTACGGACTATGTGACCTCGCCCATGACACCCAAAGGAATGGTGGTTTATGGCATCGGGATTGGCATTCTGGTTATTCTTATCCGCAACTTCGGGGCTTATCCGGAAGGGATGTCGTTTGCCATACTGATTATGAATGCTTGTGTGCCTCTGATTAATAAGATGTGTAAACCGGCACAATATCAAAAGGAGGTGAGTCGTGGCTAAAGAATCCAACTTCAAGAACATGTTTCTGTGCCTGCTGGCTATCTGCTTTGGCGGGTCGGCTATTATGGGAGGTACGTATGTGCTTACAAAAGATACCATTGATGCAGCCCAGGTGGAAAAGGTGAATACGGCCATTGCACAGGTCATACCGGCTTTTGACAACCAGCCTTCACAGCAGGTCAAGACGTTCACGGTAGAGGGTAAGACCATGAAAATGTATCCCGGTACCCAGGCCGGCACTCCGGTGGGATGTGCCGTAGAAGCCACCACATCCAAAGGATTTGGAGGCAATATTACCGTGATGATTGGTTTTCTTCCCGACGGTACCATTTACAAGTCGGCACTGATATCGCATTCGGAAACTCCCGGACTGGGAGAAAAGCTGGACCCGCGCAAGAGTCCGTTCACCCTTCAGTTTGAAGGGAAAAATCCTTCCGCTTTCCGTCTACTGGTCAAAAAAGATGGAGGCGACGTGGATGCCATTACGGCGGCCACCATCAGCTCACGCGCGTTTTGCGACGTAACCCAGTCGGCGTACAATGCCTATATGGAGGCGCAACAAAAAGGAGGTCTTTATGAGTAAGTTGCAATTGATTTTAAAAGGAATTATTAAGGAGAATCCCACCTTTGTGCTGGTATTGGGAATGTGTCCCACATTGGGAACCACTACCTCCGCCCTCAACGGGATGGGAATGGGGCTGGCTACCACCTTTGTATTGATGTTGTCCAACCTGGTGATATCCTGGGTGGCCGGCTTTATTCCCGACAAAGTGCGTATTCCGGCCTATATTGTGGTGATTGCCGTATTTGTGACGGTAGTGCAACTGCTGATGCAGGCCTATGTACCCTCCCTGTACGAAACGCTGGGGCTGTTTATCCCCCTTATTGTGGTCAATTGTATTGTGCTGGGACGTGCCGAGGCGTTTGCCAACAAGAACGGCGGAATGGATTCGTTCTGCGACGGATTGGGTATCGGCTTGGGCTTTACCCTGTCTTTGACGGTCATTGGAACAGTCCGTGAGTTGTTGGGATCCGGAGCCATATTTGGGCAGAAACTCATCTCCGGAGACGGAATGTTGGTTTTTATCCTGGCGCCCGGCGGCTTTCTGGTGCTGGGATACCTTATGGTCCTGTTCCGCAAATTTTCTTCTAAAAAGGCGTAACTATGGAATATATAATCATTATTATATCTGCGGTATTTGTCAACAATATTGTGTTGACACAGTTTTTGGGGATTTGCCCGTTCCTGGGAGTTTCCAACAAGGTCTCCACGGCTACCGGAATGGGCGCCGCGGTGATTTTTGTAATGACCCTGGCCACGCTGTTTACCTATCTGGTGCAGATGTATATCCTAGTGCCGTTGCATATTGAATTCATGCAGACGGTGACTTTTATCCTGGTCATTGCCGCGTTGGTGCAGATGGTGGAAATTATTCTCAAAAAAATTTCTCCGGCACTGTATCAGGCGCTGGGAATCTTTCTGCCTTTGATTACCACCAACTGCGCCGTGTTGGGAGTGGCTATTCTTGTAGTAACCAAAGAATTTGATTTTTCCGGCACCCCGGCCATGCTCAACTTGCCGGAAGCCTTGGTGTATACGGCAGCTACTGCAGCCGGCTTTGCCATGGCGCTGATTCTTTTTGCCGGATTGCGCGAGCAGATGGATTTACAGGATACCCCCAAGATTTTCAGGGGAGTTCCCATTGCCTTGATTACCGCCGGTATTCTGGCTATGGCGTTTATGGGCTTTTCAGGAATAGTATAATGGAACAGGATAAGATAGATCTTCTAAACACTATAGAAGAACTGGAGGCTTACGTAAAAGGTCCAGGAGCCGCGGAACAACGTGCCTGGTATAAATTAGGCGGGCTGTACCGTCAGCAGGAACGTTGGGGCGATGCGCTCAATGCCTATGCAAAATGCATGGAGTTTGGCGTACATACAGCAGCCCGGGAAGCATCGGAATCTATCCGTTCTATCCTGGGCTGCCGATTTACTGACTGGATGAACACGTAATCACGTGTTGTTGCGCTATTTCACAGGCAATACGCTAAGAATTTTCACGTCTTTTACCGGACGGTCCGCCGTACCGGTGGCTACATTGGCAATTTTGTCAATGACGTCCAGACCTTCAATCACTTCTCCGTATACGGTGTAGCTTCCGTCCAATTGGGCGCAGGCTTGGGCACTCTGTACAATATAGAATTGTGAACCTGAGGAGGCTCTTTCCGGGTTGACACTGTCTCCTGTGCGTGCCGCTGCCAGAGCGCCTTTCTTGTGCTTGAGGGCGGGGTTAATCTCGGCCGGAACGGTGTAACCCGGTCCGCCGCTACCCAGGCGTTGGTTGGCGGCTGCTCCGCGCGAGTCGGGGTCTCCGGCCTGAATCATGAAGCCGTTGATTACACGGTGGAACAGCAGGTTGTCATAGTAGCGCTGTGAGGCCAGTTTGACAAAGTTGTCGCGGTGTTGAGGGGTCTCTTTGTATAATTTGATAATCATTGTACCTTCACTGGTTATCAGTTCAAATACAGGTTCTTCGCCCAAAGTGGCGGGGTCAAAGGCCGCGGCGGGCGTTTCTTTGGGGGCTTCTGCCGGAGCGGCTGCCGGGGCGTCTTTTGCTTTTTTGCTGGCAGCGTTGTGGCAGCCGCCGAATAAAAGGGCACACATACTGATAAGGATTAATGTTCGTTTCATAAGTTGATGAATTGCTATTTGACCTCTAAGGTAGGCTTTTTTGGGTATATTTGTACAATAGTATTTTGATTTATGACAACCGTACGTATTGTAAACAAATCTGCCCATCCGCTGCCGTCTTACGCTACAGAACAGTCTTCCGGTATGGATTTGCGGGCCAACACTTTGGAAACTATTGTATTGAAACCGCTGGAGCGGGTAATGGTCCCCACCGGACTGTATATCAGCCTGCCCTATGGGTATGAAGCCCAGGTGCGCCCCCGCAGCGGACTGGCGGCCAAAAAGGGGATTACGGTGCTGAATGCTCCGGGAACCATAGATGCCGACTATCGGGGAGAAATCAAGGTGATTTTGGTGAATCTGTCCCACGACCCGGTGACACTGGATCCGGGAGAACGTGTGGCCCAGCTGGTGATAGCCTCCTATGCGCGGATATCTTGGGAACCGGTTGATTTTCTGGATGAAACGGAACGTGGAGATGGCGGTTTTGGCTCTACCGGGCGTCAATGAAATCAAAGACAGCCTCCACACCGGTAGCCACGGAAAGCATTTGTTTATACTGAGGCATCAAAAACCCCCGGGATTCCATGGTGTCCAACTGGGAGAGCAACGGGTCGTAAAATCCTTCCAGATTTAGCAGGATAATGGGTTTGTCAATTTTCCCCAGCTGTTTTAGTACCAGAGCGTTGAATAATTCATCCATGGTGCCGTAACTGCCGGGGAAGGCCACAATGGCACAGGCACGCTCAATCAACAGGGCCTTGCGTTCTTCTATGGTGTCCACCTCCAATAACTCGGTCAGGTTTTGATGGGCCAGCCGGCGTTCTTCAATGGGGGCGGGAATGATTCCCGTGACAGGGCCCCCGGCCTCCAGTGCCCCGTTGGCCACCAGATTCATAATGCCCACGTGGGTGCCGCCGTACAATAATCCGTAGCCTTTCCGGGCAATCAGGCTGCCCAGGCGGCAGGCTTCCTTTTCAAAATAGGGGTTGTTTCCGGTGCGAGATCCGCAGAAAACGGTGATATAGTTAAGATTTTCCATAGATTTTGTCTACAATAACGGCCACGGCTCCGTCTCCGGTCACGTTGCAGGCGGTACCAAAACTGTCCATGGCAATATACAGGGCAATCATCAGTCCTATGGCGTCCGTATCAAAGCCGAGCATGGATTGCAGAATGCCCACGGCGGCCATTATGGCTCCCCCGGGCACTCCGGGCGCGGCGACCATAGTAACTCCCAACATACATATAAACCCTGCATACAAAGACAGCGGTGTGGGATCCCCCTGCATAAACATTACGGCCATAGAGCAAGCCACAATTTTGAGCGTGCTTCCGGAAAGGTGTATGGTGGCGCATAGCGGAATGACCGACTCTGCCACTTGCGGACTGACTCCGTTGCGCAAAGTTTGCTGCAAAGTAACCGGAATGGTGGCGGCCGAGGATTGTGTCCCCAAGGCCGTAACGTAGGCGGTCAGCATGGTGCGCAGCAGTTTGAGCGGGTTCTTGCGGCCCACCGCACCGGCAATGCAAAACTGGATCAGTAGCATCAGAAGAGTCATCAGGAATATCAGCACAATGATCTTCAAAAAGATGCCCATCACGCGCACCACTTCCCCCTCGGCCGTCATTTTGAGGAAGATGCCAAAGATAAAAAGAGGCAGCACGGGGATGATGGCTCCGGTGATGAC
This sequence comes from uncultured Muribaculaceae bacterium, assembly GCA_964554535.1. GTDB lineage: Bacteria > Bacteroidota > Bacteroidia > Bacteroidales > UBA932 > DMER64. The sequence goes on along the minus strand of CAZKPB010000001.1, from coordinate 21,048 downwards.
GCGGTTGATCACATCCCGGAAGTCTTCCAGGGCGTGGCGCAGGGTGTGGCCCCCTTCAGAGAAGGCCAGTCCCAGGCCCAACACAAAGGCCAGGATGAGGGCGCTCATCACGCTAAAAATTGCCGGCATGGCAATGGTGAAATAAGGGTCCAGGTTTATTTTTGCCTCTGCAACCGGGGCTGCGGCAAACGTGCCGGTCACGTTGTGGAGCAGGGTGGGATAGAGGGCATCGCAGGTAAAATAGGTAAAAAAACCGCTGAACAGGGTAAAACCGTAAGCCAGCAGCACCGTGATTCCCAATAGCTTTCCGGCACCTTTGCCCAATTCGGCAATGCCCGGTGCCACCAAACCCAGAATAATGAGGGGTACCACAAAATCCAGGAAGTTGCCAAACAGCCCGTTGATGGTGGTGAACAAGCGTACGGCCCACACGGGAAAAAACAATCCGCAACCTATGCCCGACGCTATGGCTATGCCTACTTTGGCCAAAAGCCCAATCTTATGAGTCTTCATATCACAAAGATAGTAGTAATCCTAACGGAATAGGCGTGAAATTTTGCGTTTTTAGTTACATTTGCACGATAAATTCTTATCACTATGCTAGATTTTGGACATCGTATTATTTATGAGGCACTCACGTTTGATGACGTGCTGTTGCTCCCTGCTGCTTCTGACGTGCTGCCCAGAGAGGTGGATTTGTCTACCCGCTTTTCTCGTCACATTAACCTGAGTGCGCCTATTGTCTCTTCTGCCATGGACACGGTTACGGATTCCGCCATGGCCATAGCCATTGCCCGTGAAGGTGGTATTGGCGTGATTCACAAGAATATGTCAATAGAACAACAGATGGAACAGGTGCGCAAGGTGAAACGTTCCGAGAGCGGAATGATTTACGACCCTGTGGTAATTAAGCCCCAAGCCACCGTAGGGGCCGCGTTGCGTCTGATGTCCGACAACCACATTGGCGGCATTCCCGTTGTGGACGACATGCACAGGCTTATTGGTATTGTGACCAACCGCGACTTGCGTTTTGTGGAGAAGATGAATACTCCCATTTACGTGATTATGACCAAGGAGAACCTCATCACGGTACACGACGGGGCGGATCTGGCTTACGCCACCGAAATGCTCAAGAAGTACAAAATTGAAAAATTACCTGTGGTTGATGACCAGAATCGCCTCATAGGACTGCTTACCTACAAGGATATCAACAAAATCAAAGACAACCCAAAGGCCACCAAAGACGCCAAGGGTCGTTTGCGTGCGGCGGCCGCCGTGGGTGTAAGAGGAGACACTCTGGAAAATATAGCCAAACTGGTTTCTGTAGATACAGATGCCGTTGTAATTGATACGGCTCACGGTCACTCGGCCGGTGTGTTGCAAACCGTCAAGGCGGCCCGCAATGCGTTCCCTCATCTTGAAATCGTAGCCGGCAACGTGGCTACGGCTTCCGGAGCCCGGGCACTTGTGGATTGCGGTGTGGATGCGGTCAAAGTGGGTATCGGCGCCGGTTCCATCTGTACCACCCGCGTGGTGGCAGGGGTGGGAGTGCCGCAACTCTCGGCCATTCTCCAGGTTTGTGAAGAGCTGAAAGATACGGACGTTCCGGTGATTGCAGACGGTGGCGTACGTTATTCCGGAGATATGGTCAAAGCCCTGGCTGCCGGTGCGGATACCGTAATGGCCGGGTCATTGTTTGCCGGGGTGGAAGAGTCTCCCGGTGAAACCATCATTCTTAACGGACGTAAATTCAAGAGCTATAGAGGAATGGGATCATTGGAAGCTATGCAGCAGGGGTCTAAGGACCGCTATTTCCAGGATACGGAAGAAGACGTCAAAAAATTGGTTCCGGAAGGCATTGTGGGACAGGTTCCTTTCAAAGGCACCCTGTCTGAGGTATTTTACCAGTTGACCGGCGGCTTGCGTTCAGGGATGGGATATTGTGGAGCCAGAAGTATTGAAGCGCTCAAGAAAGCGGAATTTATCCGGATTACCAGTGCAGGATTTGTAGAAAACCACCCGCACGATGTAACCATTACACGTGAGGCTCCAAATTATTCACGCTAATGCGTACGCCTGCATCAGGGAGGTTTTCCCCAAGAGGAGTTGTCCTACCCGTGCTGCTGATGGTGGGGATGGGACTGCTTGCGGGCTGTAACCCTCTTCAGCGCTGGTTTGGCAACGGACAAGACAGAGTAGCCCAGATAGGCAAGCAGATACTTTACCGGCAGGATATCAAGAGCCTCCTGCCTGCGGGAGTTGCCGCCCAGGATTCGGCCAACATCGTGAACCACTATATTGACACCTGGGCCATAGACAACCTATTACTCAAAAAGGCCGAGGAAGCCCTTTCCAAAGAAGAGAAAAACGTAGACCAGGAGCTGGCGGATTACCGCAAGTCCCTGCTGGTATTCCGCTACCAGACCAAGTACTTGGAGGAACGTCTGGACACGGTGGTCTCTGCACAAGACATTCAGGATTATTATGACCATAACAAAGAACTGTTTGTGCTTTCGGAGCCCCTGTGCAAAGTGCGGCTTATCAAAATAGGTTTGCAGTCGCCCAACCTGCCGGTTACCCGGACGCTTTACCGGTCCAATACACTGGAAGATCTGGCACAACTGGAGCAGATATGTGAAAGTTCGGCCGAGGTATACTCAAACTACCATCAGGCGTGGGTCAGCGCCACCGAGCTGGCACAAGATTTGCCCCTTGACAGGAGCGCCATCCGCAATCAATTGGTTCCCGGAGGTTATATTGAAGCACAGGATAGTCTGTACGCCTATATGGTGACCCTGACCGAACTGATTCCTGCCGGCGAGCCGGCCCCCATTGAATATAAGGAAGGCAATATTGAACAAATTGTATTGAGCAAACGTAAACAGGAACTGCTGTCAAATCTTGAAACCGAGGTATTGCGCGAGGGACGCGACAAGCAGCAAATCAAAATATACAAAAAGGATGAGAAATAGATTATTGCCTTTGAGCCTGTGCCTGCTGATGGCTTGTAATACAGCGGCATTTGCGCAGAAATACGAACATGGATTAGTGGATAAAGTGGTAGCCTTGGTGGGTAACGAGATGATTCAACTCTCTACCATTGAGGAAGAGGTGCAGATGGAGATGATGCAGGGGGTGGTTACCGACAAGAACCTTCGTTGCTCCATTCTGGAAAATATGCTGGTATCTAAATTATTGTTGAATCAAGCGCGTATAGACAGTTTGACGGTCAATGAAGAATATGTGGACCTGGAACTGGAGAACCGTCTTCAGGATATCAAAACCCGTCTGGGCGGAGAAAAAGCCACCGAAGATTACTTTCACAAGCCTCTGTTTAAGCTCAAACAGGAATGGCGGGAAACTTACCGCGAGCAGAGCCTTACCCAGGATATGCAGTCCACCATATCAGAAAAGGTGACAGCCCTCACTCCCAAAGATGTGGAAGCATTTTACAAACGCACCTCCAAAGACAGCCTGCCCATTATTTCCACGCAATATGAAATTCGTCAGATAGTATTGTACCCTCCCAAAGAAGAGGCGGTGTTGGCCGTCAAGGAACGTTTGCTGGAATTCAGGGAACGTGTGATAAACGGAGAAAAATTCAGTACTTTGGCCACCCTGTATTCCCAGGACACCTATTCTGCGCGTCGTGGCGGTGAATTGGGTATGGCCGCCAAACAAATGTACTGGCCTGCCTTTGGCGATGCCGCCATTGTGCTCAATCCGGGCCAGGTGTCCCAGATTATTGAAACGCCTGACGGATTCCATCTTATTCAGATGATAGAGCGCGAAGGGGATATGTTCAATGCGCGTCACATTCTGCTCAAGCCCGAAGTGCTGGACGCTGACCGGGTTTCTTGTATGAACAAGCTGGACAGTATTGGTCGCGTCATCAAGTCGGACAGCCTGACTTTTGAACGGGCCGCCCTGATTTATTCCCAGGATCTCGCCTCGCGCCTGAATAACGGCAGGGTGGTGGATGAAAATTCCGGGTCTCCCCTGTTTGAAAAGGACCAGCTCAAGGCCAATGATTACAACGTTTTGAAAGACATGAAGGCAGGAGATATATCCGAACCGTTTGAAAGCCGAGATAATGAGGGTCGTGAAGGGAATGTGGTATACAAGATCATCAAGTTGGAACGCATTATTCCTTCTCACGTGGCCAATATCAAAGAGGATTATGCCATTCTGCAGAATATGGCCAACAACAAGCAGACGATTGATGCGGTGGAAAAATTTATCAAAGAGAAACAAACGGTCACCTATATCCGGATAGACCCGCTTTTTAGAGATTGTCCATTTCAGAGAAGCGGCTGGATTAAATAATCTATGAAGAAAATAGCCCTGCTGCTGACTGCGTGCTTTATATGCCTTACGTTCAAAGGCATTGCAGAGCGTATACCCGGCGCACAGCAGTTGGACCGCAGAGAGGAAGACAAGGTGCACCTGCTGGAGGCTCAAATGGCCGAGCAGTACGAGCAGTTTGGCGTCAGTTACCGCCGCGTGATTGGTCCCGCCCGTTTTTTGCACAACAACACTTTTATCATTTGCGATACCGCCCTGTGGAACACGGCCACCAATGTGCTTGACGCCTGGGGGAATGTGCAGGTGATTCAGGACCAGACACGCCTGCTGGGAGAAACCATCCATTATATGGGTGATGTGAATACCGGAGAAGTGCGGGGGCGTGTGGTGGAACTCATTGACAAGGATGAAAACCGCCTGCGTACTCAGATGTTGAATTTCAACACCAAGGACAGTATAGGGTATTTCTTTAACGGCGGCAGCATGGTGGATGACAAGGGCACCATTTTGGAAAGCCGCCGCGGCTACTATTATTCCAAGGAAAAACGGTTCTGTTTTTACGAGCATGTGGAGATGAGCTCCGATACCGTGCGCATCAAGTCAGACTCGCTATATTATCATACCGATACTAACATAGCCGAGTTCTGGGGGAATGTGCAGGGTTGGCATACCGATGGTTTTCTTACTGCTTGCGAGGGCACTTACGACCGTGAAAACGAAAGGTTTCATTTTATGCAGGACGTATACGTTCTGACGGATGAACAGCAAGTTTGGGCGCAGGACCTGGCCTACGACCGCAATGTCGGAAAGGCGGTGCTGCTGGAACGGATACAGATAAAGGATACCACACAGCAGTCTCTGATATTCGGCGACAAGTTGGAGTATACGCAGGACCCGCCGTGGGTGGAAGTCACTAAAAATCCCGTTTTTGCCACTTATCTTGTAAACGAGGAAACCAACGAGCCCGACACCGCTTTTCTGGCGGCCGATACGTTGCGTGTCTACAAGGGTAATTTTGGAACGGCCGATTCTCTGGAAGTGGTGCAGTCGCTGGCAAGGTATATCAATCCTTACACCAAGGATTCCACCCAGGTGAACAAGAAGGATGCCGAGGCACCCCAAAAGGCCACTCCTTCTTTGGCGCCTGCCGATTCGTCGGCCCGGTCGGCCGATTTATCGGCTGCCCCACTGCCTGAAACGGAACCCGCCCGACGTTTGAGTCGGAAAGAGCGAAAGGCGGCCCGTCAAAAGGCCGATTCGCTGGCCCTCGCACGCGCCGACTCGCTCATCACGTTGTCCGCTGATTCATTGCTCACTGCGGTGTCCGATTCATTGAACCTCCCGGCGGTGGATTCACTGGTGGCAACCGCCCTTCCGGATGACCCGCTCCAAGGTACGGAGGCCTTGGTAGACAGCCTGTTGCAGGCGTGGCAAATCACAATAAACCGTTCTTTTATGCAGGAAGACAGTACCTTCCTGGCTGGGATTCGTTTATACGGAGACAGTCTCTATAACAGCGTCGAGATCAATTACCTGTACGCCTATAATAACGTAATACTTTACAAGAGCGACTTGCAGATGCGTTGCGACTCGCTGGTTTTCAATAGCATTGACTCCATTGGACGTCTGTACGGGAAACCGGTTTTATGGAATGAAAGCAGCCAGTTCTCGGCCGACAGTCTGCGTTTACGTATGAGCCGGGACTCGTTGTTCCGTGCGGATTTCTTGTCCAATGCTTTTATCATCTCGCAGGAAGACAGTACTTTCTATCACCAGATAAAGGGGGACGAGATGATTGCACACATACGGAACAATGATGTATATCAATTTAATGCCCAAGGGAATGTCAAGGCCTTGTTCTACATTCCGGAAGACAGCATCATCACCTCGCTCAACATAGTGGATTGCAAGAAAATGAAGGTGTTGCTGGAAAACCGCAGGGCACGCCGCATAACGTATTTTGAGACCGTGAAAAGCGATATGGTGCCCCTGTTTGACTTACAGACAGACCAAGGCCGCCTCAAGGATTTTCAATGGAGACAGGGCGACCGTCCGATGAATCGTTTTGCCGTCACGGACCGCATTGAAGTGACCTCCCCGCCGCAACCCAAAGACTCTTACGTAGAACCGGTATTCCCTTTTACCATGAAGTACTTCCCACAGGTGCTGGAAACATTTTCTACACTGCGTGAAGGGGTCACCACCAATGCCAGGGACGAATTGAAGCAGAGGGAATTTGAAAATATCAGGAATCCGTTTGTCCCGGATTTGCGTCCTCCCAAGTCCGAGGCCGACACCCTGCTGCCCCTGATTCCCAAGGATACGGCAAGAAAAACTCCTCCCAAGAATCTCCGGGAGTCACTCCGGAAACAAGAGGAGGAGGAAAATATTTATATTTTGGATTAGCCTTTGGAGTTGCCTTACCAGGCGTACAACGGCAGGCCGCCCATCATTTCTTTTACGCGTTTCTTTACGCGTTCTATGGTTTCAACGCTGTCAATGTTGGACAGAACCTCGTCAATCAGGGACACTACCGGGTCCATATCCATTTCTTTGAGGCCGCGGGTGGTTACTGCGGCACTGCCCACGCGGATACCCGATGTCTGGAAAGGAGAACGGGAGTCAAAGGGAACCATATTCTTGTTGATGGTGATATCTGCGGTAACCAGAGTCTTTTCCGCTACTTTCCCGGTAAGTTCAGGGAATTTGGTACGCAGGTCAATCAACATCAAATGGTTGTCCGTACCACCGGAAATCAGTTTGTACCCTCTCTTGAGGAACGCGTTGGCCATGGCTTGCGCGTTTTTCTTTACCTGATTCTGGTAATCTTTGAATTCGGGTTGTAAGGCTTCAAAAAAGGCTACGGCTTTGGCCGCAATGACGTGTTCCAGCGGACCACCCTGTACTCCGGGGAATACGGAGGAGTTGAGCACGGCAGACATCTTTTTGGTTTCCCCCTTGGGCGTCTTGATGCCCCAGGGATTGTCAAAGTCCTTGCCCATAAGGATAATGCCTCCGCGGGGACCGCGAAGTGTCTTGTGGGTGGTGGAGGTGACAATGTGTGCGTATTTCAGCGGGTTATCCAGCAGTCCGGCGGCAATAAGTCCGGCGGGATGTGCCATATCCACCATAAACAGGGCGCCCACCTTGTCTGCAATGGCACGCATACGAGCGTAATCCCAGTCACGGGAATAGGCCGAGGCACCCCCTACAATCAGTTTGGGCTTGTGTTCCAGAGCAAGGGCTTCCATGGTGTCATAGTCTACCAGTCCGGTATCTTCCTTTACCTGGTAACTTACGGGATGGAACAGGATACCTGACATATTTACCGGTGAACCGTGTGAAAGATGGCCTCCGTGAGCCAGGTCCAACCCCATAAAGGTATCTCCGGGTTTCAGACAAGCCATGAATACGGCCATATTGGCCTGGGCCCCGGAGTGGGGTTGCACGTTGGCATATTCGGCATCAAAGATCTGGCAGATACGGTCAATACATAATTGTTCGGCTTTGTCCACCACTTCACAGCCGCCGTAATAACGGGCACCGGGGTATCCCTCGGCGTATTTGTTGGTCAGTACAGACCCCATGGCGGTGAGCACCTGGGGGCTAACAAAGTTCTCAGAAGCAATGAGTTCAATCCCGTTGGTCTGACGGGTTTCCTCTTTTCTGATAATTTCAAAAAGCGCAATGTCTTGTTTCATATTTTGAGGCGATTTGAGCGCAAGGTACAAACAAAAAAAATGTCCGCCAAGATTTCCTGGCGGACACTTGTAGGGATAAAACGCTTACTCTTCGCCCACCACTTCTACTTTTACGGTAGCGGTAATGTCGCGGTAAATCTTAACCACTGCTTCATAGGTACCTACTTCCTTTATGGCGTCGGTGCCGACAAAGGTTACGTTGCGGCGGTCAATTTCAATACCCTGAGCAGCCAAAGCTTCAGCTACCTGAATATTGTTGACTGAACCGAATACTTTGCCGTTGCTGCTGACTTTGGTAGCCACTTTTACGGATGCGGCATTGAGCTTGTTGGCCAGTGCGGTGGCATCTTCACGAATCTTAGCTTCTTTATGAGCGCGTTGACGCAGGTTTTCTGCATGCATTTTCTTGGCAGAAGGGGTAGCCATAATAGCCATTCCCTGAGGAATGAGGTAATTGGTGGCATATCCGTTGCGTACGGTAACAATGTCGTCTGCGTGTCCCAGGTTGAGGACGTCTTGTTTAAGAATAATTTCCATAGTCTTGCCTCCTTATTTAAGTAAATCGGTTACGTAGGGCAGCAAAGCCAAGTGACGGGCGCGTTTGACGGCCTGAGCCACTTTACGCTGGAATTTCAGGGAAGTGCCGGTGAGGCGGCGGGGTAAAATTTTACCCTGTTCGTTGAGGAAACGTTTGAGGAATTCGGGATCCTTGTAATCAATGTACTTGATACCGGCCTTTTTGAAACGGCAGTATTTTTTCTTTTTTACCTCTACTGTAGGAGGGTTGAGAAAACGAATTTCGTTAGGTGTTTGCATGGCTTAGTCCTCCTTTTCTTCCATTTCCGGTTCATCAATAACGGGAGCTATCACAGGTTCGGCTAGGGGAGCCGGAGCCATGGATTTGCCAGTTCCGTGTTTCTTTTCTGCATAAGCAATAGCGTGCTTGTCCATAAGCATGGTAGAGTAACGGATCACGCGTTCGTCACGACGGTATTGGAGTTCAAACTTGCCAATAAAGTCGGGCTCTGCCTTGAATCCTATCAGGCTGTAGAAGCCTGTGGTCTTTTTCTGAATGGGGTAGGCTAATTTGCGCAGGCCCCAGTCTTCTTCATACACAATCTCTCCGCCATTGCTGACAATGAGATCGTGGAATTTGGCAACCGCTTCCTTCATCTGAACTTCAGACAAAACGGGAGTTAAAATGAAAACGGTTTCGTACTGTTTTAACATAGTGTGTTTTATTAGTATGATGTAAAAAGGGCTGCAAAGATAGGAAATTCTTGCAGCCCAACAAATTTTTCTAAGGGTATTTTTTAAGGAACGGTTTATTTTTCAGGGATATGCTTTAAAATTTCCAGCAGGAAATCCCAGAATTTCTGAACCGAGGGGATGTAGCAGCGTTCATCGGGCGAGTGGGGAGAGCGCAGGGTGGGCCCAAACGACACCATATCCCAGTTGGGGTACGTGCCGCCCAGAATACCACATTCCAACCCGGCGTGGATGGCGTGTACTTCCGCTTCCTTGCCAAACAGTTTCTTGTAAATGGCTTTCATTTCTTTGAGGATGGCCGAGTCCATATTGGGCTTCCAGCCGGGATAGGCGCCCGAGAAGGTCACGCTTGCCCCTACGTTTTCAAAACAGCAGGCCATAGCGGTGGCCATATCGTCCTTTGCGCTGTCCACCAGACTACGTAGCAGGCAGTGTACGGCAATGTGGCCGTCTTTGGCGCAGACAACGGCCAGGTTGGAGGAGGTTTCCACCAGGCCCGGCATGGAGGCGCTCATTCCCCATACCCCGTTGGGAGCGGCATATACGGCGCGTACCACTTTGGCGGAGATGCAGGAGGGTATTACGGTATGGGGTGCGGCACAGGGTTGCAGCAGCACTTCCAGACCGGGGTCCACATCACCCAACTCAACCTTAATGGCGGCGGTCATTTGGTCAATGACGGATTGGACTTCATTTTTCTTTCCGGCCGGGAAAAGAATTACGGCGTCGGACTCTCTGGGGATGGCGTTGCGCATGTTGCCTCCTTCTATCCGGGCTATGCGCACCTGATGGTCTTTGATAAGAGGCAGCAGCAGGCGCATCATAATTTTATTGGCGTTGCCTCGGCCCAAAATGATATCCATTCCCGAGTGGCCGCCCTTGAGGCCGGTCACGCTCATCTTGAAGGCTTCCATGCCTTTGGGGGCTTCTTCAGGGGTGTAGTCGAATTCAAAGGAACCGTCCACGCCGCCGGCGCAACCCACGTAGAGCAAGCCTTCGTCTTCCGAGTCAAGGTTCAGCAGAATATCACCCTTTAGTACGTCACCCTTGAGGGCACGGGCACCGGTCATGCCGGTTTCCTCGTCCGTGGTGAACAGCGCTTCTACGGGGCCGTGGGGGATGTCCTTTGATTCCAGCACCGTCATGGCGGCGGCCACGCCCATGCCGTTGTCGGCACCCAGAGTGGTACCGGTGGCGTATACCCAGTCACCTTCTATCCGGGTGAGGATGGGGTCTTTTTCAAAGTCGTGCTGCACCGCGTTGTTCTTTTGAGGTACCATATCCATATGAGCCTGAAGAATGACGCCCTTGCGGTTTTCCATACCTTTAGTGGCCGGTTTGCGGATGATGACGTTTCCGGCTTCATCCACAATGGTTTCCAGCCCGAGGTTTTTGCCATAGGCGGCCAGGAATTCACGCACCTTATCTTCTTTTTTAGAGGGGCGGGGGAGCTGCGTAAGGGAATGGAAGTTTTTCCATACTCCTTGCGGGTTCAAATCGGTGATTTTCATAATGGGTTATTTTAGTTGATAGTAAAATTCAAAACGGAGCCCATCTGGTATATGGGTATGCGGGCCTGCAGCAGTTCCTGCTGGCCGTCTGTCAGACGGACCACCTTGACGGCCGGCTGTCGGTAGAACAGACGTACGGCGCCTTTGGACTCGGCCAGGGTGACCGTGGGGGCCTTTTCACCTGAGTCGGAGAGGTCCAGTACAATGGGGCGGCCGCTGACGTTGGTGGAGGGCAGCAGGCCCTGGGTGTCCGACAGGCGGAAGGCCACGTATTTGGTCTTTTCTCCGTCGGGGACCACGTCGGTGACAATGGTTTGTGTGGTGACGGTGGTGGCTCCCACAAAGAGAGTGAGGTATTCATCCTCCATACGGCGCATTTCTTCCACGGCGGCACCGAGGGCTTCCCCGCTGAAGGTGGCGTCGGTGTCACCGGTTATGATGGCCAGACGCTGGTTGCGCAAGAGGAATATGTTCTGGGCGGCTTCCTCGGCACGTTGCTCCAGGGTCTTTTCCACCAGCTGGCTTTGCTGTACGGGGATTTGTGAGACGCTCCCCCCTTCCACTTGGGCACGGTACAGGGTGGTGTGTTCTTGTCTGAGGTTCTCAATAATGCCGGCATCGGAAATTTCGGGGTCCTGGCTCTGGGACGGAAAACGCCAGGATTGTTGCTTGCCGGCGTACGAGTCGGCAAGCAGCACCAGACCCTGAGAGGTCAACTGCAAGAACCAGGGCTCGGCATTTTTGGATGTGAGGGTGGCCACGTACATCTGTTTGGGGTCGGCTTCCAGGAAGGGAATCATTTCTATACGTGTAAGGGAATAAGTGGTTTTGTTTTCCTGAGCCACGTCAATGCCCAGAAACTTGCGGGCGTATTTGGCGTAGGGACCGACCGCAAATTGGGTGCATTGTGCCTGGGCGGTGAGGCGCAGGCAGGTTTGCGGCAGGCTGTATACTACGGCACCTTGGGGAATCTGCTGGCCCTGTGTGACCGTTTGGGCGGTGGAGGGTAGGCAGAGGCATAGGGTGAGTACAAATAATAGTGTCAATTTTTTCATGGCGGAATATTTTGATGTGTGTTATGCGGTGCAATTATCGGGCCCGGTCGTCTGCGGACGTCTTTTCCACCGTTTGTGGCTCCAGAGCCATTGTTCCGGCTGGCGGCGGATGTCTTCTTCCAGTAATTGCGCAAAGCGGCGGGTAATCTCTCCGTCGGGCAGGTCGTCCGGGCGGGCGCAGATGGGGACGGTTTTGACGCGGTATTTGCCGTCTCCGTCCGGTTCAAGGGCGGCATAGGCCACGGCGCAACCAAAGCGGCGGGCCAGAATTTCCGGACCGTCAATCATTAAGGTGGGCTGTCCCAGAAAGGTGGTGCTGTAGCGTGTTCCCGGCAACGGGCACTGGTCCGCAATCAGACAATAGAGTTGCGGGTTGTGGCGATGGGCAAACATGTGTTTTGCAAAATCCTGACTTTCAATCACTTTAAAGCCGCTTTTGTTGCGGGTGCGCAAGGCGTACATCAAGCGGTCGCTTACTCCGGAGTGCTGGCGTTTGTAGGTTATGGATACTTGTTCCAGCGGGTAGGAACCAAAGGTGGTGGCGGGAGGGCAGCCGCCCAGCTGGGCGTATTCCCAGTTGCCGTAGTGGCCCAGGACCAATATAACCGATCGGTTTTGTTTCAGGCATTCCTGCAGGAACGGGCTGGGCGGAAAGGAGAAGCAGTGTTGACGGGCCTTCAGGGAGGCCCCCAGCAGACGCAGAACCTCGGCCGTGAGGCGTCCTATATGGCGGTAGGCGGCTTTTTGCAGGTCGAGGATCTGGGAGTAGGTTTTTTCGGGGAACGAGCGGGCCAGGTTTGTGGTGATGACATTGCGGCGGTACCCCGCAAGGCGCAGGGGAAATTCTATGAAAAGACGTGCCATGGCGTACAATACACGCAAGGGAAGGAGGCCCAGCAGGTAGAGCAGGCCGTAGCTGACAAGGAAACCTATTTGCGTAAAGAACGCTTTCATAGTATAGCAAAGTTATCAATTATTATCCTAAATTTGTAAGATATAACCCAATTTAAAAAACCACTATGTTTAAAGGACAACCTAAAGGATTGATTGCTGCCGCATTGGCAAATATGGGAGAACGCTTTGGCTTCTATATAATGATGGCGGTGCTTACACTATTTATTTCTGCAAAATTTGGATTGAACGAGACTACCACCGGATACATCTTTTCCGCATTCTATGCGTTGATTTATGTATTGGCGCTGGTGGGCGGTCTGATTGCGGACAAGAGCAAAAACTATAAAGGCACTATTCTGGCCGGCCTTATTGTTATGGCGGCAGGGTATCTGATTCTTTCCATCCCCACCCCCACTCCGGTACCCAATATGGCGCTGTATCTGACGCTCACCTGTGCGGGACTGTTGGTAATTGCTTTTGGGAACGGCCTTTTCAAGGGGAACCTGCAGGCGCTGGTCGGGCAGATGTATGACAATCCCAAGTACGCCTCTCATAGGGACTCGGGCTTCCAGATTTTCTATATGTTCATTAATATCGGCGGGTTCTTTGCCCCCTGGATTGCCATTGGAGTGCGCAACTGGTGGCTCAAGGCCAACGCTTTTGACTACAATGCGGGACTGCCCGAACTTTGCCACGAATACCTGCGTGAAGGCAGCGGAATGGCGGCCCAAAGGTGGGAAAACCTGCAGACTCTTGCCGCACAGGTGTCGTTGAACGGACAGCCCGTAACGGATATGGGACAGTTTGCAAACAGTTACCTGGACGTGTTCAACCGCGGCTTTCAGTATGCGTTTGTGGCGGCTATCTTTGCCATGCTCATCTCTCTGGTTATCTATCTGGCCAACAAAAAACGCTTCCCGGATCCCGCTCACAAAGAAGTGGTAAAAGGGGAAGTCGCCAAGGCTACCAAAGAAGAGATTACTATGTCGGCTACGGAAATCAGACAACGCATCTATGCGCTGTTTGCCGTGTTTGGCGTCGTTATTTTCTTCTGGCTTTCTTTCCATCAGAACGGTTATTCGCTGACTTATTTTGCCAGAGACTATGTGAATCTGGATGTCATTGACATAAACCTTGGCTTTACCTCCATCAAGGGCGCGGAAATTTTCCAGTGTGTGAATCCTTTCTTTGTAGTGGTCCTCACCCCGCTTATCATGTGGTTCTTTGGCAATATGAAGAAGAAAAACAGAGAACCGTCCACTCCCAGAAAGATTGCCATTGGTATGGGTATTGCCGCTGCGGCTTACGTTTTTCTGACGGTGTTCACTTTAGCACTGCCTTCCAAGACAGCACTTGCCGGTATGAGTGCGGATCAGGCGGCTGCCATTCGCGTAACGCCGTTTGTGATGATTGGATTGTATTTTATACTGACCGTGGCCGAACTGTTTATCAGCCCGCTGGGCCTGTCGTTTGTATCCAAGGTGGCCCCCCCGCACCTTCAGGGTGTCATGCAGGGTTGCTGGCTGGCCGCCACGGCGGTGGGCAACTCGTTGCTGTTTATTGGAGGACTGCTGTATACCCAGGTTCCCATCTGGGCCTGCTGGCTGGTATTTGTGGGAGCTACCGGAATGTCAATGATCGTAATGCTCTCAATGGTTAAATGGCTGGAGAGGGTAGCCAGATAAAGTCCACCCTTTTTGCAACCGGAGCAATCCTGTGCTGGGCAACGGTGGCCATAGCGTTCAAATGGGCGCTGGCATTCACCTCACCCGCAGGATTGCTTTTTGTTTCCACCCTTACCGCTACGGCAGGACTTTGGCTGTGGTGGGGCCTCAAAGACGGGACCGTTTCGGTAAGGCGTACGTTACGCGCTTTGCCTTCCGGGACCTGGGTCCGGGCAGCCCTTCTGGGATTTATAAATCCCTTTTTGTATTATTTGATTTTGTTTAAGGCCTACAGCCTGCTGCCGGCTCAGGTGGCCCAGTCGCTCAATGTGATATGGCCGGTGTTGCTGGTGTTGCTGTCTATTCCCATCCTGGGCCAGCGCATAGGATGGGTGGCGTTGCTGGGCATGGGGGTCAGTTTTGCGGGCGCGCTGGTTATTGCCACCCAGGGTGATTTCGGCTCTTTGGCCTCGGGTCGGTTGCAACACCCCCTGGGGGTGGCGCTGGCGGCAGTGAGTGCCATTCTTTGGGCGCTGTATTTTCTTCTGAATATGCGGTCGTCGCTGCCCGGAGTCAGCGCCATGTGTCTGAATTTTCTGTTTGCCACACTGTATATAATCCTCTACCTGACGTTCTCCGGGTCAGGTTCCCTTTTGGCTACCATGCCGCCAAAAGCCTTGTGGTGCGGGGTGTATGTGGGGTTTTTTGAAATGGCCGTTCCCTTTATTCTATGGCTCAATGCCCTGCGCAGCGCGCGGAATACGGCGGTGGTCAGTTCGCTGATCTATGTGTTCCCGTTTTTGTCTCTGATTCTTATTCACTTTATATTGAAAGAACCCATCTATGCCACTACGCCCGTAGGGCTGGCACTGATTGTGGCGGGTGTGCTGCTGGCCCGTAGCAAGCGTTAGAAACAGAGGGTGAAGGTGGTGCGCGTGGGGGTGTTGCAGGTGAGTTGCAACGTGGCGTTGTGCAACCGCATAATCTGGCGCGACAGGCTCAGTCCAATGCCCGACCCGCCGTCCTTGGTGGTGAAGAAGGGGACAAACATATTCTGTACGATTTCCGGAGGAATGCCGCCTCCGTTGTCCGAGATTTCAACAAGTATTTCCTGCGAGGCGTTGGTGTAGGCGTGGACGCTCAGGGTGGCGCTTGTGTTTTCCGGGGCCCCTGCCGCCGCGCTGTCGGGACCGGGCAGCCCGGCGTGTGTCACGGCCGCCTGCATCCCGTTTTTAATAAGGTTAATCACCACCTGCCCCAACAGATCTTCATCTCCGTAGAGCAGCAGTTCGTCATCGGACATGGTAAGGGAATAATGAATCTGTGCTCCGTTGTCTCCCAAAACCAGTTTCATCTGGCGCTCCAGGAACGGCTTCAGATAGAACGGATGCTTTTGCGGGGTGGGTATGCGGGTGAGCCGGCGGTAAGAATCCACAAAGGCTATCAGACTGCGTGAGGTGCTGCCTATCACTTCCAGCCCCTGGGATATCTGCTCGTTGCCGCTGGCGCCCTCGTTGATTTTGAGCAGGGTGTCGCTCAAGGAAGTGATGGGGGTGATGGAGTTCATAATCTCGTGGGTGAGTACGCGGATAAGGCGGCTCCACGATTCAATTTCTTTCTCATCCAACGAGGAATTGATGTCGTTGGCGGCAATAATGCGCAGGTCCTTGTCGCTCAGCTTCATTGAGGATACGGCAATGGCCAGGGTCACGGTTCCCCGCTCGTTGTTGAAAGACAACTGGCAGCGGTCTCCCGGGGCGGATTGCTGCAAGGTGTCCACCACGTTCTGTCCCAGGACGCGCAATTGGGAAATATGCGTAAGGGTGGGCACGCCCAGCAGACGCAAGGCCTCGTTGTTGGTCTGGTAGACGCGTCCCATAGGGTCAATGACCACAATGGCAGTGTCTACACAGTTCATAATCAACTCATAGTATTTTTCCCGTTCTACCGCATCTATCTTGGCTTTGGCCAAGATGTCCTTAATGCGGTTGAGGGTGCTGTTGAACATACGGTCCGCATTGCTGCGGAAATCTTCCTGAAATCGGAAGGTAAAGTCGTTGTTCTCCAGTGCGTTGAACATAAAGCTGGTCTTTTTGCGTGCGCTGTAGAACAGCCGGATGCAGGAGATAAGCAACACCAGTACCAGCAACAGCAACAGACAGCCCGACAAAAAACGTTCCTGATGGAACAGCCAGCCGCAGTAGCCCGAGGCCACCACCAGCAAGGGCAGGCACATGATAAAGTAAGTGCTGTCTCCGCGCTTCATATTAAAGGCCGAATTTTTTCAGGCGGTTGTACAGGGTCTGGCGGGTGATGCCCAATTGTTCCGCCACGGCAGACATATTGCCCTCGTGGCGCTGCATGGCCTGGCGTATGAGTTCGCGTTCCATTTCTTCTAGGGTTTGTGCCCGGGCTGCTTGTGCGGCCGCTTGTCCGGCCGGGGCCACCGGGGTGCTGGAAAGGGACAGCGACGAAGGGGTGATGGTGCTCCCATCGGCCATTATGACGGCTTTCTCCATAGTGTGTTGCAGTTCGCGGATGTTGCCGGGCCATGGGTATTCGCTCAGGCGGGTACAGGCGCTGGCGGTCAGGGTGAGTCCCTCTTTGTGGTATTTGGCGGCGTAGCGGTCCAGGAACATCCGGGCCAGCGGCACAATGTCTTCTTTGCGCTGACGCAGGGCGGGGAGTTCTATGTGTATAGTGTTGATGCGGTAGAGCAGGTCTTCCCGGAACGACCCGTCGCGGGCCATCTGGGGCAGGTCCCGATTGGTGGCGCAAATAAGGCGAATGTCTGTTTTGATGGGGATATTGCCGCCCACCCGCACCACTTGGCAAGTCTGGATGGCGGTCAGCAACTTGGCCTGCAGGTGCAGGGGAAGGTTGCCTATCTCGTCCAGAAAAAGAGTGCCTTTGTGGGCCACTTCAAATTTGCCGGCGCGGTCGGCCTTGGCATCGGTAAAAGCACCTTTTACGTGGCCAAAAAGTTCGCTTTCAAACAACGTTTCCGTGATGGCTCCCATGTCTACGGGGACCATTATTTCCTGGCTACGGGGGCTGCGCAGGTGAATTTCCGTGGCCAACACTTCCTTGCCGGTTCCGTTCTCTCCGGTAATGAGGATGGTGGCGTCCGTGGCGGCCACTTTGTTGATGGTGTCCTCCAGGGAGCGCATGACGGCCGAGGTGCCCCAGAACATATTGGACTGCCGGGTGACCAACTCGCGCTTGATGTCTTTGAGTTGCTGCACTTCCTTGCGGTTGTTGCGCAGGTTGTAGGCTCCCTGCAGCGAGGTGATCAGTTTGTCGTTTTCCCAGGGTTTGACCACAAAGTCAGCGGCCCCTTCCTTGATGCCCTTGACGGCCAGGTCAATGTCTGCATAGGCGGTAAACAGCACCACCTGAATGGTGGGGTCCACTTCTTTTTTGATGCGCGAGAGCCAGTAAAGGCCTTCATTGCCCGAGTTGATGCCGCTGGTAAAGTTCATGTCCAGCAGCACCACATCCACCGGGTTTTCCCGCAGGGTGTTGTGAATAAGGTTTGGGGTGGATAGGGTGATTACTTTTGCAAAGTATTGTCCCAGCAACAGACTGACGGCGGTCAGAATGCCTTTGTTGTCGTCAACAACCAGTAGAGTTCCTTCTTTTGCCATAATCGGCAAATATAATAAAATAAAAATTAAGGGAATAAAACCAGCATTTGGCACCGGACGCAGTCAAACTGCAGGCGGAAACGGTGTTCGCCCGTGACAAGATACAGCGGCTCCTTGAAGGGGGGAATGTTTTTGGGGGCCGGGGACAGGCTGTCTTTGGCGGCCGTCTGGGGCCCTTTGGGACAGTACCCCAGCGCGTGACGCAGGCAGTATTTGCAGACCATCAGCGGGGCGCGCAGGTCTGCCGGATACGCGGGAGGAGTTGTGGGGGGCGACGGCAGAGCCTCTTCCGGCGTCGGCTCCTTTTGGTCGTTGGTTATAGGTTCCGGCGCCGGAAAGGGCGTTTTTTCGAGCACTTCCACCGCTTGTCGCCGCGCCGCCGCCATCAGCGACACGGGCACAAATGTGTCAAAATCCTTGTCAAAGGTCAGTTGCCGCAACTGAAACGGAGTGTCTCCCAACTTGCCGAGATTTACCAGCAGTGCTTCGCGCAACTGTACCTGGTTTTTGGCCGGTACCCGTGGTCCGTCCGGGCAAAGGGCCACCGTGACGCTGACCCCCCGCTGGTCGGTAAAAACAGCTTGCGCCCGGGCAGTCACATGCACGTCCACCGCCAGGGTGCGTCGCGCAGTGACGCCTTGCAGCTGCTTGTCAAAAGCAGCGTTGGCATTGCGCCAAAGCGCCATTCCTTCCCTTAGGCGGGCGGTGTCGGTGCCTCGGCTCCACCGGGCCGGATACACGCGGTTTCCTTTGGCCGAGTTGAGTCGCAGGCCCTCAAATTGTCCCCTGCTGTTAACAAAGCACAGACCGTCGCCGTTGTGCAGTGTGGCGGTGGTGTCCACTTCAAAGCCTCCACTGACAAGACGGCGCAGGGTGCCTATGTATTCTCCGGTGGATTTTGGGGTTTCCCACTGGTGGACGGCCACGGCAAAACGGTTGTCGGCCGCGGGAAAGTAGGGGGTGCCGCTACGGTGGAAGGTCTGTTGCGGGTCCGGAGTAAAGGTGTATCGACAGGTGCCGTACGAGGCCTTGCAGGGAGCACCCGCCATACGGTCAAGTACCTGATCTATCTTTTGACGGTAGTAAGCCGTAACGTTTTTGACGTAGCCCACGTCCTTGAGGCGGCCTTCAATTTTGAAGGAGCTGACTCCGGCTTCTATGAGGGTCTGGAGGGACGCGCTACGGTCCATATCCTTGAGCGAGAGCAAGTGCTGTCCGCGCAGGAGCACTTTGCCGTCGGCGTCTTCCAGGTTGTAGGGCAGACGGCAGTATTGGGCACATTCCCCGCGGTTGGCGCTGCGGCCGCAGGCCGCCTCGCTCAGCTGGCACCGGCCGCTGTAGCTGACGCACAGGGCACCGTGCACAAAGACTTCCAGCGGAACGGTGGTGGCTTGTCTAATCCGGGCAATTTGATCCGGGTTGAGTTCCCGGGCCAGGACTACCTGCCCGTAGCCGGCTTTTTCCAGGTAGTAGACCTGTTCCGGGGTGCGGTTGTCCATTTGGGTGCTGGCGTGGAGGGTAAGGGGGGCCAGGATGCCCTGGCGGCGCAAGGCCATCAGTTGGGGGTCCTGCACAATGAGGGCGTCGACTCCGGCGTGTTGCAGGTCATGGCTCAAGGCGGCCGCTTCCAGGGCCTCGGCCGGGGTCAGAAGGGTGTTTAGGGTAATGTAGACCTTGGCCCCATACAGGTGGGCATAGCGCGCTACGGTCTCTATGTCTTGCAGCGAGTTTTCGGCGGCGGCACGGGCTCCGAAGCGGGTGGCACCCATATACACGGCGTCGGCTCCATGGCGCAGGGCCTCCAGGGCACACTCTTTGTCCTTGGCGGGGGATAGTAATTCAATGGGAATCATTCCGCGAAATTAAGAAAAACCCGTACATTTGTGTTATGCAGGTGAAAGTGGCTATAGTTATTTTAAACTGGAACGGGAAGCATTTTCTGGAACGTTTTCTGCCGATTCTGCTGGCGCGTACGCTTTCTCCGGCGGCTCGCGTTGTGATAGCCGACAATGCTTCTTCGGATGGATCTCTTGAGTTTTTGCGGGAGAAGTATCCTACGTTGCAAGTGCTGGCGTTTGATAAAAACTACGGATTTACCGGAGGGTATAACAAGGCGTTGCGGCAGGTGGGAGCGGCGTATTATGTGTTGTTGAATTCAGATGTGGAGGTCGGTGAAGGCTGGTTGGAGCCGCTGCTCGAGGCTATGGAGGAGAATCCGCAGATGGGGGCCTGTATGCCCAAGATGCTTTCTCTGGCTCATCCCCGACAGTTTGAGTATGCCGGGGCGTGTGGAGGGTTTATTGACCGGTTGGGTTTCCCTTTTTGCCGCGGACGTATTCTTTCCAGGATAGAAGAGGACCACGGGCAGTATGACGCTGAGGTACCGGTGTTCTGGGCCAGCGGGGCCTGTCTGATGGTGCGCTCGGAGGTGTATCATCGGCTGGGCGGGTTGGATGAGGCGTTTTTTGCGCATATGGAAGAGATTGATTTTTGTTGGAGGTTGCAGTTGAACGGGTATCAGGTATGGTGTATTCCCCGGGCCGTAGTATGGCACGTGGGAGGTGGGACGCTGCCCAACAATTCGCCCAGGAAGTTGTTTTTCAATTACCGCAACAATCTGTATATGTTGTACAAGAATCTGCCCCGGAAGCGTTGTGTGACTTTGCTGGCGTTGCGTCTGGGAATTGACTGTCTTTCCGGTGTGGTATACCTTCTCCAGGGGAAGTGGTCTTATGCGCAGGCGGTGGGACAGGCGCACCGGGCGTTTTTCAGTGGGCGTGGCTCGCTGCAACGGACGCCTGCCACTCTGTGTAAGCGTCCTGTCTGGGGGGTCTACCGCGGGTGGGTGATTCTGCGGTTTTTTCTTTCCCGTGGCCGCCTTACGTTTTCTATGCTGGATTTGCCCGCACCGGCGGTAGCAGCCCCCGCGCAGCACCGGCGGCACCGAAGGTCGTTGTGAATTGTCATTCGCTGCGGGTTGTCGCTCGAACCCTCCTTTTAGC